>JAFXFO010000028.1 GCA_017520425.1 Lachnospiraceae bacterium | reverse complement strand
TATAATGATGCTCTATTTGTCATGCAGTTTTCAATGTTCAAAGAACTCTGCAAGAGTTCTTTTATATCCTGAAATGCATTTCTGCAAATCATTCATAAAATTTTGTTTTTAGACTTGACTTTTAATAGTTAGTCTTTCTTAACTTTGAATGCCTCTCTATGTAAATAGTATAACACACATTAAGTATCTGTAAATATCCAATTAATCTTTCATCATAATCTACCGGCTGACATCCCTGCCTCTTACTCATCCTTCACATACAGCAAAGTCAAAAACTCCCCATCTGCGCGATCCTTTGGTACATATAGCTTTCCTTCCTTAAAGGCAAGTACTGTTGTTACATAACCCATATCATGCAGTGCCTGTCTTAAGGGCAGCTTATGGATGGATTTTAGCTGAACAGGCAACTTGTCCTGATAGAATTTCGTAAGTTTGTCTCGTAACATTTCATATCCGGGGCGAAGCTTCTCTACGATAGGCTCAAACACTTCTTTTTCTAAACGCTTGAACTGTTCCTCTGTAAAGACTGCAAATCGTGGAATTGCTTTATCACCCTTGATTTCCACAAAGCCTTTTTCTACCAGCTTTGCCAGGTCGAAACGCTGCTCTTCTGTAATCCACGAAATGTCAAAATCTGCTTTGATGATATCCTCCAAAAGATTGTGACGTTTTATCCACTCCGGTGTGAACTTATCCATCATATCAACAATTTCTGATTCTCCAAAGTTATAGAGTCCAAACCAGAAAAAAGAATAGGAAGTCATATAACCATTATAGGCAAAACCTCTGTTATCCAATGTCCATTCCGTAATATCCTCCCAATCTTCGATATATCCTAAAGGATAATACTTTCCGCCATCCGGGCGTAAGGGCTTTTCCATCCACACTGCATTGTCCTCATTATCCTCTTGAAAATATCTGCTGAAAACATATATCAAATACCACAGAAGCTTATCCATGGGCACATCACTTCCATGAAAACCGATTTGACGTATGGTATCCTCTGCCTCCAAAAGTCCATTTACGATTATATCAGAAACCTGCTCCTTCAAACTGCAATGAACCCCATAGGACTTTTGCATTTCTGAACGACTGTTAATATAAAAGGTAGTGTAATACTTGCCTTTTTCATAAATCACAAATTCATGCTCTACCAACCACTTTAAATCAAACTCCAGATATGCCTTGGGAATGCCCAGAAGCGAGGTCAGTTCATCCAGACTCTTAGGGTGCTGATAACAGGCGATACAAATATTCTGACGTACCAGATTGTCCTCCACTTCTTTCGTATCCACTTGCTGTACTACCTCACCACA
This sequence comes from Lachnospiraceae bacterium, assembly GCA_017520425.1. Taxonomy (GTDB): domain Bacteria; phylum Bacillota; class Clostridia; order Lachnospirales; family Lachnospiraceae; genus Acetatifactor. The sequence goes on along the minus strand of JAFXFO010000028.1, from coordinate 88,463 downwards.
AATCGCCATGTGAAGCCTCTTTGGTCTATAAATATATTCCTGTTCTCTCTGTTTTTCCATATTCTCTGTCAACTCCTTCTTCAACTTCCGGCGGGTATCGTGAAGGTGCCATTTGACCACACTCTCACTGATACCCAACCTATTTGCAATAGTCTTCTGTGGCAGACCATCAATGTAAAAAGAAATCAGTATCTCTCGTTGTAGGTAATTCAATCGGCTAATCTGTTTTCGTAGCTGGGCCAGTAAAAGCTTCTGCTCTTCCTTGTCTGCCAGTTCACTGACAAAGTCAAACTCATCCCGTATGTCCTCCTCCATGGAACACATCACATAACGTGAGTTTCCCCGCAGACTGTGGCACCAAACGTAGTGCGCGATCTTCCAGACAAAATGCTCCATCTGCCGGATGTTTTTACCGGCTTCCTCATTTTTCTGTATGGCAGCAAAAATCTGAACCAGTACCTCCTGGGTTAGCTCCTCCGCCCGGTATCCGTCCCCACATTTCTTGTAGGCCCACTTCAATATCTGCAACGAGTATTCTTTTGTAATCTCTTCAAACAATTGATTTATCACTTGCAAGTCCTGCCTCTTATTTTTTTAACAGCTGTTCACTTAATAAGTGACAGCAAGTTGATAAAGGTTAGGAAATTTTATATAAAAAACTATGCTGTGAGCTCTATTCTTAAAAATAGTGCTCACAGCAATACCTTATCCTATAATACTATTCACATCTATAAAGTAATAATTATTTCCTCCAAAAGCTTGTATCATGGCAAACACTGCCAGACCAACAGCAACCACAACGATAATCTTAATAACGGTTGCTCCCACTTTGCTCTGCTCAATCTGTTTAAGTTTACCACTTGCATAAAGCATCACCGCAACAGAAAATGCCAGCAGTATGTAAGCCAGTATAGAATTGGCATCCATACATTTGGCAAGAAATATCTTTCCCGCCATATCCGTAGTTACTGTTTTCATTACCCAAAAGGTTCTAATCCAATTCAATACAATAACACATAAGGATACAATAAAGCTTGCTATGCTCATCAGCTTAATCCATTTAAGCATAGTTTTCTTTTCCATAGTGGAATAATCGGCCATTTTCACAGCCACCTCTTTTACTTCGCTATTCATGTTTTCTTCTTTCCTTTCTCCATCGATGATTTCGCGGACATCCACATCATACATCTCTGCAATGGCAACAAGTAAGGAAATGTCCGGCATATATGCCCCTGTTTCCCATCTTGATATGGTACGACTGGATGTTCCTAATTTTTCTGCTACTTGTTCCTGCGTAAATCCATTGGCCTTACGCAAGTCTTTTAGGAAGTTTCCTATTTTCTTCTGGTCCATTTGTTTCCTCCTTTCGAACACAACTTAGCAAAAAATCATCATCCGTAACACGACATAAATAGCGAATTTAGACATCGGACAGTTTTGTCCGGTCACAGAATTGTACCTTTTTGTTTTATTTCAACCACTCCACAATCTCTTCAAAATGCATACCATGGGAAGCCTTCACCAGTACTGTGGTATCTGCGAAATCTTCAGGCTTGTGAGCCGCAAAGAAGCTTTCCTTATCCGGGTAGTACTCCGGCATGGCACGAAGCTTAGCCGCACCTTCATACATTTCCTTAGACAGATTTCCAATAAATATCATACCCTCCAAACGTGCCATGGCGGCATACATTCCCACTTCTCGGTGGAGCGCCAATTCATCGATACCCAGTTCAAACATATCGCCTAAAATAACCACCTTCTTGCCCTGCGCCATCATTAATAAATCAATGGCCGCCTTCATGGATACAGGGTTGGCATTGTAGCAGTCGTCGATGATTGTTTTGTCTTCTAGCTTCAGGATATTACTACGACCTCCTGTGGCCTGTACGGAAGCGATGCCCTTCAGGATATCCTCTTCCTCCATACCAAGCAACTTTCCTACCGTAGCTGCTGCCAGTGCATTGATTACCATATGTTGACCGGGCAGGGGTACGTTTGCCTCCAATTCCTTACCAAACAAGCTCATCTTAAAATCACTGCCGAACAATCCATGGTTTTGAATATCCGTAGCCAGAGCAGTCTTATGATCACTGGCCTGCAAACCGAAGAAATAGGGCGCTTTTCCATTTACAACCTTCACCGTAGCCAGCTTATCGTCATCACCATTTAGTACCACATAGCCGTCTTCCTGCATAAAGTCAAAAATCTCTGTTTTGGCCTTTAATACACCGTCTCTGTCAATCAGGTTCTCCAAATGACACTGTCCGATATTGGTAATCACACACACATCCGGCTTGGCAATACGGCTCAAGCGGTGCATCTCGCCGAAATCACTGATGCCCATTTCCACCACTGCTACTTCATGCTCCTTACGGATGCCAAGAATAGTTAATGGTAAGCCTACCTCGTTATTAAAATTGCCCTGGGTTTTCAGTACGTTAAACTTTGCACCCAAAGCAGCTGCAATCATTTCCTTGGTGCTGGTCTTGCCTACACTGCCGGTCACTCCCACAAAGGGGATATCTAACTGTTCTCTGTAAAATGCTGCTACTTCCTTCAGTGCCGCAAAAGTATCCTCCACCAATATATAGGGAATCTCCACAGTAGGAGCTTCCTCACAAATCACCAGTGCCGCTTTCTTTTCTGCCACCTGTGGGATAAAACTGTGACCATCCACCTTTTCTCCTCTGGTAGCAAAAAATGCAAAGCCTTCCTCCACCTTACGGGAGTCCAGTACTGCTCCGGCAATCTCCTGCTGTTCTTTCCCAGTTGCACCATACAAGGGCTTATTCAAGCATTTTGCGATATTTTCCAAGGTCATATTCCGCATAGACCATTCTCCTCTCTAAACTACAGAAGAATGCCCTAAGCATTCTTCCGTACAGTCACTATTTATCTCTCAAAGATATTTTAATCAACCACTCGCACAAATCTCCGTAAGGCACACCGATGGCCTGTGCCTCCTGGGGAAGCAGGGAGGTGGGTGTCATACCGGGCAGGGTGTTTGCCTCTAAGCAGAACATTTCCCCGTTTTCCCTTAGCATAAAGTCCATACGGGCATAGTTCTTCAAACGTAAGGTCTTAAATACCTTCTCCGCATACTGCTGCATCTGTGCAGTCAATTCATCATCCAATACCGCCGGACAGGTCTCAATGGTAGAACCCGCCTGATACTTATTCTTGTAATCATAAAAGCCGCTAATAGGTGCAATTTCAATAATCGGCAAAGCCTTTCCATCGATTACACCTACGCTGAACTCCCTACCCTTAATATACTGTTCAATAATGATTTCATCGTCATAACGGAAGGAGTCCGCCTTAGCCTGGTCGTAATCCTCTTCCTTCTCCACGATATATGTACCTACGCTGGAGCCACCGTTGCAGCACTTCACCACCAAAGGGAAGGGTACTGTCTTAGGATCTGCTTCTCCCTTCTTCAAATGGATGCCTGCCGGGGTAGGGATACCGTTCTCTCTGAACAGTTCCTTGGATATAGCCTTATCCATGGCGATGGCACTGCTCACATGGTCAGTACCGGTATAACGGATGCCCATCAGGTCGAAGCATGCCTGAATCTTGCCGTTCTCACCCTCAGCACCATGAAGTGCCATAAACACCACGTCTGCCTGCTGACAAAGGGTAATTACGTTAGGGCCGAAGAAATTCTTCTTGTAGTCCGGTCTCTGTGCAATAATCTGAGCAATATCCGTAATCTCCTCGGACACACCGCGCATATCTGCCGCCCAGTCCTTCTCCAGAGCAAACAAATCCTCTGTAAACTCTCCCGGATATCCTAAAAATACATCTATCAAAATGGCCTGATGACCTTTCTCCTTCAGTGCTTTATAAATCCCTGTTCCTGAAGAAAGGGATACATCTCTTTCGGTACTGATACCGCCTGCTAATACTACGATTTTCATACTTGCCTCCGATGAATGTTACTTGTGACACACTAAATAGTCGCACCTATTATAGTATATCGCTTTTCGGCTATAATTTCCATCAATAAATGAAATTTTTTGCATCAGAGAAAAAGCCGGCAAGGCCCGGGCGCATATATATCCTATTCGGACCCGCTTTCGCTTTGTTACCATCATTAGGATATATATGCGCCCGGGCCTTGCCGGCTTTTTCTCTGATGTCTGCCTCTACATCATCCCTTCAGGATTGATGGGCTGGCCATCCTTTTCCAGTGAGAAGTAAAGGTTCACTCCTTCCACACTGTAGTACTTGGTGGGTGTACCTACATGGCCGATGACCTGTCCTACGGATACGGCATCACCGACTGCCACATTGCAGTCTTTCAACTGTCCGTAGATTGCTCTGTATCCGTCTCCCAAGTCCAGTACCATAACCTGACCCAGTTCTTCATTCCGGTACATATCTACCACCTTAGCATCTGCACAGGCATATACTTCGCAGCCTTCCACAGCCTTAAAAATGACTGCCGGATTGTATTTGTACTGATCCAGGGTAGCAAAGTATACGGTTCTGTCCATACTGAAATGCATCAATATTTCGTTCATAACAGGTACATACAAGCCCTCTTCTTCCGTAAAGGAGAATACCTTCTCTACGATCTGGGGTGCTTCTGTTACAGGGGCTTCTGCGATGTCTGTAAGTCCCGGGATTTCAACCAAACCGGAATCCACCTCTGTTACCTCGAAATCCACGATACTGTCCTCTCTGGGCATGTAGTCCAATTCTCCATCCACTTCCGGTACCTTTTCAATGATCGGGATATCTGTCAACGCAAGCACATCCGGCAAATCCTCTTTTACCGCGTCAGTTTTTGTATTTACTTCGTCCACCAGCTTGGCATATTGTTCTCCTACATTGGTTTCATATTCGGCCAAATCGATAGAATATCCATCGTTTTGGTCCTCTACGTTTTTTCCCTTCATATAGATTCCTGTTATGGTCAGTGCCGCCATAACAAATGCGGATGATACCAGCATGATTGCTCTTTCTCTTTTGACTGTCTGTTTTCTGTTTTTATAAGGTCTTATTTTTTTATCCATATACCATACCACTCCTTTAATCATCATTCATTCGTTGTTATGATACTATTCTTTCCAGTGGTACGTTCTTTATACACACAAAAACACCACAACTTACTTTTGATTGTAAGTCGTGGTGCTCTTATTTATTCTTCAGGTGAATAATTAGCCTTTTGCAGCATATCTAAAATCATTTCTTTTGTGATAACCAAATTGTGGTCAAATGGATTGATAACCACACCATTCACATCACATTCCGGCTTTATCAGCATCTGTGCATAATCTGCAAATCTGAAAACGATCATCTGATGCTTGGGCTGTGATGTCCATTTTTTCACCTCTTCCATATCGGTATAACCCATAAAGAATTTATTGCCGTCATTGGCTGTTAATAACAGTAAATTCACTTTGCTGTCAGCATCTGCTCTGGCAACACCTTCCTCATTTGCCGTCAACGGCGGATCAACAAATACAGGGCACAAGAATCTGGCTTTTAAAAGCTCCTGCATTACCATGCTTCTGTGATCCGGTGTGTTTTCAGCCCGCAACAGTTCCAGGGCACCCATCAGCATAGGATTATTAAATGGTACACGTTTTTCGCTCATACTCCGTTCCCCCTATTACACTCTGTTATAGTTAATCAGACAACCCTTTAAGATAATCTGACGCTCTTCATCGGTCAATTCTCCAAGCTTCAAATCAAACTCGGTTAAGCCACCTTCTTTTACCACATAAGCCTTAATCACTTCTGTCTTATTTTCAACAGCTGCTTTGATGCCGGGTACAAATAAGTAGTCCAGATTCTTGAAAGGAAGCTCTCCTTCCTGAATCAGGAAAGGAAGCATACCCCAGTTAATCAAGTTGGAACGATAACGCTTGGTCGCATATTCGTTTGCAATATTTGCCCAACCGCCAAGTACCTTCTGGCAGCTTGCTGCCTGCTCTCTTGCAGAACCGTCGCCGGGCTTCACTGCAAAGATGGTGGAACCGAAACCGGTGTTGGTGGAATCTGCATCCGCAAATTTCTCACGAACTGCCTTCATGATATCAGCCACCTCTGCCACTGCTTCGCAAGGCTTCTGACCTTCCATACGTGCCTTTTCTGCTTTCTGGATTTCCTTTGCACGACCTACATACATAGGATCCTTTCTGGAAAGTGCAAACTCTGCCAGTCCCAAAGGATTGGAACGATAACTTGAGGTTTCACCGGAAGGAATCAACTCATCGGTAGTGGTTACAGGGTCATGGATTTCGCTGACTACCTTAAGTACTAAGTTCTCAGGAAGTGCGCCCATAGCCGGCCAGTCCTTGATATTGGGTCCTAACTGGATTTCCACATCAGGGTCAGCCACACCCTTGGAATCAAATACGCGGTTTGCGTAAATATTACTATCATAATGATATTTGTATTTGTTCAGTTCACCGTCAAATTCAGTAGCAGGTGTCAGTACGCCCTGGTTTGCAGCAGTTGCTGCGATGGAACGTGCATCCATCAGTGCTACAGAAGAAATCTGACCGTTCTGCAGCTTGGAACCTTCTCTGTTCGGGAAGTTTCTGGTAGAGTGACGGATACTGAATGCATTGTTTGCAGGAGTATCTCCGGCACCGAAGCATGGTCCGCAGAATGCAGTCTTCATAACTGCACCGGTCTCTAAAATAGTAGCTGCACAGCCATTCTTAATAAGTTCCATGTATACGGGCATGGAAGCGGGATATACGCTTAAGGTAAATCCGTCAGAACCGATATATCTGCCCTTCAGGATATCTGCTGCTGCACAGATGTTTTCAAATCCGCCGCCTGCACAACCTGCGATAATACCCTGGTCTACCATAAACTTGCCGTTCTTTACTTTATTCTTCAAATTGAAATCTACTGCACCGTCTAAGGATACCAATGCTCTCTTCTCGGTTTCATCTAAGATGTCCATAAGATTTGCATTTAACTCTTCGATGGTGTAAGTATTGCTGGGATGGAATGGCATAGCAATCATAGGACGGATCTTAGAAAGATCAACCATAATCATACCATCATAGTATGCCACTTCTCCGGGATTTAACTCCTTGTACTCTTCCTTACGTCCGTGAATCTCGTAGAACTCCTGTATTTCGCTATCGGTTCTCCAGATAGAGGACAAACAGGTGGTTTCGGTTGTCATAACGTCCACACCGATACGGAAGTCAGCGCTTAAGCTGCTTACGCCGGGACCCACGAATTCCATTACCTTATTCTTTACAAAACCATTAGCAAATACCGCACCGATAATCGCCAAAGCAACGTCCTGAGGACCTACGCCCTTTACAGGCTCACCGGTCATATATACACCAACCACGCCAGGCATATTGATATCATAGGTCTGGTTCAAAAGCTGCTTAACCAGCTCAGGACCGCCTTCGCCCACTGCCATGGTACCAAGTGCACCATAACGGGTGTGTGAGTCAGAACCTAAAATCATCTTGCCGCCGCCTGCCAGCATTTCTCTTGCAAACTGGTGAATAACTGCCTGATGAGGAGGCACGTAAACACCGCCGTACTTCTTTGCACAGGAAAGACCAAACATGTGGTCATCCTCGTTGATGGTACCACCTACCGCACACAAAGAGTTGTGGCAGTTGGTGAGTACATAGGGCATGGGGAACTTCTGAAGTCCTGATGCTCTAGCAGTCTGGATAATACCTACGAAGGTAATATCGTGACTGGTTAATTTGTCAAACTTGATTTTCAGCTTATCCATATTGCCGGAGGTATTGTGGTCAGCCAAAATACCGTAAGCAATGGTCTGCTTAGCAGCTTCTGCCTTGGCTACTTCCTTACCGGTTGTGCTCTTAATGGCTGCGGCTGCTTCTGCATTATCCTCAATGATTTCGGTGCCGTTAACCAAATAAGCACCGCCATTTAATAATTTAATCATAATACTTTCCCTCTTTTCTCATATCGCCTACCTAATGAACGATACTAAAAAACATTATAATAGAAAGCTTTCCCTTATGCAATGAAAAGTTTTCTTAAAACATGCCAAAAGACTGTTATCTGCAAAGCAAGCAGACAACAGCCCTTTATAATTATTTTAAAACAACCTTGTCTAAATGCCAGATTTCATCCACGTACTGCTGGATGGTTCTGTCAGAGGTGAACTTGCCGGAGCAAGCCACGTTCAAGATAGCACTTTCTGCCCAAGCCGCTTCATCCTGGTATGCAATGCCTACCTTACGCTGTGCTTCTGCATAACTTCTGAAATCCTTCAGGATAAAGTAGGTATCTGCCTTAGAAGTACTTAAGGTATTTAATAAGGAATTATACAAGTGACGGAACAGCTCTGTATCGCGGGAATAAGTTCCGTTGATTAACTGCATCAGCACCTTACGGATATCCTGGTCGTTGTTGAAGATTTCCATAGGATCATAACCACCGTTATTTTCGTATGCGATTACTTCATCAGAACTCAAACCAAAGATAAATGCATGCTCTTCGCCAACTTCTTCCACGATTTCCACGTTAGCACCGTCCATGGTTCCCAAAGTTAATGCACCATTCAACATAAACTTCATGTTACCGGTACCGGAAGCTTCCTTGGAAGCGGTAGAAATCTGCTCGGAAACATCTGCTGCTGCAAAGATAATCTCTGCATTGGATACATTGTAGTTCTCGATGAATACCACCTTAATCTTACCGTTAATAGAAGCGTCATTGTTTACCACATCTGCTACGGAATTGATTAACTTGATGGTCAGCTTCGCATTTCGATAGCCTGCTGCCGCCTTTGCACCAAAGATGAAGGTTCTGGGATAGAAATCCATCTCAGGATGCTCTTTAATCTCATTGTAAAGATACATTACATGTAAAATATTCAGCAGCTGACGCTTGTACTCATGAAGTCTCTTAACCTGTACGTCAAAGATGGAACGGGGATCTACCTCTACTCCATTGTGCTCTAAGATATACTTTGCCAGACGTACCTTATTCTGGTACTTAATATTCATGAACTCCTGCTGAGCCTTTGCATCAGAAGCAAATACCTTTAACTTGCCGATATGTGCCAAATCGGTAATCCACTCATCACCGATATGTTCGGTTACCCAGTTTGCCAAAAGAGGGTTGCCGTGTAATAAGAAACGTCTCTGGGTGATACCGTTGGTCTTGTTGTTGAAGCGCTCGGGGAACATCTCATAGAAGTCCTTAAGCTCCTGCTTCTTTAAGATTTCGGTATGCAGTCTTGCTACACCGTTTACAGAATAGCCTGCCACGATAGCCATATGAGCCATCTTCACCTGTCCATCGTATACAATAGCCATCTTGCGGATCTTTTCCTGTACGTTTACGCCGGTGTTGGCATACTTATTTTCAATATCAATGATAAAACGACGATTGATTTCTTCCACAATCTGGTAAATACGGGGAAGCAGTCTGGAGAACAGCTCGATAGGCCATTTTTCCAAAGCTTCTGCCATAATGGTATGGTTGGTGTAAGCACAGGTCTTGGTGGTTACTTCCCATGCCTCATCCCAGGTCAGATAGTACTCATCCAAAAGGATGCGCATAAGTTCCGGTACTGCTACCGTAGGATGGGTATCGTTCAACTGGAAGGTCACCTTCTCGTGGAACTTGCGGATATCATCATGCTTTCTCATGTACTTATCCACTGCTTCCTGGATGGATGCAGAGACAAAGAAGTACTGCTGCTTTAAGCGAAGCTCCTTACCTGCATAATGGTTATCATTGGGATATAATACTTCTACAATATTGCGAGCCAGGTTTTCCTGCTCTACAGCCTTCTGGTACTCGCCCTTATCAAAGGAGTCTAACTGGAAGCACTCTACTGCTTCAGCATCCCAGATACGTAAGGTGTTTACGATACCGTTGCCATAGCCCACGATGGGGAAATCGAAGGGAACAGCCTTTACAGACTGATAGCCTTCCTGATAATAATGGTTTCTGCCGTTTTCATCACTTCTGACAGCTACATAACCGCCGAACTTAACAATCTTTGCATACTCGGGACGACGAAGCTCGAAAGGATTGCCGTCTACCAGCCAGTTGTCCGGTACCTCTACCTGGAAACCGTCACGAATCTGCTGCTTGAACATACCGTAACGGTAACGGATACCGCAACCGTATGCAGGATATCCCAGAGTTGCCAGGGAATCTAAGAAGCATGCTGCCAGTCTTCCTAAGCCACCGTTACCAAGTGCTGCATCCGGCTCCTGGTCCTCTACCATATTGATGTCCAGACCCATTTCCTGAAGGGCTTCTTTTACGCCTTCATAAGCCTGCATGTTAATCATATTGTTACCCAAAGCACGGCCCATTAAAAATTCCATGGACATGTAGTATACCATCTTAGGATCTTCTTCCTCATATGCCTTCTGGGTCTCCATCCAGTTTTCTACGATTTTCTCCTTGATTTCATAAGAAACTGCCTGGAAAATCTGCTGGGGTGTTGCTTCCTCCAAGGTACGACGAAACAGTGTTCTTAAGTTCTCCTCCACACCTTTTTTGAAAGCCTCTTTATTAAATTTTATTGTTTTTGCACCTTTCTTTGCGCTCATAAATTCCTCCTACTTAGCTATGCTTTTCGATAGAAATGTTTACCTTCTCCCCGTTGATGTCCCAATCCTTGCTGACACTTAAGGAAGCATTTGCTTCAATGCTGTCAGCCAGTACCTTGCCGGCGATTGCTGCACTGTTCTTTTCAACAATTGCATATAATTTATCATTACCGGTTAAGGACACCTTAATATGGTCCATCACCTCAAAATCAGCTTCTTTACGCATGGTCTGGATCTTACTGATTACTTCAAATACGTAACCCTCTTCAATCAACTCTTCGGTCAGGTTGGTATCCAGTACAACAGTCATCTTGTTGTTTTCTTCGGATACATAGCCTTCCTTCTGTGCCATTTCAATCAGTAAATCATCCTTGGTTAACTCTACGTTAACATCACCAACCATGAAGCTTAAAGCTCCGTTTGCGTTCAAATCATCCATAGCCGCATTGCCATCCAAAGAAGCAAGGGTCTTCTGGATACCGCCCAGCTGCTTGCCGTACTTAGGTCCTACGGTACGAAGCTGGGGTTTAAAGGTATAGGAAGTGAAATCTCTTACGTCATCGGTAAAGAGTACTTCCTTCACATTTAACTCATCCTTAATTATATCGGTATAGAAGCTGTCTAATGTTAGGTCTGCCTTGATGTACATTTTTCCAATAGGCTGACGGTTCTTGATAGCAGCTGCGTTACGGCAAGCTCTACCCATTACAACTGCGTCCAGTACATCCTCCATAGCTTTTTCCAAATCCTTATCGATCATAGCCTCATCCACAGTGGGGAATTTGCACAGATGGATACTTTCGGGAGCATCCTTATCCACGCTTCTTACCAGGTTCTGGTAGATATCCTCAGTCATAAAAGGAATCATAGGTGCTGCGGTCTTAGCGATGGTCACAAGTGCGGTGTAAAGAGTCATATAAGCATTGATCTTATCCTGCTCCATACCCTTTGCCCAGAAACGCTCACGGCTTCTGCGCACATACCAGTTACTCATCTCATCCACAAACTCCTGCAATGCTCTTGCAGCTTCGGGGATACGATAGTTGTCTAAATTGTAATCCACTTCTCCTACTACGGTATTTAACTTGGAAAGCAACCACTTATCCATTACGGGCAACTTATCGTATTCCAAAGTATACTTGGAAGCATCGAAATCATCAATATTTGCATAAAGCACGAAGAAGGAATAGGTATTCCACAGGGTGCTCATGAACTTACGCTGTCCTTCTACCACTGCCTTGCCGTGGAAACGGTTGGGCAACCATGGTGCTGAGTTGATGTAGAAGTACCAACGGATCGCATCTGCACCATAGGTCTCCAATGCTTCGAAAGGATCTACCGCATTGCCCTTGGACTTACTCATCTTCTGTCCGTTCTCATCCTGCACGTGACCTAAAACGATTACATTCTCGTAAGGTGCCTTATTAAATAACAAAGTAGAGATAGCCATCAACGAATGGAACCATCCTCTGGTCTGGTCTACTGCTTCTGAAATAAACTGTGCCGGGAACTGTGCTTCGAACAATTCCTTATTTTCAAAAGGATAGTGATGCTGTGCAAAAGGCATTGCACCTGAGTCGAACCAGCAGTCGATAACCTCCGGTACTCTGTGCATGGTCTTACCACAGTCAGGACATACAAAAGTCACTTCGTCAATATAAGGTCTGTGAAGCTCTACCTGTGCATCTGATGCCTTACCGCTGCGCTCAGCCAGCTCTGCTCGGCTACCGATACATTCCAGACGTCCGCACTCACACTCCCAGATATTGAGAGGAGTACCCCAGTAACGGTTACGGGAAATCGCCCAGTCCTGGATATTCTCAAGCCAGTTACCGAAACGTCCCTTACCGATGGATTCGGGAATCCAGTTTACTGTATTGTTATTGCGGATTAAGTCATCTCTTACTGCAGTTTCCTTGATATACCAAGACTCACGTGCATAGTAAATCAGGGGAGTATCACATCTCCAGCAGTGAGGATATTCATGTTCAAATTTCGGTGCATCATAAAGCTTACCCTCTGCATCTAAATCCTTTAAGATAACAGGGTCAGCATCCTTCACAAACATACCTGCATAAGCAGTCTCTTCGGTCATTTCACCCTTACCGTTTACAAACTGTACGAAGGGCAAATCATACTTACGTCCTACCTGAGCATCGTCCTCACCGAATGCCGGTGCAATATGTACGATACCGGTACCGTCTGACATGGTTACATAGCTGTCACAGGTTACATAATGAGCCTTCTTGCCCTGCTTAGCTGCCACATCCACAGCCCAAGGGAACAGTGACTCGTATTCCTTATACTCTAAATCCTTACCCTTATAGGTCTCCAGCACTTCATAAGCTGCCACATTGTTTTCCTTATCAGCCAACTTGCCCAGTACTGCATCCAAAAGGGCCTTTGCCATATAATAGGTGCGTCCGTCTGCTGCCTTCACCTTGCAGTAATCCTCATCCGGGTTCACACAAAGTGCCACGTTGGAAGGCAGGGTCCAAGGGGTAGTGGTCCACACTAAAAAGTACGCGTCTTCACCGCTTACCTTAAAGGAAGCTACTGCGGAACGCTCTTTTACGGTCTTATAGCCCTGGGATACCTCTGCGGTGGAAAGAGGGGTACCGCAACGAGGGCAGTAAGGTACAATCTTAAAGCCCTTATATAAAAGGTTCTTGTTCCAGATTTCCTTCAGCGCCCACCATTCGGACTCAATAAAATTGTCGTCATATGTTACATAAGGGTCATCCATATCTGCCCAGAAACCAACGGTACCGGAGAAATCCTCCCACATACCCTTGTACTGCCATACGGACTCCTTACATTTACAGATAAAGGGTTCCATACCGTATTCTTCAATCTGCTCCTTGCCGTTTAAGCCAAGCAGCTTTTCTACTTCCAGCTCTACGGGCAAACCGTGAGTATCCCAGCCGGCCTTACGGGGTACCATATATCCCTTCATGGTACGGTATCTGGGAATCATATCCTTGATAACACGGGTCAAAACATGTCCGATATGAGGCTTTCCGTTTGCAGTCGGAGGACCGTCATAGAAGGTGTAGGTTTCACCCTCTTTGTTGTTTTCCATGCTCTTTCTGAAAATGTCATTGTCTTTCCAAAACTTCTCAACTAACTTTTCTCTTTCTACGAAATTCAAGTCTGTAGATACTTTCTGATACATAGCATTCATCCTTTCTAAAAAAGTTTAAGCCCCGTCCTATAATAGGACGAGGCTCATAATTTACTCGTATAACCACCTATTACGCATACTCCCGGCGAACCGTTTCATATGTTTCTCCTTAACGGGGAGATCACGTCAAATCCTACTATCCTATGATATGAGTTTGGACTTGCAGCTCAGAAGTGATATTCCTTCTACCTTACTCCATGCCGGTCTCGCACCCTCTCCGGCTCGCTGAAATCTTTCTGATTAGAAGTACTGTCTTCGTCATCGCCTTTCTAAAACATTTTAGTAGATTATAAGACGCATTTTTCACTTTGTCAAGGTAATTTTCACTGTACTTTCCAAAGAAATGCGTCTATAATAAGGATTGAAGTTTCTATTTCTTGTGGAGGTACAAATGAGTAAGACAAATAAGGGGAAAATATATTACTCCATGCAAGCCATCAGTGTATTACCGATTATCCTTTTTGGTATACTGGTATTTATCAGTGGTACCTATTCCTTTACAAAGGCTATGACAGAGGAAGTTTTTGACCACTTGGATACATCCGCCCATTTGTGCATTTCCCAGATTAATTCCATATATCCGGGAGACTATACACTCCGCTCGGCTTCACTGGAAGAGGAAAAAGTTTATTCCCTGTACAAGGGTGAACAGGACATTACGAATGCTTACGGGCTTGCCGATCATTTCAAAGAAGATACCGGCATGGATGTAACGATATTTTACGAAAACACACGCATTATTACCACGGTCTGTGACCGGGAGGGCAATCGCATCATCGGTACGGCTGCCCCGGAGCAGATTGTCGCGGATGTGATGAAACAGAATCAGGCTCAGTTTTATGACAATGCACATGTCAACGGAGAACTCTATTTTGCCTGTTATCATCCTCTGACCAATGCAGACGGTACCGTGGTAGGCATGATTTTTGTAGGAAAGCCTGTTTCCTCTATCAAACCCATTATCAATCGTTCCCTGACCCCAATGCTTTTAGTGGGACTGATATCCTTAATTATCGCAATCATTATTTCTTATTCGTATGCCAAGAAGATTTTGTCCATATTGGGAAGAATCAAAGTATTTTTCCAAAAGACCTCTACCGGCAACCTAAATGTCAAGATTTCTACTGACATATTAAATAGAAATGATGAGTTTTCTGAAATCGCAACTGCCGCTCTTTCCATGCAACGTTCCTTACGCAGCATGGTAGAGTTGGATGGTCTTACAAACCTGTTGAACCGTCGCACCGGTGAGCAGAAACTGAAGAATACCTATTTATCTTCTGACGATTCGCAGATGCCTTTCTGTATCGTCATGGCAGATATTGATTATTTTAAGTCTGTAAACGACACCTATGGACATCACAACGGAGATGTGATATTACAAAATGTAGCCGGTCTTTTGAAAAAGCATACCGCACATCGCGGCTATGCGGTTCGCTGGGGCGGTGAAGAATTTTTACTGGTATTTGAGAATCATACCCTGTCCGAAACCTTAGCCTGTCTGGAACAGCTCCAGGAAGAGCTCCGAGGCTTTGTACATAATGTGGAAGGCACTGAGCTTTCCGTTACAATGACCTTCGGCGTTGCATGTGATGCAAACTTAGAGCTGGATAAATTACTGGAATTGGCAGATGATAATTTATATAAAGGAAAAGAAAGCGGTCGAAACTGTATAGTTTCTTAGAAATTCATTTTTCTAAACAGACCGATTCACAGCATATATTTTTTACTTGGAGGAGACTTATGAGCAGTCAGAATTTAACCTTATTAACCGACCTTTATGAATTAACCATGATGCAGGGTTATTTTAAGAATAAAGGACAGAACGAAACCGTAATCTTTGATGCTTTCTACAGAAGTAATCCCTGTGGTGGTGGCTATTCCATCGCAGCCGGCTTGGAGCAGATGATTGAATATGTAAAGAATCTGCATTTTTCAGCAGAAGATATTGATTACTTAAAAAGCCTGAATATTTTTGACAGGGATTTTCTGGATTATTTAAGAGGCTTCCATTTCACAGGTGACATTTATGCCATCCCGGAAGGAACCGTAGTATTCCCCAGAGAGCCCCTGGTAAAGGTTATCGCCCCCATTATGGAAGCACAGCTGATTGAAACCGCTATTTTGAATATTATCAACCATCAAAGCTTGATTGCCACTAAGGCAGCCCGTGTCTGCTACGCAGCGAAGGGGGACGGTATCATGGAGTTTGGTCTCCGTCGTGCCCAGGGTCCTGATGCCGGCTTGTATGGTGCCCGTGCTGCTATGATAGCCGGCTGTGTAGGTACCTCCAACGTGCTGGCAGGACGCCTCTTTGATGTACCTGTAAAGGGCACTCACGCTCACAGCTGGATTATGAGTTTTCCGGATGAATACACTGCTTTCAAAACCTATGCGGAGCTTTATCCCCAGGCTTGTATCCTTCTGGTAGATACCTATGACACCTTAAAATCCGGCGTACCTAACGCCATCCGTGTTTTCACCGAAATGCGTGAAGCAGGTATCCCCTTAAGCTTCTACGGTATCCGTTTAGACAGCGGGGACTTGGCATATCTTTCCAAGAAGGCACGTAAGATGCTGGATGCTGCAGGCTTCCCGGATGCCGTAATTTCTGCTTCCAATGATTTGGACGAATACTTAATCGAATCCTTAAAGGCACAGGGTGCTACCATTACCTCTTGGGGTGTGGGCACCAACCTGATTACCGCCAAGGACAATCCTTCCTTCGGTGGCGTTTACAAGCTGGCAGCTATCATGGGACCGGACGGCGAATTCATCCCTAAGATTAAGCTTTCCGAAAACAGTGAAAAGGTGACCAACCCGGGCAACAAAGTAATTTACCGAGTTTATGACAAAGAAGCCCACAAGATTATTGCTGACCTTATCTGTTTGGCTGACGAGGTCTACAGCGAGGACAACGACCTGTCCCTGTTTGATCCTGTAGAACCTTGGAAGAAGACCAAGCTGAAAGCCGGCACTTATACCTTGCGTCCTCTCTTTGAGCAGATTTTCGACCGCGGCGAATGCGTTTATACCTCACCCAAGGTGATGGAAATCCGCGAATACTGCTTAAAGGAGCAGGATACCCTTTGGGAAGAATCCAAACGTTTCGTAAATCCTCACAAGGTTTATGTAGACCTTTCCAGAAAGCTGTATGACACCAAGATTCAACTTCTGGATCAGATGAGTGAAGGATAATTCATATAACAAAAATCCCCCGGTGCCGGGTGGCATATGTGTCCTACAAAGAACTCTTGGAATACGTCAGTCCTTAGCGAGGTATTGACGAAACTTGTTTCGTCACGAGCTTAGTACTGCTACGTATTCCACGAAGCGAGAGCGGGTTCGTGTAGGATATATATGCCACCCGGCACCGGGGGATTTTTGTTTATTATTGCTCCATCTGTCTGCCAAGGAAGGTAGCAGCGGATTGGAGAAGCTTCTGCTCTACTTCACCCATACGAGCTTTCTGATCGGTTTCCAGCAAGAGTACGGCTCCGATGACATCCCCTTCGCAGATGATGGGGACGATGGCCTGATGCTGAAATTCTTCCTGCACCTCATCACAAACATTAATGTAATTTCTGTCGCCCTTAGAGGCAAATACACTTTCACGCTGATCCATTTTTTCTTCCAGCTGACTGCTGACTTCTTTGCCTGCGAAGGCTTTGCCGCCACCCGCCACAGCGATAAACTGGTCCCGGTCTGCAATCAGTGCCACATGTCCGGATACTTTAGCTAAACTTTCTGCATACTGTTTTGCAAAGGTGGTCATCTCGCCGATAGGAGAGTATTTCTTTAAGATTACCTGACCTTCACGGTCTGTGAAGATTTCAACCGGGTCGCTTTCCCTGATGTGCAAAGTTCTTCGGATTTCCTTAGGTATTACAATCCGTCCCAAGTCATCTATTCTACGTACAATACCTGTTGCTTTCATATAAAAAATTCCTCCGTTTACATTTTCTAGTGTTGCAACTAGTATCTGTAAAAGAAGGAATTATATACCTTAATATCCTTATGAAATTGCCTGAACATTCATTTTCTTATATACCGCCACTTGATTTCTACCGTTTCTCTTTGCCGTGTATAGGGCTTCATCCGCGTTCTTAATGGTAATATGATAATCTCCCGGTTCATGTTGGGCAACACCCACGGAAATTGTGATAGGACAGATTCCGCTATCGCTTTCCTCTACCTTTTTGCGAATCTTTTCTGCCAGCACTTCAGCCTGTTCAACCACACATCCGGGCAAAATAATCAAAAATTCTTCACCACCCCAACGAATCACATAATCCGTTATACGCAATGTCTCCTTCAACACCTTTGCCAGATGTACCAATACTACATCTCCTGCTTCGTGTCCGTACTCATCATTTACTTGCTTGAAATAATCAATATCAAGTAACAACATACTTAGAGGAATATCCGAAAATGCAACCAATTCCCCTCGGATATTACTAAGCTCTTTCAGCTTATTTCGATTATTGACCTTGGTAAGCTGGTCCTGTACTACCAAATTCTCCAGTTGCTTCCTTACAATATACTGTTCCACATGGACCCTTTGCATCATCTTATGCATGGCACAAACTGCAACAACGCAAGGAAGATTAAATAAGTACATCATCGTCAAATCATCATAATGAATGAACAAATCTGCAACTCCGATATCTACCAACACAAACGCATGTCCTATAATACTGCCCCAAAGCGGAGAACCAAATCCTGCACATACGAAAATCAGATTCATCACGATCATACCGGCCATTGCAAATTTTCGATCCGGTAATAAATAGGTCGCCCAATCCGTACACCAGATAATCATATGAATCATTAAATAGGTGATGGGGACCATCACCCTATAGTCTTTTACATTCTTAGAAAGCCATAAATATACCGAAAACGGCAACACAATAATAATTCGGCTCAATAGCGTTTCATGATTAAATCGCCCTACAATCAAGCAATCTGTCACAAAAAAGAACAAATATGCTATAACCGAAACCGTAATCAAACGTACCATAAACACGGCATAGTACTCATATTTATATTGATAAAAATCTCTGCGTTCTTCTTTCGAAAAATCCTTCAAGCTTCTTTTGTCCATTTCAAGCCTCCCCATAGCATTTCTATTATAACACATTATCCTCAATACAACAAGGGAGAGTGTATCTTTCACTCTCCCATTCCCATTCATATATATACATTAATATTACTCTTCCACCCAGACATCACCATCCGAAATATGTGCCCTGCTGATATCATATATCCGGTCTATCAGATTTCCTTTTTCTATATTTACTGTACCCATAAACTGCACACTTACGGCATCTCCTACCTTGGGCGTAATCACTTCCACAAAACGGCGCACCCGGATATCCTCCATGGATAATCGAAATACCATACCATCTTCCGGATTCTTGCACAGTACTCCGTCATTTATCAGTAGGTATTCTTCGGTAATCTCTTCTATGCTCCCTGCCAGATTTTGGGCGTAGGCTTCCTGCAGCCCTTTGATAGCATGGGTTGCGGCATAGTCCATGATACGTGTAGCCGCTTCTTCTCCGATGTAATATTTGTAGCTGTAGTCAAATACATTGGTAACAAAATAGCCATCTTCCGTAATATAAACTACGCGTTTATAAACACCTAAAGCATCCGATGTGGCTGTAAAGCTTAGATGATTTCGATCCATTCTGTTGAACCCGTCATCCTCGATAAAAGGAGCATCCGTGCACTCAGAAAGCACCTTCCAAATCTCACTATCCTCTTCCAATGTAAAATATCCTTTAGAATCATTTCCCTCATAAAGGGTGAAGTTTAACAATGGTAAGTTATCCTGCAAATGATAGATTTCCAGCAGTTCACCGAAAGTAACGGGAGGTACATACCCATCCCTGGCAAATACATAGAATTCGCCCTCCATATTTACCGCCACCAGCTGCTCATCCGCTATTCCGCGTATGGTTCTCACCTCAAACTCCTTTGTATATTCCTGCTCTGTATAATGGTCATACCCTCTGGCCGGATAACTTCCCAGTTCCCCACCCAGAAGTTCCTCAGAAATGCCCATTCCGCGGATGCGATACTCTGTCCCTTCCATAGTAAGAGTACCATACTGCTCCGTAATGGTCTGGTATTCCCACGGCCAAATAATAGCCGTTTCCCCTGAACTCACACTCATTTTCTTATATTCTCTGGTGATACCGCCAATATCCACCTGTCGGCTACCTATCCCAAGCAGTCCCGGCAGCCACAGGATAGCCGCTATAAGCACGGCACAGGCACAAAGCCCCGGGATAAACAAACTATGCCACTTTTTTTGTTTTTTTGTTTTTTCTAGTCCGGCAAAATCTCCGGCCTCCTCTACCAATTTGTCATCCATATATCCTAAAACTTCTGATATCTTCTCTTTTCTCATACCCATATCCCTTCCTTCTGCAGATGCACTTTCAGCTTCTCACGAATTCGCGATAAACGTACCGTCACATTATGATTGCTTATTTGAAAGAGCCTTGCCAGATCCGATACAGACTCTCCATACCAGTACCGACGCACAAAAAGAATGCGATTCTCCCTATCCAAATGCTCCAGAAAGTCATCAATACTGCGTGCCACCTCTTTTGCATTCCACAATTCTTCCACAGAACCAGCCGCCGGAATACAGCTTTCCAGCTCCTCCAAAGCCACATCATAAGAGCTGTCCCTTTTCTTTGCGCGATTGGCATAATACTTTTTTGTAGCCAGATTTCTCACTATCCTGCAAATATAAGTACGCAAGGGATTGGGCCTTTCAGGCGGAATATTGTTCCAGGCACCCAGATAAGCATCGTTCACACATTCCTCGGCATCCTGGTGGTTATTTAATATGTTGCGTGCCACTTTTGTACAAAAAGCCCCATACTTTTGATTCAACTCCTTAATGGCACTCTCGCTTCGTTCGAAAAATAACTGAATAATTCTTTCATCTTCCATCCCTTTCCCCTCCTTCCTTACCTATATACTACGGAATTTTCTCGAAATATCTCATACTTACAAAAATTTTACCAAAATCTGTAACCAAATGCAAAAGTCTTCTGTCTGTATAGGTAAGCAACCAAAAAACGTTTTGAAAACGGGGAGGAATTAATTATGTTAAGAAAGAAATTTATCGCACTTATTTGTATCGTAGGACTTAGTTTTTCATTAACCGCTTGTGGTGCTGCTGAAAAGACGGCTGCTGACGCCAGCGGTGGCTCATCCAAATCAACCAACTCAGGTTCCTTTTTACAAAACCTAGCAGGGGGTAGCAAAACTGACTCTGCACCTGCAGAAGTCGACGGCGGTTACTTCTATACCGAAGCTGAAACCAATGATGCCCCTAGCTATTATGTATCCGAATCTATGGAATCCGTGGCCGCTGACATGGCAGTTGGTTCATCATCCGCAGACCTCGCCTATACCAATGAAGCTGAATACTACGAACCGGACTTCAACACCGAGGAATACAATTATATTAAAGAAAACAGCTTCCTCAAAGTAGCCACTTCTCCTTTATCCACCTTTGCAGCAGATGTGGATACCGGCTCCTACACCAACTTCCGTCGTATGATTAACGACAACTACTCTTTATCACAGATTCCTTCAGGAGCCATCCGTGCGGAAGAAATGATCAACTACTTTAATTATGAAGTTAAGGAAACCCGCGATAACAAGCGCTTTGCAGTTTCTTATGAAACCGGCGTATGTCCTTGGAATGAAGACAATGATCTTCTCATGATGACCGTAAAGGCAAAGGATGTGGACCTGGAATATGTGGGCAATAATTTCGTATTCCTCATCGATTCCTCAGGCTCCATGAGTTCCAATGACAAGGGTGCATTAGCCATTCGTTCCTTTAAACTTTTAGCGGAAACCTTAACCGAAGATGACAGAGTATCCATCGTCACATATTCCGGCTCTTCCAGAGTAGTTCTGGACAGCTGTGACGGCGACAACTACCGCAAAATTTGTAAGGCTTTGGACTCCATTCAGTTTGGAGGCGGCACAAACGGTAGCGGCGGTATTACTGCTGCCTATGAATTGGCAGATGAAAACTTCATGGAAGGTGGTAACAACCGTGTCATCATCGCATCCGACGGTGATATGAACCTTGGTATTACCAGTACCGGCGGTCTCACTGAGCTTATCAGCGAAAAGAAAGAAAGCGGCGTATTCTTAACTGTACTGGGCTATGGTACCGGCAATTACTCCGATGCCAATATGGAATCCCTGGCAGACTGCGGCAATGGTAACTACCACTATATCGATTGCATCGAAGAGGCAGAAAGAGTATTGGTAGACCAACTGAAGCAGACCACCGTAACCGTAGCAAAGGATGTAAAACTTCAGGTAGAATTTAACCCTACGAAAGTATCTGAATATCGTTTGATTGGCTATGAAAACCGTACCATGGCAGCTGAGGATTTTGAAGATGATACCAAGGACGGCGGCGAAACCGGTGCCGGCCAGACTGTAACCGTAGTGTATGAATTGGTTCGCAATAAAGACGGCAACACCGGAAGCGATCTGAAATACCAGACCGACCGTGAATTGACCGATGCTGCTTTAAGCAACGAATTATTAACCCTTTCCATCCGTTACAAGGAGCCCGACGGCAGAAGAAGTGTGGAAGAAAACTTTGATATCATTGCTCCTGCAAAAATTTCCTACAATCTTTCCGAAGACTTATCCTTTGTTGCAGGTGTTGTGGAGCTTACCATGATCATCAACAACAGCCAGTATATGGGAGATGCTACTTTGGATAGCGCATACCGTTTGGTAAAGAACGGTACTGCCGATGATGAAGCACGTGAAGAATTAGCTAAGATGATGCGTTCTTTGCGCTAGTTACCTCCATAAAAGACGTGCCCGGTGAGTTTACTCATCGGGCACAATCTCTATATAATACTATTTCTCATCAGGATAAGCTTTCATAATCTCCACAAACTTATCAAAATTTTCTACAAAGGCATCCACTACATGGGGTGCAAACTGTTTTCCTCTTTGAGATACTATCTCATCATAAGCTTCCTGAGGTGTCCAGGCATTTTTGTATGCACGTTTGCTTACCAACGCGTCAAATACATCAGCCAAAGCCACGCAACAGGCGTAATTCTGAATATCCTCACCCTTCATACCCATATAACCGTTTCCATCCCAACGTTCATGGTGCTGGTAAGCTATATCGGTAGAAATATTGAACAGCTCTCCCGGCGTGGTCTCCAGCATCTGTCGACCATAATCTGTATGCTTCTTCACAATAGCAAATTCTTCCGGGGTTAATTTACCCGGCTTTTCCAAAATACTTTCGGGAATCATGATTTTACCAACATCATGAAGCATGGCCGCCAGACTAATCTTCCAACTGTCTTCTTCGGAATAATTTAAGCTGTTACAAAGCACCTGCGTATACTCCGACACACGCTTTACATGCTGACCGGTATCTTCCGATTTGTTTTCAATAATCTGGGAAAGTGCCAATATCAGCTTCTCCTGATCCTCATATAGCTCATTATTCTTATCGCCCAATGTATCTAATAATTCCTCAATCCGGGCAGAAATATATCTGCAAATCACTACTATAGCCACAAACTCTATGGTTCTGGGCAACGCTCCGTGCAAGAGGATCTGACGCATGGTGTATAGCGGTTCGTTGGGTACAATACACCAAAACTTCGACAGAATATGTCCCACCCATATCATGGGGATACTGAGTATTACCGTATACTTTACATAGCACTTTTTGTTATACAGACAGGATACTACCAATGGAAATAATAACATTATAATTGTATGGTACGTCAAAAACGCCACCTGTATCCCGGCATGTACTACCAATACTGTTAAATAGACATATCTGGCCACGACAGTCACACGACGCTTCAGAATATTACAATACAAGGTAGGGATAAAAAACACAATCCATGAGATAATGGACCAAATCAACATAATCTTTTTATCCAGAATAAATACATTGATATAATCCAAAAACAGCACAAGACAATACCACAGCATCATCATTCTACAGGTGTGTGTTAACTGTTTATCCGCTTTAATACGATATTCTTTTAATATATTCTCAGAAAAATCCATATTCTACCCCATTAAGTTTCTATTCTAAATCTTTATACATTTTCTCAATAACCTTGAAATCTCCTCCCAGCAAAGTACCGTCCGCCAATCTTCTGAACTGATTCATAAACAACCATGCATGCTCACAGGTATGATGTCTTACTTCATGACCCTGACCACTTATGCTTCCGAATACGCAGTAACATTTCTCTCCTTCACTCTCAAAAAGGTTCAGGGTTAATACACTGCCTCGTACCGGGTCATCAATTTTGCAAACCACATCACCGTCAATACCCCAGATCGGATTCTTCCAATCTTCCTGCTTCTCATAGTCCACATCATACTTGGTCTTTGTCTGATTAATCTTCATGACATAACCCATTCGGTCCACACACTTCTGTGCCTGGAAGGGAAGCTCCGGTAAAGGAGTAATCTCTCCGCCGGTATAGAACACAGGTACAATCTTATCCTGATTGTAACCGGGCACTTCACTGCCATAAGAATTGCAGCCCACATCAAAGGTAGCATCCATAGGTGCCACTGCCGCAAACACCAACGGGTATTCCTGGTACATATCCCAGGATTTACAACCACCCATAGAGAAGCCGGTGGAGTAAATCTTCTCACTGTCGATATGATATTTTTCTTCTAAATGTACAATCAGCTCCATCATCTCCGTAGCGGTACTATTCAGATGATTTTCGATACAAACCAGCAGAAAATCGTATTTAGCAGCAATCCTTGACCAACCGGAAACACTACTCATAAAGAAGGTAGAATCACCGCCGCCATGGAAACAAAGTACCAAAGGAAGCTTCTTACTGCCATCCATGCTTGCTTTATTGTAGTAAGCCATATAACCCACCTGATGTTCTGTGGTACCCGCATCGTCACCTTTATTATCAGCAGCAGTCTGTACGGTACAAACACCGGGTTCCATAGCCACACCCATTCCTTCAAAATCAGGCTCTATCTCCAGATTGCCCACCATACGCTTATAGTTTTTGGTAAACGCATAATAATCTTCTACATATTCTGCCTTATCCTTGATTAACAGATGGTCACATCCCTCTGCAAAAACAGCATTTATCTCACTACTGTTACCCACGGAAATCACCGGAATATCTTTTCTTTGCAAATCCGGCAGCACGGACAGATTTTCCAATACACAGGTCACGGGAGTGATGTCCCCTTTGCCGAATAAACCGTCTCCTTCCACGGTCTTCAGATAGTTCTTTGCTATGTAATCTGCTGTAACTCCGCTACCATATAAACAGGTTCTTAAAATCGCACCACGGATAAAATACTCTCCCCAGCACTTATTGAAACGGTCCCACATCTTAGCCGCACCGTCCTCATAATACTGGCTGATTTTGGACTGTGAAATCACTGCTTCGAAAATATCTGCAGGTGCCTTTTCCCAGCCACCTTCATTGGTAGGGTAAATAAATACCACACTTGAGGCGAAATCAGAAGCAATCTGTGCCAAACCGGTGCTATCTGCATAATCCTTTGCCTCCTGAAGACTCCTTTCCTCCGTTTCAAATACCAATAGATAGGGTGCCAGAAATCCATAATTGATAATATCCGACATCAATTCCGAAGTGGGCACATAAACCTTCACTCGGAACTTTTCAAATTCCTTCTCCCATATTTTACTTCCGTCTGCAAATACTGTTCTTTCCGGCAAATTTTGCATGATTACTAACCTCTCTTTTCTTTGTTTTGCAATTTATCTTTCATTTTCAGCACTTTATTATATCAATAATATAATATTCTTTGTTTGCGCGTAGTGTTTTGAAGCAAATTCATTCTCAAATAAGTACTCCGTTCTTCACAACGGCTGTAACATTCAGATCCTCATCCAAAAGCACCAAATCCGCTCTCTTTCCCACGGAAACGGAGCCGCATTCCTCATAAATCCCCAGACTCCGTGCAGGATTTTTTGTCACACATTGCACTGCAACCTCTAAGGGTATCCCAGTCTCCTTCACCACATAACGTAAGCCCTCAGGCAAAGATGCCACCGAACCGGCTATAGTTTTCGTACCACTGATTACCGCACGGTTTTTCTGTAGTTTAATCTTCTGACCACCAAGCTCATACTCTCCAGGCTCCATACCGGCAGCACGGATGCTGTCACTAATCAGTATGACTCTGTCCTTGCCCAGCATTTGAAAGGTAGCGCGAATCATCGACGGATGTACATGTACTCCGTCAGCAATCAACTCTACCTCTACATCCTTACAATCATAAACCGCCCCTACGATTCCGGGCTCCCTATGACTGAAAGCAGACATCCCATTATATAAATGAGTCACATGGCACGCACCCGCTTCAAATGCTGCCCTTGCTTCCTCATAACAGGCATTACTATGTGCTATGCTAAGCTTTATCTGTTCCTTAATCTTTCGGATAAATTCCAAAGCTCCTTCTGCTTCCGGGGCTATCCCCATGTATTTCACCAAACCCTTGGCAGACTCTTGGAACGCCTCAAACAACGCTGTCTGCGGCTTTTTGATATAATCTGCATTCTGCGCGCCGCATTTTTCTTTGCTGATAAAGGGCCCCTCCATATTGATACCGGTCAAATCCGCATAAGCCGCATATTCTCCCCGAGACTTTTTTTCACAGTAAGCGGCACCCTGCTCCAAAACCGCCTGCAGACGGTCTGTGGGCAAAGTCATGGTGGCCAAAGCCATGGTAGTCACACCGGTAGAAGCCTGATACTCGGCAATCCGTTCCACAGCCTCCAAACTTCCGTCACAGAAATCATATCCCTTACATCCGTGAAGATGAATATCAATCATGCCGGGAATCAGATATTTGCCCCTACCGTCCAGGATTTCATGGTCCTCTTTACAATAATTTTTGCACCTTTCGGCAAAATCCGCAGACTTACCCAATTTTATATCGGCAATTTTTCCGTTTTCTATAACCACTGTCCCAAAACAAAATTCACCTTGCTCTGTATAAATTCTTACATTCTCAATTATCATGCTTTTATCTGTCCCACACTTTCAAAAAAGTACCATTGGCGGTTATCCTCGCCAATGGTAACTTTGTACTTCATTATTTCGGATTCTCTATCTTTTCTATGGTCAGTAACCCCGACATGGCTTTTCCGTTTACCCTGTCGCAAACACTTATGGTAGTGCAGCACCACTCCCAGGTATCTTCTGCTACCCTTCTTCGATACTCTACTTGTATTTTATCCTTGGTTTCAAACTCCTTCAATACATGCTCTGTATCAAAAAATGCCATAGCCTTCACCACATCCTCCGGATGAATGTCGCCCCTATCGATATGGATTTGCACCGTTTCTTCGTATTTGCCTCTCTCCATCAAATGGTTGCGGTCCGGATAAAGCATTCGACCAAAGTTCTCTTGAAGATGCACATAATAAACCTCTTTGTAATCTTTCATAAACAGATTCAAAGCAGCCTCACACATATGAATCCTGTTTTCATCCTCCAACATACAGCAAACATAACCCTTTTGATATCTGGTAAATACCAACTTCAAATAACGTTTGGAAAAAGCACTGTAAATCGGAATATCAAACTTTTCTCCCAAATAAGCGGTTCGATACATTTTATCAAACAATTCCTCTCGTCTATGGGAAAAAGCTTTCGATGCCATAAACTGCATACGTTCCACACTGCTGCCTGTAATACGACCGATTTCTTTATTGGCATATATTATATGGCAATCCCCAACTTTTCCATTCTCATCCAGGATAGGTTTCAGCAATGCACATCCCTTTGACAATTCGCCATAATACTTCTCCAGATGTCTCCAATGTTTCTCTGTCAAATCCTCCACATCCTGACCATCGGAAGATGATACCTTCTTCTCCTGCAAATCCGTCAAATCTATTAAGGAACCGTAAAAAATCCGATGACCGTCTTGTTCCCTCAGATAGAAAATGCTGATTCGCATCCAAAGCATTTTGCCGTCCACCCGTACAAAATGGATGTAACCGGATGCTTGTCCCGATTGATTCTGTTCCGCCCGTTCGAAAATTTGAAGTAACTTTTCTCTATCCTCACTATTCACGTGAAGAAGAAAATCACGCTTATTGGGATTATCCTCCTCAACAGACTTAGAGGTTCCGCCAAGCAATTCATAATACTGATTATTGACACGGGTAATGCGAATATTATTTTCATACATATCATAAAAAGCCGCAGGCCCCAGAATATTATTTAGCAAAGTGTCACTAAACACATTCTTATCCAAAAATTCATTTACGCGGAAAGACTCAACCCTCTTACACCATATGCCGTCCTTATCCAGCTTTTGAGGGTTACTGATAAGTGTCTCAAAATCCTGCACGGGCATGGGCCGGTAGTAGAAATATCCTTGGGAATATCTGCAGCCCATCTTCAACAGGAAGCTTTCCTGCTTCTGATTCTCTACACCTTCCACAATGATGGGCAACCGCATCTGTCTGGCCATATTGACCACTGACTCCAAAATACCGACACCGCGCACTTCATCCTGCTCCTTAATATCTAAAAATCTCATGTCAAGTTTCAACACATCCACTGATACAGTTCTCAACATATTCAGTGAGGAATATCCGCTTCCGAAGTCATCCATCATTACCCAAAGCTTGGCATCACGTAACTGCTTCACGGTGCGGATAACCTTATCATTATTTTCTACATAGGTGCTTTCGGTAATCTCCACATGCAACAAATCAGAGGGTAATGCAAACTCCTCCAGCAGTCCCAACAAAAATCTCGGAACATCCATGGAATAAATATCAATACGAGACACATTGATGGATACAGGCACAGGCTGAATCCCTCTGTCAATTAAGCTTTTTAACCACTCACAAACCTTGCGCCAAACATATCTGTCCAGACTGGCAATAAATCCGTTCTTCTCTAATACCGGAATAAACACACCGGGAGAAATCAACCCTTTTTCCGGATGAATCCAACGGACCAAACATTCGCCACCCACGATTTTTCCGGTGGCAATATCACACTGAGGCTGTACATAAAAAGTAAACTCCTCATTTTTCAACGCCTTCTGAATCTCAGAAAGAAGTCTAAGTTCTTCCTCTTCCTGTTCTTCCATATCCTCCGAATAGATACAGTGGCGCTGGGCATAATTCCCCGCAATCTTTTTCAAAGCCATGGTAGCTCTGTCATACATGGTAGGAACACCTATGGAGGTATCGGTAATGGGATACACACCAAATGCCGGCAGAAAGCCTACCGTATTACTCCAATATGCCACTTTCTTTGAAATAGCTCTGTGGAGTTCCTTGAAACGTCCCAAATCAAGCTTTGTCAATATGGCAAAATTGTCACCGCCAAAATATCCTATGACTCCGCCATGGTCTTTCCGATATTCCTTTAACCGCTCTGCCACCCGCTTCAGTAGCTCGTCACCCTGTTCTCTGGTGAATATTTTATTAAATAAGCGAAAATGCTCTAAATCAATGGCCAGAATACAATATTCTTCCTCATCTATACTCGTCAAAAACTCTTCTGCTTTTTCAAAGAATGTATGACTTAAATACAGACCGGTCAAAGCATTTACTTCCAATCCGTTAATCACAATGGCTTCATTCTCACTAATGTCATATTCTCTGCGTATCCGGTCCATATATTCACCTCCGTCCCTGGATTCTATACCACTTTTATTTTACTACTTTTTGTCTCGAAAATCAACAATTGATTGGCAAATCAATCGTTTTTCTTGCAATTTTCACACAAAAGAGGACATGTAATCATGTCCTCTCCATATATTTCCTTATTCTGATAACAATTCCTTCATATCATGTAACAGCTTTTCTGCGGTACTCAGCAAAGTTTCTGCGTCTTTTTCTACCACACCGCATTTGTAATACCGATAGGTAAAAAATGGATTCCCGTACGCCGTGAAGCTTAAATTTTCCTTATACTTTCGTATCAGTTCCGGAATATTCTCCACCTTAATCCGGGCATCCGGCCGGAAAGTAAACTGAATCCTTTCATTTTTGCCCTTGATTTCCGTCATATACAGTTCGTGAGCTGCCACACGAATAAGCGCTATACGCAACAGATTATCTACACTCTTAGGCACCTCTCCGAAACGATCCAACAGCTCATCCAGCATATCATCCCGCTCCTTTTGGTTCTCAATACCTGCAATACGCTTGTAGATATCCAGCTTTTGCACTTCATTTACAATATAGCTGGGCGGAATATAGGCATCCACATCCATATCCACCGTAGTGGTAAAATCCGCGCGGGCAGTAGGAATTCCCTTTACATGCTTCACTGCCTCATTCAGCATCTTACAATACAAGTCATAGCCAACTGCCTCCATGTGTCCATGCTGCCTCATACCCAGCAAATTGCCGGCACCTCGGATTTCCAAATCACGCATGGCAATCTTAAAGCCGCTTCCCAAATCCGTAAACTCTTTGATGGCCGCCAGACGCTTCTCTGCCACTTCCTTCAGCATCTTGTCACGTTTATACATCAAGAATGCATATGCGGTACGATTGGAGCGTCCCACACGCCCTCTCAGCTGATAGAGCTGGGACAGACCCATATTGTCCGAGTCATGAATAATCATAGTATTGGCGTTAGAAATATCCAGACCGGTTTCGATGATAGTGGTGGAAACCAATACGTCAATCTCACCGGCAATAAAATCAAACATGATTCTCTCCAGCTCATGCTCCTTCATCTGTCCGTGGGCAAAGGCCACATTGGCTTCCGGTACCAGCTTGGCTACCGCTGCTGCTACATCCGCAATATTGTTCACACGATTGTACACATAGTATACCTGTCCCTCCCGGGCAAGCTCTCGCACTATGGCCTCTCGTACCATTTCCTCATTGTATTCGCAGACAAAGGTCTGGATGGGCAATCTGTCTCCCGGTGCTTCCTCCAGCACACTCATATCACGAATCCCTATCAGACTCATATGCAAGGTACGAGGAATAGGAGTCGCCGTCAGTGTCAGTACATCCACATTTTCCTTCAGCTTCTTAATCTTCTCCTTATGGGCCACGCCAAAACGCTGTTCCTCATCAATAATAAGTAGTCCTAAATCCTTAAACACCACATCCTGGGACAATACTCTGTGGGTACCGATAATAATATCCACAAAGCCCTTCTGCAAATCCGTGAGACTCTTTTTAATCTCACCGGGAGTACGGAAGCGGGACAACAAATCCACACGGATAGGGAAGTCCTTCATTCGCTGTACAAAGGTATTGTAATGTTGCTGAGCCAATATGGTGGTAGGCACCAGATATACCACCTGCTTGCCCTCCTGTACAGCCTTAAAAGCCGCACGGATGGCAATCTCCGTCTTACCGTAGCCCACATCTCCGCAAATCAGACGGTCCATGATTTTCGTGCTTTCCATATCTGCCTTGGTGTCTTCAATGGCAAGCAGCTGATCCTCTGTTTCCTCAAAAGGAAACATCTCTTCAAACTCCCTCTGCCATACGGTATCCTTGCCAAAAGCATGGCCCTGACTTTCCTGACGGAGGGCATAAAGTTCTACCAAATCCTTGGCAATCTCGTTCACCGCGCTGCGGACTTTTGATTTGGTCTTTTCCCATTCCTTGCCACCCAGTTTATTTAACTTCGGTGTTTTGGCTGCATCGGCAGCTGCATATTTCTGTATAACATCCAAACCGGTAGCCAGAATATAAAGATTGCCCCCATCGCGGTATTCAATCTTCATATAATCCTTTACTACCCGTTCCATTTCCACCTTTTCAATGCCCCGGTAGATGCCCAGACCATGGGACTCATGAACCACATAGTCACCTACCTTTAATTCATTGAAATCATTGATTTTCTGACCCTGATAAAGTTTACGTTTTTTCTTCTTTTTCTCTTTTCCGAAAATATCTGACTCGGAGATCACCACAAATTTAAGCAGGGGATACTCAAAACCCTTTTTCACATGGCCATAGTAGGTCAATACCTCTCCCGGTTGCACCTCACGGAAGGGGTCCTCGCTATAAACCGCAGCCAATTCATTGTCCCGCAAATCCTCTGCCAGACGTTTTGCTCTGGTACGTGATCCGGAAAGCAAAAGTACACGGTATCCGTTCTTTCGATACTGTTTCAGATCCTTTACTAAAGACTCAAAGCTATTATTATATGACACAATACTTCTGGCACTGATACCGTATTTCTTATCCGGTTGTATTAGGCTATTCCTTGTTTCCATCATGGAAAGTGTGATAATCGGAGCCTTCGCCATTTTCGCCACCACATACTCTCCGCTACAAAGCAGCTGCATTTGTCCGGGCAGAATATAGCCCTTTTTCACCCTCTGCTCCATGCTCTCCCGAAACTCCAGTTCCACAGCTTTCATCTGGGACTCTATGTGAGCGGGCTCATCCAAAAAGAATACTACAGAATGGTTCTTCTCCTGCTTCTGCAAGCCTAAAAGGATTTCCGGCAAAGTAACCAATTCCTCGTAAAAATAACGGATATACCCCTCTATATTCAAAAGATTGCGGAATTCTAACAGTTGTTCCTGAAGCTCCTTTACCTGTGTGGCAATTCGGTGAGCTTCCTCCGGCATATGGTCTTTACGGAAGATTTCCTCCTGTATCTTGGCCTCTGCCGTCAGCTTATCCAATCCTTGACGAATTCGGTCCTCCTCTAGGATAAATTCCGTAGCCGGATAGATTGTCACGCCGCTTAATTTTTCTACGGAACGCTGGCTCAATACATCAAAGCTTCGGATGGAATCCACCTCATCTCCCCAAAGCTCGATACGGTAAGGATTCTCCTCTGTCAAATCAAAGATATCCACGATGCCGCCACGGATACTGAACTGTCCCCCGGCTTCCACCTGATAGGTTTTTTCGTAGCCAAAAGAGACCAGCTTTTCAGCCAGTCTTCTCTCTTCCAAGATACTTCCTTTTTCGATTCGCAGAATATCCTTATCTTCCTCCCACATAACCTGGGGGGACATCAGTGCCGCAAAGGTTGTGATAATGGTCACCGGCTTTTTTTCCGAAAGACGGCGCAGGACCCGGATACGCTCCTTTGTCAGCTGATTCCCATGTATGTCTGCCTGAAAGAAAATCAAATCCTTGGCCGGATACAAAAGCACATTCCGGTCATAGAAGCTGTACTCCTCAAAAATCTCCCTGGCACGCAAATCGCTGTAGGTTACGATAATCTTGTATCGGATTCCCTCTGCCAAGCCATAGAGCATATGCAGCTTCTGGGAGTCCACGCAACCGCTGATAGCAGTTACGTCGTTATTTTTCTGAAGCCCTTTTTTGATATCACTGTATTCTGCCAGCTCTGTCAGCGGTGCCAATAATGCCTGCATATCTACTCCTAACTCTGTTGGGTTGATTTCCTGTTAAACTGATTCATGGCACGGTCGATATCTCCGCTCATCATCATGCGGATTGCTTCTACGGCTGTTTTGGCCGCCTCGTCCATCACCTTTCTCTCATCCCCGGTGAAATGTCCCAACACATAATCTGCCAAATCATATCCCTTGGGTTTTTCACCCACACCCATTTTCACACGCATAAAGGTATCATGTCCCAGATGGGCGATAATATCTTTAAGTCCGTTGTGGCCTCCTGCACTTCCTTTTTTCCGCACACGGATATTACCCACATCTAAACTGGTATCGTCGGATATCACAATTAAATCCTGTGTGGCATCCAGCTTATAATAATCTATGACGTCTCTGACACTTTCACCACTCAAATTCATATAGGTTTGGGGCTTCACCAGAATCACTCTCTGTCCGTCCAATACACCCTTGCCGATGATAGCCTTATGCTTTCGCTCCATCACGGAAATCCCCGCCACATCTGCCAAAGCTTCGATTACATCAAAGCCGATATTATGTCTTGTATTTTGATACTCTCTGCCGGGATTCCCCAGCCCTACGATAACATACATTTCTTCTCTTCCTTTACTTTATTCTTCCCATGCCATAATCGGAAGATACCTTGCCTCATCCAGTGTATAGGACTCACCCTGATACTCTATCATAACATCATACGCACCATAAAATGCACTGTAGGCTACCGCCCCCACTCCATCCGGAATCACCATTGAGGCCAGCTTCTCACAATGCTGAAAAGCACCGGTTTTTACTAGCTTCACGCTGGAAGGCAGCTTCACAGATACCAGCTGTTCACAATTTGCGAAGGCTCCCACTCCAATCTCTGTTATGGTAGCATCGGTAAGTTCCAAGGTCATAAAAGGTGTATAGGCAAAAGACCAATCTCCGATTCTTTGCAAACCTTGGGGCAGATTGAGTTCTACCAACCCTGTACAACCAAAGAAACAGCGGGTACTAATCTCTATAAGTTCCCAGGGAAGCTTCACCTTTTCCAAGGCAACACAATTGATAAATGCATTCTCACCGATTTCGGAAACACTATCCGGTATCTGAATCTGTGTGAGTCCGCTTTCTGCAAATGCCCATGCACCGATGGTCTTTAAGCCCTCCGGCAGCTCAATCGTCTGCAAATCCTTACAGTCCTGAAACGCATTATCGGTAATACTTGTCACGGGGATACCATTAATAGTAGCCGGAACCACCACATGGGAATCCGTACCCAAATAACCGTCAATAGCAATCTCTCCATTCTTTACGCTGTACGCGACATCTATCTGTTCCGTATCTTGCTGAGATATTTCGATGTCTTCAGTAAGTTCTTCCGACTCCTGCTCCTCGGATTGCTCTACGGATGCAATTTCTTTTTCCTTTTCTCTCGGATTTTCTTCTTTTTGCCAAGGCTTCACTACCAGCAGGATACCCACCACCAGCACTGTTATTGCTACCAAAATACCAACAATCCATAATATTTTTTTCCTGCTGTTTTTCAGGCCTGCCATCCCATCCTGCACCTGTACAGTCACCTGCTCGGGATTATGGATAATCAGATTATCCACATAAGTATTCTTAGTAATCTGCTGCGTAGGTTGCTGCATCATTCCCACGATGACACCATACATTTCGTCCAGCTTATACTCATCCTTCTTAGGATCAGCTACAATCCAGTGAGAACCACTCAAGTAATATTCAAAGGCTCCTGTCAGCTCCGTATCATCTATCTTATATGGCAGGATATTCTTCCCCCGCTTTTCCGCCAAAGCGATTTCCTTGGGCACCTGGGTAGACTGCTGTGAATTTGCACTATAAATCACTACCATGGCCTTAATCTCTGCTATAGCGTTACTGATAGCAACCGCCCATTCACTGCCGGGCACAATATCCCTAGGCGCTATCCAGCAGGTTAACCCCTTGGCCTCCAAAGCGGCACAGACCTTGTCCGCTATTTCTTTATCTATAGAACTATGACTAATAAATACATCTGCCATATATCAATCCTCTTATTTTCCTCTTCTTCTGTTACCAACCCCTATTATATGTATCCTGTGGATATCTTGTCAAGATTGGGAGTTTATAGCGTATGATGCACTTCCAGACAACCTAATAACGTTCTAACCGGACACACTCTCATTCTTTGGACATATACGCATTTTCTTTTCCCCAATATCCAAATTTCTGCGTTATTTTGGACTTTTTATGCCTTTTACAGCATGTTTTGGACATATACAAAATTATCCTTCTCAGATGTCCATGAAATTCCCCATTTCGTGGACATTTTCAGCACATTTTCTTCTATATGTCCAAGTCACACAAAAAATCCTTGTATTTGCCCTAAAATCACTCATTTTTTGGACATTGGAACATTCTTTTTTTATATATGTCCAAACCAAATCTTTGACCACTTAATCTCACCCAAATCATTTTACTACCCAATCATCTCCGCCTCAAGTTCCTCTTTCACTACCGCCCCATTAGCATTTCTAAAAAAATAAACTTTGGAAGTTTCCCTGCATTTGATATATGTAATGCTTCCGTTTACCTCTACAAATGCTGTATCCGCATCCAGAGCAAGACCGGGTATGGTCTTTTCCATAATCATTTTATCAAAGCTCTCGATTCTCTCCTCATAATGGGGACAAAAGGCATAGGGATGAATATTTAGCAGTTGTTCCACCCAGCCATATCCTATGGTTTCATCCTTCCAGAATATTTTGCTGTTACTGTGTCCACAATCAAACCAACACATAGCCCCTGCGCTGATTCCCGTCAAAATAGCCGTATCCTTCAAATAGACCTCTTTCAGCTTTTTATCAAGGTCATATTTTCTCCATACGTCCATCATATAAAAGGTATCACCGCCACCAACATAGATAATATCTGCCCACTGCAGACATTCATCAATTTCTTCCGGCGTATATTCTCTCGCGGATAAGCACAATGCTTTGACACAGCAGCAAAGTGGTTCAAAAGTATTCTTAATACTATCTATATACCCTTCTGCATCTCTGCTGGCAGTTCCTACGAACAAGAAGTTGTGACTCTCCTTGTGTTCCATCTCTAAAATAAATTTATGAATGGGCTGATTGGATTCTAAATCCCCTCCGCCGATAGCAACAATTCTTCCCATACGGTTCCTCCGCAATTTAGCCATTGTACGTTTCCATCTGTCCGCAAAGCATGTGGTAGAAACCGAATCTATCATAGAATGGTTTTAAGCTCTCTTCAAAAACAACCGAAATGATATATATGCGCTTCTCCTTCAGATACTTAATCATCTGATTCATCAAATCGGTGCCCACACCCTTTCCCTGATAATCCGGACGAACCATCAAATCCTGAATGTACGCATCCGTAACACCATTTGATACACAATCAATATATCCAATCAGTTCCTCTTTTTCATAAACGGCGATATGAAAATAGGATGTCATCAATGGATTTTCGTACTCTTTCTCCATCCTGTTCCAACCTACCGTTTCCCGCAAATCTGATAATGCTATTGGTGATACGGTTTCGTTGTATTTGTATATCGTCTTGTGTCCTCCTTTCGTTTTTTACATCTCTACATACTGAGCGGATACCACATAGGTGTTTTCCATGGAGTATCTGTATTCCTTTCTTCCTCCAAAACAGCAAACCCATAATGTTTATAAAACGCCAAACCACAGGTAGAAGCATTCAATACAATCTTATCATAACCTCTTACCTTTAGTTCCCCGGCAATCTTATCCATCAGAGCTGTGGCAATTCCTTTGCGCTGATATTCACTGTCAACAAATAATAAAGAAATTCTATTTGTTCCATAGGTTTCCAGCATTCCTATCACGTTACCATCCACTAATGCAACCACCATCAAGCGTTCGCTATAAATGCTTAAATCCTTTAATCTGTCTTCTATAGCCACCCGCATACGTTCTGTATGTTCAGCCCCATAGTCCGGTGCATCATACTTTACAAACATACGCCATGCCAAATCCAGCGCTTGGAGGATTTCGCCACCCGTCGCTAATCTAATTTCGCATTCCACTTTTGTACCTCTTTCTATTTCCGATAAATGGTAAGTAATATATCTTCTTCCTTCATTGGACATATACGCATTTTCTTACTCGTAACATCCAAAAATCTACCATTTTCCATGCGGCTCAAGCATTTCTCACAGTGTTTTGGACATATACGAAATTATCCTTCTCAAATGTCCACGGATAGCCCCATTTTGTGGACATTTTCAGCACATTATTTTCTATATGTCCAAACCTCACGAAAAATCCTTGAATTTCCCCTAAAATCACTCACTTTTTGGACATATTGAAATTATTATTTTGTATATGTCCAATTCCCTTAATAAAATGACCAAATTTGCAGTACCAATGTATTCTTATAAATTTAAGATAATACACAAGATCATCCTTAACATCCCTGCCTTAGTCACCTTTCTGCCGACATTTTCTGAAAGCTTAATAACTCAACACAAACATATAGTCATTATATAGCTTCCCTGTATCCAAGATCTCTTCAACATCCTCAACTGTAACATATTCCGGCCGACTGGTATCGCTCCACTCGCCCTCGTGATGATAAAACACAAAGTACTCACCTACTAATTCCAGTCGGTTATACAGACCGATAACTTCACCATTATAACTGATTGCGACCTCACCGACGAAACAATTCGCCTTCTCTTCCGATTCTTTATACCGGTTATTCAGAAATCCTGAAAACAAATAACCATCCATCTTTGTATGTCTGGCAAGTCCGCTAAAGCCGTCCCAATACTGTATTTCACACTCGTACAAATCTGCTATCTCTATCAGGTTTGCAGCTTCTTCCATACTGATTTTTCTGCACTCCTTAATCTCTTCAAACTCTAAATCTGTCAAGCCGGAAAACCCGCCTGTAATAAAAGTAGTATTCGCTTTCACATATGCCAATTCTCCATCCTGCAACCCACAAGGCAGCTCTGTTAAGTCAGTATTAATCCAAGTGCTATTTTTATAGTATGTATCTGTCGCTCCTATCATATAATACTCATAATAGACCCCTTCTCCGCCCTCTACATCAAAATACCACCGTATATAATCCGGACCAGGCACCTTTGCTGCTACAAATTCCACATCATGCTGATGCTTACTAGCCATCCCATCAAACACTTCATTATCGTCATATCCCAAGCGCTCGCTATCCGATATCCAATCATATTGGTCATCCTCTATGGTATCCGGGGTGCTTTCCTTTTTTATTTCCACCGACACTTCGCTCGAAACACTCCCCTCATCCGTGGACGCTTCCATCTGTTTGTTTTGACAGCTGGATATCAGAATCATAAGCATCAAACATACCAACAAGTATTTTATCTTTTTCATTCTAAGGCCCCTCCATACAACACAGCGCAGCGTTACTGACCATCACTAACGCTGCGCTCTTTGATACTTTATAAATCCTTACTTATTCCGCTTCCGGCTCACTTAAAGCCTTTTCATAAGCCTCCAGGATAATCTTCTGCATATTATCTCTGGTAGCGGAGTTTATGGGATGAGCGGTATCCCTGTGCTCTCCGTTTGCAGTGGGTTTACTGGGCATGGCGATAAACATCCCCTTCTCGCCCTCTATCACCTTAATGTCATGTACTACAAATTCATCATCCAGGGTGATAGAAACAACTGCTTTCATCTTACCTTCTTTTGTGATTTTTCGAACACGTACATCTGTAATCTGCATACTTATGTCCCCCTTGGTATAGTTTTATAAAACGTATCTTTCGTTTTGCTCTACTACAATCTTAATATCAGATTCTCCCACAAAGCGCGAATTCTCTCTGATGGTATCGCCGCTTTCCACGATACAATTCTCGATGTATGAATTATCCCCAATATATACATCATTCAGAATAATAGAATTCTTAATCACGCAATTATTGCCGATATAACTCTTCTTAAATACCACGGAATTCTCCACTGCACCATTTACGATACAACCGCTGGAAATCAAACTGTTCTTCACATCAGAACCCACATTGTATTTCGCCGGCGGCAAATCATCCACCTTGGAATAAATATCCGGATACTGCTTGAAGAAGTAATTACGTACCTCCGGCTTTAAGAAGTCCATATTGGTGTTGAAATAGTCCTCTACGGAAGCAATGTTTCTCCAATACTCCTTAATCTTGTAGCCGTAAATCTTCTTCATATCCTTGTATCGGATCAGTACATCACGAACAAAATCGTATCTGTCCTCTTCCGCACATTTCTCAATCATCTCTATCAACTGGCGGCGGCGGATTACGTAAATACCGCAGGATACGGTATTGGTCTTGGCCTTCAAAGGTTTCTCTTCAAATTCCTCCACCCGGTAATCTTCATTCATACGAAGAGTACCGAAACGCTCCACATTAATATCCTTCTCCATATCACGGCAAACCACTGTAATATCTGCCTTCTTATCAATGTGATATTCCAACACCTTATTGAAATCCAGCTTATAGATACCATCACCGGAAGCAATCACCACATAGGGTTCATGGCTTCTTTTCAGATAGTCCAGATTCTGGTAAATGGCATCTGCGGTTCCACGATACCAGTTGCTGCTTTCCGGAGTCACCACCGGCGAAAGTACGGAAAGACCGCCCTGTTTACGTCCGAAATCCCACCACTTGGAAGAACTCAAATGTTCACTGAGGCTCTTCGCATTATACTGGGTCAGAACTGCCACGCTCTGAATATGTGAATTGGACATATTACTCAATGTAAAATCAATACTGCGATAGCTGCCGGCGATAGGCATGGCACATACCGCACGCTTCTGGGACAGCTCCTTCATTCGGTAGTTATTACCACCCGCTAAAACAATTCCTATTGCCTTCACTCTTATTCACCTGCCTTAATCAATGTTTTGCCACTTGCCAGGTAAGCATTGTCATAATCGTCTTTCGTGGTCACACCAAAGATTACGGTATTCTTTCCTACGGATACTCCGTCAGGAATCACACTCTTCTCTCCGATGGTTACAATATCATGG
Source organism: Lachnospiraceae bacterium (assembly GCA_017520425.1). Lineage (GTDB taxonomy): Bacteria > Bacillota > Clostridia > Lachnospirales > Lachnospiraceae > Acetatifactor. The sequence goes on along the minus strand of JAFXFO010000028.1, from coordinate 48,278 downwards.
CTGTAAATATGCGGTGCCGTATCATTGGGAACAGCTTCACCCACACCCAGCTTCACACCATCACCAATGGTAACATTTTCTGCGATAATGGCTTTATTCAATTCACAGTTTGCACCAATCTCCGTATCGTTCATAATGATGGAATCCCGCACCACGGTATCCTTACCAATCACAATACCGCGTCCGATTACGGAATTGTAAACCTTGCCGTAGATTTCCGTTCCTTCTCCGATGATACTTCGCTCCACTACACTGTCCGCTGAAATATACTGGGGCGGCAGCGCATCACTCTTGGTGTAAATCTTCCAGTATTCCTCGTAAAGATTAAACTCGGGAACGATATCAATCAGCTCCATATTGGCCTCCCAATAGGAGTTCAGAGTACCTACATCCTTCCAATAACCGTTAAACTCGTAAGCATATAAAGGAGCTCCCTTCTCATGACAGAAAGGAATGATATGCTTACCAAAGTCAAGGGCCGGCTGATCCACCATAGCCAGCAAAGCTTCCTTCAAAGTCTTCCAGTTAAAGATATAAATACCCATACTTGCCAGATTACTTCTGGGCTGTGCAGGCTTTTCCTCAAAATCCACGATACGGCGGTTCTCGTCCGTAATCATAATACCGAAACGACTGGCCTCCTCCATGGGCACCGGCATAACCGCAATGGTTACTTCCGCTCCGTTCTTTTTGTGGAAGTCCAGCATCACCTCATAATCCATTTTATAAATATGGTCACCGGACAAAATCAGCACATACTCCGGATTAAAGCCTTCCATATAATCCAGGTTCTGATAAATCGCATTCGCCGTACCGGTATACCACTCACTGTTACTACTCTTCTCATAAGGTGGCAGCACTGTCACTCCACCGATATTTCTGTCCAAATCCCAAGGAATACCAATTCCGATATGTGTATTCAGTCTAAGGGGCTGATACTGGGTCAATACACCTACCGTATCCACTCCCGAATTGATACAGTTACTTAAGGGGAAATCAATAATACGATATTTGCCACCAAACGCAACTGCCGGCTTAGCCACCTTGGATGTCAAAACGCCTAAACGGCTTCCCTGTCCTCCTGCCAACAGCATGGCTATCATTTCTTTTTTTATCATGTCATCACCTCAATCTAGTCTTTTACAGGTTTGTACAAGTCTATAATAACACAATTTTTATGGAAAGTGAATGATTTTTACTAAAAAGAAAAGGATTTCCCGGCGTTTTTCCAGAGATTTTTACATATATTTCTTTATTTTTTTACACATTGGCTTTTTTATTTGTAAAATATGACAATATGGTTTGGCATATTCTGGTATATTTTCACCAAATTTGATGCAAAAAATGTTTTGGCAATTCCCTTGCATTTGTGGTATTCTGAGTATGAAGAAAATTTTGGCAAATAGTTTTCCGGAGGAAACGGCATGTATATTATAGATTTTAACAAACCCTGTCATATTTATTTTGTAGGCATCGGCGGCATCAGCATGAGTGGACTGGCCGAATTATTACTTAGCAAAGGATTTCAGGTATCCGGCTCTGACTGGCATTCATCTCCCATTACCAAACGCTTGAAGGATATGGGGATTTCCATACAGTACGGTGAAAGTGCCTCCCATATTACAGAGAATATTGATGTGGCTGTACTGACCAGTGCCGTACAGGACAGCAATTTGGAGTTTCAGGCTATCAAAGAGAAACAGATTCCCTATATGCTTCGTGCAGACCTGTTAGGACAGATTATGAAGAATTTCGGTATGCCCATCGCCATCAGCGGTACCCACGGCAAAACCACAACCACTTCCATGGTTTCCGAGATTTTACTGAAGGCCAACACCGACCCCACCCTCTCCATTGGTGGTATTCTTAAGACCATTGACGGCAATATGCGTATCGGCAGCTCGGACTATTTTGTTACCGAGGCTTGCGAATATACCAACAGCTTTTTAAGCTTTTTCCCAAAAGTGTCTATCATTCTGAATATAGAGGAAGACCATCTGGATTTCTTCAAGGATCTGGCTGATATCAGAAACTCCTTCCGCCGCTTTGCAGAACTTCTGCCGGCTGACGGATGTCTGATTATTAACGGAGACATTGAGAATTATGAAGAAATCTCCCGTGACCTGCCCTGCCGTGTGATTACTTTCGGCCATGCAGAAGACTGCGACTATCGCCCTGCCAATTTGACTTACAGCCCGGCCGGTTACCCTGAATTTACTGCAGTATCTCCTCAGGGTGCACGCAAGCTAACACTTCAGGTTCCCGGCGAACACAATGTTATGAACTCTTTAGCAGCGCTGGCATTGGCTGATTTTCTTTCTATTGATACTGCATTGGCTGAGGACGCTTTGGAGAACTTCCACGGCACCAACAGACGTTTTGAACACAAGGGCACCATCGGCGGTGTCACCATTATTGACGATTATGCACACCACCCCACCGAGATTACCACCACCCTGGAGGCGGCACAAAAACAGCCCCACCATACCCTTTGGTGCGTATTCCAGCCCCATACCTATACCCGTACCAAGGCACTGCTGCCGGATTTCGCAAAGGCTCTTTGTCTGTCTGACAAGATCATTCTGACCGACATTTATGCCGCCCGCGAAAAGGATACTTTAGGTATCAGCTCCCGGGATTTACAGAAGGCCATTCAGGATTTAGGAAAGGAATGTTTCTATTTCCCAACTTTTGATGAAGTCGAAAATTTCTTACTGGAAAATTGTATAAAAGATGACATGTTGATAACTATGGGTGCCGGAGATGTGTATAAAATCGGCGAAACCCTTCTCGGCAATTAATTATCCACAATATCCACAGATACTTTTCCTTTGATGATAAAGGAAATCTGTGGATATCTTTTTGTAATATGTGGAAAACTATGGAAGCATTTACACCAACAGTTTTAGGAAGTTTTTATTTGACATTTCCAAAATACGGTGTTTCCTATCCACAATTTCCACATTATCCACATTTTACAACTGCCGAAAGTCACTTAAACCTTTTCGGCATTTCGCCTATTTCTTTTTAAAATGCCCTATGCTATAATTCATTTTGCTTTCCCATGTCCGCCCACGCACGGGCGTATACAGGGAAGGATATACACGAAAGGACTTGATGCAATGGGTGGGTTAAACATATACAAAGAACAATTAAGTGAATATACTACGATTTCCAATTACTTTATTGATCACTATATGGAGGACGCCAATGAAGCCCAGCTTCAGGTCTATCTTTATTTATTGCGCATGATTTCTGCCAATCTGCCTGTCAGTGTGGCAGACATTGTGACCAAATTCAGACATTCCGAGAAGGAAGTTCTGCGTGCTCTGAAGTATTGGGAGCTACAGCAGTTACTTTCTTTAGAGTACGATAATGAAAAGAATCTGACCGGAATCCGCTTCCACAGCTTACCTGCCGCCCCGAGTCCCAAGACTTCCATGGCCACGGTAACACCTATTTCCGTGAAGCTTTCCACCCCTGCAGATGCCGATAAGCAGATTACCGCTCCCCTCGCTCCTATTGAACCTGTAGCAGCGGAGGAAAAGGCACCGGAATACATCAAGCCGGCTTATACCATGGACCAGCTTCGTGCTTTTAAAGCACAGGACAATACCGCCCAGCTTTTGTATGTAGCTCAGGCCTATGTGGGCAAACCTCTTACCGTAAATGATATTAAAATCATCTACTTCATGAGCGATGTATTACATTTTTCGGATGACTTGATTGATTATCTGATTCAGTACTGTGTGGACAGAGGCAAACGAGACTTCCGCTATATGGAGAAGGTTGCCGTAAATTGGGCTGAGGCAGGCATTACCACTCCCAAGCAGGCAGAAAAAATGGCTGCCAAGTACGACAAATCTGTATATTCCATTATGAATGCCTTAGGCAAATCCGGAGCTCCCACCGACAAGGAGCTGGAATTCATACGTCGCTGGAACAATGAATACGGCTTTAGCAATGATATTATTATCGAGGCTTGTGAACGTACCGTTTTGGCTACGGACAAGCACCGCTTTGAATATGCGGAAGGGATTTTAAGCAGCTGGAAAAAAGAAAATGTACATCACAAGGCGGACATTACCGTACTGGACAATCATTATCAGCAAAAGCAGAAGCAAACGGCAAACAAAACCGCAAATTCCAATCGCTTCAACCAGTTTGCACAGAATACATATGATTTTGCAGAATTAGAAAAGGAATTACTCAGTAACTAAGAGGAGGAGATACTCGTGTCACTTTCCAAAGAACAGCATGATTTGATTATACGGGGCTATGAAGAGCGCCAGCTTTCAAATTTCCATGAACAAAATCAGCGCAGGAACAGAGTATATACCCTCATTCCCCAATATAAGCAGTTGGAAGATGAAGTAGCTTCTTTGTCTGCGAAGAAGGCTCGACTGATAATAGACGGTGACGAAAGCGGCATGACAGAGTATCGCCGGCAAATCGCCGAAAATGCAGCCTTACGCCGTCAGCTTTTAGCCGAACACAATATGCCTGCAGATTACCTGGAGCCTATTTACGGTTGCCCGGACTGTAAGGACACCGGCTATATCGGTAGCGAAAAGTGTCATTGCTTCCGCAGACAGGAAATCACTCTCCTTTATGAGCAGTCCAATATTCAGGATATGATTGAGAGAGAGAATTTTTCCACCCTTTCTTACGAATATTATAAGGGTGAGGATTTGACACGCTTCCAAAATGCTGTTAACGTAAGCAAAGACTTTGTAGCAGGCTTTGAGAATCATTATCAAAACTTATTCTTTTATGGTACGGTCGGTACCGGCAAAAGCTTTTTGTCCGGCTGTATAGCCAAAGAACTGCTTTCACGGTGTCATTCCGTGATATATTTCAGTGCAGGCGGTCTGTTTGAAACCCTGTCCAGATATTCCTTTGACACAAAATCAAAAGAATCTCTTTACAATTTCTACAAAGACCTTTACAATTGTGATTTGGTGATTATCGATGATTTGGGTACGGAAGTAACCAATTCTTTTGTCACCTCCCAATTATTCGGATTATTAAACGAGCGTCACATGCGGCAGAAGTCCACCATCATTTCCACAAACTTAAGTCTGGAGGAACTGCGTGACCGGTATTCCGACCGTGTATTTTCCCGTATTACCAGCAATTATTCTATTTGTAAGTTGACCGGTCAGGATATCCGAATCCAAAGAAAACTATCGGGCAAGCTGTTCCCGAAAAAATAAAATGCACGAAAAGAAAGTGAGGATTATTTCATGCCAAACCGTGAAGAAAAGCGAAACTTAGAGACTATACCCGTAGGTTCTCTGGGTATTATTTCTCTGGAGGGCTGCAAAGTTCTTGGCGATAAGATTGATAAATATCTGGTAAAATGGCGAACCGAGCGTGAAAGCGAGCACAAGGATTCCCTTGCCTTTTCCGGATATCAGAGAGATTCCTATTTATTAAGCGCGAAGGTACCCCGTTTTGGTTCCGGTGAAGCAAAGGGTATGATCATGCAGTCTGTTCGAGGAACTGACCTTTACCTTCTTGTCGATGTATGTAACTATAGCTTGACCTATTCTCTTTGTGGTCACAAGAACCATATGTCACCGGACGACCACTTCCAGGATTTAAAGAGAATCATCGCTGCCGTGGGCGGAAAGGCCCGCCGTATCACGGTTATTATGCCTTTCCTTTACGAAAGCCGTCAGCATAAAAGAAGCTCCCGTGAGTCTTTAGACTGTGCATTGGCACTGCAGGAACTGGTACAAATGGGTGTGGATAATATCATCACCTTTGATGCTCATGACCCCCGTGTACAGAACGCTATCCCGTTGCATGGTTTTGAAACTGTACAGCCCGCATATCAGTTTATCAAAGGCCTTCTGAAAAATGTAAAGGGTCTTCAGATGGATGCAGAACATATGATGGTTATCAGCCCTGACGAAGGTGGTATGAAGAGAGCTATTTACATCGCTAATGTACTGGGGCTGGATATGGGTATGTTCTACAAGAGACGTGACTACACCCGTATCGAAAACGGTCGTAACCCCATTGTTGCCCATGAATTCTTAGGTACCAGTGTAGACGGCAAGGATGTTATCATCATCGATGATATGATTTCTTCCGGTGAAAGTATTATTGAAACTGCAGAAGCATTAAAAGCCAGAAAAGCAAATCGGATTTTTGTATTCTCCACCTTCGGTCTCTTTACCAATGGTCTGGAGAAGTTTGATAAAGCTTATGAAAGCGGTCTGATTACCCGTATCTTAACCACAAACCTGATTTATCAGACAGAAGAACTGTTAAGCCGCGAATGGTATATCAACTGCGATATGAGTAAGTATATTGCTTATATCATTGATACTTTAAACCACGATTCTTCCATCAGTGATTTATTAAGTCCCAGCGAAAGAATCCAGAATGTTGTAGCAAGATATAAAAATGGAGAACTATAAATCAACAGTCACCGGACTTGCCCATGTGAGTCTGTCCACTGCAATCACCTGCATCCTTGGGCCCATTGCAGTGGTACTCCCATTCAGTCCGGTGCCTATTTCTTTCGGGCTATTGGCAGTATTCCTATCCACATGCCTTTTAACGGCGAAATCAGGGCTTTTAAGCTGTCTTATATACCTTTTATTAGGCTTTATCGGTTTGCCCGTGTTTTCGGGCTTCCAGGGCGGTGCCGGAATATTACTGGGACCTACTGGAGGCTATCTTTTAGGATACCTGCTCATTCCTCTGTGCGCTCTCCCCTTTTACAGCAAAAATAATCCCCTGAAGCGCATTCTTCCGGGGATGTTGATTGGTCTGATTCTTTGTTATACCTGCGGTACTCTTTGGTTGATGTACCAAAGCGGCATCCGCTTAAAGGAAGCCGTACTGATTGGTACCCTTCCTTATATTCCATTGGATTTTATCAAACTTTATATTGCTTATGTAACTGCCAAAGTAGTACAAAAGCGGTTGCGAAAAGCCGGTCTGGCATAAGACCGGCTTTCCTTATTTAACCTCTTCTTGTGTCAATCTCCATAACTGTCGCCAGCATTTCCTGTGAAACACTGCTAATATGGGTACTGTCATCAATTACCTTTTGCATATTAACCTTGTATGCCGCAATTGCTTCCGTAATGGATTCTACGGAATGCTGATTTACCTGCGTGAAAGTAGACATGGCAGATACCTTGTTCTTCAATTGCTCAAATTCTCTATCGATGGCACCTACATTATCATTCTGTGCTCCGATATTCATATACAGGGATGCAAAGCCGCTGTTAAGCTGGTTACGCCCCTCTTCTAGCTCTTCCAATGCATCCAGCGAACTTTGTATTGCTTCTTCACTTTCCTCGATTTCTATAGTGGTATCCTTCAACTGCTTCATAATAGCTTTAACCACTGCTGCCACCTGTGAAGAACATCTGTTACTGTCCACAGCCAGCTCCTGCACTTTTGATGCCACTACCGCAAAACCTTCACCCATTTTACCGGCTCTTGCTGCTTCTATGGAGGCATTTAAGGCAAGCATATTCGTATTGGAAGCAATCTTGTTCAGCTGTTCCGTAACTTCCGTAATCTGTCGCATCTGGTCTTCCAATTGCCGGAATACCTGACTGGTGACCTGCATGGACTTCTTAACGTAGAGCATCTTCGTGGTCATATCTTCCATATTTTTATGATTTTCAGAAAGTGCCGATTCAAAATGATTCACATCGTTATTCAAAGAGCTGACATGATTGCCTGTAATCACAATCTTCTGACGCATATCATCACAAACATCTACCACTTCATCCGTGCCGGCAATAATGCTCTCAGAGCCCATACGTAAGCCTTCTGCAGTGTGTTCCAGCTGCTTGTTGATAGCATTCAATCCCTCATATGCTTCTGAGGATTTCACCAGATTTTTGTGAATTTCTTCACCGATATTTTTAATAGATGCAATCAACTTTTCCGCTTCTTCTGCACGCTGATCGCTCTTTGCAATATATGCACGTCCTCTTTTAATAACCAGATAAATTAACACGCCCGCCAAGTTGAACATGGCCATACAAAGAATATACTGACCGATTCCACCTGTTTTCTCCGGACGGATAATTGCGGCTAATATCAACGCCACGTCTGCCACACCCAACTGTAACAAAGCAAGCTTAGGCTTAAAATACATACCTGCCAAACCGATTACAGCCAGATATAAACAAAAGTCATCACTAAAAGATTTACCACTAAACAGGGAAATAATAAATACCACTCCGATGATGGACATGGATACAAAACTTTGCCGTATCACCATCGCTGTCTTCATCTTCTCCAACACAATCACTGCAATAGCAAATACAACCAGACATATGCCGATAACAATAATAGCTACCATATCCTTGCTAAATACATTCTTCAAAAAGAACAACGCTGAAACTCCAAAAACCAAAATCAGCATCAGTCGATAAATTGCAGCTTGCGACATGGGTTGCTTTTCATTTTTCTGTTGTACACTCATACATTACACCCTCTCTGATTCTACTCATATTTTCCCCATGCATATCCTATTCCCCACTACAATATGCCTTAAATAGATTGTTAAATCTTGCGTATATGACAAATTGCCCCTACAATTCACATTGTATACCTATATTTTCAAATACGCAAGCTTTAACTATTTATAATTAACAAATTATTTACATTTTTGACTGATTTTTAAGCATAAATAAACAAATAGGAATTCATTGCATTCTATTCCCTTCTGTGATACACTTACTCAAGTAATATTGGTCAGTTCGAAACCTTCCTGACCCAACCGTAGCACGGCGAAAAAACAAAACTAAAGGAGTCATATTTATGAAACAAAACAAAACCTATCATCTGACATCTGCTGCAATTATTGCAGCTCTATATGTGATGCTTACCTTGTTAGCAAATTTTCTGGGACTGGCTAATCACAGTATTCAAATTCGTTTTTCGGAAGCACTTACCATACTTCCCCTTTTTACCCCCGCTGCGATACCCGGGCTATATGTAGGCTGTTTACTGAGCAATATACTGACCGGTTGCATTGCCTGGGATATTCTTTTAGGACCTATAGCCACCTTACTGGGTGCATTTGGTACACGCTATTGGGGCAAAAAGTACAAATGGGCGGCTTGTCTGCCTCCCATTCTTTTCAATACCCTTATCATCCCTCCGATTCTTTCCTACGGGTACCGATTTGAAGGTTCTTTAATTTACTTCATAGTTACTGTAGGTGTGGGTGAAATCCTATCCTGCGGAGTACTGGGTACCATACTGTATTTTAGCCTAAATAAATATCGCAAACAGATTTTTTAACATGCAAAAAGCCCTTACTGCGTGGATAACCTCTGCAGTAAGGGCCTTTTTTATTTCGTTAAAGGATAATAGGTAATAAATCTGTTACCGTTTTTCTCAAACCACTCTGTAGAATCATTGATTCCCTTCTTCACAAGTTTTCCGGTTGTGGTATCCAAAATTACAATATTATATTGATTAAAGCCCACAATCAGCACTGCCCGCCCGTCTTCCACGATTCCCAGTACCGGAATATCACGGTTTGTAAAATACAATATTGTATCCAGGTTACAACCGGTCAGCTCCATGACACGACTATCCGGCAAGTTCTCCTGCAAAATCTCATAAGCGCTCATTCCTTTGTCCAGTAACGCTTCCGCATCCACTGTAATCCCCTTATATTTCAACATGGTATCTAAGCAAATTGCCAAAGATTTGCCTTCCTTATCCGCTTCTTGCTCTTTAATAGCCATAATCTGATTCTTAGCCACCCTGTTTCCTTTTATCCATATGGTTTGACCCGTTTCATCCACCACTACACCGGAATTGTCATATGCCAAAGCATATGCTGATGCAGGCTCCAAGAATACACCCGATACTCCGTATCGGTCATAAACATAATAACGCGGACTTTCCTGCTCGGGCTCCAATGCCACATTTCTGAGTCCCTCAAAAACTACTTCCTTCGGTGTCAAAATCTGAATATTCTTGCTGTCTATAGCGTTTCTTACTTCGACCTGTACCACGCGCTCATATACATCAATAGCAGCCACTGTCAGCTTATTCTTACCTTCCGCCATCACTTCGCTGTTCATGATCTGTTCCGCTGCAATCTCTTTATAGCCGCCTTTCTCCTGCTTCTGAATCCTCTCTAACAGAATCTGATTGCCATTTACCTGACAGTCTGTAATATAAATATCCTGCTGTTCATAGGTCTTCAATGTGGTTCCCTGGGTATTGCAAATAGCAATCTGATACATGGGTACCTGAATTTTGCCCGTGGAATCCATGGCAATATCTTCCTTTCTGGCCCGGCCGTAAATCAGGTCCTCACCCATAAATCCGCAGGCATATATGTTTTCGCCCTCGACCGCCTCCAAGGATACCTTTTTCTGCAACGACATATTCATCAGACTGAGAGAATTCTCCTCATACCACACCACCATATTGTGATTATCAGAAATCAATACGGATTGGTCATCCTTCATCACTGCCAGTTTTTCCACCGTCATATCCGATATCTTCATGGCATATATGGCATGATTCAGATACAGATACAGGATACCCTCCCTGTTCCAATACATAAGGTTCTGTATTTCGCAGTCCAATATTTCAAAGGTTTTGTCATAGGGAATATAGACCCCCTCTTCAATGGTATTTTTATCACTGTCGTAGGAATATAGCTGGATACCAACTTCACCCTCATGTCGTCCGCGATTCATATAACCATATACCAAAAACTGTACATTACCCGCTTCGTCCACGTCTAAAATCTCTATCTTGTGCTGTCCGTATAGGCTCCTGGCATCTACATGGTCCTCATCATAAAAACTGAAAAGGAGTGCCAGCTTATTGGTGGTAATATTGTAACTGCAGATTCGGTTTGCTACCTCAAACACTATAATATTACCATCAGCACTTTCCCGCAAAGGAGTCTGCTCGGAAACAATGCCCAGATATATTTTATTGTTGGTATATATATTACCCTTCAAGTCGGGTATCTGCGTCATGGTACGTTCAAAATCCAACAGGTAAACTCTATCGGTGGTGTATCGAATCCGGTAAATCTCTTCCACAAAATAATACACCTTGCGCTTTCCCGCGCCGGTGGATACAATGGTTTTTAATGCCACGGAAGCTGTTTGGGGATTTATGTCCTTAAGCTCCAGTACAGGCTCGTTCACCTTTCTGACCTCCAACTCGCCCCAGCCCAGCTGCTTCATACTGCTATGGATATCCACCTTGTGCAGTGTAGTATTATTTCCTTTGGAGTTACTCTCCATATATTTCACCAAATCATTTATTTGGGTACTGTCATAGGTCTTCTCATGAAAATCCTTTATAAAAACCAGTTTTTCAGCAGCATAAAGATTCTCACTCCATATCATACGGGTATAATAACGGATCTCTCTGTCATTCTTATCCGTAACCACTACAACCAAAGCATATTCCGTATCCTTCTCAATCAAATCCTTAACGGATGTCTGCACCAGCAAGGTATCCTTGGATAATTGGTAATTGGTAATTTCTGTGTTCTCAATGAGACGGCTTCCGTCTATACTACGCACTTCTATGGCCAGCTTATTAATCTTGATATCAAATAGTTCCACCTGGAAATCCAACTGTCTGTCCGGCCCCAAAACCGTCATGGTATCCCGCTGAAAGGAGATATCTGTTTGACTCACCAAACCATGCAGTTCATTGTACAAAACCTCTCCGGACTGCATTCTGACAATGGGCAAAGTAGGGTCTGACATCTCTTTGGTCATACTGTTATTATCCCGATTCATTATTTTACTGATAATCAATAATGCACTTACAAAAACCACCAAAAAGGTAAGTGCCTTCAGTATAAAACGCTTCATCCTTTACTCCTTTAAAAGCCTTTTCAAAGTGGGGGCAATCTGCAAAAATTCCAGAGTGTCTTCCACCCGGTTCCGATTGGTCATCTTAGCCGCACCGTTTCGTTTTACCGCACGGATCAGTAGATTCTTTGGTGTGTGCTCCATATCAATAAACTCCAGAATCTGCGTGTCATAGCCCTGTTCTTCCAGTAAGTTGGCACGGACTGCATCCGTAATCAGGGCTGCCATACGTTCCTTAATCAATCCGTATTTTAACAATGGTTGCAACTGACTACAGGCAATCTGCTTATTTACCTCATGTTGACAGCAGGGCACTGCCATAATTACACTTGCGCCCCATTTTACAGCCTTATCCAACGCATAATCCGTAGCCGTGTCACAGGCATGCAGGCTCACCACCATATCCACCGCATCACTGCCCTCATAGGTACTGATATCCCCTACTTCAAAGGTCAGCTTATCATATCCGCACTTCTGCGCCAATTCATTGCAATGGACAATTACATCCTTTTTCAGGTCCAGGCCGGTCACACAAATATCCCTTTTCTGCAAAACATGCAGATAATAATACATGGCAAAGGTCAGATAGGATTTTCCGCAACCAAAGTCAATAATCCGTATGGTTCTGTCAGTAGGTAGCTTATCCAGTACATCCTCAATAAATTCCAAATAACGGTTAATCTGACGGAATTTATCATACCGGTTCTTTGTTATCTTCCCCTCCGGTGTCTGCACGCCCAAGCCTACCAGAAAATCCACAGGCACACCCTCCTGCAGGATATATTGCTTCTCCCTATTGTGAGACAAATCGGACAGTTCACGTTGTTTAGGAACACTTCCCTGCAACTGCTTCGTCTTAATGGTCATCTTCCCTTTTTTACTAACCAGTACAGTGGCATTCATATTACCACCCTGAAACTCTCCCTGACGGAATGTTTCGGTTAACAATGTTTCCACCCTTGCAACCATATCTGTCCCATCATAATTCTCATGAAATACCTGGGTACCGCGATACAAGGTCTCCTGAAATAAAAGCTCTCCTTTGATAAGCACAGGACGCACCTTTACCTTCGCTGCAAACTCCTTGTCCTGAGAATTACTCAAAATGATTTGCACCAAATCCTTATTCAAAATCTGTGATAACAATTCGTTTAAAGTAATCATGAATTCTCCTACTCTCCAAACATCTCGCTTGCCTTACGAGTGGTCAGACTTCTTTTCTCCAGTGTCTTTTGGAACAACTCCTCCATCACTTCCGGCAATCGGTTATGTATCACCTTCACACCTTCTTCTGTAATACCGCCCTTAGTTGCCACTCTACCAATTACTTCTTCAAAGGTATATTTATTATTTAACATTAACCGACCGGTACCTGCCATGGTTTTTAACACCATCTCTATAATCTGCTCCTCCGGAATCATGGTATGGGTTGCAGCCACTGTACAAATCTCATGAAAGATGGAAGCGATAAAGCCCGGCATACAGCTCACCAACTCAGAACCCATACCAATCTCACTTTCCGGAAGCTCCATTACATCTCCCATGCAACTTAAGAGCCTCATTAACAACTCTCGTTCCTGTGGTTCCACCAACTCATTAAAGCACACCAGCGTCTGAGCCTGATTTACTTCAGCAGTCACACTGGGAATGACTTTTGCAAATTTATTCTTACACACCTGCTCCATCTGGGCAAATTGAATACTACCGTTCAGGGAAACTAAAAATGTCGCCTTACCCACTACCGGTTGAATGTCTGTCAGTACCTTTTTCATCTCAGAAGGCTCCACACATAAGAAAATAATATCTGCCTCGGCAGCCAACTGCGCATTGCTGTCACATACCTGATAGGTATCTCTTAAATGTTCTATCTTTGCTTGTGTTCTGTTTGCTATCAAATATTCTTCCTTCGCAAATTCAGCCGTCCCGGACATTTTCTCCAGAAACATTCTGCCCATGCTTCCATAACCAATAATACCTATTTTCATGCCTACCGCCTCCTCATATCTTTCACTCTTGTAACAGTATACCACAAAAGGTGCAAATCGCCTAATGATTTGCACCTTTTCTTCTAAAATCCTTCAATATAATCTGGGGAAGCGCCTTCTGTTGCCATTTCTGCGTTTATATATCTCTGTATTTAATAAAACAAAGAGCAATGCTTTAATCCATTCCCATGTTTCCGCGCTGTCGGAAATATCCGATTCTCCTTCCCATTCCTCTTTCTTAATGATGGTCCAGATGCTCTCCAAAAGTCTTTCCAATCCCAATCTGTCCGGGTATTCATCATAGATGATACTCCCCTCATAATCCATCCTGTCTAAGATTTCGCCCACTCTTCTCTGAAAATATTTAACCTCCAAAGGATACAGCTGCTGCAGGTACTCCAAGTCTCTCATCACATCCCGGTCCTGCTCATAGGTACGACCGGTGACCTCCGGATAGGTCATATAAAAAGGCAAAATTCGATGCCGAAAATCCATACCGTCAATCCTTCATCTTTTTCTTTATCATATGCAAAAGAGGCGGTTCTGTTGTCAGAACCACCTCTTAATACTTATCTTTATTTCAGAACACTGATACGGGCAATTGCACGAAGCAAAGCAATCTCTGCTCTTGCCATATCCATTTCAGGATTCTTTTCCTGCAGTCGGGCCTCTGCACGGGCACGTGCAGCCTCTGCTCTCGCAATATCGATTTCTCCCGGCCACTCGGCGATTTCTGCCAAAACCGTCACCTTATCCGGCAGAATCTCTACAAAACCGGCATGCATGGCAGCTTCTTTGGTCTCACCGTTTGTTTCATAAATCTTAACTACGCCCGGCTTGATGATAACTGTCATGGGAATATGTCCCGGTAACACACCGATTTCACCTTCGGTAGTATTCATTTCCAGCATATCAATGGTGCCTTCATAGAACACTCTGTCAGGTGTTATAATCTTTAATTCAAAGCTACTTTCTGCCATAGGAATCTACTCCTTTATTTAACCTTTGCCAAAACATCATCGATGCTTCCTGCATTTAAGAAGTAACCTTCAGGTATATCATCATGCTTACCTTCCAGAATTTCCTTAAATCCACGGATGGTTTCGCTGATCGGTACATACTTACCTTCCAGACCGGTAAACTGTCCAGCAACGAAGAAAGGCTGAGATAAGAATCTCTGAATCTTTCTTGCACGGGAAACTACCAGCTTATCGGCTTCAGAAAGCTCGTCCATACCCAAGATAGCGATAATATCCTGTAATTCCTTATATCTCTGTAAGATTTCCTGTACACCACGTGCCACATTGTAATGCTCTTCACCAACGATTCTGGGATCCAGAATACGCGAGGTAGACTCCAGAGGGTCTACTGCAGGGTAAATACCAAGCTCTACGATGGAACGGGATAATACAGTGGTTGCATCCAAGTGTGCGAAGGTTGTCGCAGGTGCAGGGTCAGTCAAGTCGTCCGCGGGCACGTAAACAGCCTGTACGGAAGTGATGGAACCATTCTTTGTAGAAGTAATACGCTCCTGCAAAGCACCCATTTCTGTCTGCAATGTGGGCTGGTAACCTACTGCAGAAGGCATACGTCCAAGTAACGCAGATACCTCTGAACCAGCCTGAGTGAAACGGAAAATATTGTCAATGAATAACAATACGTCCTTACCACCCTTATCACGGAAATACTCCGCCATGGTAAGTCCTGTAAGACCTACTCTCATACGAGCTCCGGGGGGCTCGTTCATCTGACCGAATACCATGGTGGTCTTGTCGATAACGCCCGACTCTCTCATTTCATGGTAAAGGTCATTACCCTCACGGGTACGCTCACCTACACCGGTAAATACAGAGTATCCACCGTGCTCTGTTGCAATATTACGAATCAGCTCCTGAATTAATACGGTTTTACCTACACCCGCACCACCGAACAGACCGATCTTACCACCCTTCTGATAAGGGCAAAGTAAGTCAACGACCTTGATACCGGTTTCCAAAAGCTCCTTTTCGGTAGCCTGCTCCTCAAACTTAGGTGCCTGTCTGTGAATGGGCTCATAAGAAACTTCTGTAGGTGCCGGCTGATTATCAATGGGCTTACCCAGTACGTTAAAGATACGTCCCAGGGTATTCTCGCCTACAGGTACTGAAATAGGAGCGCCTGTAGCGATAGCATCCATACCACGTACTAAACCATCAGTACTATCCATAGCGATACATCTGACGGTATCATCTCCAAGATGCTGGGAAACCTCAACGGTCAACTCCGTACCATCTTGACGTGGAATGACGATAGCTTCATTAATCTCGGGTAAGTTGCCGCCTGCAAAGCGGATATCCAAAACCGCACCGATAATCTGGCTAATCCTTCCTTTATTATTTCCTGTCATCTTAATCCTCATTTCTGCCGGGCTTACGAAATAGCCTCTGCTCCGGCGATAATTTCTGTTAATTCCTGTGTAATAGAGCTCTGACGTGCTCTGTTATATTTCAGCGTCAAATCGCTAATCATTTCTTCTGCGTTGCTGGTCGCACTGTCCATAGCCTGCATACGGGCACCGTTTTCACTGGCTACTGCTTCCACAAGACCACCATAGATCAAGCTGGTGATATACTTGGGAATGAGTAAATCCAATGCGGCTTCTTCCTCCGGTTCGAAGTTCATAAGAACGTTATCCGTTACTTCCTGCTCTTCCTCAGAAGCTTCTGCCTTGGCAACCGGTAATAGCTTTAACAACGTAGGCACATGAGTTACCGTACTCTTGAAAGCGGTATATGCCAGATAAATCTCGCCGATTTCACCCTCTTCAAATGACTTTAACAGTCTTTCCGTCAAGACCATTGCATCTGCATAGGCGGGTTCTTCTACAATATCTGACCAGTCCTCTTTCACTTCATATCCGCTTCTTGCCAGGGCATCACGTCCTTTGGAACCGATAGCATACACCACTACATCTTCCTGCTTCCATGTCTCATGACGGGTAATCAGTTTGATGATATTGGAGTTGTATCCGCCGGCAAGACCTCTGTTGGAGGTAATCACAATCACTGCTTTCTTAGGATTTTCACTTTCCTGCAGATATTTGTGTTTCATATCTCCGGTCTTAGCCAAAATACTCTGAACAGTCTTATACATATGTTCAAAGTAGGTCTTGGAACGCTCTGCTGCTGCTCTGGCACGCTGCAGTTTTACGGTAGAAACCAGCTTCATGGCTTTGGTAATCTGCTGTGTACTTTGGACACTGCTTTTGCGACGCTTTATATCTCGCATTGATGCCATAGTAATTTCTCCTCTTAGAACTGAGCCTTAAACTCTGTAATTGCCTTCACCAGCAATTCCTCTGTTGCATCGGAAATAGCTTTTTCTTCTGCGATTGCACGGGGAATTTCTGCATATTTGGTATCGATAAACTCGAATAATTCCTTTTCAAATCTGGTAATATCCGCAACTGCAACATCCAGTAAATACTTCTTGGTTGCTGCGTAGATGATGATTACCTGATACTGTACAGGCATGGGATCATACTGAGGCTGCTTTAAGATTTCCTTAATTCTTTCACCCTGAGCCAGCTTCTCCTTGGTATCATCGTCCAGTTCGGAACCGAACTGTGCAAATGCTGCCAATTCACGATACTGCGCAAGCTCGGTACGAATAGGAGCTGCAATCTTCTTCATAGCCTTAATCTGCGCCGCACCACCTACACGGGATACGGAAAGACCTGCATTGATAGCAGGACGGAAACCTGCGTTGAACATTTCGGTTTCCAGATAAATCTGTCCGTCTGTAATGGAAATTACGTTAGTAGGGATGTAAGCAGATACGTCACCTGCCTGGGTCTCAATAATGGGAAGTGCTGTTAAAGAACCTCCGCCGTATTCTTCATTCATTCTTGCTGCTCTCTCGAGAAGTCTGGAATGCAGATAGAAAACGTCTCCGGGGTAAGCTTCACGTCCGGGGGGACGACGAAGTAATAAGGAGAGTGTACGGTAAGCGGTTGCATGCTTACTCAAGTCATCATAAACAACCAATACGTCTCCGCCCTTTTCCATCCATTCTTCACCGATTGCACAGCCGGCATAAGGAGCGATGTACTGCAAAGGAGCCAGGTCACTTGCGGTAGATACAACGATGGTTGTATAGTCCATAGCACCTGCTTCTTCCAGAGTCTTTACGATATTTGCTACGGTAGAAGCCTTCTGGCCGATAGCTACGTAAATACAGTTAACACCCTGTCCCTTCTGGTTAATAATGGTATCGATTGCAATTGCGGTCTTACCGGTCTGACGGTCACCGATGATCAACTCACGCTGTCCTCTTCCGATAGGCACCATGGAGTCAATCGCCTTGATACCGGTCTGTAAAGGAGTATCTACAGACTTTCTGGTAATAACACCACTTGCAACTCTTTCAATCTTACGATATTTGTCAGTCTGAATAGGTCCCTTGCCATCAATGGGCTGTCCCAATGCGTTTACTACACGTCCCAGCATAGCATCGCCTACAGGAACTTCTACTACTCGTCCGGTAGTCTTTACTGTATCGCCCTCATTGATATTCTTGGCACTACCTAATAGTACTGCACCTACATTGTCTTCTTCCAGGTTCAGTACCATTCCGTATACTTCGCCGGGGAATTCCAGCAGCTCACCCTGCATAGCATTCTCCAAACCATGTATACGTGCGATACCGTCCGCTACCTGGATAACTGTTCCTACGTCAGTTACTTCCATAATAGACGCATATCGCTTAATCTGTTCTTTAATAACAGAGCTTATTTCTTCTGGTCTTAAATTCATGGATTGGTGCACCTTTCTTTCATCAGGCTCTTAGCCTAATTGAATTTGTAATAATTGTTTTTTCATTTCTTCCAGCTTAGTGCGGACACTGCTGTCCACTACCCTGTCCTTAATACGGATAATCATGCCGCCGATAATTGCTTCATCCACTTCATAAACCATTTCCATGGTCTTATATTCAGTGGTTTCCAGCAAACGATTCTTAACAGCCTCTTTCTTTTCCGCGGTCAGTTCCACAGCTGTAGTTACATATGCGGTTCCGATTTTTCTTTCTTCCTTGATTCTCTCAATCAGGTATCCGAAAATCTTCGGAAGCTCGCTATATCTGTCCTTATTGATAAGAAGCTTCATAAAGCCCGTCATTTCCCTGCTCACATTTCCCAGGAATACATTGTCCAAAACGGCTTCCTTTTCCTGTCTGGAAACCTTGGGATGCTTCATGAGCTTGTCTAAATCCGGATTTTCGTCCAAAATAGTCAGGATATCCTGTGCCTCCTGCAGAAACAAATCGGTCTTCTGTCCTTCCATGGCTACTTCAAACAACGCTTCTCCGTATGTTTTGGAAATTAGCTTAGCCATGTACCGTCACCTATTTCTTTCAGAGTTTCATCAATCAATTGTTCCTGAATCTGGGTATTCATGCCAGCAGCTACCACTTTTTCTGCCATAGCGGAAGCAACGGTAATCATTTCCTTCTTCACATCGTCAGCCAGCTTCTGTTTTTCAAGTGCTGCTTCTGTCTGTGCTCTTTCCATGATACGTGCTGCTTCTTCCTTAGCCTTTTCAATGATTTCGCTTTCATTCTTCAGAGCATTCTTTCTGGCTTCGCTTAAGATTTCCTGCTTTTCCTTCTCTACATCCTTAAGCTTTTCCTCATACTCTGCCTTTAACGCATTCGCCTGTTCCATACTGGTCTGGGCTTCATCCAACTCGTTCTTGATTCTGTCCTGTCTGTTTTTTAACACTTTCTTCGCAGGCTCAAACAGGAAATAACTCATTGCTAAATACAGAACGAAGATAGCGATAATCATTCCGGTGGCATCCGCTATTAACTGCATGTCCAGATCGAACAATCTTTCCATGGACTCACTTGCCGTTAATAGTATCATTGTTAGTCTCCTTCCTTATAAACCACTCTTATACTAATGGCTTTACGAATAATAACAGAAGTGCAATTAACAAACCATACAAACCGGTGGTCTCTGCTACTGCCTGTCCCAATAACATGGTGGTGGTAACATCAGACTTAGCGCCGGGATTACGTCCAACAGCTGCTGCTGCATGACCTGCTGCAATACCCTGACCAATACCAGGTCCGATACCGGCAATAACTGCCAAACCTGCACCAATTGCAGAACAACCTAAAATAAAGTTTTCATTGAATTCCATTTTATTTTCCTCCTTGATTTTCATCAAAAAATTTACTTAATTTGTTACTCTTTATCTCCAAATTGATCGGAAATATAAGTCATGGTTAACATACAGAATACGTATGTCTGAATTGCTCCTGAGAACAAGTCAAAATAAACATGCAATGCCGCGGGCCAAAGAGTTGCTACCCAGCCGAGCAAACCGTATACCAGTGCCATCATAATCAAACCGGACAATACGTTTGCAAACAAACGCAATGACAATGAAATCGGAACTGCGATTTCACCAATCAGGTTAATGGGCAACCAGATGGGAAGCCATGGTGGCAACGGGGAACACCAACCAACATAAACATCCTTTACACTGTTATTCTTGAACTGCCAGAAATGAATCAGGGTAAAGGTTATCAGTGCCATTGCCAAAGTCACACCATAATCTGCGGTAGGGTTTCGTAAACCAAATAGACCGGATATATTACTGAACAGAATAAAGATAAAAATGGTTCCAATATAGTTTACAAATCGTGAGCCGTTTTTCTTACCCATTACACCGTATACCATATTGGACAGGGCTTCCACAATAAATTCCACAACATTCTGGAAGGTACCCGGTACCTCGGTGGCTTTCAGCATGGTACGTCTGGCAATGATTCCAAATCCTATTAGGATCAGCATTACAATCAGGACACACACATGTGTCGTTGTTATCCACACTTCATGACCGAAAAAATTGTATTTTAAAATGCCGTGCACCATAAAATCAATATCGGCAGCGCCGGATAACACGAGTCCATGTCTCATATTCTCACCTCCTTAACTTGAATACTTTTAACGATTTTCCATATCTGTATCTGAATCATCAACTTCAAATTCCTCCTCCGGCAAAGGCTCCGGAATCGGATCTACTTCATGGAATACCTTGTTACATAATTTATGAGTAAACGGCTGAAGATACGCCGCTACTTTCAAACTCATGATCCCCAGAAAGGTAATCAGGGGATTCAACACTTTAGAAAGCATCACAATCGCGAATACTGCTACAATACAGGCATAACGGACCATATTGGCCACGGTAACCGCTTTTTGTGCCCCTGCCCCCAGGTCCAACGCCCGGTCCAGAGTACGATACATGTGGACCACCGTCACCAGTGCAAGCACAATACCAATCCACAACGCCACTGTATAGTATCCTTTATTCTCTGCAAACCACATACCCGCAAACTGAAATATCAATCCGCAAAAAAATATCCCTATCCAAAGCTCCAATAATGCTCTGTTAATCTTTTTGACTTTCTCTATCATCCTGCTGCTCTTTCTTTCCGAAAAACTTTTTTGCCATCTGATACACATTGCGTCCGCCGGCCAGTGCTCCTACAAAAAACAACAGAATCACCAAATAGGATGTCCCGAATCGCTTGTCCAGATACACTCCCAAAAAAGTCATCAGCCCGATGGGTACCAACATATTGATTCCAAATTGGGAAATCAGTGTTAATGCTTGAAAAACACTTCTGTCATAAGGCTTTTTTCTCTTCACTTTAACTGCCTCCATCGGACTCACCAATATTAAAAGCCCATTTTAACGCATTATGTATCAATTATAATGAACTTTCTCCGAAATGTCTACCTAAAATCCTCTTTACCGCAAAATTTTTACCGCTTTCTTAAAATACATTGACTTCCCCTTCCAATAGTAGTAGTATTTTTCAAAAGGACAATATCATACAGACTGTTTTTGGGAGGTGCTATTATGAATTTTTCAAAGCTATACCGAAAGAGACTGATACCAATGGAATGTATTTTACTAAAGGATGATACGGTAGAGTATTGTTCTGACGAAATGCTGATTACCTCCTGGAAAACCCTTAAGCCCAAGACTGAATTTTCACATGGTTGTTCCTGCTATTTCTTTAAGGAAGGCTTTAAAGTAAGTAAATTCTATAAGCATGACGGACAGCTTCTGTATTATTACTGTGATATTGTGGAATTTGAAAAGAACGATGAGGATGATTCTCTGATTATCACTGACCTGTTGGCGGATGTAATTCTGTATCCCGACGGCAAAGTTCATGTTATGGATTTGGACGAACTGGCAGATGCCCAGGAACAGGCACTCATTAGCGGCACTCAGTTGAATCGTTCCTTACGACAGCTGGATAAATTACTTAACATCATACATAAGGGAGATTTCTCCCAACTGCTTGAAAAAATGGAAAGCCTCGGACTTTAAAGTCCAAGGCTTTTTTGCTTAATAAAATATATGTCCGCCGATGGAAATACCGGTAAGTCCCGGGATAGGCGTTCTGAAAAATACACAATTACCCACATTGGACAATCCGGCCATAGCTTCGTCTGCTGCCTTATAACAGTTTGGTGTGGCTTTATTTTTCGCCAAAGCAAGCTCTAATCGCCCGCTGCCCACCGGAGAGAACTGCCGTTTCTGATAAATTACACCTACTATGGTATCAGGGAAACGGGAGCTGAGCATTCTGTTGATTACCACTGCTCCAACCGCCACCTGTCCTGCATAGGGTTCGCCGCCGGCTTCACAGTATATCAGATTGGCCAGAAGGTATCGATCTCCCTCCTCAAAGGTTACCTCCGAAATATCTCTCCATTCACTGTTGGCTGCAAGCTGTGACATGGCCTGCTCCTCCGCCAGCTTCTTTTTCAGATATTTCAAATCCTTCTCCAGTTTTTTCATTTCTTTCTCGTAGGCTCTGGCTGCTGCTTCTGCATCATCAATCTGGTCTTCATACTTGGAAATAGAGGCTCTGACCTCTTCAATCAGACCATCCACTTTACTTTTTTCCGCTTCTGCATTGATCTGCAAAATCTCCAAATCCAGCTTTTCCTGTTCCAGGCGTTTTTCTTCCGCCTCGATAAATTCCCTGGTCTCGATAATGTCATCCAAAATACGATCCGAATAGCTTGCCACCCCTTCAAAATAAGTAGCAAAATTCAACATGGATGCAAAGCTGTCTGCTCCAAGGATTACCTCCAACCATCCCATTGAACCCCTTTCGTAGCTGTACTTTACATGCTTCTCCATCCGTTCATACTGATCGGCTTCGCTGGCACGGGCTTCCTCTAAAGCAATTCCTGTATCTTCTATTTCCAGCTTTTTAGTAGCAATCTGCTCTTCCAAATCTGCCAGCCGCTCACTCACTGCCGTAAGCTCTGCATTCAGCTCATTCAATCTCTTTTGAAGATCGTTTTGCTCACCTTTAAGTCCTTTCAGCTCTTCTTCGTGGGCATCCATAATCTGTTCCAGCTCATTCTTATTTTGTTGAGCTGCATCTATCTGTTCCTGCCAGTTGTCTGCCACCACTTCCAGGACCGGTTGCAAGCACACTAACAGCACTGCACAAAGTGCCACCAGTATCCCCCTTTTCAAATACCGTCCCATTATACTTCAATCTCCAACCTTTTACCGCTTCTTTGGTATTTCATATACTTTACACCTGCGGCATCAAACATCTTTTTACTAGCCACATCAGAAGGAGTCCCGTTATATTTGTCACTGTCGTATACCACTTCTCTGATACCCGCCTGTATGATGGCTTTCGCACATTCATTACAGGGAAAAAGCGATACATACAGCTTTGTTCCCTCCAAAGAACCACCTCTGTAATTTAAGATGGCATTAAGTTCGCTATGGGTTACAAAGGGATATTTGGTATCCAATTCATCTCCTTCACGTCCCCAGGGAAACTCCTCATCGGAACAACCTGCCGGGAATCCGTTATAACCCATGGATAATATTTTATTATTGTTGCTGACAATACAGGCACCAACCTGGGTATTGGGGTCCTTAGAGCGCATACCGGAAAGATGGGCTACTCCCATGAAATATTCATCCCAATTAATATAGTCCTCTCGCTTATTACTCATTTGTCTCTCCCTTTTACTTCCGGCGGCTCTTCCAGATACGCTTCGCTTCGTACATATTCTTATCCGCCTGTTCTATGGCAAGCAAAATACTGTTCATATTTCTGCAGAAAGCATATCCAACACTCACATGGAGATACCATGGCTTCACACCGCTTGCATTAAACTCATCCACCCGCTGCTTAATATTTTGGACATATTGCTCTGCCTCTTCCTGTTGATTGGTTCTGACACATACCACGAACTCATCACCGCCTATACGTGAGGCACTTCCCTTATCGCCGGCTACTTCCTTCAATACTTTCGCCACCTGACAAAGCGCAGCATCACCTTCCAAATGTCCATAGCTGTCGTTAATTTTTTTCAAATCATCCATGTCTACGCTAATAATACAAAAACCGCCCGTAATAACGATTGCATTACTGTACTTACGCAAAACATTATCCAGTTCTCTACGATTACCAATACCGGTTAATGCATCCTGTCGATAGTTCTGGCGCAATTCCATCAATTCCTTGCTTTCCTCATACATTACCTGCTTTTCCAAGGAATTTCCGATATCCTGAACCCAACGGGTAAAGAAATATTTCATACCGGCCAGATAGCAGTTCTTTACGACCACATACCCCAGGCACTTATTCAAACCATGCAATGGATGCACATAAATCATATCATCCGGTTCTATATATCCTGCCGGCAGAATATCTCTTCTATCGAAGGTTACATCCGTAAACTCGCAGGCATCGTTCTGCACAATTGCCCTAAGTATCATTTTCTCAGAGTACCGCTGCTGTAAAGCACTACTCTCCTGTTCCATGTCCTCAGGTTTACACAAGCACACATATATTTGACCATACGGTTTCCTACTGATATATGCAGTTGCTGCCATCATCAAACTTACGAAATCCTCTTCACTTTCAAACGCAATCCACATGGCAGTAAGGGTAAAAAATACTTGATTGATATATTCCTTATCCGTCAAAAGCTTCTTAATGGAATACATATCCCATTCCTTTTGTGCACAACAGGAATCCCGATATACCGGAGTTCCCACGATATATACATCCTTCTTCTCTTCTCCGGTTTCACAAAGCTCTTCCAATAATTCCACGGCTTTTTTTCCCAGCTCTCCACCTTTTACATGTATGGTGGAAAGTGGTGGAATGGAACATCTTGCTTCCTCAATATCATCATAACCGGATACACAAATCTGCTCCGGTATCTTAATACCCTTTTTATTCAATGAATCACAAATGGAGATAGCCATGTAATCATTGGCGCAAACAATTGCCTCAGGCCAGTTATCCGGGTCCTTTAACAACCACTCTACCGCTTCGTCGCCTCTATTTCGCCAATAATCTCCTTCATATATCATCTCCGGCGTGACCTTTAATCCATGCTTTTGCATGGTATTGATATATGCTAACAAACGTCTTTGGGCATCATACATTTCCAACCTACCCGTCATAAAGCATACTCTCTTAAAGCCATGATGCACGATAAAATGCTCTACCATATCACTCATAGCTGTATAGTCATCTACCAATACATTACTGAATCTCTCATCCTTCTGTCTGATGCTGACTACCGGACACTTGGCCTCACGCTCCAAAAGCTCTGCCAGTTCTTCATCCATGTTCTCAATTCCGAAGGTATCTCCTGCTACGATGATACCGTCATAATCCTCTAAATAGGGCATATTAATGATATTTTTCTCACCCTGACTATAGAATACATTAGCACCGTAAACGGCAGCATTGGCATATACAAAGACTTTGACCCCTCTTGCCTTTGCTTCTTCCCTAACTGCTTCTAATACGTCAACCTGAAATTCACCGGAGATATCTCCGATAAAAACTGCTAGTTTCTTCATATTGAATCCCCACATTCAAAATTGAAATACCTTGAATTTATATCCACCTACAAAATACTACTGCTCAATCAAATCAATTCTTCTCTGATGTCTTTCATCCCCGGAAAAAGCGGTGCCAAGGAAGGTATCCACGATTTCCATGGCCATCATATCGCCTACCAGCGCTGCTCCCATTGCCAGCACATTGGCGTCGTTATGAAGTCTGGTCATCTTTGCGGATAAAGGTTCCGAACAAAGTGCACAACGAATTCCCGCCGTCTTATTGGCTGTGATACTGATACCGATACCGGTGGTGCAGATTACAATGCCCTTTTCGCACTCCCCTGCTGCCACAGCCTTTGCCACTGCATGACCGAATGTGGGATAATCCACCGAAACCTTCTCATAACAGCCTGTATCCTTTACCTCGTATCCCTTTTCCAGCAAATGTGCTTTTACTTTCTCCTTTAAATCAAATCCGCCATGATCGCTACCGATTGCTATCATCTTACTTTCCTCCGTTTTCTTCTTTTTCCAAATATATCATTTTATGGCCTGCGGCCTTTAACAAACGATTCATAATAGCCTGTCCCATGCCGTCCGAGTGGAAGCTTTCCGAAAAAATCACATCCACCTTTTCATCATCAAATTCTCTTAATATCCGGTACAAATTATGGGCAATGGTGGCTTCTTCCTGTCTGTTACCGATGTTTTTCACCACATCCGCACAGTAAAGATTCCGGGTCTCCAAGGAACCGATTACACCGGTTTTTTGGCCCTGCTTCCGTGCCTCTTCTACCTGCCTGTTGATGTATGCTGCCACCTGTCGTTCCTCGCCGGACACAATCGTCAACTCTCCTGCGGGTGCATAGTGACGATATTTCATGCCGGGTGCTTTGGGTGCCCGCCCCGTGTCATTACTCAATATGGTTTGGTCCACATCCACCTGCCCCAGTACCTCCAGAAGCATAGCCTCCGTCACAAAACCGGGACGCAATATCTGAGGCGGAGAAACCGTCAAATCTATAATGGTGGATTCCAGTCCGATTCCTACCTGACCACCGTCAATAATCATATCAATCCGTCCGTCCATATCCTCAATCACATATTTGGCAACTGTGGGACTGGGTTTCCCGGAAATATTGGCACTGGGTGCCGCTACATATCCTCCCCCATATTCGATAAGCTTTCGTGCCACCGGATGTGACGGAAACCTTACCGCCACCGTATTCAGTCCGCCTGTGGTTTCCACAGGTACCCGCTCCGACTTCTCCAATATAATGGTCAAAGGTCCGGGCCAAAAGGCATTTGCAATCTTTAATGCCTCCGGAGTCACCTCCTTAACAATGGCCGGCAAAGCTTTCATATCTGCGATATGTACTATAAGCGGATTGTCCGAGGGTCTTCCCTTTGCTTCATAGATTTTTCCGGAGGATTCTCTGTTCAAAGCATCCCCGCCCAAACCATATACTGTTTCCGTAGGAAATGCCACCAGTCCACCCTTTCGGAGAATCTCTCCGGCCCGGCGAAGCTGCTCCTCGCACTCAGGGTCAAAGCCTTCCCCGGCACTCACTGTAATGACTTCTGTCTTCATAATTTTCCTCTTGTATCTATGTCAAAATTATGACTAAAAAATCAAAATTTCTACAATAATCCTATTTTATCACTCTGTATATACAGAGTTAGTATATCACATTCGGCCCAAAAATAAAAGAATAAGTTTACCTCTGTTTATTAATATATTGTAAAATCCCCATGTGAATTGCCCATGCCACTTTCATCTGATATTCCTCATCCGCCAAAAGTGCTGCTTCTTTCGAATTGGACAGAAAACCGCACTCCACGATTACTGTGGGAATCTGCGTCTTTTTCAGTAAATAATAACTGTCATTTGCCTTAATCTGACGATGGTTTTCCGGGTTCAGTTTCAGGCGCAGTTGTTCCTGCAATAAAGCTGCCAGCTGCTCCCCTTCCTTACTATCCTTGTGATAAAAGACCTGTGCTCCCTTTACATATTCCTCAGGATAGCTGTTTTGATGGATGCTGACCACTGCCAGTGGCTGCGCTTCTTCCATGATTTCAATCCGCCTTTTCATATCCTGTACCTTCTTATTTTCGGCACCGGCATCGTAAAGACCCTCATCCCCTTCTCTGGTCAGTACCACCTTAATATCATTGGCCTCCAAATAATCTTTTACCTTTTGGGTAATCGCCAGATTGATCTCCTTTTCCCGGCTGCCGTTGATACCGATTTTCCCGGGGTCATCTCCGCCGTGTCCCGCATCCAGTACGATACATACCCACTCCTCCCCCATCTGTACCTGACGGCTGGTAATGTACTGCTCCCCTTCCTTTGCAATATAAAGCAATGCGGCTGCCATCAGCAATCCCACACCCAAGGAAAAGTATTTCTCAATATATTTTTTCACACAAAAATACTCCGGAACATATTCATCACATCCTATGCTCCGGAGTTCTTATTTATTCTCTATGAATTTAAGTAAGCACTGATTGCCTCCCAGATATCCGGTGTTTCGCATCCCAGACACCATGCTGCAACACCTGCAATTTCCCTGGCTCTCATTACATTCAACTTAGCCAGAATAGACTCTTTTGTTTCCGCCCACAGCTGGTACTTCACACCTCCGCTGGACCATTCCGCATATAACTGCTGTGATTCCTCATCCCAGGTCCCGGTCTGACCCATTCTATCCAGGAAATCCTGCACATTCTTCACTACCAAATCGCTGTAAGTCACTTCCTCCTTCTGGGTCGATTCATTCTTCTTGGTCTTAGACAACATTCCGTAAAAAGGAATTCCGTTTACCACCTTTTCCTTAGGAACCAGTTTCAGTGTATCGTCTATGCCTTTACTTACAAAGTTAATACTCGCCGCACTGCTTGCCTTTCCATTACTGCTCAAATGCTCATCATAGCCCATGATGATAACATAATCCGCCACTTTTCCCTGCACATCCCTACGCAAATAAGTGTTATTGGAATTGGGAACCGGATTATCAATGGAGAATGTAAGATTATTTAGTCGGCAAGCAACCGACATTTCCCGCACAAACTGCCCGAAATCCTGCTTATAATCCTGATATCTTTCCTGAGACGGTTGCGCTTCAAAATCCAGATTAATACCATCCAGTCCAAGTGCCACCGCTTCCTCAACAATTGCATCAATCAGTCGGTTTCGAGTGGTTGTGGTTGACAATACTTCAAACACATCCACCCCGGCGTCCTGATGCGTAAGATTATAATTAAAATCATCCAACACGCCCCAAACCTGATACCCCATATTGTGAGCGCGCTTTACATAACTTTCTGAGGCAAAGCTTTCATATCCGCCTTCATTGTCACTCAAACTGAACCATGTAGGGGCAATAACATTCATCCCCTTTACATTCGCCACATAACTTTCCAAAGTATCGTTACCGCCTGCACCTCCGATGGAATGCCAGCCCAGACACACCTTTTCATCCAGCTGCTTTGTGGTATATTCCGGCTCCATATAATCCGTCACCGGCTTCTCAACTACGATTGTCTCTTCTGACAGACATTTATTCTCCACATAACCGATAAAACCGTCCTGACTCTTTACCTTGGACCAATTCTCCATCTTCTCAAGAACTTCTAAACGCTCATCCTTCATGGTCTCACGCAAAATCGGACTCTTCACGCCGCCCTTAATACGGATTTCCGTATCTTTCTTTACGGTAACCTCCCGTTTTTCTCCCCACTGTGTGTAAAGCTGTACACGCATATCATACATATCGTAGGAGTAATTGGTATATTTCTTCACCAGCTCTGCTGACAGATAAACCGTCTCTCCCTGACGATATGCCGGACTTTTCTCCCCGGAAGACGTCAGTGGGCTCTCGGTCAACTCATAGCGGTCCACAGTGGTAGGAAGGGCATACAAAAGAATCCCTTCCTTTTTATCCACATAGAATCCGTCATTAAAATACTTATACACCGTATCCAGATTGAAATAGCAGGTGTCATTAACCAGACGTCCCTTTTCCTCTATCCTTTCATCCTGCAGAATCAGTGCCAGTTCATCTCCCTGCACTCCGAAATACTCCTGAAGATTGGCCTGTTCCTTGGAATAGGAATATTTATCAAAAACAATGCTTCCTGCCGTAGCAGCCCCAATAATCACAATTAAGATAAGAGCCACCAGTATGGGAATCAATTTTTTCATGTTCTTTTCTCCTTTCGCATACATAAAGCGCCGGGACGAAAATGAAACCTCATCTCCTTCCGACGCCTTATAGTATAACAAACTATTTTCATATCGTCATCATATTTTTGGATTAATTGCATAAACTGTGCCAAAACAATCCCATAGAGAGGCATTCCCGTCGGATTCTTCTGTCACCAGGCACTGACCACGGCCTATAGCAAATCAATTCTATCAAAGCGAAGTTGTTTTAAAACACCTTTTTCATCCAGTACATAATCGGGCATATATACGACACGTTCCTGCACACAACGACTCAAGGCTTCCTCCAGCGTGATGCGTTTATCGTCCATATACACCTCTAAATTCTTTTGTACTCCGCCCATCCGGTCATACAACACTTCCTGCATATTCTCTACCGCCGGGCGGTCTTCTGCTTCTTGCATAGCATACATACCTCCTTCTTTCAGGATATACCCGTGCCAAAAGGAATGTGATATATTCTGACAGGTATATCTCATGTAATATAACGGCTATGAATAAAATAGATTGTTAGAGCCCTCCGACAGTACACACATAAAAAATAAATAATTTTGAATTATAAGGTTTGTAATAAAATTTTTGGGGAAATATAACAAAAACCGATCAGGCATATTGATTGCCTGTAAGACATCCTACAATTGTTTTCGTTCGCAAATACAATTGTAAATCATATGATAGATTACTAGGATGAAAGGAACGAAATGTTCCGGATCATTCGGAATTTAAGAAAAAACATACTGTCCGGCCTCCTCTCGGTACGGATTGCCGAAGGCGACTCTAGAGGTATTATATACCAGCAGTTTACGAAACGCAAGGCAATTCATTAAATTTTCTTAAATTCCAAACCGCTTCTATTGACTATAAACCCAATAAAGGATAAGATACAGTTAACAATTCAGAGCCACAAATCCCAACGTTTTTGCGAATATGTGCTCTAAATTGTTATAAAACCGTATCACCCGATACAGAAAGGATAGGGAAGTCATATGAAAATCGAAAAATTGAATGAAAATCAAATTCGTTGCACCCTGACAAAAGAGGATTTGGCCAGCCGTCAGTTAAAGATTAGCGAACTGGCTTATGGCACGGAAAAAGCAAAAAATCTTTTCCGCGATATGATGCAACAGGCCAATTATGAATTTGGATTTGAAGCTGAAGATATTCCTCTTATGATTGAAGCAGTCCCTCTTAACGGAGAGTGCATTGTACTGATTATCACCAAGGTGGAAGACCCCGAAGAGCTGGACACACGGTTTTCCCGCTTTGCCCCATCCGTTCATGAGGAAGCGGATTTTGAAAAGGAAGAAACTTACTCCGATACTGCCGATGAGGTAACAGACCTGTTTCAAAAAATTCAGTCCGCTGACACAGAGACCATGGAGCTCACTAAGGATACGTCGTCTGCCCAGGCCAATCAGCCCCTGCTTCGTCTGTTTCGTTTCTCCTCCATGCGTCCTATCATATCACTGAGCAAAGGACTGACACTTTCTTTTGAAAGCAAAAGCATGCTTTATAAAGACCGCAAAAATCAGCAATATCTGCTACTACTCACTGCCATGCCGAAGGATGTCCTTGCTTTCAGCAAGCTTTGCAACCGGATATCCGAATACGGCTCGCTCCTGCGGATTCTCCCCACCACGGAAGCTTATCTGGCAGAACACTGCGAGGTCATTATTGCAGAGGATGCATTAAAAGCACTGGCTGCTATCAGCGGCTAAAACTCCACATCGAACGCAAACCGGGAATAAGGCAGCTGCCTTACTCCCGGTTTTTTAGTACGCTTCTTTAATATCAAAAAAATACCGAACATCTGCTTTCAGCTTTCCGCTGAAATACATCTGTCCGGCTTTCTTCTTTTCTCTTATAATGCTGCAATCTTCTCCATCAATGCATCTGCATCAATGCCATGTACAAATGCTGCTTCAGCAAGAGATTCACCCTGTGCGGAAGGGCAACCTAAACAGTGCATACCTGCTTCTAAAAGAATAGGTGCCACTGCAGGATTTGCACGTAAAATTTCACCGATGGTCATGTCCTTGGTAATTGTCATATCAAATAACCTCCTTTATTGAAATCGCCTTATGGCGACACTTTTTTCTTCAAGGTTAGTATACCATAATTTTGATTTTTGACAAGTCCCACCTTTATTTTCCAAAAGAGGTTTGAGATACTGTCATTTTCCCACTTTGTATAGAAAAAAGTACACGTATCCGCCTTGACTCTGTTATTTCTTTTTCATATAATAAATTACAGAGAATTAGAAGCTAAAAAACTCAAATTCACTAATTCAATTTTAATAGGAGGCTATTCAAATGAAACCAGAATGGACAGATTTTGTAGGCGGCAAGTGGCAGACAGAAATCAACGTACGTGATTTCATCCAGAAGAACTATCATCCTTATGATGGTGACGAAGCATTCTTGGCTGGTCCTACACAGAACACAAAAGATTTATGGGCAATGGTACTTGACTTACAGAAGCAGGAAAAAGAAGCAGGCGGCGTTCTTGATATGGACACCAAGGTAGTTTCTACTATCGTTTCTCACGGCCCCGGCTACTTAGACAAGTCTAAGGAAACTATCGTAGGTTTCCAGACTGACAAGCCTTTCAAGCGTTCTTTACAGCCTTACGGCGGTATCAGAATGGCTGAGAAAGCTTGCTCTGACAACGGTTACGAAGTAGATCCTGAAATCAGCGAGTTCTTCTCTACTCACAGAAAGACTCACAATGCAGGATGTTTCGATGCTTACAACGATGAAATGAGAGCTTGTCGTTCTTCACACATCGTTACCGGTCTTCCTGATGCTTACGGACGTGGACGTATCATCGGTGACTACAGAAGAATCGCTCTTTACGGTATCGATCGTTTGATCGAGGACAAATTGGCACAGAAAGCTTCTACCGGTCGTGTTATGACTGATGATGTTATCCGTCTTCGTGAAGAAATCTCTGAGCAGATCGTTGCTCTGAAGCAGATGAAGGAAATGGCTCTTACCTATGGTTATGATATTTCTAAGCCTGCAAAGGATGTTAAGGAAGCTATCCAGTTCACTTACTTCGGATATTTATGTGCAGTTAAGGAGCAGAACGGTGCAGCTATGTCTCTCGGACGTACCTCTACCTTCATCGACTGCTACGCAGAAAGAGATTTAGCTAACGGTACTTACACCGAAGAGCAGATCCAGGAATTCGTAGACCATTTCATCATGAAGTTACGTATGATTAAGTTTGCTCGTACCCCTGAATACAACCAGATCTTCGCTGGTGACCCTGTATGGGTAACCGAGTCTTTGGCTGGTGTTGGTGTAGACGGACGTCACATGGTTACCAAGATGAGCTTCCGTTACTTAAATACACTTTACAACTTGGGTGCTTCACCTGAACCTAACCTGACCGTACTTTGGTCTCCCAGACTTCCTGAGAACTTCAAGAAGTTCTGTGCTAAGACCTCTATCAACACCTCTTCTATTCAGTACGAAAACGATGAGTTGATGAGATTTGACCACGGCGATGACTACGGTATTGCTTGCTGTGTATCTTCAATGGTTATCGGTAAGGAAATGCAGTTCTTCGGCGCTCGTGCTAACTTAGCTAAGTGTTTATTATACGCTTTGAACGGTGGTATCGACGAAGTTACCAAGAAGCAGGTTGGTCCTAAATATCGTCCTGTTGAAGGTGATGTTCTTGATTACGATGATGTTATGAGCAAGTTCACCGACATGATCGAATGGCAGGCAGATGTTTATGTTAACACCTTAAACATCATCCACTATATGCATGACAAGTACTGCTATGAAAGAGCAGAGATGGCTCTTCATGACAGAGACGTTAAGAGATATTTCGCAACAGGTGTTGCAGGTCTTTCTATCTGTGCTGACTCCTTATCAGCTATCAAGTATGCTAAGGTTGAAGTAATCAGAGATGAAGACGGCGTTATCGTTGACTTCAAGACCACCGGTGACTTCCCTAAGTATGGTAACGATGATGACCGCGTAGATACTATCGCTCAGGAGCTTGTTACCAAGTTCATGACCGCTGTAAGAAGACATCACACCTACAGAAATGGTATCCCTACCACCTCTATCCTTACCATTACTTCAAACGTAACCTACGGTAAGGCTACCGGTAACACTCCTGACGGACGTAAGAAGGGACAGCCTTTTGCACCCGGTGCTAACCCTATGCACGGACGTGATACCCACGGTGCTGTAGCTTCCTTAGCTTCAGTTGCTAAGCTTCCTTTCAAAGATGCACAGGATGGTATTTCTAACACCTTTACCATTATTCCCGGTGCTCTTGGTAAAGAAGACAAGGTATTCGCAGGAGATATTGAGTTAGATTTAAACTAATTTACAACTGACATTACTCCTCGAGGGAGCCAGCCTCCCTCGAGACCAATAGAAAGGTATGATTCACATGGACGACCAAAAGATGATTGATGATCTTGTACAAATGTTGGATAAAGGCATGTTAAGCGGCGTAGGCCATGTAAACGTGGATTACGACGAAGCAAGCAAACAATCGAAGAACGTTCAGACTATGGGCTGTTCGGATTGCTCACGCACTCCACTAGCTTGTAGCGTACCTACACTTCACGAAGGGTTGGATGATTACAGACAGCCCGTTAAGAAAGAAAATTAAGGAGGACAAAATCATGGCAGCAAATGCAGCACAGTGTGATAACTTAGTAGCATTACTTGATGGTTATATCACCAAGGGTGGTCATCACCTCAATGTAAATGTATTAAACAGAGAAACCTTATTAGATGCTCAGGCTCATCCTGAAAACTATCCTCAGCTTACTATCCGTGTATCCGGATACGCAGTTAACTTCATCAAGTTAACTCCTGAACAGCAGGCTGACGTTATCTCTCGTACTTTCCACGAAGGTATCTAATAGGATAACATTTCAACATCAGTTGACACAAAAGAGCTCGGGAAGGTATTCTTCCCGAGCTTTTCTAAAGGAAAGGGAAACTTATGCAAGGACGAATTCATTCATTGGAAAGCTTTGGAACCGTAGACGGCCCCGGCGTACGCTTTGTTGTATTTGTACAAGGCTGTCCCATGCGTTGTGCTTATTGCCACAACCCTGACACCTGGGCTATGACCGGAGGCACCCTTATGGAACCCTCCTATATCATCGAACAATATGAACGTAACAAAGGCTTCTACCGCGGCGGCGGCATTACCGTAACCGGCGGCGAACCCTTGATGCAGATAGATTTCTTAATTGAGCTTTTCTCTCTGGCCAAGAAGAAAGAGATTCATACCTGTATCGACTCTTCCGGCATCGCCTTCAATCCTGATTCTGCGGAATTTATGGAAAAAATGGATAAGCTCATGACCTTAACGGATTTAGTAATGCTGGATATCAAGCATATCGACAACGAAAAACACAAAGAACTGACGGCCCAACCCAATACCCGCATACTGGAATATGCTGCTTATCTGAACGAAAAGAAGGTCGATATGTGGATACGCCATGTAGTGGTTCCCGGTATTACCGATGACGATAAATATCTCTGGGATTTAGGCTATTTCATCGGTCAGTTCACCAATTTGAAAGCACTTGATGTACTTCCTTATCATACCATGGGTGAAGTAAAATACGAGAAACTGGGCATGGAATACAAGTTAAAAGGAGTGCCTCCCATGGACAAAGACCTGATTCCGGAAAAGAAAAAGGTTATATTGGACGGTATCAAAAAAAGACGTGCTGAACTAGGATTAGTTAAAGCTAACTAAAATTAGTCATCAAAATCGTGTTTTTTCGTAAAATAGTACTTGTAATTGACGTTTGATTATATTACAATATATATGTGATTGATAATTTTATATCAAACTTTAGTATTATCAACGAGGAGGATTTTATTATGGCATTTGTTATTAACGATTCTTGTGTAGCTTGTGGTGCTTGTGAAGCTCAGTGTCCTGTTGGTGCTATCAGCATGGGCGATGGCAAGTTTGAAATCGATGCAGATAAGTGCATCTCTTGCGGTGCTTGCGCAGGACAGTGCCCTGTTGGTGCTATCTCAGAAGAATAATTTAATTATGAACTTCGAAAAGACATCTCTTTTACAAGAGATGTCTTTTTTTCTTGAAAGTTACCAGTTTGGCCGGCTTCGGTGATTGGGCATTGGTTCTTTTCATCTTTTTCTTTTCCCTTTGCGTCACTACTGCCGCTCCCTTCTTCTGTTTATTCCCTTGCGTATCTTCCCAGCTTATCTCTTCCATTTGGGTATCATCCGCTTTCTTTGTTTCCTTCGGTTCTTTTTCCTGCTTTAAAGCCTTCTTCTCTGCCTTTTCCTTACGAATTCTCCCCGCCTTTTTGCGAAGCAACTCATCCATACGTTGATAATACTCCTCATCCCGCTTATCACGTTCCTTATATCGCTCATTTTCCCGCTCCTCCTGACAGCGGAATTGATAATCCAGCTCCTTTACCACACTTTCCTTAATTTCCTTACTTAACTCCCTGTTATTTTCCTGCAAGGTTTCCTTAATCAGCTGTTTCAAAAGCCACTGGAGTCTTTGAGCCTTTTCTTCCTTGGATTCTTCTGTCAGCGCAAGCTCCTTTTTATCTACCACTTCAATCGCCATGCCCTGATGTTCCTCCATCAGTACATCCTTTTGCGAATCTCCTTCCATGGGTAATACATCCAATTTGCCATCCTTCAAGATCATTTTAATCGCCTTCAATTGCAGTCCCCTCTCTTTCATGTTTTTAATTTGCACAAAACGTTCAATATCCTTAGCAGTATAATATCTGTGTCCCATCTCATTTCTTTTAATAGGCAGCTTCAGTTCCTCTTCCCAGTATCTTAGTACGTGACTTTCTACCTGTACTTTTTTCGCAGCATCTGAAATTAATAAATGTTCCATAACGGACTCCTTTCTATTTGTATTTGAAACATAAAAAGAGAACTCTCGTGTTTGAAAGTTCTCTTTAGTAAACAAGATTATATTAAATTATTTATAAACATTTTCTTGGGAACATTTTTGTTCTTCTTGAATTTATCAAATAGTCCCATCCAGTCTCCTTATTTTTCTAGGTTTGCAAATTTCGTATATTTCGGTAGCCATGCCAGTTCAATGGTACCGATGGCACCGCTTCTTTGTTTTGCAATAATGATTTCCGCAATATCTTTTCGGTCCGTATCGTGGTTGTAGTAATCGTCACGGTAGATAAACATTACAATATCCGCATCCTGCTCGATGGCTCCGGATTCACGCAAATCCGACATCATAGGACGTTTGTCTGGTCTCTGTTCTACCGCACGGCTCAACTGTGAAAGCGCCACTACCGGCACGTTAAGCTCACGAGCCAGTCCCTTTAAGGAACGTGAAATCTCAGAAATTTCCTGCTGTCTGGACTCAGAACGTCCGCTTCCGGACATAAGCTGTAAGTAGTCAATGATAATCATGGACAGATTATTCTCCAAGCTCAACTTACGACATTTGGTACGCAGCTCTGCAATGGTGATACC
The DNA here is from genome assembly GCA_017520425.1 of Lachnospiraceae bacterium. Taxonomy (GTDB): domain Bacteria; phylum Bacillota; class Clostridia; order Lachnospirales; family Lachnospiraceae; genus Acetatifactor. Next base: position 10,814 of record JAFXFO010000028.1, on the reverse strand, counting down.
CGGGGTATCATCTATAAACAAATTGGAACGACCAATGATTCCCGCACTTTCAATTAATTTCTCCCACTCCTCGTCATTGAGCTGTCCTGTACGCAGATGCTGGGCATCTACATTGGACTCCAGGGAAAACATACGGTTTACCAGCTGCTCCTTACTCATTTCCAAACTGAAAATAGCTACGGTTTTATTTTGATGAAAGGCGACATGCTGAGCAATATTCAGTACGAATGCAGTCTTACCCATAGCAGGACGGGCTGCAATCAGTATCAAATCAGAAGGTTGCAAGCCAGCTGTCTTGTAATCCAAATCCAAGAATCCCGTAGGAATACCGGTTACGGATCCCTTCATCTTGGAAGCCGCCTCAATACGGTCCATGGCGTTCATAACCACCTGTCTGATTGGCGTAAAGTCCTCTGTATTACGACGCTGTACCAGCTTAAACATACGCTGTTCCGTATCAGTCAGAATGGTTTCCAGCTCTTCCTTACCTGCGTAACAGGTATTGGCTATCTCCTCATTTAAACGAATCAGTTTACGTAAGGTAGATTTCTCAGCCACAATATTGGCATAGTACTTAATATTTGCTGATGTAGGCACTGCCGTAATCAAATCTCTTACAAACTCCAATGAGCTTACCTCCGGCGGTACATCCTTCTCCTTCAGTTTATCCTGAAGCGTGACCAGATCCACCGGCAGTCCTTTATCATTCAGTTCACGCATGGTCTCAAACAGAATACCATACTGCTTATTATAAAAATCCTCACCGGAAATCAATTCGGAAGCCACTACGATGGCGTCCCTATCCATAATCATGGAACCGATTACCGATTGTTCCGCCTCTACGCTGTGTGGCGGTATCTTCTTAATCACTGCTTCATCCATAACCTTCGTCCTTCTTAGGCCTCAGTCACCTTTACGGTAAATTTACCCGTCACCTGAGGATGTAACTTAATTGCTACTTCATAGTTGCCAAAAGCTTTTATGCTGTCTGCCAGCATAATTTTCTTCTTATCCAGCTCGATACCGTGCTGTGCCTTAAACTCTGCTACAATTTCCTTAGTAGAGATGGAACCGAAAGTCTTACCACCTTCTCCTGCCTTCATCTTTACTACCACCTGCTTGGTTTCCAATACCTTAGCAAGCTCCTTAGCTGCATCCAACTGCTCCTGCGCAATTTTATCTGCATTTGCCTTCTGAAGCTTTAAATCATTTAAATTCTTAGGTGTTGCCTCCACACCAATCTTCTTAGGAATAATATAGTTTCTTGCATAGCCTTCGCTTGCTTCTATAATCTCGCCCTTTTTCCCTAATTTCTTCTCGTCCTGTAATAAAATAATCTTCATAATTGTATTTCCCTTCTAAAGTATTCTCTTGCTATTCAGCGCCCACATTCGCAAAACCGCCTTTTCAAGGCTCCTTTTTTGCTCATGTTGTGCTTCTCGCCATATAAATTTCAGAAAAATGTCCTTTACAAGCAAGCTTGACAGTCCATTTTTCTAAATTTGCATGGCTCTGAATAGTCATCAGATCTCTCCGTTTTCCAGCATGGTATCAATCACATGCTTTAACACTCCTATGGCCTCTATGAGACTTGTACCCTCCATCTGGCAGGCTGCAATAGACATATGTCCGCCACCCCCCATACGTTCCATGATAATCTGTACGTTCACTTCATCAATGGAACGGGCACTGATATATATTTTGCCCTGATAATCCGTCAGTACAAAGCTGGCCTTGATTCCACGAATATTAAGAAGCTCGTTGGCCGCCTGAGCACCCACAATGGTGGGACTCTGTATATCCTCATTGGTACATACAGAAATAGCAAAGCACTGCTTATAAATTTCTGCCTGACTTACGGCATCTGCCTTCGCCTTATACTCCGCCGCGCCCTCTCTGAAGAGTTTACGAACACGAGTCACATCCGCACCGTTTCTACGCAGGAATGCCGCTGCTTCAAAGGTACGTACACCCGCCTTACTCATAAAGTTATTGGTGTCTATCATAATACCGGAATATAGACAATCCGCCTCTTCCGTACGAATCTTGATATTATCATAGGTGTACTGCAAAATCTCGGAAACCATCTCACTGGCACTGGATGCATAAGGCTCTACATAAGAAAGTGTAGCATTCTCTATGGTCTCCGTTCCCTGACGATGATGGTCCAATACTACCACAGATTTACATACGCGTAACAGTTCCGGACACTCTGTAATAGATGGCTTGTTTACATCCACCACTACCAATACCACATTATTTCCTGCCAAATCAATGGCCTGCTGACTGCTTACAATCATATCACTGTCATAATCAGGATTATTCTTAAACAAATCTGCCAGGGGCTGTACGGAAGTAGTCACTTCATTCAAAACAATATGTGCCTTTCTTCCCAAGGCCTGTGCTACACGATAAATACCCACTGCTGCACCAAAGCTGTCCACGTCGGGCATACGGTGTCCCATAACAATAACCTTGTCCTTGGCAGTAATAATTTCTCTCAAGGCATGAGCCTTTACACGAGCCTTTACACGGGTATTCTTTTCTACCTGCTGACTCTTGCCTCCATAGTAGGTGGTACTTTCCGGAGTTTTCACTACAGCCTGATCACCGCCACGTCCCAAAGCCAAATCAATGGCATTTCGAGCGAACTCATAATTCTGTGCATAGCTTAAACCGTCCAGACCGATACCAATACTCATGGTCACCGCCATCTCATTACCGATATTTACGGTCTTTACATCCTCAAGCAGGTCAAAACGCACCTCCTGCAGATGCGATACAGACTTCTTTCTTAAGATAACTAAATATTTATCCTTCTCCAGCTTCTTGGCAATACCATCCAAGCCGGATACATACTTATTCACCTTACGGTCTATCAAGGCTATTAACAGTGAACGCCGTACCTCTTCCACGCCCTCCAGTGCTTCCTCATAGTTATCCAGATAAATCATACCCACTGCCAGGGATTGGTCATCCAATTCCCTAAGAGCAATCTTTAAAGCCGTTTCATCAAAGAAATGAACCGCTATCAGATATCCGTCATAGCCATCCGCATCAATCATATCGCTATGCTCAGCCATTTCCTTCAGGGAAATACGCTTAAATTCGGCTACATACTCTCTGTTTTCATAGGTAATATTATACTGACATTCATCCAATTCCAAATCATCAGGCATCTTCTCCCTGGTAATCGCGGGGAACAAGGATGTAATGGATTTATTATAGCCCTTAGGCTGATGTACCATATTTTCAAAAGCAATATTGGTCCAAATCACCTTGCCGGTATCATCCAAAAGAGCATACGGCACTTCCAGATCCCGAAGCAATCTTCGCTGTATCTGCCCGTACTCCGTAGCAAAGCTGATCAATTCATTCATAATCAGCGGCTTATTATAATAATACAGAGACAAAGTTATGGCAAAATAGAACAACGTAAATGTAGCTACGATTACTCCGGCAGTAGCATCTGCCAGGCTGGCCGCAATCGACACCACGCAAAGTAAAACCCCCAAATAAAGGGTGAAGTTTAAGTATGTCTTTATTCTTCCTTTTAATCTGATATGTTTCTTCATTGAATACCCCTTAAAATGTCACAGCCCTCACTCTGTAACCATCCCAAAATCCATATATGTCATTTAGAGAATACTACAAACAATTATACCAAAAATTTTCCAACTAATCTACTAAATAATTGAGGAATTCGAGGAAATAATTTATCAAATACCTTTATCAACCACCCTTTATCTTCTAGAATCTACAAAAAAACAAGTGGCAAAACCTTCTTTCAGGTCATTGCCACTTCATGATCTATCTTATAAAAATTTGCCGATTTTGGACTTGTACCACATCATAAACGCCATGTTAAGAGCTGCTATAATCAGTACTGAGAAAAAATAGCTAAAATACTTAATATCCGTATACAAGAAAACCAAACTCATAGCTACCATGTATCCGTTTATCAGAATCCCAAAAATGCTGGTGCTTTTACACATTTTTTTCGATTCTTTCATATCCGTCTTCTTGCAGTATAAAGCATATATATATATCAGTATCTGCAAAAGAATCAGTCCCAGGCAGGGAACTATGGATATTCCGATTGTCAGACCCGATCCCGGCTGACCTTTCGTCAATTCATGCACCGTAAAAGCAATGAACAACCCCAGACAAAGCAAAACCACTGCTACAGACAGCCCTAATGTCCAATATAAACCTTTCTCTTTTTCCTTCATAATACAACCCCTTATCTATGACTACTCAATATATACAAGAAAGACCAACCACCGCTGGGGTAATTGGTCCTTTTCTCATATTAATCCTGAACGTAAGGCATCAATGCTACGTGACGAGCTCTCTTAATAGCTACAGTCAAAGCTCTCTGATGCTTAGCGCAGTTGCCGGTGATACGACGAGGAAGAATCTTACCTCTCTCAGATACGTATCTTTTTAACTTGTTGGTATCCTTGTAATCAATTACATTATCTTTACCACAGAATACACAAACTTTCTTTCTTCTGCGGATTCCGCCTTTTTTTCTCATTGGAGAATCGGATTTCTCTGCTTTATTAAAAGCCATGGTCAGTACCTCCTATCTGAATAATTAACAATTAGTTAAAGGGTAATTCTTCATCAATTCCGTCGGGAATGTTCATGAAGCCATCTCCTGCACCGCTGGGTGCGGGTCTGTTGTAATTACCGCCTGTGTAGCCACCCTCGTTACCGGAAGACGCATTTTTGCTTTCAGCAAACTCCTGATCCTCTACAACCACTTCGGTAGTGTAAACCTTTACACCATCCTTATTGGTGTAGCTGCCGGTCTGAATACGTCCGGAAACAGCAATTTTAGTACCCTTACGGAAATATCTCTCAGCGAACTCACCTGCACGTCCAAAAGCAACACAGTTGATGAAATCAGCCGTCTGCTCATCTCCTCCATTATTGCCTCTTGCGTTTCTGCGGTCAACTGCCAATGTGTATCTGGCAATTGCCAAAGGTGTTTCTCCCTGTGAGTATCTCACTTCAGGGTCTCTGGTTAAACGTCCCATAAGAATAACTTTATTCATACTTAATCTCGCTTTCTTTATGCCTCATCTGCTCTAACGCATAAGTATCTGATTACATTGTCCATAATACGTACACGGCTTTCGATTTCCGCAGGAACAGTGCTTTCAGCATCGAATCTGATAAAGTAGTAGAAAGCTTCTTTCATTTTCTGAACTTCGTAAGCAAGTCTCTTCTTGCCCCACTCATCTACTTCTGTGATGGTACCGCCAAATCTTTCAACGTAAGCCTTGCACTTGTCAACAACTGCTGCTCTTTCATCATCTTCGATTTTAGCGCTAACAACAACGCATAATTCGTACTTGTTCATTATAGTTACCTCCTTTTGGTCTCTGGCCCCCGCCTTACCGGGAGCAAGGAATAAATGAATATATCACAAGGTAGTATGATAGCATACTTCCCTCATAAAATCAAGGGGTAAATTATATTTTTTGCTTATTTTCAGCATGTTTGCCCCACTTTTCCTGCTTATTCACTTTTCGCCGGATTTATTTCTTTCACATTCTTCTCAACCAGCTTCCGGGCAATCATAATCTGATGCCCACACCCCTGACATTTCAGTCGAAAATCCGCTCCGATACGCAACACTTCCCACTCTCTGCTGCCACAGGGATGTTGTTTTTTTAGCTTCAGCACATCACCTACCCGAATCTCCACCTGCCAAAATCCTTTCTTATTGCTTCTTAATACCTGCTAAATTAATATTACTATATCACAAAAACTTTCAACTCACAACCCAAACTGTGGTATACTGGTATTAAGAAGAATTCTTATAACATTAAACTTGGAGGTATTGCGAATGGACAAGATAAGAGAACTGCAGGCAATCATTGACAGTCATCAAAATATTGTTTTCTTTGGCGGAGCCGGAGTTTCCACAGAAAGCAAAATCCCGGACTTTCGAAGTGTGGACGGGCTTTATCATCAAAAATATGATTATCCCCCGGAAACCATTTTAAGTCACACCTTTTATTGCCGACATACGGAAGAATTTTATCGTTTTTATCGCGATAAGATGCTGTTTCCCGATGCAAAACCGAATGCAGCTCATCTGGCACTGGCACGTTTGGAAGAAATAGGCAAGCTGACTGCGGTCATCACACAAAATATTGATGGTCTCCACCAGGCTGCCGGCAGTAAGAACGTTTATGAACTTCATGGTTCTGTCCTTCGCAACTACTGCGAGCGCTGTCACGCTTTTTATGATTTGGACTATATGTTAAATGCTGACGGCGTACCCAAATGTACCAAATGCGGCAGCACCATAAAGCCGGATGTGGTTCTTTATGAGGAGGGTTTGGACCAGGATACGATTAACGGAGCCGTTACTCAGATTCACAATGCGGACGTATTGATTATCGGGGGCACTTCCCTGGCAGTCTATCCTGCAGCCGGACTGATTGATTATTTCAAAGGGGACAAGCTGATTGTCATCAACAAAACCCCTTCTCCCAGGGATTCTCAGGCCGATTTGGTAATCAATGAACCCATTGGGCATGTACTTTCTTGCCTGAATTTGTAAATTATATGTATTATTTTGCTAAAAATTCTTTTTCTCTTGTTAAAATTGTCTAAAAATGGTACAATTTAAGTTAAGTAAATAATGCAGTAACATGCAAAGAAATAAATGCAAAGGAGAATCTGTATGGCAAAAGAAATGATTGCAATGATTCTGGCTGGCGGACAGGGTTCCAGACTGTATGCCCTGACCCAAAAGCTGGCAAAACCGGCGGTTCCTTTTGGCGGCAAATATCGTATTATCGATTTCCCTCTGTCCAATTGTGTCAACTCCGGTATCGATACTGTAGGTATTCTGACCCAGTATCAGCCTTTAGTTCTGAACGAATACATCGGAAATGGCGAACCTTGGGATTTGGACCGCCTTTATGGTGGTGTTCACGTACTTCCTCCCTATCAGCAGGCTACCGGTTCTGACTGGTATAAGGGTACAGCAAATGCTATTTACCAGAACCTTTCCTTTATCAACCGCTATGACCCAGAATATGTTATTATTCTTTCCGGTGACCAGATTTGTAAGCAGGATTATAGTGAATTCCTGAATTTCCACAAAGAAAAGGGTGCTGAATTCAGCGTAGCTGTTATGGAAGTGCCTTGGGATGAAGCTTCACGTTTCGGCTTAATGGTAGCTGATGAGAATGATAAGATTACCGAATTCCAGGAGAAGCCCAAGCAGCCTAAATCTAATCTGGCTTCCATGGGTATTTATATCTTCAACAAAGATGTATTGGAGAAATACTTAACAGAGGATGAAGCAAATCCCGAATCTTCTAACGACTTTGGTAATGATATTATTCCTAACCTCTTAAGAGACAACCGTAAGATGTATGCATATCGTTTCAATGGTTATTGGAAGGATGTGGGAACCATTTCTTCCCTTTGGGAAGCAAATATGGAGATTATGGACCCCGAACATAGCGGCATCAATCTTTTCGATGATGACTGGAAGATTTACAGTCGAAACAGCGGTCTCACCGGTCACAAAATCGGTGCCGATGCTGTGGTAGAGAACTCTATGATTACCGACGGTTGCCGTATCGACGGCTCTGTAAAACACTCCATCCTTTTTGCAGGTGTAGTAGTTGAAGAAGGCGCTAAGGTAGAAGATGCCGTTATCATGGGACACACCGTGATTAAGGCCGGTGCCAAGGTTGAGCACTGTATTATAGGCGAAAATGCAAGTATCGGTTCTTATGCGTTAGTTGGTGCTATGCCTACGGAAACCGAAAAGGGTGTTGCTACAGTCGGCCCCGGTGTACATATCGGCTCCAGAGCCCTTGTAGGCCCCAGTGCCATGGTAGATACTGATGTAAAGGATGGTGAGGCAAAATGGTAAAATCACAAATTGATGCGTTAGGTATTATTTTCCCCAACAGCTACGATAATCAGCTTCCTGCTTTATGTAGCGAACGTTTGATGGCTTCTGTACCTTTTGCAAGCCGTTATCGTATGATTGACTTTATTCTTTCCAGCATGGTGAACTGTGGTATTGAGAATATTTCCGTAATCGTACGTAAAAACTATCGTTCCTTAATGAGACATTTGGGTTCTGCACGTTCTTGGGATTTATCCCGCAAAAACGGCGGTTTGAATCTGGTACCGCCCTTTGCTGAGAAAACCGTGAAAGTATATAACGGTCGTGTGGAAGCACTGGCAAGTATTATTGATTTCTTAAAGGTTCAGAAAGAAAAATATGTATTTATCTCTGATTCCAATATCGTAACTAATTTTAACTACAATGCTATGTTGGATGCTCACAAAGCTTCCGGTGCTGATGTTACGATTGCGTACAGAGAAGAAGAAATTCCCGAAGCGTTTATGAATCTGCAGGCAACAGTATCTACGGATTTATACTACACCTTACGTTTTGACGAGAATGGACGTGTAGAGCATATTCATACCAATCCCAAAAGTGAAGGTGTTCAGAATCTCTCCATGAACGTATATCTGATAGAGCGTGAATTATTAATCGAGAAGATTCAGCATGCATATGTGCACGGATATATGTATTTTGAGCGTGATATTTTGGCTCCTCAGCTGGATAGCCTAAAGGTGCATGGCTTTAAGTATGAAGGCTATACCGCACGCATTACAGATATTGTAAGCTACTATAAGGAAAACATGCGCCTCCTGAACGATGAGAATCTGGACGCATTATTCTCTCCCGCACCCGTTTACACCAGAGTCCGTGACGACAATCCTACCCGCTACATCGGTAGCCCTCAGGTAAAGAATTGTATGGTTGCTGATGGTTGTGTGATTGAAGGTAGTATAGAGAACTGTATCCTTTTCAGAGGTGTTAAGGTAGGCAAGGGTGCTGTTGTTAAAAACAGTATCATTATGCAGGATACCACCATTATGGACAATGCTGTAATTGATTATGTGATTACAGACAAGGAAGTAACCGTATCTGAAGGAAAAGAATTACGAGGCAATGAAAGCTTCCCGATTTTCGTTCCCGCTTATCAGAGTATCTAAGTAAATTGAAAGACCCCGCGGTTAAAACCGCGGGGTTCCTTATATTATTATTTAAACTCAAAAATACCTTCTCTGATTTCACCGGTACCATCAACATAAGAAATGGCTACATTCAAGATTCCGTTTTCATCTAAGTACATGGGCGAATCAACCGTAGTTAATACATTAGCTTCTTTTAAAAGATCCAGATACTCCTCTTTGTACTCATCAGGTATATTATCAAAAAACCTATCCAAATCTTTTCTTTGTAATTCATATGCTGTTTCTAAAAATACTTTCTCTGTCATACCTTTTTTAGCAAGAATATCTGCATTGGTCAATTCCCTATCCTTTGCAAAATCATAATTGTAAACATAAAACCATAATCCATCGTTGGGAAAGGGTATTTTAATCATAATAGAAACGATATCTTCAAATTCCGTTATTTTATATTGAATACCATAATGCAGCAAAGAACAACCCATTAACATCGCATCAACCTCACCTTCTACATATGGTAATATATCGTCTACTATCCTTTGATTCAAACTCTTTGCGCTTTCAGATTCTGCACGAAACTGCGGAATTTGATAGGAATAACCGCCTTCATTGTTTACACTGTCCGTATACCTTCCGGTAAAATCCAATATCTCCATAATCCGGGGATGATCCGTGTCTTTTAATTCCAATTTCAAAGTGATTTCCGGTATTGGTGTAGGTTCCGGGGTAGGTGCTTCTGTGGGCTCCGGAGTTGGCGCAAAAGTCGGTGTAGGTGTGGGTGCTTCTGTAGGTTCTGCGGTCGGTGTTTCTGTAGGCTTCGGTGCTACAGTAGGCGACTCCGTTTGGGTAGGTGATGTAACATCCGTTCCTACCGCCTCATCTTTGCCGCATGCCACCATGGAAAATACCATAGCTAACAATAATCCTGTTACTAAATTCCTTTTTTTCATGTTCATTTTCTCCCCTATACTCACGCAATTTCTAATTCTAAAAAAATAGGAGAAACACTGTATTAACAATGTCTCTCCGTTGCAGAGGCGTGAGCCGGATTTGAACCGGCGATGACGGTGTTGCAGACCGGGGCCTTACCACTTGGCTATCACGCCATATTACATAAAAAAATGACTCCAACGGGAATCGAACCCGTGTTACCGCCGTGAAAGGGCGATGTCTTAACCGCTTGACCATGGAGCCAAATATCTCATTTGATTTCTCACATAAACTCTTGGAGTTTCGTAGAAACTCCGCAGAAACCTAGTCGAACTTAGCAACTTGTTGCTTAGTGAGCCTTGGTTTCTTGAGCTCCCCCTGTTGGACTTGAACCAACGACGCCCTGATTAACAGTCAGGTGCTCTACCGACTGAGCTAAGGAGGAAGGTTCGCGTTACTAAAGTAAGTGCACAATCAATTGGATAATGCGTGGAAAGCTTGCTTTCCTAAGCATTTAGACATTTGATTGTATAAGCGACGCAGTCGCGACCGAGAAGCTACGCTTCGAGGTGCTCTTACTATATTATACGCTACTCCTGAATGCATTATACATTCAAAACCGAACACTGATTTATCTTTCACAAAACATCTCTTAAGTTACCTTCAGATAACTCTCGATTTTCTCCAACCTTGGTTAAGCCCTCGACCGATTAGTAAATGTCAGCTGAATACATTACTGCACTTACACCTCATTCCTATCTACCTTGTCGTCTTCAAGGGGTCTTACTAACTGGGATATCTCATCTTGAGGGGGGCTTCACGCTTAGATGCCTTCAGCGTTTATCCCT
>JAFXFO010000027.1 GCA_017520425.1 Lachnospiraceae bacterium | reverse complement strand
TATATGGTTTCGTGTGCAGATTTAACAAAATCTGCCATCTGCCAAGCTCGCTTGAGCAGATGCATGATTTTTTAAATCTATAGACGGGGCTAACTCAATGAGCAAGGCCGAAGGCCTGCGAATTGGGTTTGCACCGCACACGGAACTTTCACTCGAATTTTGTCCTGCCAGTTCTTAAACGTTTCTGGCATTACTGTTTTGGTTAAAGATTCGCATCTTTACGTTCTTGAATTTTTCAAAGACTCACGAATAAATTCGTTCGTCCGCATTCAGTTTTCGAATGCTTACGCATTCGCGGTTGTATGTTCATGTCTTTCATCAAGCAAGCTTGTGAAAGCCCTTCACTTACAACCTTCCAAGCGCTACGCGCTTGAAAACTTTTATTGCGAGAATTTTCAAGGTTGCATTGTTGTTTATTTGTCAAGGTTCTTTGCCGTTGCATCTCAGCGACAGCTTACTTAGAATATCACATGCTTTTCGCTTTGTCAACAGCTTTTTAAATAATTTTTTGTTGCTTGTCGAAACCTGTTTTTTATGCTTCGTTTACCTCAGCAACGAATCTGAGTATATCACCCTAATTGTACTTTGTCAACACCTATTTTTTATTTTTTTTGAACATTTTCTACAATTTATTTTTAGCATCTTATTTATGTAGGAAAGCACACTTCCTATTTTGACAAAACATCACAAAAGCTATATAATTCATTCATTATATAAAGAAAACACTGAGGTATTTTATGGAAAGAAAAATTGCCTTTTTTGATATTGACGGAACCCTCACATCAGAAATTGACGGTTCTATACCTGACAGTACCGTCCAAGCCATTCGTAAGGCTCGTCAAAACGGTCATCTCATGTTTATTAACACCGGTCGCTGTTTTCAGAATGTGGAGCCTCGTTTTCGCGATATCGGTTTTGACGGATATGTATGCGGTTGCGGCACTAATATCTACTGCGACGGAAAGGATGTATTATATCATCCGCAAACTCATGAAACCATAATGACCATTTTAGAAGTTGCACGTCAAACAAATGTAGACATTCTGTTTGAGTCAAGAAAAGAAGTATGCTTTGACCTTACCCGCCCTCTAAATCATCCCAAGGCACGCTTTCATTATAATGAATTTATACAACATGGATATGACATGCCTGAGGATTTGGAGAACCCCAACTTCTTTTCGGACAAATTTGTAATATGGTATGAGAAGCCCGAACAATTAGAGTTCTTTCGCCGTACCAGCGATCAATGGTTTGACTGTATCGATCGCGGCGGTACCTTTCGCGAATTTGTTCCCCGTGGTTTCTCCAAGGCCACCGGTATTCAATTTGTCTTAGATTACTACGGCTTGCCTGCCGATAATGCCTATGCTTTTGGCGACAGCAATAACGACTTAGCGATGCTTTCCTATCTTAAGAACAGCATTGCCATGGGAAATGCCAATCCAACCTCACTAACAGAAATGGTATCTTATGTCACCACAAACGCCAGCATGAACGGAATCGAAAATGCGTTGAAACACTTTAACTTTATATAAGAAAAGAGGAAATCATTATGAAGATGCTATGGAAACTTACCAAGGAAGCAGCCCGCTATAAGGGGCTCTATGTACTGGCCATCCTTTCCACCTTAGGCCTGACCGTGGTAAATTTAACCGCGCCTAAAGTATTGTCTGCCATGACAGGTGTGGTAGAAAAAGGAGTGGATGATAAAGCACTTGATACCATCATCAAATTTGCTTTTACATTATTCTTATTGTATCTGCTTCGTATCCTGTTTCGTTTTTTAAGCAATTACCTGGCACACAAAGCAGCCTGGCATTTGGTAGGTGACTTACGTATCCGTTTGTACAACAAACTACAAAGTTTAGATTTGGGTTTTTTCCACGACAAGCAAACCGGCGATTTGATGAGCCGCGTGGTCAATGATACCCGTGATTTTGAACTATTGTACGCTCATATGATTCCGGATATTATCACCAATCTGGTTACCTTTTTAGGAGTGCTCATCATTTTACTGACCATCAATTGGAAACTGGCATTAATTACCTGCTGTCCCATACCGCTGATTTTATTATCCGGTGTGATTTTTGCAAAAATCGTTCGTCCCTTCTTTCGAGCATCGCAAAAATGTATGGGTGAACTGAACGCCCAGCTTCAGGACAGTTTGTCCGGATTACATGAAATCCAATCCTTTGGACAAGAGGCTTATGAAAGCGAAAAATTGAATACCAAAAACTTTGAACAGGTTTCTGCCATGCTCCGTGCATTACGTGCCAGTGCCATCTTCCATCCCTGTGTTGAGTTTTTATCCTCTGCCGGTACCATTCTGGTAGTTTTCTTCGGTGGCTACCTGGCATATAAGGACCAGCTTTCCGTAGCGGATATTGTAGCATTTGTTTTATACTTGTCCTTATTTTACGCTCCTGTTTCAGGACTTGCCAATTTATTGGAAAGCTTACAGCAATCTTTGGCCGGTGCAGAGAGAGTCACCTTAATTCTGGAAACACCCTCTGCCATCCAAAATGCGCCCGATGCATCGGATATGGGCCAAGTAGAAGGTTCCATCACCTTTGAAAGTGTAAGTTTCCACTATAGTAATGAAATACCGGTATTAAAGAATATCTCTTTCGAATGCAAACCGGGTATGATGGTGGCCTTGGTAGGACCTACCGGAGTAGGCAAAACCACTGCCACCCAACTAATTTCCAGATTTTATGATCCGGTAGAAGGACGTATCCTGGTTGACGGCAAGGATATACGGAGCGTCACATTGGAAAGCCTGCGTCACAATATCTCGCCGGTATTGCAGGACACCTTCCTTTTCAACGGAACCATTGCCGAAAACATCGGCTATGCCAAGCCGGATGCTACCAGACAGGAAATCGAAGAGGCGGCCAAAACAGCCAATATTCACGAAGATATCCTACATATGCCGGAACAATATGAAACCCAGGTGGGGGAAAGAGGACTTCGTCTCTCCGGCGGTCAAAAGCAACGTGTTGCCATAGCCAGAGCTATCCTTCGCCAGTCTCCTATTATTATACTGGATGAAGCCACCGCTTCCGTAGATGTACAAACAGAATGTCAAATTCAAAAAGCCATTAAAAACATTGCCGGCAAGCGTACCATCGTTGCTATTGCCCATCGTTTGTCCACCATTAAAGATGCCGATTTGATTCTGGTAATCCACGAAGGAGAAATTATTGAACGGGGCACTCATGAAGAATTAATTGCCCGTAAAGGCTTTTATTACAATCTGCAGTTAGCACAAGAATAATAAATCACAAAAAAAAGGCTGTTCCGAATCGCATCGGTCCAGCCTTTTATTATTTCACTTGTATCATTCCTTGTCCGTTCTCACTCTTTACGTACAAATATACTTCTGCAGCTTGGTCCACAGTCGACTTTTCCACCAATGTCAATACCACCACTTTTCTGGATTCATCAGGTTCCAGTATCCCCAGATAGGTCGTCAAATCATTGCTCAGCATGGTCACCATGCAATTAGCCACCTTACCGTCAATCACTAATTGATATTGAATATTGTTACGAAGCATATCCACGCTTTGTTTTTTTGCGCCATCATTGATTAAGGCCAATTCACATACCAATAATGTCTTGCCCTCTTCTGCCTCAATTACCAGTTCCGCTGACCCGGGATCCGTGCATTGCTGCTCCATGCGACAACCCACATACTCCAGCGAAATACTCTCCTCCAATCCCAATACTGCATGGATATCACCCTGAGGTGCTTGTGTTTCCCCGCTCAAATCAATCACCGGAGTATCCTCTGTCTCATCCATCCCTTTAGGAGGTTCTGTGGTTACCGGTGCCGGTCTCTTGGTGGGCTCCGGTTCTTTCTCCAGCATCTCCACATCAACCAATCTGCTGGTATCATTAGCATTATATTTCATCAAAAGCTCTACGGCATACTCACTGATAGCTTCTCTCTCCGCATCCGTCATATCCGGTATCCGTGCACCACACCCGGTCATAATTATCATTAACAGCACCATCAGACAAACAAGCTTATTCATTCTTTTCTTCATGTTTATCTCCTCCTTGCAGCCTTTCGTCAAAGCTTACACTAAATACTCACTGTATTTATCGGCATCTCCTTTATGACAGTTTACTACCAAACGCACACCATTTTCAAGATATTCCTGCGTAATCACTGTGGCATTTTCCATAAAATACGAAACCACCGCCCCCTTATCATAAGGAATCAAAAACTCCGCATCCTGATAAGTGGCGTAAATCTGACTCTTGATAAGCTCAGCAAGCTCAGCTATACCCACATCATTAACTGCAGACATATAAATCTGCGTCCCTCTGACACGTGGCAGGTCTTCCATCTTGGTTTCAGCTTTATTGTATACTACTACCATGGGTATTTCGCCGGCTCCCAGCTCCTTCAGAGTCTCCGCCGTCACATCCATCTGCAAGCGGTACTGCGGGTCCGAAAAATCCACCACCTGTACCAGCAAATCTGCGTACTTTACCTCTTCCAAGGTAGAATGGAATGCTTTCACCAAGCCATGAGGTAATTTGTGAATAAACCCTACCGTATCCACCAGAAAGAAAGGCTTATTATCTCCGGTTTCAATTGTTCTGACTGCTGTCTCCAAGGTGGCAAACAACATATCCTTTTCCAGAACCTTCTTTTCTTCATTTCCGGTGTATTTTTCCACCATTCGGTTCATAACCGTTGATTTGCCGGCATTGGTATACCCCACCAGTGCCACTTGCGGTGTTCTGGAGTTCATACGTTTCTTTCGTTGAATCTGCCGATCCACCTGTACCTCATCCAGTTCCTTTCGAAGTTCGCTGATGCGATGTTCAATTTTACGTCGATCCAACTCCAACTTCTTTTCACCGGTACCCTTGTTACTCATACTGCCACTGGCACCACCCTGTCGGCTCAAAGCCTCGTGCATACCTACCAGTCTCGGAAGCAAATATTGTAATCTTGCAGTTTCCACCTGTAGCTTAGCCTCTCTGGTTTGTGCACGGATGGCAAAAATATCTAAAATCAGTGAAGTTCTGTCCAATATGGGCATATCCAGTTCTTCCTGCAAATTGCGAATTTGTGATGGAGAAAGGGCATTGTCGAAGATTACAACATCTGCTCCGCATTCCCCGATAAACTGCTTTATCTCTGCCACCTTACCGGTTCCCACATATAATGACTTATTTATCATAGCTAACTTTTGGGTAACCAGTCCCACCACCTGCATGTTACAGGCTTCAGCCAGACTTTTCAGTTCCTCCATGGAACGTTCAAAATCCACTTCTTCTCCGATATCCACTCCTACCAAAAGTGCTCTTTCTCTGCTTTCTTCTGTCATCTTCATCCTTCCTGCTGCATTCTGCCGCACCTTACTGATTATCCTTTACTACTTCCAATTCAAACCAGAAGCATACTCCGTTAGAATAGTTTTCTACACCGTAACGCTGATTCATGGAATCCATAATAGCCTTTACAATAGAAAGCCCCACTCCGTTGCCTCCATATTCCCTGGTTCGTGCTTTGTCCACTTTATAAAACTTCTCCCAGATATGTTCAATACTTTCCTGTGGAATCTGTTCCCCTGTATTAAACACAGTGACACGAACACGCTCCTCCTGTTTTTCAAAACGAATATCTATGATACGTTCACCGCTACAATGATTTACCGCATTGGTGAAGTAATTCATAAACACTTCTTCTGTCTTAAATTCATCGGCCCAGACATAAATAGGTTCTTCCTCCTGCATCCGTACCTGTATGTCACTTTGCTTTATCAAAATATTGGCTGATTGGAGATAGTTCCTTATGAGCGTCACTATATCAAAACGCTCCATACTTACCACATCATTACCAAACTCCAGTTGATTCAGTGTCAGAAGCTTTTTCACCATGGTATTCATTTTCTCTGCTTCATCAATTATGACCTCACAGTAATAATCCCGGCTTTCCGTATCATCGTGTATGCTTTCCTTTAGTCCTTCTGCATATCCCTGTATTAATGCAATGGGAGTTTTCAGCTCATGGGAAACATTGGCCAAAAATTCCTTTCGCATTTCTTCATTCTGCTCTTTTCTTTCTATATCCTTCTGTAACTCATTATTAGCTGTTTTTAAGTCAGAAATATTACGTTCCAGGGATTCTGAGAGTTTGTTGATATTCTCTCCCAGCATGGAAATCTCCTTTACCCCCTTGCCCTCATACTTGGCTTCAAAATCCAAATGGGTCATTCGCTCTGATATATCCGCCAGCTTCCAAATGGGTTTTACAATTCTGGTAGTTAGCAGCCATACTACCACACCTCCCAGCAATATGGCCCACACACCAATATAGGCCAGAAAACGATTGGACAATTTCACACTGTCCCTCACATCCTGCATGGCAGTGGAAATAATATACCATTGGTCACTATCCAGCTGACCGTACATCTCGATATATTCTGTATTATTTCGAATATCCCTAATCTTAAATATCTTATCCGGCTCCGGAGTTTCTCCCTGCTCCCAGAAGGGCAACCGAAAAATATACTGCATCAGCTTGTCCTGCAATTCCTTTCTGTTTAGGGTCGCTGCAAAAACAAGTCGCTGATTTACATCCACCACTTGAATATTCATACTATATCGGTAGGCATACTCCAGCATACTCTCTTGAAACTCTTCAGAATCCAACGCCTCATCAATTCCTGCCTGATTCAATTTGTCATATGCTGTCTGCACATTTTTGTACTTTTCACTTTCATAATATCGTTCCAGAAACATATTGTTCAGAAACCAACAGGAAAACAAGGTACCAATCAGCAAGGTCAGCGTCACCAATGCAATCTGTACTCTAATGGAAATCTTCATACTCATTCCTCACTCTAGTCACAATTTCCTACGCTTCCATCCGCCCAAGGGCTTCCTACGTCACATCTTCCGTGATGGTAAGCCTCTTTTATCTCACCGGGCTGTTGCTCCTCATTTACAATCACCTTGATACGGCTGATACCGGTATCCGTTTTTTCATCCAACATTCTGATAATCGCATCAATATCCATAACTATCTCTCCTGCCAATATAACTATTTATATTATAGCACATTTATAGAAAAAACGCCATTACGCTACTCGCAGAGCTCGAAATCTTGCAGAACACTTCGTATTCTGCAAGCCTTCGGTGCTGTCGCCATTCTTTACGCTACTCGCAGAGCTCGAAATCTTGCAGAACACTTCGTATTCTGCAAGCCTTCGGTGCTGTCGCACAATAAAAAGCGTAATATGATTGCTTATGAAAGCAAGCTTTCATCGCATTATATTACGCTTTTTGCTCTGCTCGTAGCTATTCCTCAATCTTGTAACCATAACCCCAGATGGTCTTAATCACATCACCGGCATCGCCAAGCTGTTCGCTATTTTTGCCCTTAAGTTTACTGCGCAGCTTCTTCACATGGGTATCAATGGTACGGGCATCTCCAAAATAATCATAATTCCACACGCTGTTAAGTATTTTCTCTCTGGAAAGAGCAATCCCCTTGTTCTCCATAAAGTACACCAACAGTTCAAATTCCTTGTAACTTAACGCTACGGGCTCCTCATCCACCCATACCTGATGAGCTGATTTATCCACTCTAATACGACCGCATTCCATACAGCCGCCTTGTGCAAGAGCATTGGTCCTACGTAAGATAGCTTCAATACGTGCTACCAGAATCTTGGGACTGAAGGGTTTGGAAATATACTCATCCACGCCAAGATTAAAGCCCAATAATTCATCCTTCTCATCGGATCTTGCTGTAAGCATTATAATCGGCACCTTGGAATACGCCCTTATATCCCTGCAGACCTGCCAGCCATCCAACTTCGGCATCATTATGTCCAGAACCACCAACGCTATATCCTTTTCTCGAAAGAAAATATCCTCTGCTTCTTCGCCGTCGCTGGCTTCTAACACTTCATAATTATTCTTAACCAAAAAGTCCTTTACCAGCTTACGCATGCGGCTCTCATCATCTACTACTAATATCTTCAGCTTTTCCATAGCTCTATACACCTCTTACAGTCACAAAACTCATCCCTGCATGGTTACTATGCACATCATACCAATTAATTATGTAAAAACTGTGAATTATGGAATGAGATTCTGCTCTTTTTCGCGGATTTCCTCTTCTCTCTCTGTCAAGTCCTGTTCCCACTCCGCATAGCGGTTTTCCAACACAGTTTTATAGTTAATCATATTCATGGTCTCACTCTGAGTGGCCATCCAGAACATTACAATCATTCCTATAATCAATATCACATTTAAAATAAGGGATATATTATGATTGGATTTCCTTATTTCTTCCCTTCTTTGTGCTACCGCACGTACGCTTTTTAGCTCTACTTTTGTTTGTGGAACGGATTTGTCGCACACAAAATCTACAGGTATCGCCGGTATACGTTCCCTTTCAATACTATTTTGGTTCTTCAGAAAATCCTGCAAACGCTTCAGATACATCGTTCCTACAGGCGTCTTAAAAGTACGCTCTTCTATCAGTTTTTGCAAAACCATCAATATTTGCTCCGGCTTTTGATAATCCAGCTTTTTCTCAAGATATTCTATCTGTTTTCGCTCTTTCTCCGCCAATACCGCATCCGCTGCATTCAAAAACATATATCCTTCAGCTTCAATTCCTTTTGTATTCTTTTCATCCATATTGAAAGCTCCTTTATATGAGAGGCCGAACTCCATGCGGAATTCAGCCTCCAATAACTCATTCATATATTCACTAAATATTCAGGAAGTTTCTTACCACCTGCTGCATCTCATCCACTTCGCAAATATTGTTATGACGAACCTGTGCACTTCTGATTTCCTCAATGGCATTGGGTACTGCAACATTTGCCAGTTTGCAAAGTTCATCTACCAGTTCAAAATCTCCCATGGATGCATACTTACTGTCAATCGCTTCCATTACACTTCTGGTAAACTTATAAGGGCTTGCCGTGGATGCAATCACTGTCTTAGTCTTATCACCGGTTTCCTTCACATACTTATCGTACACGCTTGCTGCTACTGCAGTATGGGTATCAATCACATAACCGCAATCTTCATACAAATCCTTAATGGTTTCTGCCGTCTCAGCTTCGGAAGCATAGTTTCCGTAGAAGTCTTGAAGTTCCTTCTTCATATCTTCTGTAATCTCGTACTTACCGGTTCCGTTTAATGCTGCCATCAAAGCTGCATTCTTCTCAGCATCATTGCCCGCAATACGATAAATCAATCTTTCCAGATTGCTGGAAATCAAAATATCCATGGAAGGTGAAGTAGTCAGCATAAATTCTCTGTTACGGTCATAGGTACCGGTACTGAAGAAGTCATACAATACCTTATTATCGTTGGACGCACAAATCAGCTTAGCGATAGGCAGACCCATGTTCTTAGCATAAAATGCAGCCAGAATATTACCGAAGTTACCGGTAGGTACTACCACATTAATAGCCTCTCCGTCGCCAATCTTGCCCTCAGCCAAAAGCTGTACATATGAATAAACATAATAAACAATCTGAGGAACCAGACGTCCAATATTAATGGAATTTGCCGAAGAGAACTGAAATCCCTTCGCAGCCATTTCCTTTGCCAATTCCTTGTCAGAGAAAATCTTCTTTACACCGGTCTGTGCATCGTCAAAATTGCCATGAATACCTACTACAAATGTGTTGTCCCCCTTCTGGGTTACCATCTGCTTCTCCTGAATGGGACTTACACCATTCTTAGGATAAAATACAATAATTCTGGTTCCTTCCACCTCAGCAAAGCCTGCCAATGCAGCCTTTCCGGTATCTCCGGATGTAGCAGTCAGAATAACGATTTCATTCTGAATCTGATTTTTCTTGGCAGAAGTAATCAGCAGATGAGGCAAAATAGAAAGTGCCATATCCTTAAATGCGATGGTTGCACCGTGGAACAACTCCAGATAATACGCCCCCTTTGCCTCTACCAAAGGAGCAATCACATCTGTATCAAACTTTTCATCATAAGCCTTATTGATACAGTTCTTTAATTCTTCCTCCGTGAAATCGGTAAGAAACAGCTTCATTACCTCATAAGCCACTTCCTGATAGGTCATCTTGGAAAGCTGCTCAAGGCTCTTATCCAATGCAGGAATATGGTCCGGTACAAACAAACCGCCATCATCCGATAAACCCTTCAAAATGGCAACAGATGCCTTTACTGGCGCACCTGCACTTCTGGTACTATTATATAAAACTTCCATATTATTTCCTCCGTATGTATATATCTCCACGGGCTCAAAAAACAAATGCCGGCTCCGCCGTCGCTTGTTTTTTCACTCGCGGACATTTTTGTAAACTCGCAAACCCGCACTGCGTGCTAATTGTCTGCTGTCGCAGACTGTTTACTCGTTCTCGCGGCAAAAAAACAAATGCCGGCTCCGCCGTCGCTTGTTTTTTCACTCGCGGACATTATAGCATATTAAATTCATAAACGCAACTCACTCTGTGAAAAATTCGTGGCCCCCGTGGGTAAAGAGATATTCCAGACGTTCATCGAACCATCGCATATTGTCCGCATCGGCATATTTCCGTGCCGCAAAATACAGCGCTCCCTCTGACACATCCTCTCCTGCCAGTGCACGGTTTACTGCGGATATGGTTTCATCACTGATTTCCACTCTTAAGAACCGGCCGCTGGCCACAGGTGAAAACTGTGCAACTCCTTTATTTTGCTGCAGAATCACCTCCGTAATAGAGTCCGGAAAGGATTCGCTTTCTACTCGGTTCAGCACCACATTAGCCACCAAAAGCTTTCCGATTTCATCCTCACCGCCGGCCTCCGCCTCCACAATTCGCAGCAGATTCTCATAATCCTGGGCAGAAATCACTTCCTGCTCCGTAGCAACATCCCGCTCTAATACATTATATGTAAGCTCTCTCTGCCCTGAATTGGTACGGACACATATCTCCAACACCGTATTTTCGTCCTGTGCCAGAAGGATTTGATTCAACTTCACCTCATATACGGTTTTCTTATCAGTACTTGTCCAACCATGGGACAAGCATAAGACGAAATATCCTGCCACCAAAACAATTTGTAACAACAATAAGGCACCTAATGCTTTTTTGTACATCCTCTTATCGCCCCTTCCATTTTGCCCTATTATTATTTTATTCAGCAAGTCCACAAAATATATCTGTTATATAACGAAAAAATATGATATACTAAAACAACTTACAAACGAAAGGAGACCCGGTATGGGAAGCAATCATCCGGAGGGAGTATATGAAGCCCAAAAGAAAAACGGCGAAGTATATTATCGTTCTTCCATAACATACAGACGTAAACATATCAGCCTGGGCAGCTACCATGATGAACAGTTGGCACACCGGGCCTATCTCACTGCCGGCGAGATTCTTTCAAACGATTCAACCATCACCCTTAGTGATTATCAGGCCTCCAGTGTCCTATCCTTCGAAAAATGGGTGGTTCTCATAAATTTCCGGGATAATGGTATATATCTTGGGAACCCTATTTACGTAAAACCAAAATTCTTTTACTACTATCTGGCACCGGATTGCATCTTAAAATTTGACTCCGATGATTTATTTTACTACTCTTCACATAAAATCATGCGACGGGGCAATCATTACTTTGTAGCCGATTATGGTATGCAGGTTAACATTCCCTCCCGGTACGGAATCAAAAATTATGCCGTCCCCAGTGTGGACTTTCGGTTCCGCAACGGTGATGCCACTGACTTTCGTCGCGAAAACCTGGAAATCTTAAATACCTATCATGGTGTACGGACCATAAAGAAAAAGGATAAATATCTCTATGCCGTGCGAATCCATGTAAACGGCTACTATCGCGTAGGAATATATGAAGACATTGTTACCGCTGCCATCGCATACAATAAGGCCGTCGATGTTTTACATCAAAACGGCCTCAAAAAAAACTACACATTAAATTATGTGGATGCGGTAAGTCCCAGCCAATATGCGGAGATTTACTCAAACCTGAAAATATCACAAAAGCTTCTGGATTTTCGCCCTGATACCTAATGGTGTCAGGGTTTTATTTTTCGGAATAGTCGATAAAGCAAATGTTCAAATCCACCTTACCGGACACTCCATCCACTTTGCCCTGATTGGTATACTGCCACATGGTAAACTGATACGGAAAATCCGGAATCTCTTCATATTGTGCCAACCAGATATCATAATCCTCCAGCTGTGTCAAATCGATTTCCTTCAGCAACCATTCCTTTTTTCCGTAAATCATAGGCGTATAGCCCGCCAAATCAATGGTACTCAAAAATGCTTCCGCTATCTTGGTTCTTTCTTCTCCGGTCAGGTTTTCGATTCTGGAAGTATCATTTTGTATATACTCCATATCAAACACCACGGGATAGTTCACATCATATTCATCAATGTAATCCAATACCATATCTGCCTCTTCTTCCGCTTCCTCTACGGTAATGGCCTGGGAGAAAAAGTAAACTCCGATTTCCAATCCGGCATCGGATGCCCGCTTAATATTCTCCTGAAAATACGAATCCAATACCAGTTGTCCGGTGCCATATCCTCTGGCTCCCACTCGTAACATACAGAAATCTATCCCTGCTTTTTTCAGCTTGGAAAAATCCACATATTCCTGATACTTGGAAAGGTCCACTCCCACAAAAGAAATCTCCTTTCCATCCTCAACATATTTCATAAACTCAGCCTGTTTCACCAATTTCGTGAAATCATAGCTATGCTTAGGAAGCTCATCAACAATCCGTATCCACTCTTCTTCACCGTCTTTGTTGATAATCTTTGTGTGTTTTCCATCCGTAGCAGGGTCCTCTTTTACAGGTTCCGGCGTAGTCTCCACCACCGGTTCGGGAGTGGTTTCCGGATATTTCTCCCAAAAATCAAAATCCTCCGGCGACAAAGTACTGTCCATAGCTACTTTCTCTTCTGCACTTTCTGTACCTGCCACCTCCGGTTTCCCGGTTTTCTCTCCGGACAGACTATCCTTATTTAACCAAAGCACCAAAACCACAATGGCCACCACAAAAATCACGGCCACCCATACGGGACTAAGTCTTTCGGTTTCATTTACATCATCAGGCAATCTCATACTTCATCCTTTACTACTGTGAAATAATGGCTTTCTTGGGGCATTTCTCCACACATGCTCCACAGGAAGTACACTTTTCATAATCAATTACAGCATGGAAATTCTCTACCTTTATGGCACCTGCCGCACAATTCTTAACACATATTCCGCAACCGATACAGGCCACACTGCATGCCTTCATGGCTACTGGACCTTTGTCCGTAGAACTGCAAGCCACCATGGTCGTAGCCTTCTTAGGCACCATGGAAATGATACCCTTCGGACAAATGGCCACACATTTACCACAGGCTTTACATGCGGACTTATCCACCACAGCCACACCGTTTACAATATGAATGGCATCAAATGGACATACCTTTACACAGGTACCGTATCCCAAACATCCGCTATTGCAGGCTTTGGGGCCTCCGTTGGGTACAAAGCTCATCATACGGCAATCCTCTGCACCCACATAATCATAGTCCACCTTAGCCTTCTCGCAGTCACCC
Source organism: Lachnospiraceae bacterium (assembly GCA_017520425.1). Classification (GTDB taxonomy): domain Bacteria; phylum Bacillota; class Clostridia; order Lachnospirales; family Lachnospiraceae; genus Acetatifactor. The sequence continues at coordinate 171,169 of JAFXFO010000027.1, read as the reverse complement.
TGGCAATGTACATAGGCTACCATGGGTTCTGCACTTTCTGCTGTCACACCCATGATTTCCGCGATTTTGTCGCCCACTTCTTCACCGCCTACAGGACAGGCATTCACTGCCGCCTCGCCTTTTGCAATAGCCGCAGCCAAACCGGAACAACCTGCAAAACCGCAACCGCCGCAATTATTACCCGGAAGTGTTGCTAAAACGGCCTCTTCCTTAGGGTCAACCTCTACTTTAAACTTGATTCCGGCAATTCCCAGAAACAATCCGATAAACAATCCGATGGCACCAACAATCAGTGCCGCTATTAAAATCCCTTGTATTGACATCTTACGCCCTCCTTATAACAAGCCTGAGAATCCACAGAATGCAATAGCCATAAGTCCGGCCGTCAAAAGCACTGTTGGCATTCCCTTAAAGGGCTCCGGAATATCATTGTACTCCAGTTTCTCACGAATACCTGCCAAAATAATGATAGCTATGGTGAAACCCACAGAGGTTGCAAAACCATTTACAATGCCTTTTATAATACCGTATTCTTTTTGCACATTCACCAACGCCACTCCCAATACCGCACAGTTGGTGGTAATCAGCGGCAGGTATACACCTAAGGATTCGTACAGAGAGGGAATGACCTTACGCAAAAACATTTCCACAAACTGTACCAACGCTGCGATAACCAGAATAAAGCATATGGTTTGCAAATACTCTATCCCCAACGGCACCAGGATAAACTTATACATCAGTCCTGCTACCGCACTGGCTAATGTAATTACGAAAATAACTGCCGCACCCATGCCGGCCGCTGTATTGGTCTTTTTAGACACACCTAAGAAAGGGCACAATCCTAAAAACTGGCTCAATACTACATTGCTTACCAAAGAAGAACTGATCAGCAGTATTAACAAATCTTTCATTTCATTCATGCCTTAGTCCTCCTTTCTTTCTTCTGCATTTGCATCATAAAATCTTTCTGCACAGCCTTTTTCACCACAATTCAAACAGTCATGGCTGCAACCGGAACCGATTTTGGAAGTATCCTTTCCCTTCTTAGCCCCTTTGATCTTCAGATAATTCTGTATCGCAGTCAGTGCTGCCAATACAAAGAAGGCTCCCGGTGCCAGTACAAAAATACCAATCGGTGTAAAGGAATCCGGCATCACCTGCATATCAAATACTTTACCGGTACCCAAAAGCTCACGCACTGCGCCGATACAGGTCAGTGCCACTGAAAATCCAAGCCCCATACCAATACCATCAAAGAGGGGCGGAATAGGCGGATTGGAATAGGCATAGCTTTCCGCACGGCCTAAAATAATACAGTTTACTACAATAAGGGGAATATATACTCCCAACGCATCGTTTAAGGATGGCAGATATGCCTGTAACAGCAGCTGCACAACGGTTACAAAAGATGCAATAATTACGATAAAGGCCGGTATACGTACCTTGGCCGGAATCACCTTACGAAGCAGGGAAATAATGAGATTACTGAGTGCCAGTACCACTGCGGTGGTAAGCCCCATTCCCAAGCCATTGATTGCGGAAGTGGTAACTGCCAACGTAGGACACATACCCAGCATCAGTACAAAGGTGGGATTTTCTTTCAGCAAACCATTGTATAAACGTTCACCCGCAGAATTCTTAGTCATATCAGTTACCTCCCTTCATAATATCTTCGGTAACCACACGAACCCCGCCGTTTACAGCATCTACAACGGCCTCTGTGGTAATGGTAGCTCCACTGATGGCATCAATTTCACTATCCTTGGTACTACCGGTTTTGGTGTAAGTAAAGATGGTCGCCGATACATTTTCAAACTGCGGCACCAATACACTTTGTGCATTCATACCAAGTCCCGGAGTTTCGGAAATGGACAGAATGGAAATACCGTTTAACACACCCTCATTCGTAATACCGGTATAAAGGGTAATATTGCCGCCGTATCCTTCAGCGCTTGATGCTTCTACTACATATCCCAACGTGTTGCTTCCATTATCCAAAGCCACAAATACAGTGCCAATCGTCACACCCTCTTCTTTCAATTCTCCGGCCAGTAATGCTGAAGGTTCATAGGTCAATACCTCAAAACTTTCAGCCTGTGCAAAAACAGCTTTACATGCTTTCTGAACTGCCTTTTCCTGCTGGATACGGATGGGCTCCTTGGTCAATTGATATACAAAGCCCAGTACCAGTCCGGAAATCAATGTAATCACCAATAAGACAAATGTATCTTTCAGCATATTCTTCATATCATTATTTTTTGACATAGCACTTACCTCCTTTTCCAAAGGCTGTAGGCATGGTCATTTTTTCAATCAGAGGTGTTACCAGATTGCCTAAGATAATGGCATAAGAAACACCTTCTGCACTTGGTCCGAAAATACGGAATACACCCGTCATGATTCCAAGGAAAATACCAAAGACGTACTGTCCCTTGATGGTAATAGGTCTTGTCACATAATCCGTAGCCATAAAGAAGGCCCCCAGCATCAGACCGCCACCGGCAAGTTGTGCTGACAGATATTGTAAATCAAAGCCATGTCCCCCAAATAACAGAACAAATACCACAAAACTGACTATGTAGCTTCCGGGAATTCTTAAATCTATAATACCTAATAAAATTAGGAAACAGGCACCTATAATAATTGCTATCATAGAGGTTTCTCCGATAGTACCTGCCACATTACCGATAATCATATCCGTCACATTAACAGTTTCACCCGCTTTTAACATGGCAAGGGGTGTTGCACCACTGTATGCGTCACAGTTGAAATCCGTCATAATCGCCGGAAAAGAAATCAATAGGAAACATCTGGCAGCCAAAGCCGGATTCATAAAATTCTGTCCCAAACCACCAAATAACATTTTCACTACGATAATAGCAAATATACCGCCCAGCGCTGCCACCCACCAGGGTGCATTTACCGGCAGATTCATACCTAATAACATACCGGTTACCACAGCAGACAAATCCGTCACAGTGGTCTTCTTTACTAATAATCCATATAAAAACTCTGCTCCGACCGTGGAAGCCACACTCACGCCCAAGAGAATCGCTGCTTTCACGCCGAAATTATAAATACCAAAACCGGCAGCCGGAAGAAGTGCCAGTACCACTGCAGCCATGATTCCATGGGTGGTTACTTTCGAGCGTATATGGGGATTGGATGATACCTTTAAACGTTCACTCACTTTCCGTTCCTCCTATTTCTTCTTTTTCGCAAGCTGAATCTTGCGCATGGATTTAATCTGTTGGGTCAGCGGACGCTTGGCCGGGCAGATAAAGCTGCAACAGCCGCATTCACAGCATTCCATACCATTACCCTTCAGGAATCCCTCTTCATCAAAATGCTCTGCACAGGTAGCCAGTTTGCTGGGAACCACACGGCCCGGACAAACCTCTACGCATCTGCCGCAGTTGATACAAGGACCCGGTTCGCTGGCAGCCACCTCATCATAGATCAGGGCAAGAAGCGCGGTGGAAGTCTTGGTGGTGGGCACATCCGTTCCAAACATGGCGAAGCCCATCATAGGTCCACCACAAACAATCTTTTCCGGTTCCTCCTTGAAACCGCCCGCTTCTTCTATCAATTCACTATAGCTTGTACCGATACGCACGCGGAAATTCTGCGGCTCCTTAATCGCATCTCCTGTAACGGTTACAATACGCTCTATCAAAGGTCTGCCTTCCGTAACCGCACGATATACTGCCACGATAGTATCCACATTATTTACCACACAGCCTGCATCCACAGGGAGCATGGCGGAATTAATCTGTCTGCCGGTAGTGGCGTAAATCAAAGTACGCTCTGCCCCCTGAGGATATTTGGTCTTTAAAGCCTTTACCGTAATTCTGGGCTCTCCCACAACCAATTCCTTCAATTTCTTGATACAATCCGGCTTATTATCTTCTACCGCCAATATACCATGTGCATTCTTAAACAAGCTTAAAATAATCTTAAGTCCGCCTACCACTTTCTCAGGTTCTTCCAACATACGTCGATAGTCGGAAGTCAGATAGGGTTCACATTCCGCACAATTGGCAATCACATAATCTATTTTCTCAGGCTCCTTGGGAGACAACTTAATAAAGGTAGGAAAGCCTGCACCACCCATACCTACGATACCTGCTTCTTTCACCACATTGACAATATCCTCTGAAGTCATCTGTTCTAAAGGCTTTACAGGCAGCATTTCTTTCATTTCTTCATACTGTCCGTCATCCTCTATCACTATACTCATCACATTGTCACCGGTCACCACTCTGCGAGGTTCAATCGCCTTTACCGTACCGGACACAGAGGCATATATAGGTGCCGACACAAATCCGCTCGCTTCTGCAATCTTCTGTCCCACCAATACCCGGTCTCCCTTGGCTACAACAGCTGTTGCAGGAGCACCGATATGCTGAGATAAAGGATATACCAAATCGCCCTTCGGAAATATGGTTCTGATTGGCTTGTCCTTTGACAAATCTTTTCCGTCATATGGATGTATCCCACCCAAAAAGGTTAATTTTGCCATAAATCTGTCCATTCCTTTCTATTTTCATTGACCTTTTTCTTCAAAAACTGCGGTCAACTATCATTCATATTAAATATACTATTTTTTTTCAGAAAATACTACAGTATTTTCTAAAAATGTGTTAATATAGTAATAAGAATCTTTATAAGGAGAATTGGACACAAATGAAAGAGAATTATACACTTCTTGAGAACTTTGAACTGGACTATCCTTTAGAAAAAATGGTTCCTCTGGAAAAAGCATTGTTTTTCGATATAGAGACCACCGGCTTTACGGCACGCTCTTCCTATTTATACTTAATCGGTTGTGCCTTTTACTCCGGCGGCAACTGGTATATCCGCCAATGGTTTGCAGAGAATTATGATGACGAAACAGCTATTATCAATGCCTTTTTTACCTTTGCATTGGATTATCAATACCTGATTCATTTTAACGGCAATAACTTTGATTTACCTTTTGTTACCCAAAAGTGTGAACAGTTGGGCATCCCCTATACCTTTGATTATTTTGACGGCATTGACTTATATCGCCGCATATCACCCTACCGTTTTTTCCTGAAGCTTCCTAATTGCAAGCAAAAAACCGTAGAACAATTCTTAGGTGTAGAGCGTCAGGATCCGTTCAATGGCGGTGAGCTCATCGGTGTTTACCATGATTATGTACAGAATCCTACTGATTTTGCAGAAAAATCCCTGCTTCTTCACAACGAAGACGATATGAAGGGTATGCTGAAATGTCTTCCTATTCTGGCTTACTACGATTTGTTCAATTCCCCTGTAAAAGCCAAGAAAGTACAAGCTACCACTTATAGGGATATTTCCGGCAACCGTCGCCAGGAACTGGTTATGACCATCACCTTCGAAACACCTCTTCCTGTAGAAGTTTCCACCGCAGTGGGTAACTGTTATTTCAAAGGTATGGGCAACGAAGCGCAGATTCGTGTACCCATTTACGAAGAAGAACTGAAATACTTCTATGCAAATTACAAGGATTACTACTATCTGCCCGCTGAAGATGTGGCATTACACAAATCCGTAAGTACCTTTGTGGACCCGGAATACCGCGTACCGGCTACGGCAAGTACCTGCTACTCCCGCAAATACTCCCAGTACTTACCTCAGTGGAGCATTGTAATAGAACCGTTCTTTAAACGTGATTATAAGAGCAAGGAATTGTTCTTTGAATTAACAGACGAAATCAAGAAAAATCGTAAGGCTTTTACAGATTATGCCAACCATATGTTGGCGGTATTAGCTGCGAGTTTTTAGAACTCATTAAGAAACCGGCATGTTTCAGACCATGCCGGTTATCTTTATACTCTCTCATAGAAGAAAGAACTCTTTCTGTTGTATCCCATCTCCTTATATTTCATAATCTGCTCTGTACTTCCGATGAAAAGTACTCCTTTGGATTTCAGGCTTCGCTGGAACTTCACAAAGACCTCATCCTTTGCCTCTTCTGTGAAATAAATCAACACATTTCGGCATACTATCAAATGACAGTCTGTAAGGTAGGCATCCATTAACAAATTGTGTTCTCTGAATTCGACTCTCTCCTTAATACTATCCGCTATCTTGTAGGAAGGTCCTACCTGGGTAAAGAATCTCTTCTTTAAGTCTTCCGGCACATTTGCAATGCTTTTTTCATTATACAATCCTACTTTTGCCTTTGCAATCACTTGCTTATCCAAGTCCGTAGCAATAATATGAATCTGATTCAGAGGGATATGTCTGGACAATGCCATTACCAGGGAATAGGGTTCATCTCCCGTAGAACAGGCAGCACTCCATATCTTCAAATTCTTCCCGAACTTCTGAATCAATTCCGGTATCACCTGCTCATCCAAATACTTCCACTGGTCTATATTCCGATAAAACTCCGAAACATTGATGGTAATATAATTTACAAACTCCTCAAACAGCCGGCTGTCCACTCTTATGGCTTGAACATATTGATCATACCCTTTAATGGAATGCTTTGCTATCAGCGTATCAATTCGACGCTTCATCTGCTTTTCTTTATAGGCGTTCAAATCGATGGTAGTCAATTTGTATATTTCTTTCTTAAAGTATTCATAATCATACACCATAATCATCACCTGTTTCCTTAGTAGAAAGACAGAGCCAAACAATAACTTGTCCGGCTCTGTATAATTTACTTATTATTCAGCATCTTCTGAAGCAATCACAGCATCAATATCAACTGCAACTACATCTGCGTCTTCCTCTACTGCTTCTTCAGCAGGTTCAGGAGCAAACATTGCCTTTACGCTCAAAGAAATCTTCTTATCTGCTTCGTTGAAATCAACAACCTTTGCAGTAATTTCATCGCCAACCTTTAATACATCTGCAGGCTTCTCTACATGATCCTTTGAAATCTGAGATACATGAAGCAATGCATCTACACCTGCTTCTAATTCGATGAATGCACCGAAGTCAGTCATTCTTGCAACCACACCGGTTACTTCAGTACCAACTGCATACTTAGCAGCTGCATCCTTCCAAGGATTTGCATCATCAAACTTTAAGGAAAGTGCAATCTTGCTACCGTTGATTTCTTTAATCAAAACGTTAACCTTATCGCCAACCTTAAATACTTTCTTAGGATGTTCTACTCTACCCCAAGACATTTCAGAAATGTGAAGTAATCCGTCAGCACCGCCTAAATCGATGAATGCACCAAAGTCGGTAACATTCTTTACAGTACCTTCTACTACATCGCCTTCTTTAATCTTCTCGAAAAGTTCCTTCTGAAGTTCAGCCTTCTGTGCAACGATAAGCTGCTTACGGTCACCGATATATCTTCTTCTCTTAGGATTGTACTCGCTTACAACGAATTCAATCTCAGTACCTGCATACTTGGTCAAATCCTTCTCATAAGAATCGGATACCAGACTTGCAGGAATGAAGATTCTTACTTCATCCACAACAACGCTTAAACCGCCATCCAACACCTGTGATACGGTAGCCTTCAATACTTCCTTGTTATTGAATGCATCTTCAATTCTCTTGTTTCCTCTGTCTGCTGCCAAACGCTTGTAGGTTAATGCAACCTGACCTTCTCCGTCATTTACCTTCAATACCTTTACTTCCATGGTATCGCCGACTTTTACTACAGTGGTAAGGTCAACATTTGCTTCGTTGGTGTATTCGTTTCTGGTAAGGATACCATCTGACTTGTAGCCGATGTTGAGCACGATTTCTTCAGGCTTAACATCGATAACTGTACCTTCAACTACCTCTCCTGCATGTATAGTCTTTAATGATTCTTCAAGCATTTGTTCAAAAGTTAATTCTGACATAATTTTGAACCTCCTCAATTAATTTATTTGGGGTCGATGCCCCTGCAGTAATTCCCACCAGAAATGCAGCTTTAGGTAGTTCTAAATGCAAGTCCTCCAGTGTCTGTATAAAATAGGTATTCGCACACTCACTGCTGCATATTTCATACAGCTTTCTTGTATTAGAGCTATGCTTACCTCCTATTACAATCATAGCATCTGCCTTTGACGAAATCTCTCTGGCTTCTTTCTGCCTCTCTTCCGTCGCATTGCAGATAGTATTCACAACACTATCATTGTACCCTTTTTCTCGGAAAATTGCAACTATATGTTGAAATTTATTGTAATTAAATGTCGTCTGGGACACGATACATATGGGCATTTCAGCCGGAAGACTCAAATCCTTTGCTTCCTCCTCCGTTTCCAGCACGGTGAGAGGCCCTTCACACCATCCCATTATGCCTTCTACTTCAGGATGCCCCGGATTGCCCACGATGACAATATACTTACCGGCATGGCTTTCCTTCTCCACAATCTTGTGAATGCGCTTTACAAAAGGGCAGGTAGCGTCGATACACTCCAAGGGACTCTCTTCAATCATCTGCTGAATCTCCTTGGGCACTCCGTGAGAACGGATAATCACTGCACCATCCTCCGAATGCTCCGGCCACTGCCGAATCAGCGCCTGTAATGCTTCCTTATCCGCAATCACCTGCACACCCTTTTGTTCCAAATCACTGACCACTTCTTCATTGTGGATGATGGGACCATAGGTATATATGGTTTTGCCGGTGTCAATCTGTTCATACACCTTGTCTACTGCCCTCTTCACGCCAAAGCAAAAGCCGGCACTCTTCGCCAATCGAACTTCCATACACATCTTCTCCAATTATCTGGATATATTATCGGATATTTTATGAATCTATGCAATACTTTATAAGGATTCTTTCGGAAATTTTAAGAAACCGAACACTTAATTTTCACAATTATTTACGTTCTTCGGCAATCTCAACAATTCTCTTCACAACTTCCTCGATGGTCATATAAGAGCTGTCCACCAAAATCGCATCTTCCGCCTGCTTTAAGGGTGCCACCTCTCTATTCATATCCCTGTAATCTCTCTCTTCAATATCTGCCTGAATGGTAGCCAAATCACATTCTTCACCCTTCGCCACCAATTCATCGAATCTACGCTTTGCACGCACTGCACTGCTTGCCGTGAGATAAATCTTCACATCCGCATTAGGCAAAATACAAGTACCAATGTCCCTGCCGTCCATAATACAGTCGCTTGTTTTCGCCAGAGTCCGCTGCAGTTCCAAAAGTCTGGCCCGAACCTGCGCCACTCCACTGGTTACGGAAGCAGCATTACCCACCTCTTCCGTACGCAAATATGCTGTTACATTTTCGTCATTTAAATATACCATCTGCATACCATTTTCATACTTAATGGTAATATCAGCACCGGTACAAGCCTCAGCAACAGCTTCCACATCATCTATGTCCACACCCTGCTTGATAAAATACACTGCCATGGCACGGTACATAGCACCGGTGTCCACATAAATCAAATTCATTTTCTTCGCCACCAACTTGGCAATTGTACTTTTTCCTGCACCTGCAGGTCCGTCTACTGCTATATTAAAACCCATATTTGCAACCTCTCTTTCCTATCCCTGCAAGCCTCTGGACTGTCTGTCCATATCCTCTATTACGATATCATAGATTTCACCCAGAGACGCACAATATTCCAACAACTTCCAAGGCTCATTGGTGTGAAAATGTACCTTAATCATTTCCTCATCCCCCACTGCCAGCAGACAGTCCCCCTGAAAGTGTTCGGTAATATAATCCGTAATCTTGTCCTCGTCTAAATCCGTACCTTCTATCAGTAATTGTGTATCATACTTAAATTCTAACATAGCTCCTTCTCCTTTTTCATGATTCTCCTGCATTTACACCCGCCAAATATCCTGTGGACCAGGCAATCTGTAAATTATATCCACCGGTCAAAGCATCCAAATCCAACACCTCTCCGGCGAAATACAGCCCCTTTATCTTTTTCGATTCCATGGTAGAGGGATTCACATCCTTCACAGACACACCACCCTTTGTAATGATGGCTTCTTTAAAGTCCCTGACGCCCGTAATGGTAAGGGGCAGATTCTTAATCAAATCCACAAAACGCTTACGTTCTTCCTTGCTGATGATGTTTACCTTTTTCTCAGGGTCAATACCGGAAAGATCAATCATCACCGGAATCAACTTCTGGGGGAACAAATGATTTAGAGAATTCTTAAACTGCTTGTTCTTCGCTTCTTCAAAATCTCGTAACACCCTCTTGTCCAGCTGTTCTGCATCCAGGGCCGGCTTCAAATCAATATAGGCAATGGTTTCGCCCTTTGATTTACTTACATAATAACTACTTGCACTTAAGGCCAAGGGGCCGCTGATACCAAAATGGGTAATCAACATTTCTCCAAAGCCGTTATAAATCTCCTTTTTGCCGCATACCAGGCGCAAGGACACATTTTTCAAGGATACTCCCATGGCATCCTGACACCAGCTTTCCTTTACATTAAAAGGAACCAGGGATGGCTTGCATTCTACCAGCTTATGACCCGTTTTTTCCGCAAATTTATATCCGTCACCGGTAGAACCTGTGGAGGCATAGGAAATCCCTCCGGTAGATATAACAACCTTGTCTGCTACTACTTTCTTACCATTATCCAGAATCACTCCCGTTATCTTGGATAATTCACCCTTGTCGGAGACGGCATCATCCGGGGAAGACGTATTTTCCACCAAAACTCCCTTCACACCGGTGTTTAATTCTATTTTGACATTACGTTTCTTTAGTTCTCTTGATAATGCTGCTATCACATCCGAAGAATGGTCACTAACCGGAAAAACCCTATCCCCGCGTTCCACCTTAAGCGGACACCCTGCTTTCTCAAAAAAGTTCATAACCGCCTGATTATCATAGGTATAAAAAGCACTGTATAGGAACTTTTCATTGGTCATAACATTGGCAAAAAGATTCTCCATATCTCCGGCGTTTGTTACATTACAGCGTCCTTTTCCGGTGATAAACAACTTTTTACCAAGCTTTTCGTTCTTTTCAAAAACAGTAACCTGTGCGCCCATATCAGCCGCTGCTATAGCCGCCATCATACCGGCCGCACCGCCACCGATTACTATCACTTTATTCATGCTTCTCTTCCTTTCTCAGGGAATAATCCAGCATGGGTTCGTCATCTATAAAATTGATTTCATCGTTCAAATACACCTGATAATTGTTCCATGTATCTTCCAACATTTCCAGATTTCGCTTTACATCATCCGGCCTCTTCAGACAAAGGGCAACTACCAAAGCGTTAATCAGACTTAACGGTGCCACCAAACTATCCACTATGGAAACCATGTCGCTTCGGGCAAACAGGTTGCAGGAAGAATACAAATTCATAGGGGAATGCTGAGAATCCGTGATAGCAATCACCTTTGCATTACGGTCATTTGCAAATTCCATAGCCTTTAAGGTACGCATGGAATATCTGGGAAAACTGATACCGATAAAGCAGTCATCTGCATTAATACGTATCATCTGTTCAAAGGTCTCACTGATACTGCTGGTATTCAGCAAAAATACATTCGGGCGAATCATATTCAGATAAAAATGCAAGAATGCCGCCAGAGGTTCATTGCTTCGAAGACCCATCACATAAATATTTCTTGCTTTTAAAATAGTCTCCACTGCCGTATCAAAGGCCTGGGGATCCAAGGTGTTGATAGTATCCTGAATTTTCTCCATGTCTGCCGTAAGTACAGAGGTGAGTAACTCCGACTGGGTACTGGAACCATACTTAATGTCCATTCTTTGTAAGGTGTTCAGCTTCTTCTTCACACAGCCGATTAGCTCCTTCTGGAACTCCGGATAGCCCTCAAAACCTATGGCCATAGCAAAACGCACCACTGTAGATTCACTGATATCCAGTTCCTTGCCCAGTTGCGCCGCAGTCATAAAAACAGCCTGGTCGTAATGCTCCTGAATATAGGTGGCAATCTTTTTGTGACTCTTGCTCATTCGGTTGTAATATTCTTTAAATATATCGAAAATGTCTTGCTGTTTTGCCATGAAAAACCTTCCTTGTGTTGAGAGTTTCTGTGTTATTTCACACCCTTATATTTTAATGGTTATGGAAGGGATTGTCAAGGAATGGGGAAAGCATTATAAGCCACGCACCTCTTGCGAAACTAGCGTTTCGCAAGCCTGGGACGAACGCCGCATACATGAGCAAACAAAAAAGTTGGGAGAGAACATAAATGCTCTCTCCCAAATATTTTTACTTTATATGTGCTCGGCTTACTGCTTAAACAGGGTAAGCCCCATTCTTGCCATCAGCAACGGTCATATCAACCTTTTCCTGCTGTGCCTGACGATACTTGAAGTAGTCGGTAGCAACCTGAGGGAATAATGCGTAAGACAATACGTCCTCATCCTGCTGCTTCCATTCCTTCATTTCGCTTTCCAGCTTATCTAACTCGTTAGGAATAGTATCTGCGAAACGGCAGGTAATTCTTTCTTCACCGGGGATAACCTTATCGATTACTTCCTGGTTCATAGGCTTAACGGTCTGGCCGTATTCACCACGAAGAACTGCCTTGGTTTCCTTAGTAGCCATCTTATATCTTTCGCCTAAAAGAACGTTAAATACAGCCTGGGTACCAACAATCTGTGAAGAAGGGGTAACCAATGGAGGCTCACCAAGATCCTTACGAACTTCAGGAATTTCTCTCAGCACGTCATAATATCTGTCTTCAGCATTCTGCTCCTTCAACTGGCTAACCATGTTGGAAAGCATACCGCCGGGTACCTGATACAATAAGGTCTTGATATCAACACCCATAACCTTAGGATTGAGAAGTCCGCTTGCAAGGCACTCATCTCTGTAAGGTCTGAAGTAATCAGCGATTTCAGCAAGTAAGTTCTGGTCAAATCCGGTATCGTATTCGGTACCCTTGAAGGTTTCAACCATAACTTCGGTTGCCGGCTGAGAAGTACCAAGAGCAAAAGGACTCATAGCGGTATCGATTACGTCAACACCTGCTTCAACAGCCTTAAGGTAGGTCATACTAGCCACACCTGAGGTGTAGTGTGTATGTAACTGGATAGGAAGCTTGGTCTGGCTCTTCATAGCGGTAACCAATTCAGTTGCCTTGTAAGGAACTAACAAACCAGCCATATCCTTGATACAGATAGAGTCTGCACCCATTTCTTCGATCTTCTTAGCCATGTCTGCCCAGTACTCAAGAGTATAAGCATCACCCAAGGTATAAGAAAGAGCGATCTGTGCATGACCTCTGCCTTCCTGAGCCTTGAACTTATTGGTAGCATCTACGGTTGCCTGTAAGTTACGAAGGTCATTTAAGCAGTCGAAAATACGAATGATATCGATACCGTTAGAGATAGACTTCTGTACGAAGTACTCTACTACGTCATCTGCGTAAGGTCTGTAACCTAAGATGTTCTGTCCACGGAAAAGCATCTGTAACTTAGTATTCTTGAATCCGTCACGGATCTTTCTAAGTCTGTCCCATGGATCTTCCTTTAAGAAACGAAGAGATGCATCAAATGTAGCACCACCCCAGCATTCTACTGAATGATATCCAACCTTATCCATCTTCTCTAAAATAGGAAGCATGTAATCGGTAGGCATTCTGGTAGCAATCAGAGACTGATGAGCATCACGTAAAATTGTTTCCGTAATTTTAATCGGTTTTTTAACTTGTTCTGACATTTACGATTTCCTCCAAAATTATTATTTTATTATACAGATTTCGCTGTGCAATTCATAAGCCCTACGGGCTTATTTCATCGCGCTCCGCGCTCTATGCATCCTAAAATATAGGCACGTTTGCGTATGCAAGCATAGCAAACGTTTCTATATTTTGTCTGCGCACAGCTTTAGAATACACCGAATATCGCCATGAAGGTACCTGCAGCTACTGCAGTACCGATAACACCTGCTACGTTAGGTCCCATAGCGTGCATCAAAAGGAAGTTTGTAGGATCATACTCTGCACCAACCTTCTGTGATACACGTGCTGCCATAGGAACTGCGGATACACCTGCGGAACCGATAAGAGGGTTAACCTTACCCTTGGTAAGCTTACACATAATCTTACCGAATACAGTACCTGCTGCTGTACCGAACGAGAATGCAATTAAACCAAGAATTACAATTTTGATAGTATCCCAGTTTAAGAATGCTTCTGCACTGGTGGTTGCACCTACGGAAGTACCAAGTAAAATAACTACGATGTACATAAGTGCATTGGATGCAGTATCTGTTAACTGTCTTACCACGCCGGATTCCTTGAACAGGTTACCAAGCATCAGCATACCTACAAGAGGAGCTGTGGTAGGAAGAATTAAACATACTACAATGGTAACAACGATAGGGAAGAGGATTCTTTCCAGCTTGGATACAGGACGAAGCTGACCCATCTTGATTTTTCTCTCTTCTTCTGTTGTCAATGCCTTCATAATAGGTGGCTGGATAATGGGAACCAATGACATATAGGAATATGCCGCCACCGCAATAGGTCCCATAATAGCGGTCTGACCTAACTTACTTGCCAAGAAAATGGAAGTAGGGCCGTCAGCACCACCGATGATGGAAATCGCTGCCGCTGCCTGGTCGTTGAAACCAAGGAAAATAGCACCGAAATATGCCATGTAAATACCAAACTGAGCTGCTGCACCCAGCAGGAAGCTCTTCGGGTTCGCAATCAAAGGACCGAAGTCGGTCATCGCACCTACACCCATGAAAATCAGGGAAGGTAAGATTGCCCATTCGTCTAATAAGTAGAAATAATACAGTAAGCCGCCCACACCATTTGCTGAATCTGCTGTATGAAGCATGATGTCAGGATAGATGTTAACGAGCAACATACCGAATGCTATCGGAGTTAAAAGCAGAGGCTCAAACCCTTTAGCGATAGCTAAATAAAGGAAAAAGCAAGCAACCGCAATCATAATGAAATTGCCCCAAGTCAGGTTACAAAATGCTGTCTGCTTGATGAGGTTGCTAAACGTATTAAGTATGTAATCCATTTGTTAACCTCCTGTTGTTATCAAGTAATCAGATTACTTTAATTAGTTCATGGTTGCAAGAACTGCACCAGCTTCAACAGGGTCACCAACTGCTACATCAATACTTGCGATAGTACCATCCTGAGGAGCTACAACAGGGATTTCCATCTTCATAGCTTCTAAGATAACTACTGCATCGCCCTTCTTTACTGCCTGGCCAACCTTTGCTTCGATCTTGAAGATCTTACCTGCTGCACCTGCTTCAACCTTTACGGAACCAGCGCCACCAGCTGCTGCGGGAGCTGCTGCAGGAGCTGCCTTAGGTGCTGCCTTGGGTGCTGCGGGAGCCTTTACTACAGGAGCACCGGTAGATGCGCCTTCTTCTACTACTACATCATATACGTTGCCGTTAACGGTAATGGTATAATTCTTCATTTTTTAATCCTCCATAAATAATTATTATCTTCTTCTATTTACCTTACGAACACTTCTTACTACAAATCCGTCCGTAGATGCTGCGCCTTCGCTTGCAGCAATGGCTGCAGCAATAACAGCAACTAATTCATAATCGTCTGTCACATCAACTTCTTCCTTCTCAACAATCTGAGAAATGGTATTGTCAATGCTTGTTTCTTCTTTCTTATTCTTACGTTCTGCCATCTTGGCCTGAATCTTAGGAATGAAACCAAATAATGCAATAATAAAGCTAATCAATATCAGTACGATAAATACAGTACTTATACCAATAATGGTATTTAATGCAGCCTTTGTCATTGCATCACCCATGGTTGACTCTTCGTTTAATGCAGCTGATTGCATCTCCATGAACATATCATTGGTTAAAATCACTTCCGCATTACCCTTCTTGATAGTACCATCTACTGAAACCGTAACAATAATTGTCTTGTCTTCGATTTTAGATTCCACTTCATTAATCTTAACAATTTCACCAACGGATTCCTTGGCGTTGTTAAAAGAAGTTACCGCACCCTTGATAGCATTGCCGTCTGCATAAAAGCCAAATGAATTCTGAATAATATAAGAAATCTCATCAGCAGTATATCCATCCAACAACTGCATCTTATCATCTTCCATAAATATCTGGAAGCAAGGAAGTATGGTTTGCTCCACTGCAGCCTCAGCATTACTTAATTTTTCCTTTTCATAAGCGGTATACTCGGGTTCACTTCCGCAAGCGGTCAATCCAAAGATACAGGCAATCGTACAAACTAAAGTAATAATCTTTTTCATACTCTAATCACCCTTTCTTATACTGTTCCGTGCTTCTTGTCGGGACGGTCTTCGCTCTTTGTAAATAACATTTCGAAAGCACCGATCACATATTTTCTGGTATCAGCTGCTTCTACAACCTGATCCACATATCCTCTCTTAGCTGCACTGAGAGCACTTGTCTGAAGTGCTGCATATTCAGCTGCCTTTTCATCAATCACATCAGCGCCCTGGCCTTCATACATAATCTTTGCAGCCAGCTTCGCATCCATGGTACCGATTTCAGCATTAGGCCATGCCATGGTGATATCAGCACCGATTGCCTTAGAGTTCATTGCTACATAAGCAGAACCGTAAGCCTTACCGATGATTACATTTACCTTAGCAACGGTTGCATTCGCAAATGCATATGTAAGCTTAGCTGCTGCCTTTGCAATACCCTTTTCAGAGCACATGGTAGCTTCGTAACCCTTAACATTGGTAAGAGTCAGTACAGGAATACCGAAAGCATCACAGAAGTTCACAAAATCTGCTGCCTTCTCACAACCCTTCTTGGTCAGAACTGCATCAAACTTCTCTACTACTTTACCTTCTTCATCACAAACTTCGGTACGGTTAGCTACACAACCAACAGTAGAACCGTTCAACTTAATGAAACCGGTTACCATGTTCTTTGCATAGTCAGCCTTTACTTCGAAGAAGTTGTTATCATCAGCGATGATGGACAAAGCAACTGAAGTATCGCCAACACAGTTAGCAAGCTCAGGATTTACTCTGTTCAAATCATCCATGCAATCTTCCATGTTGAAATCTTCATTGTTTGCAGGTAAGAAACCGATTAATGCTCTGATCTGAGCGAGTACATCAGCTTCATCTGCTACAACATCAACAATACCGGCTTCTTCAGCCTGGAATTTTGCTGCTGCAGAATCACACTTAGAAGTATTATTTCCATCCAGTGCATTAGGTGCGTTTACAAATAACTTAGCGTTCTTGCCTTCCATGAAAGTAAAGTCAGTCATGGTAGGGAATAAAGCCAGTCCGCCACCACAGGTTCCGAAGATTGCAGTAATCTGAGGAATCACACCGGAAGCAAGGGTCTGCTTCATATAGATTTCACCAAATGCGTTTAATGCATCGGTTGCCTCCTGTAATCTAAGTCCGGCAGAATCAATCAATCCGATTACAGGTGCTCCTGTTTTCATAGCCAGATCATAGAGTTTGGTAATCTTCTTTGCATGCATTTCACCAACGGTACCGTTTAATACGGAAGCGTCCTGGCTATACACATACACGGGATTACCATCAATCACTCCGTAGCCGGTGATAACGCCGTCAGAAGGAGTTTCATTCTGTTTCAGATTGAAATCTGTAGCTCTTGCAGATACAAGTGCACCAATTTCAACGAAACTGTTTGCGTCGAGTAAAGCTTCGATTCTTTGACTCGCTTTTGAAGTAGTACTCATGTTTTTCAGCCCTCCATTTATAATAAATATGTACTAACAAATTAGTTTTGGGGAATAAACACCATTCCTCCCCATTTTCATTGTCCACAGTAGTATAACACAAAAAAAGCAACTGGCAAAGTCCCAAATTGCTTTTTTTTGCATTTTTTTACTAACGCTTAACCGAATCCTCTTTTTTTCTATTCTATTTGTGTATTTCTACCCAAATAAATGTCGAAAACCTTTTCAAAGCACCACCTGAAATCCACTCTGTTTACATCTTCTGTCAGTACAATATCCTTTTGCCGGTAAATATTTCCATCCACCGTGTAGGTTAATTTGCCTACAATGTCTCCTTTATTCACCGGGGCTTCCAGTTTTTCCGGCAATTCATAATTAAATTGCACCTGTTCCCCATCCCTTAATAGTACCGTCCCTGACTTTGTCCAAAGTTTTCCCTCCTGCTCTACGGGAATCTCTTCCAAGCCAACATAAGCCTGCTGCCCCAGTCCGTGGGTCTGTCCGTTTATCACAAGAATCTTCTTTGGTATTTCACCCTCTTTTTGCAAATCTTCTATACCGCCTTTGAAAAAGTTCTCTATTCCATAGTTCATCAGCTTCTTGCTGTCACTCCATTTATAACTTTTATTGTTAGGCCAGCCGCAGGCAAGCAATGCCACCACAAAGGTCCTGCCGTCTCTTTCCAGTGCCCCCACATAGCAATACCCCGCTTTATTGGTAAAGCCCGTCTTCCCACTGATGACACCTTCCATCATGGTCAGAAAGGCATTGTGATTGGTGCAAAAATGGTTCCTGCCTTTTTCCGATGTGACCGTATAGGATATGGTCTGTGTGATTTCCAAAAACTCCTCTTTCTTCGGAGAATGCAATACACAGTAAGACATAAGCCTTGCCAGTTCCTCAGCCGTGGTAGAATGGTCCTTTGAAAAGGTACTGCCGTCCTTGGCATGAAAAGTTTCTGTGGCATCCAATCCGTTGGGCGTAATAAACCAGCTATTTACACATCCCAGCTCCCGTGCCTTCTCATTCATCAAATCTGCAAAGGCGGCCACTGCTTCCTTGCTTTCCTCCGCCGTGTATTCGGATACACTCTTTTCTGCCAGCTCCTTTTCCAGAAATTCCTTACCTATATGCTCCGCTATTGCTACGGCCACATCATTATGGGACTCCAGCATCAGAGAATAAAGCAAGTCTCCCAAGCGGTATCGTTCCCCTTTCTTTACACCCAGTTTTACCTTTGGCATGGTGGACGCGTAGGCCGAAATGTCCACCCATTCCTCTGGGTCTGCCGTCTCCAGTGCCAGGATACAGGTCAGTATCTTTGTAGTGCTGGCATTGGCTAAAATCTCCTGCCCGTTCTTTCCATACAATACCCTGCCGCTTTCTGCATCCATCAATACTGCCGCCTTTGCATAAAGCTCTGTTTCTACCGGTTCAGCCGCTTGCACCGGCAAGTCAGTCCATAATAAGATTGTCACAAGACAAATCGCCATGTATTTTTTCCACCGAAACATAAAAATCCTCCGAAACAAATATAGATTTCCGTTACCGGCAAGCCGGTCCTTATTATCTATATTCGTTTCGAAGGATATTTATCACTGAATCATTCCTATATGTCTAACTGCAGCTGCACCTCTGCCTCTGCCTGTTGTTTAAATTCTTCCAGCTGTACGGTGCTCATTTCGGGTAGCTCTTCCAGACTCTTTACACCAAAGCAACGCAAAAACTGCTCGGTGGTACCAAAAAGAATGGGACGGCCGGGGGCATCCATTCTGCCCAGCTCCGTAATCAGTTCGTAATCTAACAGCTTATTAATAGCATGCTCGCAGCTGACACCTCTTACCTTTTCGATTTCCACACGGGTTACCGGCTGCTTGTATGCGATAATGGAAAGGGTCTCAATCACCGTATCCGTCAACACCATCTTACGGGGTGCCTTGGCAATCTTAATCAGGTATTCATACATATCCGCTTTGGTACAAAGCTGTACCGCATCCTCAAAATACACCAGACTGATACCTCGGCTACTGTTCTCGTAATCCTCTGCCATCTCTGCCAGTATCTTCTTAGTAGTACGCAAATCCTCTTCTATTACATCTGCCAAACGGCTGATTTCCACACTTTCACCCATGGCAAAAAGCACTGCTTCCATCACCGCTTTTGCTTTTTCTCTTTCCATTATTCTTCTCCTATACCGTAGATTCGATGATAATATCGTCGAAAATATTTTCCTGAGATATTACGATCTTTCCACTCTTCATTAGTTCCAAAATTACCAAAAAGGTAACTATGATATTCATCTTGCTCTTCTGCTTCTCTAACAGATTCCGAAAACTGAAGCGTTTATGTTCTCTGGCGTAAGCCTCCACATACAGGAAACGTTCATCCATATCCACCTCATCCTTTTCAATATTGCCATAAGTACTGCGGATGGGGTCAATCTTATATTCCTGCTTCTTAATCACCATCTTGAACACATCGTTCAACTTCTGCAAGGTCATATCACCAATCAGCTCTTCATAATCCAGGGGCGGTCTGTAATCTGCCACCTCCTTGGGCAAATCCTTCTCCCGATAATAAAATCGCTCTGCATCCACCTGTCGGTCCCGAAGTTCCAGGGACATATATTTATACATCTTGTGCTCCAACAGCTTCTGTACCAGCTCTGCTCTGGGGTCTTCTTCCTCACCCTCTTCATTTACTTCCTTGGGAAGAAGCATCCTGCACTTAATATCTAAAAGAGTAGCCGCCATGACCAAAAACTCGCTCATGACGTTCATATCCTCCACTTCCATCTGCTTGATGTAATCCAGATATTGTGCCGTAATCTCCACAATAGGGATATCATAAATATCCACTTTGTTTTTGTCAATCAAATGAAGCAACAGATCCAAAGGACCTTCAAAAGCCTCCAATTTCACCGATAGTGCCATTTTATTGTTCCTGTTCTTTCTCTAAGTCTATCACAATCAACTCGCCGGGATTAAAAAGTCTAATCGGTATGGTATGCATACCCAATCCCCTGCTCAGTATCATGGTACTCTTACCTTCTTCAAATTTCCCGCCATCATATTGGGGAAATAATCGTACATTGGGAGACACCACTCCCTTCCATCCGGGAATCCGCACCACGCCTCCGTGTACATGTCCGGAAAGCACCAAATCAGCGCCCCACTCGGCATATACAGGGAAATAATCCGGATTGTGTGCCAAAAGCACATTAAACTTCTTCTCATCCGGCGTCCCTAAAATCTCCTCCAAATAAGCTTCTTTCATATGCGGTATCACAAAGCGCCTATAATACTCCTTGTCAATCTCTGCCCCATATACCACCATATTCAAATCCGGCAATTCCATATTTGCATTTACAAGGGGCTGAATTGCAAGCTCCTCCAAAGCCTCCGCATATTGCTTCGCCATATCGCCGTATGTCTCGGGATAAAGCTTGATACGATGCTCATGATTGCCGTTGGCATAATAAATCGGATATTTTTCCGCAAGGGACTGTAACAACTCTGTGGCTGGCTCCAAGCTTTTGCCCGGTCTGGCGGTCAGAATATCTCCCGCAATCCAGATAGCATCCGGTTTCTGCTCTTCAATGGCCTGCAACAGCAATTGGTTGTTTTTACCGTATTTTTTATTATGCAAGTCCGCCAATACTACTGCTCTGTAACCCGCCGCAATCTTGGGGCTTTTTATCACATATCTTCGTATGACAAAGCGGGTACCGTCATATAACATAAACCAGCACAAAATCACTACCAGAACGCACCCAATCATCAATAATATATCCCACATAGCTTCTTTTCTTCCTTAAGGTTTCCCTCTTTCCAATTACGCTTGTTAGTATATCATATTTTCTTCCTACTTTCCAGCAAAATTATCACATCAAAAACTCGCGAAATACCTGAAGCAGATAATCCACATATCCGGCCATTTCCACGCTCTCCGCAAAAAGAATATCCACACTACCGATAGGAGTACCATTCAAAAGATACTTTACCTCTCCCGCCTTTGCGCCTTCGTCCACCGGTGCCTCCACCTTTTCCGGAAGGCTTACCTTCACCTCCACCTTGGATAAATCATTGCCCTTGGTGTCCAGATACCGAAACGGACCTGCAAACTTCAGTTCTACGCTCTCCTGCATGGTTTTCTCAATCATTAAAGGTGGCAAAGCTTCCGTATTTTCGTCTATGTATACATCACTTACATTAAAGCCATAGCTTAACAGTGCCTTGGCATCATTAAACCTGCTCTTTCCGTCCTCCGCTCCCAACACCACGGCAATCATGTCCATATTGTCTTTTCTGGCAGTAGCAGTCACGCAGAACTTGGCCTTACTGGTGGAACCGGTTTTCAGTCCGGTGGTATAAGGATATTGCTTTAATAACTTATTTGTACTGGAAAGGGTAAACAAACTACTTCCCTGCTTGGTTTCGTGGGTGATATTTTCCATCCAGATAGTGGTATAATCATAAATTTCCGGATGGTTCAAAATCAATTCCCGGCTCATAATCGCCACATCTCTGGCAGAAGAATAATGATTGTCAGAGTCTGTCAAACCACAGCAATCCTCAAAGTGGGTATTTTCCAGGCCCAGCTCTTTCGCCTTTTTGTTCATCAAATCCACAAAAGCCTCTTCAGATCCTGCAATATGCTCTGCCACAGCCACGGAGGCATCATTGCCTGAGGAAATCACAATACATTTAATCATGGTGTCCAGACTCTGCTTTTCTCCCTCTGCCAGAAACACCTGGGAACCACCCATACTGCTGGCATGTTCACTGGTCAACACCTGATCCGTCAGACTCACCTTTCCTTCTTCCAAAGCTTCAAATGTCAACAATAAGGTCATCACCTTGGTAATACTGGCCGGACTTCTCTTTGCATCCGCATCCTTTTCCAAAATCACTTCCCCCGTGGATGCTTCCACTAAAATAGCTGACGGTGCGGAAATCTCCACTTGCGCGGATACCTCCAACTTTCCCGTCAGCATTATAATGGCCACACAGAGCCATGCCAATCTTCTTTTTGCCTTCTTCACATTCATATACGGTTACCATTTTCAATTCTTTGTATATGATATGTATTCTATGCGTTTTTATGCCTAAAAGAATGGAACAGAACACCTTAATACCATCTGGCCTTAAAATCCTGAACCATGTCCATGACCTTATCACGTTTTTCCCGCCAGTCAAAGTTAAGTGCCTTAGCCAGCTGGAACATGTAGTCCACGCATACAATGGTCAATATCACATAGATAATGCGTATACCCATTCGATAGTCAATACCATCAATGAACAGGTATACCTTTTCCTGCAGGAAGCCTACCACTCCAATGGCATAAAATCCCCAGGCAATAGTACTTTCCAGACAGATGATTCCACGGTAATTAAAGGGTTTTTCATTATAGTCCCACCACAGTTGACCAAATAAACGAATCATACCGCAACCAACTAAAAACTCAAATACGGTTGCCAGTATGGCACCGGCAAAATAAACCCCTACCATGTTTTCAGAAAAATTCACCAATATTAAGTATCCTGTTACTGCTCCCACACCATAAATTGGGCAGAAAGGACTCTTGGCAAATCCTCTGTTGGTCAGCTTGCGATTGCAGAAAGACATATAGATACTTTCCAACAACCATCCCAGCATACTGTAAATAATGAACGCACCTATCAGATGATAGATGTCCGTCCCAAACACTTCGTATGTCCACATATTCAATTTCTCCCCTCAAATAAAATTGTTATTATTCAGAACCTCCATGCGCAGGGCTCTGAATAATAACAGAAAGTCCCTGGTCATTCGGCCAAGGACTTTAGTTTAATTAATTATATTTACGTTTTCTAGCTGCTTCTGATTTTTTCTTACGCTTTACACTTGGCTTCTCGTAATGCTCTCTCTTACGAATCTCCTGCTGAATACCAGCCTTTGCGCAGCTTCTCTTAAAGCGACGTAATGCGCTATCTAAAGTTTCGTTTTCTTTAACGATTACATTTGACATGTTTACACCCGACCTCCCTTCAGTCCCTTCCTCGTAACTCGACTGATAATGGGTTATTCTTTATACAAACGTCTTTTTGACGAATGCACATTTGATATTATATCATATTTTTGGTTTCAGTCAACTGTTTTTTCAATTTTTTTATTACTGATTACAACTGACTTTCCAAAACCTTCTTAGCTTCTGCAATCGCATCTGCAATTCCTGCGGGATTTTTGCCGCCTGCCTGTGCCATATTGGGACGTCCACCGCCGCCACCGCCTACCAATGCCGCAATACCCTTAATCAGGTTACCTGCATGTGCACCGGCTTTAACAGCAGCATCTGTAGCCATGGCAATCATATTCACCTTACCATCTTGGTTGGAAAGAAGCACTACCACACCATCACCCAGCTTTTCCTTCAGCTGATCGCCCAAATCACGCAGACCGTTCATATCCACGCCATCTACGCTGGTAGCCAGAAGCTTCATGCCCTTCACTTCCGTCACCTGGTCCATAACATCACCAAGCGCATCCTTAGCTGCTTTGCTCTTTAAGGATTCGTTTTCAGAAGCAAGTGCCTTCATTTCAGCCATGATATGCTCACATTTTTCCACTAAGCCTGCTGGAGTGGTCTTAAGCACCTTAGCTGCAGCCTCTGCCTTTTCTTCCATATCCTTGTAATAAGCAAATACGCCCTTACCGGTCAATGCTTCGATTCTTCTGACACCTGCTGCCACACCATTCTCGGAAAGAATCTTAAATGCAGTAATCACAGCGGTATTGGATACATGAGTACCACCGCAAAGTTCAGTAGAGAAATCGCCCATCTTTACTACACGAACGGTTTCACCGTACTTTTCTCCAAAGAGTGCCATTGCGCCGCTCTTCTTAGCCTCTTCAATGGTCATTACATTGGTTACAACATCGATACTCTCTGCAATCTTCTCATTTACAATTTCTTCTACCTGCTTTAACTCTTGTGCAGTCATAGCCGCAAAATGAGAAAAGTCAAAACGCAGTCTGTCACCATCCACATAGGAACCGGCCTGCTCTACATGAGTACCCAGTACTTCTCGAAGCGCTTTCTGAAGCAAATGGGTAGCACTATGATTCTTACAGGTATCTGCTCTTCTTATAGCATCTACCTTCATGGTAGCCACATCGCCCACCTTAATCATACCCTTTGTTACCACACCGATATGTCCGACCTTACCGCCTAACAACTTTACGGTATCCTTTACTTCAAAGCTTCCGTCAGCGGTTTCAATCACACCGATATCACCACACTGACCACCCATAGTAGCATAGAATGCGGTTTCTTCCACGATTACGGTACCCACCTGACCGTCTGTTAAGGCTTCTACCAGCTCGGTTTCAGTGGTAAGAACGGTAATCTTGGATTCATTTACCAGTTTATCATAACCCACAAATTCTGTGGTTACACTTGCATCGATGGACTCATATACGGTTACATCCGCACCCATATAGTTGGTTACTTTTCTGGCCTTACGTGCCTTTTCCTTCTGCTCCTGCATGCATACCGCAAAGCCGGCCTGATCAATGGTAAAGCCCTTTTCTGCCAGGATTTCCTCGGTTAAGTCCATAGGGAATCCGTAAGTATCATAGAGTTTAAATGCATCTTCGCCGGAAAGCTCGGTAGCCCCCTTTGCACTCATAGCATCCTGCATTTCTGCCAAAATACTTAAGCCCTGGTCGATGGTCTTATCAAATTTATCCTCTTCCTGAGTCAGTACGTTTAAGATAAATGCCTTCTTATCCTCTAATTCAGGATATCCGTCTTTACACTCTGCAATAACTGTCTGTGAAAGGTTCGCCAGGAACTTTCCTTCGATACCAAGAAGTCTGCCATGTCTTGCAGCACGACGAATCAAACGGCGAAGCACATAACCACGGCCTTCGTTGGAAGGCATAATACCGTCACTGATCATAAAGGTAGAAGAACGGATATGATCCGTAATCAAACGAATGGATACATCCTTTGCCTCATCGGTCTGATAGGTGACACCTGCGATTTCACAGATACGGTCACGAATAGCCTTCATGGTATCAATATCAAATACACTGGTAACATCCTGTACTACTACTGCCAAACGTTCCAAGCCCATACCGGTATCAATATTCTTCTGCTCCAGCTCGGTATAGTTACCCTTGCCGTCGCCATCAAACTGGGTAAAAACGTTGTTCCAAACCTCCATAAAACGGTCACATTCGCAACCCACCTTACAATCCGGTTTACCACAACCGTACTTAACTCCTCTGTCATAATAAATCTCAGAACAGGGGCCGCAGGGACCTGCGCCATGCTCCCAGAAGTTATCACACTTACCGTTTTCATCACGATAGAAACGGGTAATCTTTTCCCCGGGTACTCCGATTTCGTTGACCCAGATATCAAAAGCTTCATCATCCTCACAGTAAATGGAAGGATAAAGTCTTTCAGGGTCCATACCCACTACCTCTGTCAAGAACTCCCAGCTCCAGGCAATGGCTTCATGCTTAAAATAATCTCCGAAAGAGAAGTTTCCAAGCATTTCGAAAAAGGTAAGATGTCTTGCAGTCTTACCTACATTTTCAATATCACCGGTTCTTACACACTTCTGGCAGGTGGTTACTCTACGGCGGGGCGGAATCTCCTGACCGGTAAAGTAAGGCTTCAGAGGTGCCATACCGGAGTTAATAATCAATAATGAGTTATCATTGTGAGGTACCAGGGAGAAGCTGTTCATCTTCAAGTGCTCCTTGCTTTCAAAGAACTCCAGGTACATTCTACGCAGTTCGTTTACACCATATGCTTTCATGGTTGTTCCTCCAAAATGTTATCTTTTATAAATTACATAAATTTCGCACTAAAACATCATAATTATAGTGGTTAAATGGCTTCTTGTCAATAATTCTTACCATTCCCGGAACTACTCGTCCTCTTCTTCCTCCAAAAAGTCATTTAACTCTTCCCTGGTTCTGCGGATTTCTTCGTGGTCCCCCTTGTTCAGTGCTGCCTCAAAGGCTGTCAGATAGTGATCCAGATTTTTACGTCTTGCTCCTAGGGATTCCTCGTATACACGCTCCGCACGAAGGAGTGTCAGACGATTCTCCTCATAGTCTCTGGGCTGGATTTTCAGATAGGCCAGCTCCTCCATACGCTTCTTAATCTCTTCCTCACTCATCTGATTGTCAGCGCCCTTGATAATCAGCTTTTTGCTCACTCCCGTGGAAACCACTTTTACCTCTACCTCCAAAAGGGAGTTAATATCGTAGGTATAAGTTACATCCACAGACTCCCTACCTTTCGGAGATTTCGGAATATCCACCTCCAACTCACCCAGATACAGATTGTTTCTTGCAAATCTGCTTTCTCCCTGCAGGACGCGAACCCGAATCTTGTCCTGATTGTCACGCACTGTATACAAACGCTCTGTATGACTGGCAGGAATCACGGTATTTCTCTCGATAATAGGGCAGAATCTGCCATCCTCAAATTTGCCTTCCTCGTACTCTACTACCACTTCCGTACCCAGGGTAAAGGAACACACATCCGTAAGAATCACTTCCTTTACCTCTTCCCTACGTTCCTTCATGGCCGCCTGAATAGCTGCACCTAAGGCTACGGTCTCATCCGGATTCAGCTTGGTATCCGGGAACTTACGGAACAGACGAATCAGGAAATCCCTAACTATATTAAGTCTGGTGGCACCACCGATTAATATCACTTCATCAATATCCGTCAGCTTCAGTCCCGCATCTGCCAGGCTTCTCTTTACAGGCTCACGTATTTTCATCAGAAGCTCATTACAAGCCTCTTCATATTCCCTATATGTAATTTCCGTTTCCTTGGTTTCTTCTCCCAGGAGGAGGCTCATCTTTACCTTGTCCGTATCATTTATGGCTCTCTTGGCCTTTTCTGCCTGTCTTTGGAGTCTTACCTGCTCCTTCTCGGACAGATTGTGCATCTGTAGCTTAGTTTTCTGTAAAAACAGCTTGGCCATCACTGCGGTGAAATCCTCGCCGCCCAGATAATTATCTCCGGCCACAGCGCGAACCTCTAAAATATTGTGGTACAGCTCTAATACGGATACATCAAAGGTACCGCCACCCAGGTCAAACACCAAAAACCTGGTATCCTTGGTCTTATCATACAAGCCGTATGCCACTGCTGCCGCGGTAGGCTCGGAAATCATACGCTCCACCTTTAAGCCCGCCAATTCTCCGGCACGCTTGGTAGCCTTACGTCTCTTATCATCAAAGTATGCCGGCACACTGATTACTGCTTCCGTGATTTCCTCTCCCAGATAACTTTCCGCATCCTCTTTCAGGGCACGAATCACCATACTGGAAAGCTCCTCCGGCTTAAACTTCTTACCACTTAAAATATATTCTCTTTCCGTACCCATACTTCTTTTAAAGGTCTGGGCCACACTGTCGGGATACAGGCTCATACGTTCCTTCGCCGTTTCTCCCACATATACATTGCCTTCCTCATCCACACTTACCACGGAAGGTGTCAGATTCTTCCCCAGACGATTGGGGATAATCTTAGGTCCTTCCTCCGTAAAGCAGGCAATCAGGCTGTTTGTTGTACCTAAATCAATTCCTACTATCATGTTTCTTCCTCAAATTTATCCTTTGAAAATACCGGAAAAAAGCTTTTTTACAAGTCCTTCCTTCTTTTCTTCTTTTACTACTTTATCCTTATCTTTGCCAAAGTATGCTTCAATGGCTTTTTCGCCCCCCTGAAGCACATCTGACTTTTGACCATTCTCAGAATAGGGTACTACCTTTATACCATCCTTGCAGACATGCTTAATGGTGTGCATCCATTCATCAAAGGGGTTCTTTTTCAGGATTTCCTCCACCCAGGCAAAGGCTTCTTCTGTTTTACCCATACGAAGCAAATGAAGTACCTTCATGGCCTCCACTTCCTTACAAGCAGGCTCTGTACAGAAATAACAGATATTGGTCTTATCATTCTTTGCCAAAAGTTCATCCAACTCTTCTGCTGTAGCAGTGAAATACTTCTCAACAAATTGGACTTCCAGCTCGATTTTATCCATTTCGTAATGAAGATTTACGCCCTCTTTCCGCTTTGCCTCGCGGAAATCAATAAGCTTCTTAGCATATTTCATGGCCACTTCATCATTGCCGGAAAGTGCTGCCGAAAATATCAGGTCGCAATAAGTACCGGAACAGTCTGCATTGGGATCCAATAACAGCTTCAGCTCAATCTCCTTTTCAAAGGACTCAATGCCTTTACCTGCATCACCACAAACCATTTCGGTCCATGCCAGACTGTCATAATAATCCTTCTTCTCTGAAACCTTAGCCGCATTCTCTATGGTAAACAGTTCCTGATACCATTGCTTCAGAACCCTCTCAGCATTTTCTTTGTCTGCCAGTCTTCCATAAATTTCCACTTCCTGCTCATATCTGGCAAAAGAATCGGTATATGCCGCCGTCAAAGCTTTCAGGGCATCTTCCACTCTTCCTACCCTCATCAGGCTGTGTGCATATCTGCGTACATAGTAGCGGCTCTTCTGTATTTCTTCGCCGCCTACCTCCAAAGCTTTTGCGTAAGCCTCCACCGCCATCTTAGGCAGTCCCAACAGAGTATACATATCCGCCATATCGCAATAGGCTCTTGCATAATCCTTATCAAAATAGAGAATGGCTTTCTTTATGCATACCAAAGCCTTCTCATACTCCATCCGCAACTTGTAAACAAAGGAAAGTCCGTTATAGGCATAGGGATTGCCCGGCTCCTCTGCCAGTGCATTTTCATAATCTTCAATGGCCTTCTCATACTCGCAGGCATCTCTGTGAAGTAATGCACGCTCCACAAACATATAGGGTCCCGGATAAGAATACAGGCATTCGTTGATCAGCTTGAGGCCCGGCTCATAAAGGGACTTGTCACCTTCTCCCACCTTCTCCAGGTAGTTTGACCGATAATCCTCCAGCATTGCATCCACCTTGTCGGAATCCAGTTTCTCATGCTCCAACAGATACTCGTAAGCCTCCAGGTAAAGGCTTTTAACATCCGCCTTTTTTGCCTGCTCCAGAATATTCTTTAAATCTTCCTTCTGTTCAAAGTCCAGATATACCTTGGCTATCCGTTCATAAGCTTTGGGATAGTCCGGAAAATGACGGATACATTCATAACCGCAATTAATTACTCCCTGTGCATCCCACATACGGTTGTAAGCCTTCTGTGCACTGGCATAGGCTGCAAAAATCTGGTACTTCTCAATCAATTCCATGGACACTTCCAAACTCTTCTCATATTCTTCCATGTCCAGATAAATCTGTGCCTTTTCCAGCTTGATATTATAATCCGGCCGTTCTTCGTTTGACAGTTCCTCCACGATCTCAATATATTCGATTGCTTTTTTGAAATTCTCCGCATCCTTAAAGCCCAGTCTTCCGTAGCAATAAGCCCGGATACTATAGGACTGTCTGACACGGTCCTTATCCTTTTTCTTCTCCTCTTCTTTTTCATCCTCAGAGTAAGAAGCTATTTTTTTCTCAAGTGCCTTCTCCCAAATCTCAGCCATTTCCAGTGCTTTCACATATTCAGCACTTTCCACATAAAGCTTTGTCAAAAGACCTTTGTATTCTGCATCCTTTTCTTCGGTTATCAGTGACTCCATATCCAAAGCATGCTGAATACCCTCGCAATATCTGCTGTCCTGTAAAAGGCACCAGCCCAGCTCCAGTCCGCTCTCAGCATCCGGAGTTTCTGCATATTTTTTTACTAATTCCTTTTCTAATTCCTCATTAATGCGGGTCAGAAGCTCTCGCATCTCATCTTCTCCGCCCAGAGTCAACACCTCTTCGGCACATTTCTTGGCATCCTTAAAGCACTTCTTTTCATAATACCATTCCGCAAGGCGTCTGTTGGCCATATAATGTTTTTTATTGGATTCCTTCAGCTTCTTATAGATTTCCGCTGACTCTTCCTTCTTCTCTGCCCGCCAAAAAGCCTCCGCCGTATGGAAGGATACCATTAAATCTGACTCATACTCCTGATATAGTCTTTTCAGCCATTCCAAGGCTTCCTCTGTCTTGCCCTGTTCTTCCCAGACTCTGGCACGATTAATCTCCATAACAGGATGTCGGATGTCCAAATCATCCGCATTCTTAATGAGCTCTTCCGCCTGCTCCAGTTGTTTTGCGGAAATCGCTTCCCAACAACGATCGCTGTACTGGATAAATAAATCATAATCCGCATCCGGTGCCCCTTCAAACTGGTCAAACTCAAAGTCCTCCCCCTGACGGCAGCGATTCACCACATAATTCATAAAGTCCGCAGGGAAAAACTCACGAAAACGACCGTTATTTTCTACAATATGCAACTTCTCCTGAATCAGCTTCCACACAGCAGTGGGCAGTTTGAAATGCTCCATCAGGAAACGAAGAAGCTTATGGGTGCAATTCTCCTCCTCTGCCAGATCCAACAATACATCCTCTTCAAAAAGTTCCTCCCAACAGGCAATGTTTCTGCGCTTGTCCATATTGGCATAAACTGCCGCAATTTTTTCCACCCAAAGTCCGGAAGGGGTTTCATCTCTCTCCTCTTCCACCACTTCCTGCTCCGGCTCCTGTGCCAGATTACAGGCTTCTTCATAGGCACTTCGCAGTCGCTTAAAGCCTTCCGGATTGTCCTCCGGATTGGTTACTGCCAATTTCTCACGATATGCCTTCTTAATCAGGTTCTCATCCTTTGTTTCTTCTATCCCCAACACTTGGAAAATCTCTGTTTTGTTCATTATTTATTCCCCTTATCCTAACGCTATATATCACGAAAAGGAGCAGCGTATTTCTGCTCCCTTTCACCTTATTATTCCTTGAATAGACCTTACTGCTTAAAAGGTAAACTTATCTGCAAAATAAGCATCCAAATCAGCAATTGCCACTCTTTCCTGCTCCATGGAATCACGGAAACGTACGGTTACCATACCATCAGTCTCTGATTCAAAGTCATAGGTTACGCAGAAAGGAGTCCCGATTTCATCCTGACGACGATATCTCTTACCGATATTTCCTCTGTCATCAAATTCACAGTTGTACTTCTTGCACAACTGAGCATATACTTTTTCTGCACCTTCGTTTAACTTCTTGGAAAGAGGTAATACACCAATCTTTACAGGTGCCAATGCAGGATGGAAGTGAAGCACGGTACGCATATCGCCGCCTTCTAATTCCTCTTCATCATATGCTGCACAAAGGAATGCCAATACTACACGGTCTGCACCAAGTGAAGGCTCAACAACATAAGGAACATACTTTTCCTTCTTCTCGTCATCGAAGTAAGACATATCTTCACCGGAAACATTCTGATGCTGTGTCAGGTCATAATCGGTTCTGTCAGCAATACCCCAAAGTTCGCCCCAGCCGAAGGGGAATAAGAACTCGAAGTCAGTGGTAGCCTTGCTGTAGAAGCTCAATTCTTCAGGGCTGTGATCACGAAGTCTCAACTCTTCTTCCTTCATACCGAGAGAAAGTAACCAGTCACGACAGAAGCCTCTCCAGTACTGGAACCATTCCAAATCGGTACCTGGTTCGCAGAAGAATTCTAATTCCATCTGTTCAAACTCTCTGGTACGGAAAGTGAAGTTACCGGGAGTAATCTCATTACGGAAGGACTTACCGATCTGTGCAATACCGAAAGGCACTTTCTTACGGGAAGTTCTCTGTACATTCTTAAAGTTTACGAAAATACCCTGAGCAGTTTCGGGTCTCAAGTATACGGTGTTCTTAGCATCTTCGGTTACACCCTGGAAGGTCTTGAACATCAGGTTAAACTGACGGATATCGGTAAAGTTGTGCTTACCGCAGGTAGGGCAGGCAATATTCTTCTCTTCTACAAAGTTCTTCATCTGCTCATTGCTCCAAGCATCAACGCTTTCTTCCAAAGTAATACCGTTTTCTGCACAATAATCTTCAATCAGCTTATCTGCACGGAAACGCTCATGACATTCCTTACAATCCATCAAAGGATCGGAGAATCCGCCCAAATGACCGGAAGCAACCCAAGTCTGGGGATTCATCAGAATCGCACAGTCCACACCTACGTTGTAAGGATTTTCCTGTACGAATTTCTGCCACCATGCCTTCTTTACATTGTTCTTTAATTCTACACCAAGATTACCGTAATCCCATGTATTTGCAAGGCCTCCGTAGATTTCGGAACCGGGATATACAAATCCTCTTGCCTTTGCCAGAGCTACAATTTTCTCCATTGTCTTTTCCATTATCGTTTCTCCTCTTTATTTATATATAATATATTTTAGTTCTTCATCAGCGGTACAATTCACAAAGCCTTCTGCTGTTTGCTTCGCATTGGCACTTAAATATTGTACCTTTCCGGTGACTCTTACGCTCACGGCATCCTCCAGAATCAGGATTTGCTTGCCCTCCTCTTTCTGTATCTTCTCTCCGGCCAAAGCTTCGCCACCTTTTACTGCGGTCAGTTTGTTTTCCAACTCATATCCGGCAGTTTTCGCTTCCGCTACGGTTCCAAGGAATATCTCTCGTCCCGTATAATCCGCACAAACCGCTGCATTCTGGAAATTCAGTGCTACAACTGCCTTTTTACTTCCGTCCTCAGCCATCATCACTTTTTCCACAAGGATGGGCACCCGGCCTGCTTCCGTAACCAATTCCTGCTTCGCACTGTTGTACTCATCAATCTCACTTCGAACCATGGTTTCCAATTCTGTGATATCATAGTACTCTTTTTCGAAAGGCTCCACAATATAACCAATAAGCCTTCCTTCCTCAGTCACTTCTATGGTATTCTCTGTCACCGGTACATATACCGATTCCTTTGAACAACCGGCAAATAACAGCGTGCTGAGCAAAAGCATCATCACCAAACCTATTGCTTTCTTCTTTCCCATGCTGTTCCTCTTTTCTATTTTTAATTTATCGTAACTATTAAACAAAGTTCAATCCATTATACCGAACTATTTCATATTTTTCAACACAGAGTTTTCAATATTTCCAAACTTTTAAATTCTCTATCCATTATCTTATGGCGATAATGGTCCGTCAGAACTTCCAATTGGGCCTGTACACTTTCCGATACGGTAAAGGTATACAGCTTTTCAATGGTAGAATTCACGATATACTGCAGGGCATACTCTGTAGACGCTTCTATCTCCCAACCTTCCGGCACACCCGGAAACTCGCCATTAATGACGATACTCTTTATCTCAAAGATAAACCGCACCAGCTCCCGCGTCAAAGAAGGAACACTTAATGCCCTCAAGGACTGATAAAGTAACTTCAGCATCTGTACTTCATCACTGTTTTCCCTGGTATAATAATCCGCTATTTCCGCAAAATACATGCCGTAATAGGCTCCTATGTAATCCGTTCTTAAGTCTTCAAAATAATTCTGAATATCCGCCTCCAGTACATTATAGGCACTTTTGCCTTCGTGAAGCTTAAATACACCAAAAGAAAAAGGATTGGTAGCACTGCTGAGTCTGCTTCCCGGCTTTCGGGAGCCTCGTACAAAGGCCGAAATCTTTCCTTTTTCTTTTGTTAACAAACAGATACGCCTATCATACTCACCGATAGGCGTCTGTTTCAATATGATACCTGTCACCTGTATAAAATCCTGCATGGGAACCCTCTCCTTCCGGGTGGTTTCTGTCTGCAACTCCCTGCATATCACGATTCATGCAGGATACGTAACTTAAATAATCTTCTACTTTTCCTGACTGTAGAAATCGCTCCCAGGAATCCCGTTCTTTTCTCTGTATGGTTTCTTTCATTTCGTCATCCCCCTTTTCGTTTGTCCTTTAATAGGGTTGGCGAAATGAATGTTTTCTATTCTTCCATATTTATGTAGTTTCTTATCAGCTCTTTAAGTCCTGCGGATTATAACCAAAATTTTTCAGCAAGAAATCACTGTCACGCCAGTCCTTCTTTACCTTCACCCAAAGTTGCAGATTCACTTGCATCTCCAGCAAATCCTCAATATCCGGTCTGGCTGTGGATCCGATTTTCTTCAGCATACTGCCACCCTTTCCGATGATAATCCCCTTATGGGAATCTCTCTCGCATACAATGGTAGCTTCAATATCACAGATATGCTTTCGATACTTCATGCTTTCGATACTCACTGCCACACCATGGGGGATTTCTTCATCCAGGCAGCGGAGTGCCTTTTCACGTATCAGTTCGGATACAATTTGGCGCATGGGCTGGTCTGTAATGGTATCCTCATCATAGAATGCGGGACCGTAGGGCAGATACTTCATAATACACTGCAATAAGGTATCTGTATTATCTCCCTTCAATGCGGATACCGGTACAATTTCCGCAAAATCCAGTTCCTTTCGATAGGTGTCAATAAAGGTAAGTATCTCTTCCTTCTTCACCGTGTCAATCTTATTGATAACCAGAATCACAGGTGTTTTCACCTTTTTCAACTGTTCGATAATATACTGTTCACCGGCACCGATATAGTTGGTAGGCTCCACCAGCCACAGTACCACATCCACTTCGGATAAGGTTCGCTGTGCCACGCCTACCATATAGTTGCCCAATTTATTCTTGGCCTTATGAATACCCGGCGTATCCAGAAAAACAATCTGTCCCTCATCAGAGGTATAAACGGTCTGGATACGGTTACGGGTGGTCTGGGGCTTATTGCTTGTTATCGCAATCTTCTGTCCGATTAAATGATTCATTAAAGTGGACTTTCCTACATTGGGGCGTCCGATAAGTGTGGCAAAACCTGCCTTGTATGAAGGATTCTCGCTCATTCTTCCTCTTTCTGCCGCTTTGGCGGCTACACATATATTCTTTTCGGCAATCAGGAATATAACATCCTACCGCAGGGCTTTTTCCCCCAATGAGGTTGTGCGAGCACGGTAGTGTGTGCCAAAAGAATTGCAACGCAATTCTTGCAGAGAACGTCGCCGGACGTTCTCTTTCTCGCTTCGTGGAAAACGTAACGGCACTAGGTTCGAAAAAACCTCACCAAGGGCCGACGTTTTCCAAGACCTGCTTGTAGGAAATTATATCCCCGATTGCCTATATAAAATATCTAATAAAACAAAAACGGCTTTCTTCTTAAAACAAATTCTCCGTATGCAGGAACAGATCTGCTTCTGCCTTGATTTTCTCGGTATTGCCCACTACGCAGAGGAATTCCTCTGACATAAAAGCTTCAATATATGAGGAAAGTGCTCGCACATCTTCCGCTGTAGTCATCAGCATTTCATCACGTTCCTTCTGCAGTACTTCCTGGCTCAGGCCGGTCATGTATGCACTTAAGGAGAACAGACCCACTGCTGCCGGATTCATGGGGGTATCCAAATCGCTGATGGCACCGATGATATACTGGGTCATAGTACGTTCGTCCGCTTCAAAGGCTGCAATGTTTTCTGCTGCCTTTTCATAAATATCAATGGTCTTGCCCAAATTAGGGTCTCGGTAGGATACAAAATAGCTTTCGCCGGATTTGCCGAAACCGCACATGCATCCATATGCTCCGCCTTTGACACGTACATTGGTCCAAAGGTATTCGTAGCCCATCATTACCTTCAGGATACGCAGGGCACCTGTGTAAGGCAGACCTTTTCTGCGGAAATTGCCGGCACGGCAAACATACTGTACCTGTCCGGAGGTCATATAGCCTTCGTTCTTACGGCTGACTACCGGTACATAATTTCCTTTTTCTACGGGACCGGTATACAGTGCTTCTGCAAAGCCGGTCACAGGCTCTGCCAGCTTCTCATAACCTTCTGCGGTTCCTACAAAGTCTACCATAAGGTTTTCTTTGCGGAAAATCACCTTTGCAAGTCTCTGCAGCTTGTCAATCAATGCTTCCTTATTTTCCTCAAACCGGTCATCCAAATCCGTAACCAGTCTAAAGAAGGGCACACCGGATGTCACTTCGCTGAGTTCGGCAGATACACTGCCATAGGAAAGGGCACGATTTACAGCCACACTGTGACCCCCACTCATCATCTGACTCTGGGTACGGCTTCTGCCTTCCGCTATAATCTCCTGCAAACGCTTGGCATCGGTAAAATCAGAGGTCATAAGTACCTCTCTCATCAACTCGATGGCCTTTGATATATTGTCATAAAGCACCTTGGTCTTGATTTCCAATGTCAGTCTGTACTGATTCAAATCGTCAATATTGCTGTAGCAATTGTTTACGGCAGACATACTGCCGGTCACAATATTGATTTCGTTGAACAGGTCGCCGTAGGAATAATTTTCAGTGTTTAAAAGACCCAGACAGCCCTTAAAAATACCAAGATAGGGCAATAAATCCGCGGGAATCTCCTTACACTCGAAAATCATACGCAGATACGCAATACCGTTGGTAAATACCTCATGCTTTAACACCGGTACATCACCGATTGCACACTCTTCATTTACAATCTTACGGGCTTCCTTGCCGATATCTTCTCTGGAAAGCAGAGGTATCTTCGCCAAATCTTCCTTGCTGTCTTCTGCCTCCTGGTATTCCTCCAATGCCTTGGTTTCTTCCACAATCTTAACAATTTCATCCGCTGTGAAAGAAGCTTTTTTCTGTGCCAGCCATGCCGCAAGCTTAGCATCATTTTCTTCCGTAAGTCCTTTCTTAGGCTTCAAAATCACCACTGCCTTGTGCGGATTGTCCAGTAAATACTTCTGTAAAAGTTCCTCAAAATAGCCTTCCTTTGCTTTTTTCCTTAAAACAGCAAAGGTTTCATTGGCTTCTATATGCAGGAAGGGTTGCTTTTCATCATACAGCCAGCTGTCCAAGGACTGCAAACCATACATAAGTCCCTTAGGATAAGAACCAAAATCTGCCTCACGATACTTAAACTCATAATAATTGATGCCGGCCAGCAATGCCTTTTCATCAAAACCGTTCTTTACAATGTTCTTAACCACTTCTTCGATGGTTTTCAAAAATACAGACTGTTTTTCTAAAGAAGTATCCTTGGCCACAACACTGAAATAAGGCTGACGCAGAGTGCTTTCATACAGACTGTATACATCCTTGCCCACCTTTTTGTCCACCAATGCCTGCTTCAAGGGCGCTCCAGGTGCAGAACAAAGCGCATAATCCACAATCTGGAATGCCACATAAAGTTCCTTATCCAAACTGTCTGCTATGGACACATTCCAGCTTAAATAAGCACTTTCCTCTTCCTTTTCGCTTTCGCTGATAGGGTACTCTTTTACGAACACTCTGCTCTCACCCTCAAAGGGCTTCTGCAAAGCAATCTCACTGTCCACCTGTATTTCCTCAAAATGGGACAGATACTTTTCATCCATAAATTCCAGTTTTTCCACCATATCCATATCCCCATAGAGGTAAATATAGGAATTGGCCGGATGATAGAATTTTTGATGGAATGCCAGGAAATTCTCATAGGTCAGCTCGGGTATCACTTCCGGGTCACCACCGGACTCCACACCATAGGTGGTATCAGGATACAGACCTTCCATCTGGGCTCTGTACATCACATCATCGGGAGAAGAAAAAGCTCCCTTCATTTCATTATAAACTACACCATTGATGGTCAATTCATCTTCCGGGTTCTGCAAATCAAAATGCCACCCCTCTTGCTTAAATATCTTGTCCGTCTTATAAATATTCGGGTAAAATACCGCATCCAGATATACATGCATCAGATTCTGAAAATCCTTATCATTACAGCTGGCCACCGGGTATACGGTCTTATCCGGATAAGTCATGGCGTTCAAAAAGGTATTCAAAGACCCCTTCACCAATTCCACAAAAGGATCCTTAATAGGGAATTCCTTAGAACCGCAAAGTACGGAATGCTCCAAAATATGTGCCACACCGGTAGAGTCCTTAGGCGGTGTACGGAATCCGATATAAAACACCTTGTTTTCATCATCATTGGAAATCAGGGCAATTCTGGCACCCGACTTTTTGTGTCTCAGAATATAACCTTCGGATTTCAAATCCTCCAATGTTTTCTTTTCCACCAATTCATAGGCGGATAAGCTCTCTATTGTTTTCATATGCTCTACGCTTCCTTTCACTATACTGAAAATGTCATCAATGCCAGCTTAGAAACTGCCAACTCCTGAATAAATATACCATCCCGTTCCTTTTCTGCTACCGAAAGCTTGGCAAACTCTGCCAAAGGTATCATCTTGGTGGTATAAACTCTTTTCGGCTTACCTAATCCAAACAACCCTTTTTTCGTCACCAGGCAATTTACCTTCACCTTTGCTTTCAACTGTAAATAAGTTCTGCAGGTAAAATCCTTTTCCTTCATATGATACAAATCGCTTTCCAGCGTGGTTTCTGCACCAATCTCCGGTACCAGATAGCGTTCCACAATGGTTCGGAACTTAAAAGGAATGGCCTCATTTTCCAATACCTCCTGATAGGTGTACTTACTACCGATATAAAGAAACCCGGTGTCCATCATGGTATATTTGTAATCTTCATATTGCTGCTTTATCATTTGTTTATTCTTCTTCCTCAATATATTCAATATTATTGCCACTGAATTTAATGGCCTCTCTGATTGCGTTCTGACTCATTTTTGTTTCTGCTGCCAGCTCCTCCACAGTAACCTTTCTGCGAAACTCTTCCGCCAGCTCCTTAGCAGCTTCCATCACTTTATTTACCTTTTGTACCACCTTCAGATCTGCCTTTTCATTGGAGGCATTCTCTGCAATATAATCTTCCATGGCATCCATCATCATTTTCGCCAGCATGCCCTGGGCTTCAGAGGGCTTTTCCAAGCATCCCAACATGGTGGTGCCCATGGCCAGTGCCACATTGCCTTCACCGATTAAATCCTCTAAAAGAACACCCTGTCCGGTATAAATCTTTGCAATCTCCACCACATCCGGCAGATAAATCTCCGTCAAACGGTTCTGGGCTGTAAGATCCCCTGCCATGGCAGAAATGGTAATCGCCTCTTTTTCACCTTCGCTTACTTTGGGCAATGCATCCAGCTCATCCAAATAATCCTGCAGATAATTTCTCTCCTCATCCGTCAGATAATCATCCATATTTACCGGCTGACCGATTCCCACCTTATGCTTTACCAGATAATCAAAAACCATCTGCAGCTGTTCATCATTCAAATCAAGGGATTCAAAGGCTTCCTTCACCTGCTCCTCGCTGACACAGTTTCCCTGTTCTTTGGCTAAGTTTCTCACCTTTTCCAATGTTTGGGCAAATAATAATTCTTTATTCATAGATTCTAATCCTCGTTACGATTTATTTTACATGCTCATGGGTAAACAAATGGTCCTGACAATATTCGTAGTTACCGTTACATTTTGAACAGAAGCGGAACTCTACCCCTTCCATCTCATCGGTCTTGCCGCAAATGGCACATTTGTGCTTGGTAATCTTGGAATTTACTTTTACTTCCCGCTTAAACTCCTGACGATGCCTCATCTGCTTGGGTGTCATGTGTATCTTATTCCTGCTCATCAGCCAGAAAATCAGGAAGTTCAGCAGGGACACCAAAATGGCGGTACGGTAGAAAATATCAAAGAAGGCATCTCCGGTGCCGGACACCAGCTGCAATACCAGCAACACGGCATACGCAATACCCATCCATTTCATCTGTACCGGAATAATCAGCATCAGCAAAATCTGTGCTCTGGGGAAGGTGGCTGCAAATGCCAGCAAAATGGACATATTAATATAATAAGTACTGAAAAATCCGCTGGACAGCTGAAATATGGTCCTTGCTAATTCCGGATTTGCCAAGGCCTCTCCGTAAAACAAATATCCCAGTCCCATAGCTACAAAACTGCCCAGAATCGTAAGGAACAATCCCATGAAAATATAAACATTAAACCGATAAGTTCCCCAAGTATGCTCCAGTGCATTCCCCACGGAATAATAAAAATACAACATAATCAAGGTGAAAATATCCAAGCTGCTTGG
The DNA here is from genome assembly GCA_017520425.1 of Lachnospiraceae bacterium. GTDB lineage: Bacteria > Bacillota > Clostridia > Lachnospirales > Lachnospiraceae > Acetatifactor. The sequence goes on along the minus strand of JAFXFO010000027.1, from coordinate 130,654 downwards.
CGGTACGATAATCCAGGTAAACAATCTCCAAACCTGTCCGTGCAATATTTCATAGGGATTTAATGTTAAAAACATTAAAAAATCCGGATTAATCAACTGCACCAAATATCCCACCGCATAACACATTATCAACATTAAGGGCAAATTCTTTAAGGCATACTTGCCGAATTTTTTCTCAAAATTACTCATATAAATAACCAAGCCTTTCATTACCTAATGCAATAAATATACCATTACTATTCCCAGAAGTAAACTAATCTTGTGGGATTTTCATAAAAATTGATAGAATCTTTACAAAAATTTCATGCCTAAGATATCTTTACCTTTCTTGCTTTTTTTGTAACTCTGTCGTATAATTTTTTTGTATGTCCAAAATTGTCAATCTTGGATATACCCTTATTTCAGAAAGGATTACCATAAATGAACACAGAAAAAACCAATGAATTAACAACAAATTCCATATATACTCTGGGTATTGATATCGGTTCCACAACCGTTAAAATAGCCATTTTGGATGAGGCACATACCATTCTCTTTTCGGATTATGAAAGACATTTTGCCAATATCCGGGAGACTTTAAGCTCTCTTCTCCAAAAAGCATATAAAGAATTAGGAAATATTACCCTTTGTCCCATGATTACCGGTTCCGGCGGTTTAACTTTGGCAAATCACCTGGGTGTACCCTTTACCCAGGAAGTAATTGCGGTTGCCACTTCTTTACAGGAATTGGCTCCCCAAACAGATGTAGCCATCGAATTGGGTGGCGAAGATGCGAAAATCATTTATTTTGAAGGCGGTAACGTAGAGCAACGTATGAACGGTATCTGCGCAGGCGGTACCGGTTCCTTCATTGACCAGATGGCTTCCCTGATTCAGACGGATGCTTCCGGTCTAAATGAGTATGCCAAGAATTACCAGTCCTTATACACCATTGCAGCACGTTGCGGTGTATTTGCAAAAACCGATATCCAGCCCTTGATTAACGATGGTGCTACCAAGGAAGATTTGTCCGCTTCCATCTTTCAGGCAGTGGTAAATCAGACCATCAGCGGTTTGGCCTGTGGTAAACCCATTCGCGGACATGTGGCATTTTTAGGCGGTCCCTTACATTTCTTAGACCAGCTGAAGGCCGCTTTTATCCGTACTCTGAAATTAGACGACGAACATATTATTGATACAGACAATTCCCACCTCTTTGCAGCCATCGGTTCTGCCCTGAATGCAAAAGAGGATGTAAAATATACTTTGGAAGAAATGGTAGGCAAGCTCTCCTCCGATATTAAGATGGAGTTTGAGGTAGAGCGTATGGAGCCTCTCTTTGCCTCACAGGAAGAATATGATGCTTTCGTGGCACGTCATGCAGCTCACAAGGTAACCACCGGTATTCTTTCCAAGTATCAGGGCAATGCATACCTGGGTATTGACGCCGGCTCTACCACCACCAAGGTGGCCTTGGTAGGGGAAGACGGTTCCCTTCTGTACTCTTTCTATAGTAATAACGATGGTAGTCCGCTGCTTACAGCTATCAGCGCCATCAAAAAAATATACAGCCTTCTGCCGGAAGGCGTGAAGATTGTCCGCTCCTGCTCCACCGGTTACGGTGAAGCTTTGATGAAGGCTGCTTTCCTTTTAGATGACGGTGAAGTAGAAACTGTTGCCCACTATTATGCGGCTGCCTTCTTCAATCCCAAGGTAGACTGCATCCTGGACATCGGCGGTCAGGATATGAAATGTATTAAAATCAAGAATCAGACCGTAGACAGTGTACAGCTGAACGAAGCTTGTTCTTCCGGATGCGGTTCCTTTATAGAGACCTTTGCCAAGTCCCTGAATTTCCAGGTGCAGGATTTTGCGGCAGCCGCTCTTTTTGCCAAGCATCCCATTGATTTGGGTACCCGCTGTACCGTATTTATGAATTCCAAGGTAAAGCAGGCCCAGAAGGAAGGCGCTGAGGTTTCCGATATATCCGCAGGTCTGGCTTATTCGGTTATTAAGAATGCTTTGTTTAAGGTAATCAAGGTATCCGATGCCTCTGAATTAGGTAAAGAAATCGTGGTTCAGGGTGGTACCTTCTACAACGATGCAGTCCTTCGAAGCTTTGAAAAGATTGCAAACTGCGAAGCCATCCGCCCGGACATCGCCGGCATCATGGGAGCTTTCGGTGCCGCACTGATTGCCAGAGAGCGCTACAGCGAAGGCTATGAAACCTCCATGCTTTCTTTTGAAAAGATTAATGAGTTGCAGTTTGAGACCAGCATGGCCAAATGCCGAGGCTGTACCAACAACTGCCGCTTGACTATCAACCGTTTCTCCGGCGGCCGCCAGTATATCTCCGGCAACCGTTGCGAACGTGGTATCGGCGGACAGAAGAACGCGAACAATGTACCCAATTTATTTGAATATAAGCTAAAACGTATTTTTGATTATGAACCTTTGCCCGAGGACCAGGCTCCCCGTGGCATTATCGGTGTGCCCAGAGTATTGAATATGTATGAAAACTATCCATTCTGGCACACATTCCTAACAGAGCTGGGCTTCAGAGTCATCCTCTCTCCCAACTCAAACCGTAAGATTTATGAATTAGGCATTGAATCCATCCCCAGTGAATCAGAGTGTTATCCTGCCAAGCTGGCACACGGTCATGTAACCTGGCTGATTCGTAATGATGTGGATACCATCTTCTATCCGGCTCTTTTCTATGAGCGTAATGAATTTGAAGAGGCCAACAATCATTACAACTGTCCAATTGTTACATCCTATTCGGAAAATATTAAGAACAATGTAGAAGAAATTACCAGTGGACAGGTTCGCTTACGTAACCCGTTCATGTCCTTCCGTGATGAAGACACCATCTCCTATGCACTCATTCGTGAGTTTAAGGAAATTCCTGCAAGCGAGATAAAGAATGCCGTACATAAAGCATGGCTGGAGCAGGAACGTGCCCGCCAGGACATGCGTAACAAGGGTGAAGAAGTTCTCAAATACTTAGAGGAAACCGGAAAGCGCGGTATTGTACTGGCCGGTCGTCCTTACCATATCGACCCGGAAATCAACCACGGTATTCCGGAAATGATTACCTCCTACGATATTGCCGTGCTGACAGAGGATAGTATTTCCCATCTGGCAAGTCCCGAGAGACCTTTGATTGTATCCGACCAGTGGATGTATCATTCCAGACTTTATGCAGCAGCCAGCTACGTAAAGACTGTGGAAAATGTAGATTTGATTCAGCTCAACTCTTTCGGTTGCGGTTTGGATGCAGTAACCACCGACCAGGTGGCAGATATTCTCACCGGCTCCGATAAGATTTATACCTGTTTAAAGATTGATGAGGTCAACAACTTAGGTGCTGCCCGTATTCGTATCCGTTCCCTTCTTTCTGCGTTAAAGGTAAAGGAAAAAGCGGCCAAGAAACGCGAAATCCGTTCCAGCGCCATTAACAAGGTAAGCTTTACGGAAGAAATGCGTGAGGAATACACCATACTCTGTCCTCAGATGTCGCCTATTCACTTTGATTTGTTACAGCCTGCCATGAGAGCTTGTGGCTATCGCTTCGAGGTCCTTACCAACGATAATAAGCACTCTGTGGATGTGGGGCTTAAATATGTTAACAACGATGCCTGCTATCCTTCTCTTTTGGTAGTGGGACAGCTAATGGAAGCATTGCTTTCCGGCAAATATGATTTGAATAAAACTGCCTTGATTATCACCCAGACCGGTGGTGGTTGTAGAGCAACTAACTATATCGGTTTCATCCGCCGTGCTCTGGAAAAGGCGGGCATGTCCCAGATTCCTGTTATTTCCTTAAATCTGGGCGGTATTGAAACCAATCCAGGCTTCAAACTGGATGCCGACTTAGGACTTCGAATCTGTCTGGCGGGCCAGTTGGGCGATATCTTCATGCGCTGTGTATACCGTATGCGTCCCTATGAAGCAATACCTGGAAGCGTCAACGCTATGCATCAGAAATGGCTGAAGGTAGCTACCGAATTTATTTCTGCCAAGAAGGTGAAGCTTTCCAAGTTCTCTTCCCTATGCAAGCAGATTATTCAGGATTTTGATAATATTGAAACATTAGATATTAAGAAGCCCCGAGTGGGTATCGTAGGAGAAATCCTTGTTAAATTCTCCCCTGCCGGCAATAACTATCTGGTAGATTTATTAGAGTCTGAAGGTGCGGAAGCTGTGGTACCCGAGCTGGTAGGCTTCGTCCTCTACTGCTTCTACAACCAGATATACAAGGGTGAGCATTTAGGCACCTCCAAGAAAACCGCCCGCATCAGTAAGCTTGGCATCTGGGCGGTGGAACACTTCCTTCAGGGACCTGCCAAGAAGGCTTATCGCAAGAGTAAGCACTTTACCGCACCGGCATCCATCTATGAGATTGCCAAATATGCTGAACCCATCGTATCCCTGGCAAACCAGACCGGTGAAGGTTGGTTCTTAACCGGCGAAATGATTGAGCTGATTCATGACAATGTACCCAACATTGTCTGTACACAGCCTTTCGCCTGCCTCCCCAACCATGTGGTAGGTAAGGGTGTTATCAAATCTCTGCGCAAGGCTTATCCCGAATCCAATATCGTAGCCATCGACTACGATCCCGGTGCCAGCGAAGTAAATCAGTTGAATCGTATTAAGCTGATGTTGTCAACTGCTAACAAAAACCTAAAAAACAACTAACATCAAAAAGCAAATCCCGGTTATAAGCTTAACTGCTTAAAACCGGGGTGTTTTTTACTTTTTATTCTTCATCACCATCATCAGTAAATCCTTTACATCATCTTCATCCATAAAAGGCAGGTAACCTGTAATATTCTGCCCATTCTCTAATGCCTCTTTGGCCATATCTGCCACATCATCCTCATCCATGAAGGGCAAATACACCGCAATACTCTTACCATTCTTCTTATCTTCTCTAGCCCACTCCGCTATCACTTCATCATCCATGAACGGAAGATAAAAAGCAAATTCCTTTCCATTCTCTCTGGCTTCCTTGGCCAGTTCTTTCACATCATCTTCATCCAAGAAAGGCAAAAATGCACATATCGTTTGGGCATCTGCATTTGCTGCCATATTTTGAATCTGGTCGGGCTTTAAGATTGGCAACACATCTTTAATTTCTTCCTCTATGGCATCTCCACTCTTCACACATTCTTCCAGTCTGTTTTCCACAGCAGCCTCCACAAGGGATGACTTTTCACCCAACAATTCATCCAGAGAAACTCCAAAAATTTCTGCCAGCTCCGGTAGCTTAGAAATATCCGGCATACTATTGCCTCTCTCCCAATTGGATACAGCCTGGAAACTGATACCCATCCGATCTGCCAGCTCCATCTGGGTCATATTCTTTTGCTTTCTTAATGAAACAATTTTCTTACCTATTTTTTGCATATCAAACATAATCTCTTCCTCACTATTGCATAAAATTGAAAAGCGCTTTTCTTAAGGCTTATTATAGATTCTCTTACCTATAATGTCCATAAAGCATTCCTTGAAGCACTATGTCAATTCACTCAACTTATAATTGAGTCATCTTTCTCAATATAAATCCTTCATTTTTTTATTGAACTCTGCCAAAAATATGTTAGAATAGACTATATGTTTACAAAAAAGGAGAATTAAACCATGGAAAAAGAAACAAAATGCATCCATGCCGGCTACACCCCCAAGAACGGTGAGTCCCGCATGATTCCTATTGTACAGAGTACTACATTTAAATATGATTCCAGTGAAGATATGGGCAAGCTGTTTGATTTAGAAGCAAGCGGATATTTCTACACCCGTCTTCAGAATCCTACCAACGATTACGTGGCAGGCAAGATTTGCGCTTTGGAAGGCGGTAGTGCAGCTATGCTGACCTCCTCCGGACAGGCAGCAAACTTCTATGCTATTTTCAATATTTGCAGCTGTGGCGACCATGTAGTAGCAGCTTCCACCATCTATGGCGGTACCTTCAACTTATTCTCTGTAACCATGAAGAGAATGGGTATTGAATTTACCTTTGTAGACCCTGACTGCTCTGCTGAAGAGTTGGATGCTGCATTCAAGCCTAATACCAAGGCAGTGTTTGGTGAGACCATCGCTAACCCTGCATTGATTGTATTGGATATTGAAAAGTTTGCAAACGCAGCTCATAAGCATGGTGTACCGCTTATTATCGACAATACCTTTGCAACCCCTATTAACTGTCGTCCTTTCGAGTGGGGCGCTGATATTGTTACCCACTCTACCACCAAGTACATGGATGGTCACGACGCTACCGTGGGCGGCTGTATCGTTGATTCCGGTAAGTTCGACTGGTTTGCTCATGCCGATAAGTTCCCGGGACTTACCACTCCCGATGATTCATATCACGGAGTTACATATGCAGAAAAGTTTGGTCTGGAAGGTGCTTTCATTACCAAGGCTACCGCTCAGCTTATGAGAGACTTTGGTTCCATTCAGGCTCCCATGAATGCATATTTATTGAATTTAGGACTGGAGTCCTTGCATGTACGTATGCCCCGCCACTGCGAAAATGCACAGAAGGTGGCAGAGTTCTTAGAAGCTCACGAGTGTATCGAATGGGTGAATTATCCCGGCTTAAAGAGTAACAAGTACTATGATTTAGCTCAGAAGTACATGCCTAACGGCACCTGTGGTGTAGTATCCTTCGGTGTAAAGGGTGGCCGCAGCGCAGCTGAAAAGTTCATGAGCAAATTACAGGTAGCTATGATTGCTACCCACGTGGCAGATGCCCGTACCTGTGTACTCCATCCCGCTTCTGCTACTCATCGTCAGATGAACGACGAAGAATTAAGGGCAGCCGGTGTAGGTCCCGATTTGGTACGTTTCTCTGTTGGTATCGAAAATGTAAATGATATTATCGCAGACTTAGCACAGGCTTTGGAGGCTTGCAAGTAATCTTTTAACAATTGCAACTAAAGCACAACTTTTAGACTGATGTCTCCCTTTATGGGACACATCAGTCTTTTTTGTCATTCAAATATTTTTAATTTCAAATATTTTTATTGACATATATTTTGACACATGTTAGTATACTTTCTGTACTGTTTATTTTGTGAACTATTTACATTGTGAAATAGTCCTAACTCATGAACTTTAACGAAAGGAGTACCTATGACAAAAATCAATGAAGATTTACTGGATGCCTGGCTGCGTTTATCCATAGCAGTGAATAACCCTCGTTTGGTTACTGAAATTACGTATAACGAATCCCTGATTTGTAATATTTTATACAAACATGCACATAGTGAAAAAGCTACACCGCTTACGGCTACGGACCTGTGTAGGATGACCAATATGCTGAAATCCCAGATGAATCGTACTTTGAATCAATTAGAGGAAAAGAACTTAATCAGCAGAGAACGCTCCACCACAGATAAGCGTCAGGTATATGTGACCATGAATCTGCAGCAATGTCATATATACGAAACCCAGCACAAGCAAATCCTGAGCATTTTAGATGCAGTAATCAGTAAACTGGGCTATGAACGTTCCCGGGATGCCATCAGAATCTTAAATGCAATTTCCGAAGTAGCTGAACAGCTTAATCTGGGAAAATAATAATGAACACCATAGGAAAGGAAAAACAATTATGATACGAATATTAGTAGATTCCTCTACCGACTTTACCATTACGGAGGTAAAAGAAAAGAATTTATACCATGTACCATTGACTATCAGCTTAAATGGAACGGATTATTTATCCGGTGAGGATTTGACCTCTGACCAATTCTATGAATTATTGACCACCGGCGAGGATTTCCCTAAGACCTCACAGCCTTCTCCTCAAGCCTTTGCAGAGATTTTTGAAAAGGCAAAGGAAAACGGTGAAGAAATCATCTGTGTATTGCTCTCCTCTGCTTTAAGCGGCACCTGTCAGAGCGCTCATTTGGCAAAGGACATGGTGGACTATGATGGTATTTATATCGTGGACTCCCTGACAGCTACCATTATGACCCGTGTAATTGTAGATTACGGTCTGCAACTGATTGCACAGGACAAATCTGCCCCGGAGGTTGTGGCTGCTTTGGAAAGCCTCAAGGGCAAGGTAAAGGTAGCTGCCGGGCTTGACACTCTGGAATATTTATACCGTGGCGGACGCTTAAATAAGGCTGCTGCTACCATTGGTGAACTGGCCAACTTAAAGCCCGTCATCTCCGTCACTGTGGAAGGCGAAGTTAGCGTCATCGGCAAATGTATAGGCAAAAACAAAGCCTTGCAGTTTATCCTAAAAACATTAAACAGCAAGGATTTAAATCCTGCATTTCCTCTTTATACCGTATATGCCTGCGGTTCTGAAAACACCGAAAAGCTGGAAGAAAAACTGGCGGCCGAAGGCTATACCGTAGATGCCCGCTTGCAGTTAGGCTCTACCATTGGTGCCCATGTAGGCCCCGGTGCTTTCGGTATCATCTATGTAGAAAAATAAAAACACAAAACAGGGCTACTCACAGCCCTGTTTTGTGTTTTTATTACTTAATCAATTCTTCAAACTTCTCTAAGGGTAAAGGCCTGGAGAAATAGTAGCCCTGGATTTCATCACATTCCAAATCCTGCAAGAACTCCACCTGATTCTTGTATTCTACACCTTCTGCAGTGATACGCATTCCCAAGCTCTTTGCCAGCTTAATGGTATAACCCAAAAGCTTTTCACCATTACTGTCACCAATAAAATCAACCAATCCCTTGTCCAGCTTTAAGGTATCAAAATGCATCATGTTCAAGGTAGACAAAGCGGAATAACCGTTACCAAAATCGTCCAAATGGATGGGGAATCCTATTTCTTGGAAACGCTCAACCAGTTTTCTGATTTGGGAATTATCCACCGTAGCACTTTCTGTAATCTCTAACGGCACCAAACCCGGCTCAATATCGCATTCTTTCAATATATTCTTATAACGATCTATAATATCATCATAATACAGGCTGGCGCGTGAAATATTAACGGAAATAGGGAAACTATGCTTTCCTTCCTTTTCCCACTTCTTCTGTTGCATACAAACAGTCTTGAACACATGCTCATCCAATGTAGCAATCAAACCGTTTCGTTCAAACAGAGGAATAAAGTCTAATGGCTGACGCATGGTTCCATCTTCCTTACGCCAACGTACCAGTGCTTCCGCTCCTACTACCGTTTGGTCGTCACTCTTATATTTGGGCTGATACCACATCTCAAATTCACCATTTGCAATAGCACCTTCAAACTGATCCACCAACTTCTTCTCTGCTACCAGCTTATCATAATCTGAACGCTCGTAAAAAGCATAATTTTGCTTACGCTTTCCTCTTACCAGATGCTTCGCCTGATTTGCATATCCGAAACAGGTTTCTGCATCCTCGGCCTTCTGCAATTCATAAATACCGAAATAGGGCCAAATACTGATTACTCCGATATTTCCCGCAATTCCACCGATTTTCGTCGATAATTGCTGAATTCTTTCCGTAAATTCAGTCCTTGAGGATTCATTCAGTAACAACACATAATGGTCAGCATTCATACGGGCTGCCAGTTCACCTTCGCCCAGTTGTTCTTCAATTGCTTGCCATACCTTACGTAAGGTCTCATCTCCCTTTTTGATACCGCATATGGTATTTACCAGCTTAAAGTCATTTAAATCCATGGAAATAAAGTAACCTTTATCCGGTTTTAATTCCTCATATTTCTCTATAAAGCAGGCATAATTATCGCCTTCTGTCACGGAATCCACATATGCCAGTGTGCGTAAGGTCTTCTCATCACTACCGCAAGTATATATGTAGTATGCAATGGCAAAGATTACAATGAGTCCGGCCACCACCAACAGCTTATCATACAAATCCAGCACCTCATCTATTCTGTCTTCCAGAATTTGAGAAGTGACTATCGTAAACAAGTACCAGCCCTGCTGTACATTTTCAATGTTCAACGGTGCATAATGTATGTAACGCTTTCCTTCCGCTTCTGCAAAGCCATGCCCTGTAGCAGAACTTTCCATAGCAGCTTTCAAAGTATCCACCATCTCAGCATTTTTATCCGAAAAACTCAGCATGGAATCAAAAATATTGGTGGTTCCATACAAAGGCGACTGCTCCGAATCAGTCACCACCGTACCATCCTTTTGAATAATATAACTATAGCCCAGACCTTCAAAAGGCTCCACGTTAATCAAATTACGAAACTCTTCCGTACGAACGGTTGCAAATAAAACAGCCATAACCTGATTCTTACGGTCGTAAATGGGTATGGAAAGAACATTAATCTGTTCCTTCACTCCTATGGTATCCTCTATGGCACCGGTAATATTAGAGATACCCTTACTACCCAACACCAGAACATCGTGACCTGAAATACTCTCATAATATCCATCCGTACAAAAAGCTTCTCCGTCAAGTGCTACCACGCCCATGCGTTTAAAATGGTAAATCTCTGCAAAAGGACGTAAAAAATCAACGACCGCTTCCAACTCTTCCTTAGTTTCCAGGTTTGGATACAGACTTTCTACTTCCTTACCCACACTGGCCAGAATCGTCTGCATCTCTTCCAGTTCTTTTTCTATCACTACCTTGTTTTGATAGGATACATCATCCATACTGTTCAGCAACTGTTCCTCAATATTCTGAACCATAATATGTCTGTGTACCAATATAACCGATAATGTGATAATAAATATAAATATTAATATCACGATTCTTCTTAACAGTATCGATTGTCTTTTCATTTGTGTCCTCCTTTCCCTCCATGGATAAAAGCACTACTAACCACCCAAAAATCACTCTTTTCGGGTATATGTCACATATGTGTAAGGGATTTCCCCGTCCACATAACAGTCTACTTCTCTTAAGAAATCCTTTTCCTCAAACTCCGGAAAAAAAGTATCTCCATCTATTTCGGCATCTATCTCCGTGATAAACATTTTGTCCACAATATCTATCGCCTCTCTGTACAAGCCGGCTCCCCCGGAAATATACACATTCTTATTCTTATCGGCAATTTCCAGTGCTTCCTTTAGAGACCCTACCGTGGTACAATTTTCTGCCTCAAACTTTTTCGTATTGGATACTACTATAGTATAGCGATTGGGCAATGGCTTTCCGATTTCCTCATAGGAACGTCTTCCCATAATCACTACATTACCCGTAGTAAGCTCACGAAAACGCTTCTGTTCTCCCTTGATACGCCATGGAATCTGTCCATCCTTCCCGATGGCTCTGTTTTTACTATATGCTACAATTAATCCTACCATTTGCTTCTTTTTAACTCCTTTCGGGGATACCATACTACAATCTGTGGTATCAAAACAAATACATTTATTACGTATATCAAATTTCTCAAAATACTGATTTTCCTTGGGAATCCATTCCGAAACAAATCGTTCCATCTGCTCTGCAGTATTTCTTTCACGCAAACGTTTCCCCTGTTCATGTAGTGCCACTGAAAGAAAGAACAGAATATGGGCATAATCATCAAAATACGGATGCATGGAATAGCTTCCCTCTATAATGTTAATCATTGCCGGATTCACATCCACCTGATGGGAAATGCACTGCTTCTTGCAGTCATACACTCCATAAGAAAATGCTTCCTTACGGTTCAGATTGGCAATTACTTCCTTTGCAAAGCGCTCATAATCCACATTGCCGCCTACCTCTGCCAATCGCTCCGGAGTCCTCTGGCCGGGCTGTAAAAAGAAGTCATCCATATGAAACAGATTGCCTCCCAGACGTTCATGCAACATCTGCGCCACAGTACTCTTCCCTGCACCGCACATACCGTCAATCGCGATTGTCACCGGCTCATCAGCATGCTCTTTTTGATAATCCGATATTAAGTTTATCATATTCCGAATCAAATCAAACATACCACACCTCAAAATAGACTTCTACCTATTTATCATATCACACTACTATAAAAAAAGAAACCCGTACTTTAGTACGAGTTTCCAAAAATGTATATATTATTTTTCTTTATGCTTATTTGCTGCAAAGAAAATCTTGGTTTCTTTGGCAACCACTCCACTCAATACAAATAATGCAATCATATTGGGGATAGCCATCATACCATTGAAAATATCTGCTAAGGTCCAAACAGCTGAAACTGTCATATAAGGACCAATGAATACTGCCAGAATGTACAACCATCTATATACATTCACTGCTTTCATCTTTCCTCCGGTTAGGTATTCCAGACATCTCTCAGAATAATAATCCCAACCTAAAATAGTAGTAAATGCAAAGAATACTAAACATAGCATTAACAGGAATGAAGATACTTCCGGAGGAATGGGTAATCCATTTTCAAATGCATAGGTGGTAATACCAACGCCTTCCAAATCTTTCACCTGCCAAGCACCTGTAATCACAATCGCCAAACCGGTCATGGTACATACGATAATGGTATCAATAAAAGTACCTGTCATGGATACCAAGCCCTGACGTACCGGTTCCTTGGTCTGTGCCGCAGCTGCTGCAATAGGTGCAGAACCAAGACCTGCCTCATTAGAGAAGATACCTCTTGCAACACCCTTCTGCATTGCAACAATCATAGAGCCAACCACACCACCGGTCACAGCCTGTGGATTAAAGGCGCCCTTTACGATAATCACAATTGCATCCGGCACTTTAGTAATATTACATATAATAATTACAAGACCTAAGATAATATAAATCACTGCCATAAACGGTACCACGATTTCTGAAACCTTCGCAATACGTTTTACACCACCTATTAATACCAATGCCACACATACCGTCAATACCAAAGATGCAATAATTACAGTCCACGAATAAGTACCGATTCCGGGAATTGAAACCGTTGCTACATTATTGGGATCAAAGAAATTTTTAACAGCAGAAGAAATACCGTTTACCTGAGTAAAAGTACCAATACCTAAAAGGCCGGCACATACACCAAAGAAAGCAAAAACCTTGCCAAGCCACTTCCAATTCTTGCCCATACCTTTTTCTATGTAATAGAAAGGTCCGCCCAGTACATGGCCATTTTCATCCACCGCTCTGTACTTAACAGCAAGCAAGCCTTCCGCATACTTAGTTGCAATACCAAGGAAAGCTGCCACTTCCATCCAGAACAAGGCACCGGGGCCACCTGCCGCAATTGCAGTTGCCACACCTACGATATTACCGGTACCGATAGTAGCAGAAAGTGCGGTACAAAGTGCACTAAAGCTGGATACTTCACCTTCGCCGCCTTCTTCGTTCTTCACCATCCACTTTAATGCCAACGGTAATCTTCTCACCTGAAGCAATCCCAGACGGATGGTCAGTACCAAACCACCTGCCAGTATTAATACCATAAGGGGTACTCCCCATACAATACCATCGATTGTCTCTAATACTTTATTAATTTCTGTCCACATAAAACTTATTTCCCTTCTTTTATTTTTGTGCAAAAATTGTCGCCTGACGCGCATTCTCCTTTAGCGCAAAAAAATAAGATTGTTAATAACAATCTCAATAAAGTACACAGAAATAAACTTCACTTCTCTGTCCTTTCGCCTGAGAGATTGGCATGTTTCCATGCTGTACACCTTCGGCACCCGTATCGTTCCACCGGGATTCTCCAGAGTCCTTTTCATATTATTTACACTGTTAAAATCCTAACATATATACAAGATGATGTCAATACACTTTAGGATTTTATCCCATGAAAGCGTACCGACATCATCTCTGCTATTCGTTATTTCACTTGAACGTTACTGAAATAATTGGCTCCTGCTACAATTGTAAATGTTTCACTCATTTCTGCAGTTTGACCGCCTTTTTCATTCTCTCGGTCTCCCCGTCCGCCAAAACCATCGGGGAACTGACCACCTTCAGGCATTTCCATTCCTTCCGGCCACTCCATCCCCTCAGGGAACTGACCGCTTTCAGGTCTTTCCATACCGTCCGGGAACTGACCGCCCTCAGGTCTTTCCTTGCCACCCGGGAACTGACCGCCCTCAGGTCTTTCCATACCGTCCGGGAACTGACCGCCCTCAGGTCTTTCCATACCGTCCGGAAACTGACCGCCCTCAGGTCTTTCCATACCGTCCGGGAACTGACCGCCCTCAGGTCTTTCCTTGCCACCCGGGAACTGACCACCTCCCATGCCGCCGGGCCCGCCAAAACTCTGGCCCTGTGAAGCTACCAGCTTCTTGTTACCCATCCACATGGTATAATTACCTGCCTTAATTTCCTTACCTGCCACAATCAGATAAGTAAAATTATTTCTTGCCGTCCAGCTACCTACTGCCTTTCCGGATTCATCCTTCATAGTATATACATTGCCTGCCTTCTGACTCTCTGCAAAGGTAAATACCACATAAGTAGCACTACCGCCTTCAATACGATCCAACATATTTCCGGTTGCCATAATATTACCACCATTTATATAAATACCCATATCCGAATCGATTCCGGCATCCATACTCTTGCTGCAGCCTGCACTGGTCAGAGTACCGCCATTGATTACCAGCCAACCGTTAGAATCAATACCGTCACCTTCACCGGTACTTCCGGTCACCTTAATGTGCAGTTCGCCTGCATTCAGGGTGGTCACTGAAATACCATCCTCGTTGGTATTGATGCCATCATTGCCGGATTCAATATTGATAATACCGCCGTTTAGTGTCAGATGCATTTCGGAATCCAGACCTTCATTATCTGCCAGAATATTCAGTACTCCATCCCCCTTGCTACCACCGAATATATTCATGGACATTTTGGAATAGAACGCACCATCATACTTGTGCAGCTTCTTATTATCTATTACTTCCGTGCCTGCTTCATTCAAAGTATAGGACTTGTAGATACGTGCCACATGGGAGCCATTAATATTGTTTTCACTACCATCTGCAATCACCACATTGGCTCCTGCTGCCGTGGTATCCACGTCATAGGTGGCATTGGTTTCATCAAATACATTGCACTCATATACATTGTAGAAAATCACTGCCGGTGCCACTTCACAGGTAATATCCACACCATTTAATACCAGGATTACTACGGCTTCCGGATCTTCCTCTGCCTCCTTGCCAAGGTCGATTGCCACCTGACCCTTAGACAGCTTACCGCTGATTTCATAGGCACCCGGCTTTGTGATATGTACTACCGTATGCACATCTGCTTCTGCCTGCGAATGTTCATCCTCTGCCGAACCTTCGCCATAAGTAAAGCCCTGGCCTTCCAGGTAAAATACGATATCATTGGCTACATATACATTCGCGTCCTTACTTTTTCCGGCCGGCTGTCCATCCACCAAAACACTACTATCACTAAGTTCAATCTTAACCGGGTCCGAATAAGTAATCTGCGGTACCTCTATGGGTTGGCTTTCCGGTTCCTTTTCCGCTTCAGGCTGTGCATTTTCCTGAGAAGTACTTTCTTTTGCTTCTTCCTGGGATTCTGCCTGTGAATTCGTCTGCGACTGGGAATCCCCGACTACGGTTCCTGTTTTCTTACCACAACCCGCCATAACCAGTACTAAAATTAACATCAATAAAAAAATCTTTTTCTGCTTGAACATAATCTACCTCCTGTTTCCACGAGCTATCATATCAAACAAAAAAAGATTTTCCTATCCTTTTCACGATTATTACACAACATAATCACAGAATGTTCATAATTTCCTAAGGTATGATAATATTGGCACAGCTTAAATCATAAGCCAAATCATAAACCTTTCCGCTTTGCAAGCCTACCACCTTAGGACGCAGAATATATTCTGTATAATTCTCTACCACGCGTGCGGTTTCTCCGTTACTAAGCTGCACGATACAGTTTACCGGATACAAAATCACACTGCCTAAAAAGCCTTTCAATGCATCCATATCCAGTTCATAAGTCATGGCCATCAGCATTTCCACCGCATCTCGCTGAGTAAAGGCGGCTTTATACGGACGTTCTGTCACCAACGCATCGTAAATATCCACTACCGTCAGAATCTTAGCAAACTTACAAATCTGGGAAGACACCAGTCCCATGGGATATCCCTGACCGTTTATCTTCTCATGATGCTGCAATACCGCCAGCTTTACGCTATCCTTTATTCCTTTATTATTTTTCAGAATGTTATAGCTGTGAAGAGAATGCTTCTTCATAACCTCAAATTCTTCCTCTGTCAGCTTACCCGGCTTATTCAAAATCTCAGGTGGAACCTTGGATTTGCCCAAATCATGAAGCAATCCTGCCACACCAATATCATATACCTCTTCCTCCGAATAGCCCATTTTCTTAGCTACTATCATAGCCATGGTAGCTACATCTACGCTATGCTTAAAGGTATACTCATCACTGACTTTTAACATACTGATATCTACAGCTAATGCATCATTGTCATCAATAGCCTTTAAAAGCTCTGATGCAATACTTTTGGAAGCATCCGCAAAGTCCTCCGCTTCGGTATTGCTGTACAAATAGGAAATCCCTTCCTGCACACGTTTCTTTACGCTTTCTGACAAAGTAACCCGGGTACGGTCCTCCACAGTCAGCTTCTCGATAGCCTTCTGGGCTTTTTTAGACACTTTTACGTCTTCTTTGGGTAATACAGGCTCTGCATCCTCACCCTCACGTATATAAACTCCATTAATTCCCAAACGTTTCAGTGCCTCAATCAGATAAGTATCCAATACGGTCCCTCTGGCAATCAGCACTCTGCGGGTCTTATCAATAATGGATTGATCAACCTTCATGCCCTCTTTTAATGAACTTGTCCGCACAAAATATCTTCTACTCAATCTTGCACCACCTAAATTAGTTTCTGTTAGTATACCACATTTTACACATTTTAACAATGTTAATAACGTTTTTTAGTAATTTAAGTAATCTTATCCTTTTACTCGTAACCAACTTTCATATTCTGCACAATTTTTCAGCTTATGCAAGCTTTTTAATCGCTTCTCCATATCGGGATAGCTGTATAACAAATAACTCCAGAATTCCTTCATCTTAAACAGGACATTGCGATCACCGCTCATAATCTTTTGGTATCCCGCATATATTTCGTCATGTAAGGCTTGCAGCTTCTCAGAATATTCCTCTTGCTCATTCAACTCATCCTCTCCCGAAGCCTTTTTTATGGCATCGGCCAATCCCGGATTTCGAAGCAACCCTCGTCCCAGCATGACCGCTTCCAACTTAGTAAATCGCTCTGTTAAACGCTTATAGTCATCCACCGAAAAAATATCCCCGTTATAACACACTTGATACGGACTTTTCTCCAAAGCCTTCCCGAAAGCCTCCAAGCGTACCGGCTTCTTGTAGTAGTCTTCCCTGACTCTTGCGTGAACAATCAGCTCTTCCAAAGGAAATTTTTGGTATATGGCAAGAATCCTCTCCCATTCCGCCTCTTCTTCCATCCCCAGACGAGTCTTAATGGATATCTTAAGTGGGGTTTTTTCAAAGCATTCCTCTAAAAAGTGTTCTAATTGCACAGGTTCTTCCAGCATTCCTGCCCCTTTTTTCTTGGGCACCACCGTACCGGAGGGACAGCCCATATTTATATTCACTTCTTCATATCCCAATTCCTTCAAAGTATGGGCTGCACGAAGAAAATCCTCCGAAGAATTAGTCAGGACCTGGGGTACCACGAAAAGTCCTTCATTATTCTCCGGCAATACCTCCTGCCTTTCCTTATGATTGAACTCTTTCTCCTTATGCAGGGACAAAAAGGGAGTATAATACTTGTCTATCTGCCCGAAATACTTGGCATAAGCATTGCGAAAGATATATGTTGTCAAGCCCTCTAAGGGCGCCATTTCCAGTCTCATATTGTTAGTTCCTTCTAAAACAGTTTATTCGGAGTACTTCGTGTCTCCCAGTATATCATACATTTTTTTCCTGTGGAATACCGATTAAAGTATTAAATTGTAGCCAATTAACAGATTAAAGAAAAAATTTGTATTTTTTCAAAAAAAGTACTTGCTTTTATAGGGCAGTTGTAGTATTATGAACAAGTGCTTATCAAAGCAAGCGGAAATTTATGAAAAACAAAGGTTTTTCCAATTTTCCGAAGGAAAATTTTGGCTCGTTGGTCAAGCGGTCAAGACGCCGCCCTCTCACGGCGGAAACAGGGGTTCGATTCCCCTACGAGCTGCTAAAAACCTCAACCGATTGGTTGAGGTTTTTTGTTTATCCTTCTATATTTTTATTAAAATCGCCCGGCAGGGTGCGCCGTCCGCACCGGCCAAATTAAGCGGTGCTGCATTCAGCAGATACTTTCCTTCCGGCACATTTTTAAGCACGATTCCTTCCAGCAGTACCACCTCTGCACCCAGCAGTATCAGATGTACCGCCATGGGGCCATCCTCCGGTCCAACGGTCTGGCTTTCATTACCTATCAGCTTGATTCCCGCTTCCGCAAATATCTTGGCCGCTTCTTCCGTTACCGTAGCCTTGCCGCCAATCAGAATTCTTTCTCCCGCCTGCAAAGCACAAGCTTTTGCCAGTATCTCACGGGCATTTTCCGCATTTACATCCCCTTCATGGTGCGTCACAAAACAATCTCCCACAAAGGCCTCCGGGGGGATTTGATCCAGTGTCCTGCCCTCATCCAGAAAATGATAAGGTGCATCCACATGGGTGCCATTGTGGGCACACATGCTGATTTTGGTCAGATTGCACACATCCCCTTTCTCTATGCTTAGCATTCTCTCCGCTTCCGGAGAAGGGTCCCCCGGAAACACCTTACAAGAGAATACCTCTTGGGATATATCATAAATCATCATAAGCATTCACCATTGGTACGGATAACCTCCGCATAGAAGTACGCGGAATCCTTAATGGTCCTTTCCTTGGTTCTGAAGTCCACGTACACCAGACCGAATCGTCTTTCGTAGCCCTGTGCCCACTCAAAATTGTCTAAAATGGACCAGTACTGATAACCGATTACAGGAATACCTTCTTCCACTGCCTTCTTTAATTCCTTCAGATAGCGGTGGATAAAGTCCGTTCTCTGGGGGTCATGTACCTTGCCGTCCAACATAACAAAGTCCGCATTGGCCATACCGTTTTCCGTAATCAGGATGGGCAAACCATATCTCTCATAATGGAACTTGGTAGCATAGTACAGACATTCCGGTGCGATAGGCCAGTCAAAGGAGGTTCTGGGCTGACCGTCAAATACATAGGGGTTCACCATACCGTCATCCCAGTACTGGATGGCCGTATAAATATTGAAACCAAAGAAATCCAGAGGCTGATGAATCACCTGCATATCCTCTGCCGATAAAGCATCCTGTAAAAATGCAGGCACCTGACCCAATACAATGGGGTCCGCCCACCAGGTATTGCCGTCCACTTCCTCACTGGCATAAGTGCGTCTTCTTGCTTCTTCCACATCCTCAGCCGTATCTCCTAAAGGCAGGAAGCAGCTTCCTGTAGGTGCAAAACCAATCTTGGGAGATAATTTGGCAAATTCTCTAATGGTCTGTACCGCACGACCGTGACATAACATAATATTGCGGGTAACCACCTTCAGATTCTCCGGTTCCTTTACAAAAGGTGCGTGGGTACCGTTCAGATAGCCAAAACCTGCTACCAGCTGGGGCTCGTTGATGGTCATCCAGTAGGTCACCTTATCCGACAATGCATCCACTACCACCTTGGTATATTCCACAAATTCTTCTACAATATCTTCCGTTCTCCAGCCGCCCAGTTCATGCATCCACATAGGCAAATCCCAATGATACAGGGTCACCAAGGGTTCGATTCCTGCTGCCACCAGCTCATCCACCAGATTCTTATAGAACTGCAACCCTTTTTCGTTTACCACGCCCTTGGCGCACATGACGCGGGGCCAGCTGACAGAAAAACGATAGGACTTCATGCCCAGCTCCTTCATGATAGCCACGTCCTCTTTGTAGCGGTGATAATGGTCACAGGCCGTATCGCCCTTTTCACCGTATCTTACATGACCTTCTGTCAGGGCATCCCATATACCCAGAGCCTTGCCGTCCTCGTTATATGCGCCCTCTACCTGAAATGCAGCGCTTGCACTTCCCCACATAAAATCCTTACGAAATCCCATAGTATATCTCCTTTCTTAAGGGGTACCTTATCATTCACCCCATACCTTTTCTACCAATGCTTTGCAATTCTCCAATGAAAAGTCCGGATCCTGCTTAACAATATGATTCTTAGCCGCCAACTCCTGCGTATAATCCTCCAGATACCAGACCGTATATGCTTCCCCCTCGTCAATATGACAAACCAAAGGGATACAGTCATAATCCTTAATTACCACTTTTCCGTCCTCGTCCCGGCCGATTTCTACCTCTGCCAGACCTCCTACGCAGCGGTTCATCACACCTTCTCCCGTACCGGAAGTACCATTTACGAAATTCCCCAATGAATAATACACCAGCATCCGGTTGCCTTCCTCATCCATCACCCATTCCACCGGTTCTATCACATGGGGATGGGTACCTATCACCAAATCCACACCATTTTCCAGGAAAATCTGCGTCCATTTCTTCTGTTCTGATGACACTCCCAGATAATACTCCTTTCCCCAATGGGGACATACGATGGTGAAGTCCGCCAGTTCATTGGCCAGCTGTAACTCGTTGACCACCTTCTCTTTATCCAGGTAATCTACCAGATAGGGCATATCGGAAGGTGTACTTATTCCGTTGGTTCCGTAGGTATAATTCAATATGGCAAGCATTATCCCATCCTGCTCATAGATATAAATACCATCCTGCTGTTCTTCGCTTTTATTGATACCCAAATAAGGAATCTCCGGATATTGTTCTTCCCAAAAATCCATACAATTCATGGCACCCTTTTTGCCCTTATCCAAAGCATGATTGGTGGCATGAAGGATTACATCAAAACCCGCATCCACCTCTGCTGTTCCCAGCTCATAAGGGGAATTAAAGCAGGGATAACCGGTCAGGCCCATATCTGTCCCACCCAAGATAGTCTCCTGATTCACTAATGCCAGATCAGCTGCCTGAATCCGTTCCTCCACATGCTGAAATAAATGGTCGAAATCATAGCTTCCATCCTCCTGCAAGCCCGACTCCATGACCCTTTCATGCATCAACATATCTCCCACCATGGCAACCGTGATGCTTGGAGGCGCCGGCGTAGGAGTAGGTGTCGGTGTAGCCGTGGGCTCCGGGGTAGGTTGCAGCGTGGGGACCGGTGTGGCAACAGCTTCTACTGAGGACACTGCTACTTCATCAGAAGTCCCTACTATTTCCACATTATTCTCTTTTCTATTTCCGGTCTTTCCACACCCTATCAGGCATAACGCAAGCACCAAACCACTTATAAATAAAATTTTCTTTCTGATATGTACTTTTACACCCATAATCTATTTCATCCGTTAATCTCTTTAACCAATAATTCTAGTGTTACTTCTATAAAATCTTCATTGATTAAGTTCATAAGTTCTTCGCTAAAATCAACCAAAAGATCTTCGAACAAACATGATAATATATTCAATAAACTTTCTTTTATGGAATCTTCTATTAGTAAAAAGTAGTTTATAAGGTAATACAATGCACCCATTAGACAATAAGCATACTCATTGGAAACTTTACATTCTCCCTCCACTTCCTGTATCTCCTCATAATACTTCTTACTGATTGCTAAAATTTGTTCTTCTGTAAATATCTCTACTTCATCAGCTTCACCGACAATCGCACCTGTTTCGTTACATAAAACAATGTATCTGCTTAATACATCTGAATCCAAGTTATTTATATTTTCCTCTACATAACTTCTAACCGCTAACAATTCTGAAAATGGTTCCATACTATCCAGTTCTAAAATGTGACGATAGTACTTTTCTAATCTCTGCAGTATAATAACCCCCAAACGTCTAGCTTTTATCGCACTTAAAGCACTATTTTCTATACACTCTATAACCTCTGTATAGTTATCCCTCACCAAATCACTACACATTTTTCTTATCTCCTAATGCCTGTCATTATACTCATAAAACATCTCATCCAATAACTTTTCATACTCTTCCGTATGTCCAAACGCTGCTTTTATCAAGGTACCCGCATTCTTTATCATCAGTTTATAATACAGCCAATCTCCCAAGTCATCATACTTTCTGGTAGAATTAATCAAATAATTCTTCTGAAGCACACCGTACTTTTTGCCTAAGCTCTTACCATATTTACGTAAGTTTTTGGCAGTGGCTACATCTTCCATGGCGCGTTTGTCTACGAACCCACCAATGGCTTCAAAGGTATTCTTCTCCGCCCAGAAGATACCGCAATACAGACCTGTCAGTTTGAAACCTGCACGGCACATCATATCGTTTAAAAACAAGGGGAAAGAATATCTTTCAAAGCGGATTGGCGTACCGCCACCGATATACTCTCCGCTTTTCAGCTTACTATATGCCTCCCGTATGGTTCCCGGCGTCATCCGATTGTCGCAGTCCATGGTCAGAATCACTCCGCCCTGTGCCGCCTGAATGCCGGCATTTCGTACCCTGGCGATACATCTATCTACGTTTCTCACCACTCTGGCACCATTCTCCAAGGCAATTTCTTCTGTCCGGTCCGTACATCGGTTACAAACTACGATAACCTCCACATTTCCTTTAAAATGTGATGCCGCCTTCTTTATGGAATCGATGCACCGTTTCACATATTTTTCTTCATTATGTGCCGGCACAATCACCGATACATGTGTCTTTGACATGTTTCACCCCTTAGTTAAAATACTCACTTGCATAATACTCTGATACCAGCTCCACATAAATCTCCGGTTCCTTCATTCCTTCCGGAAGCGGCTCTTGAACCATTTCCTCAAAAGATTTTGCAAAAATGCAAACTTCTCGAAACATGGTTGACATATAAAAAGCATCCCCAAAAGCCTTGCCCTCCACCTCCGAAAGTCTGGCCGGTACACAACATGCCAGACGTTTTTTCCGTACCATACGTTTCATAACCTTTTGCAGTTGAATCTTCATAATCTTCTCAAATATGGTATAATCCGCTACAACACCCCATTTCAGCGGATTCACCACCGCTATCTGATTGTCCTCGGTAAATTTCCGTGCATCTTTTCCAATCGCTTCAATCTTATCGGTACGTGTATGATAAGCACACAACACCTCATCCTCCAGTAACAACTGCCTGTCCTTGTCGTAAATCCGCATAACTACCGGTTGGTAGCCCTTTTTCTCAATGTTTGTCATCTTGTTTCCTCTCCCTCTATAAATTCGTCGCAAACATTCCCAGTAAATACTGTACCAAGATGGATACTGCGGTGATGGAAACCCAGCATCCGAAGCCCATAACAATGGGTTTCCCTCCCTTTTTAATAAGCTGCACTAAATTGGTATTCAGTCCAATGGCACACATGGCCATGGCGATAAAAAATTTAGCCAGCCACTTCATGGCTTTTACAAAACTTCCCGTATAGAAAGCAGCAAATCCATTGTCGCCCATGGCACCTACCAGAGTCGTAATCACAGAAGCCCCAATAAAATATAGGATGAACCAGGGGAATATTTTATTAACAGACACTTCACTGCCTTCTCCTCCATTTTTCTTCGCCTGGAAGGTACGATAAAAAGCCAGCACCAATGTGATGGGGATGATAGCCAGCGTACGTACCAGCTTCACCGTAACCGCACAGGATAAAATCCCTTCCACACCATACAATCCCTCTGCCGTAGATGCCACAGCCGTCACGGAAGAAGTATCATTTACAGCAGTTCCCGCAAAAATAGCAAATCCTTCCGAACCAAATCCAATGGCCCTTCCAAAGCTTGGGAAAACAAGCGCTGCTATCACATTGAACAGAAAAATTACCGATATGGCCTGTGCCACTTCCTCTTCCTTTGCATCAATCACCGGCGCTGTAGCCGCCACCGCAGAACCACCGCATATGGACGAACCCACACCAATCAGACAGGCCACTTTGCCATCCATTTTCATCAGCTTCATAAGAAGATATGACACTACCAGGGATGAGGTAATCGTCGATATTATTACGGGCAGACTTTGCCCACCCATCTTTGCGATGGTACCCAAATTCATAGAAAATCCCAAAATGATTACTGCCCATTGCAAAATTTTCTTTGATGTAAACTTAATCCCTTCCGCAAACCTTTTGTCCGTCGCCAAAGAAGGTACTGCAAGACTGATTAGCATACCTCCTAAAATGGATATTACCGGTGCACCTATGATACTCATATTAAATTGCCCTATCTGTAACCCGCCCAGCAAAGTAGCCAGACCGGCTATCAGGATACACAGCAACATGCCACCCATTTTCCTCTTCATAACGCTTTCTCTCTTTCTTATGTATTACCTTTTTTTGCTGCATCATAGTTTCAAATAATTCTCCTCAAACTGGCTTATGGGCAACGGCTTGCTGTAATAGTACCCCTGTACCATTTCGCAGCCCCATTCCCGCAGTGCCTCCAGCTGTTCATACTCTTCTACGCCTTCTGCGATGGATGATATTCCCAACTCCTCTGCCATGGTTACAATATGATGCAGGATAATCACGGTTTTATTATCATCATCTTCTTGCATTATCAAATCCACAAAGCTCTTGTCGATCTTCAGGGTATCCAAAGGCATTTCCTTCAATAGTGCAAAGGAAGAATAGCCCGTTCCAAAATCATCCATGGAAATCCTGAATCCTTTACGCTTCAAATCATTCAATATGACTATCATATATGCCTGATTTTCATAAGCCATGGTTTCCGTAATTTCAAACTCTATGAGCGACCGATCCACACCATAGGAGTCCACGATGGCCGCCAAATGTCTTGCCAAATAAGGCTGTACCAAATGCTTACGTGACAGATTCACGGAGATAGGATACAAAGGGTATCCCTTCTCTTTCCACTCCTTCAGTTTCCAACACACTCTGTGCAGTACAAATTCATCCACCTTAATAATAGAATTATCCGTCTCAAAATGTGGGATAAAGCGATAAGGTGCCAACATCTCCTTATGCTTATAATTCCAGCGAATCAACGCTTCCGCACCGCAGATTGTTTCCTCATAAGTATTCATCTTGGGCTGTAAATACACCATAAACTCACCGGCACGGATTGCCGTGTCCAGATAAGCCTTTAGCTGCTTCCCCCATAATGCATTCTCATGCATCTCATTGGTATAAAAATGAATCTCCGTGGTGTTCAGCTCCTGCCCCATGGACTGTGCCAGCTTTGCACAATCTGCCACAATATCTCCGGTGTTCATGGCATAACGCATGCTCACCACACCGCAACGATAGAAAATCTCATACTTTGAATCCACTTCCAATGTAGATATTTCCTTAAAGAACTCCCTTAGCTTCTTTTCGGTTTCCTCTTCCGGCATATCCTTAATCATCAATGCAAAATTGTCATTATCACATCTGGCACCAAAATATATCCAATCACGATGTCTCTGTATATTTTTTGTTACACGTGTCAAAACGTTATTTGCCACACTATGATTGTACAATTCATTAATCATCTTAAACTCTTTGATATCGAAATGAACAAATGCATAATCCTTTATCCCTTCCAGATAATATTTGTCCAGGCATTCGCTCATCCAAGTCCAATTATAATACTCCGTAATGGGTTCATGATATGCTCTGTAATACAGCTCTTCTTTCGTATAATATTCTAAATTATCCTCGGAAAGGGATCGTGCTTTATAGGGACATTCCACTTCGTACATAATACGAAGCTTTCCCTTTACCGCAAATACGCTGACCATTCCGTTCTTCACATACTGATACGTACCGGTTCTGTCGTTCTTTTCTTTACAGACATAGTCGATGATCTCCTCCAGCAATTCTTCATTCAAGCTATATTCATATGTCACATCCATGATAATCATTTTGCTGGCAGGAAGGACCACAGCAGAAAGCTCTTTGGGCAATGCCAGTGTAGCATCATCCTTACGATACTCTATACCTACCACACGTTTCATCCCGGTTTCACTCTGCAGCTTCTCTGACAGATAAAATACGCCGATATCATCATAGGTACCATAAGCATACTGATACTTTTTCAGCGCTTCCGGATATACTCCTTCTGCAATGCTCTTTTCTACCTCCGGCGTCATCTCCGGCAGATAATAAAGCAATCTTTCCGGTCTATGTACAATTAATGTGGATGTAATACGAATCATAAAATACCACCTTTCTTATGTCTCTTACTACCATGATATATGGAAAAATTTCTTATAGGGTTTGAACGTCTTACGCAATAATATTAAAAGCAAAAACTTCAAACAATAGCCTATCATAATAAAAAAAATACCGATACCGCATCCGACTAATACCCATATATGTCTCTCCGGCACATCCTTTATCAACTCCCAAAGGCTTCTATATCCTTCCAACGCATAAAGCCACCCGCATAGATAAATACTTCCCAACAGTATGGGCCATCCAATGAAATAGGTCGTTATCCATCCCGCTGTATATCCTTCTATGTTCTCTTCCATCTGATGCTTTTCATAGGGGGTATCACATTTCCGAGATAAATGCACTAAAAATTTACCTACATCTTTCTTCCCAAAAGAATATAAGCGAATCTTTTTCTCTGTCAGAGGTCCCTCGGTCCACTCCGGACTTACCTGCCTTATGCCTGTATCATAGGGGATTTCGATCCAGTCCGGTCCGATTTTGATTTTTCTGGTCCGTATACTTAAGCCAAGTTCCTCATAAGTAAGCAAAATGGGGTTTCCGACCTTTTGCTCTATCATAACCTTATCTTCACAAGCCTTGAAATGTATTTCTTTATAATGCTTCTTCAGCCATTTGGCAGAAATGTACCAGAGTACAAACGGTCCCGCCACCATGAATAGAATGAATAGATTTTCTAAATTCCAGAAGGTAATAAAATCTACCCCAAAAGCTAAAAACTTCTTTATACCGTTCTCAAATAGGATTTCACAACCAAGCATTCCCGTTATCAAAATAAACGTTGTTAACAATACAATTCCCACATATTTTAATCCGCATCCCAGAAATACAAACACTCGTAATAGCAGTGGCATGGTACTCATATTCACCACCAGTTCATCCGAACGGCCGGTTCTAATCTGTTGTTGATTTTGTTGCTGTTTTTTGTTCTTTTTCTTCTTTTTTGATTTTTTTCCCATTTAGACCATTCTTCTTTCCGGTGTTTTACAGGCTTTCCTAAAACACCTTCGCAATCTCCATTCCTTCTGCGATTGCCGAAGTAATCTTTGCCTCGATTTCCTCTGCGGATACATAATCCATATTTTGTGCTGCCACCACCTGCAAGGGACCGATTCCCCATAGCCAGGATAGTGCCTTCAAATAGGGAGTGGCCTGTTCCAATACATCCCCTGTAGGGATATCCATACCCCTGGTGGTGATGTACAGCATTTTTTCCGCTCTACATTTGCCGAAACAGGTCTTATCATCTGAACCGAAGGTCACATCGAATAGGGAACACAACTCAAAGAATACCTTCAAAGCTGCCGGAATGGACATATCCCAAAAAGGGGCCGCAATCACGATTCTGTCCGCGTCCCTAACCATTTCCGCCCAAGTCATCACCTCCGGTTCTACCTGACCATTCACCCTTTTCTGTAATAACTCCTCTTTTACAATATCCAAAGGCAGTTCATTCAGCACCAGTGTATCCACATCATACCTTTCTTTTAAGACATCCACGATGGGGGTTGCGATTCTTTTGGTTCTGGATTCATTGTTTCGTATACAAGCATCAATATATAATAGTTTTTTCATTATTGCCTCCGATTTTTAGGCTATTTCCGGCTCCTCTGTAATTATCTCATAGTCAAAAGTGTATAATAACCCATATTGATTTTATTTTACCATTCTTTCCCACAGGATACAATGGATTTTCTTGGTGTATGGATGTAAAAAAGAGATTGTAATAAAGCAAAAAGAACTCCGGCAAACGCCGAAGTTCCTGCTGTTATTAGTATTCAAATAAGGTATACACATCCCCTTCTATCTTTTCATCAAAATACTTTTTCAGCTCTAATATGGCGTGCCACTTACTCAGGGTGGTTTCCTTGAAACCATACTTCATAACGCTGCTCACCATCTTTTGTTCTGCATAACAGTATCCATCTGATAAAGATAAGGCATCGCACAGTTGAATCAGCTTATCATAATCATCATAGGAAAAAATTATCCGGCCTAGGTACTCAACTGAATTGTGCATTGTTTCTTTTCAAAAAACTGATATCATTCCCATATTTATACGCAAACTCATAATCATTCTCCAAAAAAAGTTGATAATCCTCCTCGCTTATTTTGGACGGTCGTATTCTTTCGTGAATGGTTAGGTTCCAGGAGTGTTTACACTTTTTACAACGGTATATCAGCCAGACATCCACTCTGTTCCCATTGGCATTCACTCTAAACCTTCCAGAGTTCACAAATTCCTGTTTCTTTCCACAACCTCCGCAGCGGTGAAACACCTTTATGGCAGGCATTGCTGCCTTGT
The DNA here is from genome assembly GCA_017520425.1 of Lachnospiraceae bacterium. GTDB lineage: Bacteria > Bacillota > Clostridia > Lachnospirales > Lachnospiraceae > Acetatifactor. The sequence goes on along the minus strand of JAFXFO010000027.1, from coordinate 102,231 downwards.
TATCGCTCATATTCTTCCTCCATTTATCCGTTGGGGATTCATCTGAGCTTAATTATTCTCTTTATTTTAAGCCCAGACTACTGAGCTGAAACATATCTTTTACGCATAAAATACCCCCTTTTTACCTTGCTTCTATCATAATAGCAAGACTAATAAAAGGGGGACAACCTCAAATATTATTACACATAAACTTGTGCCATAGGAAAATCACTTCTTACATCTCAACAATTATTACTTTTGGGGGATCCTAATATATTTATAAATATACTCCCATATTTCCCTCGTACCGTCACCCATCAGTTCAAGTGCTCTTTCATAAGTCACTTTCTCATCCCATAAATATTCTAAAAGAGTAACCTGTAATAAATTCTGTGTCTCTTCATCTCCATACACTGCAAAATCTTCATACATTCTGAAAATTCTATGTAGTAGTTGGTTTTGAGTATAGTCTTCTTTTTTTAGTAATCCGACTACCTTTTCGTTTTATACATCACCAAAGATACAGTGTGGGAGGAACTGCTCCAGAAACTCTTCTTCCTTATAAATTTCTTCAGTAAATTCAGGGAATCGCCGGGTGAAAAATTGGCTGTTTAGTTCGTGGTATTTAATCATTCTGATTTCCTCACTTTGCTTTACATGACATTTTATCAACATCTAATCGGAATACGGCTACAGCCTCCAGCATTTCCTCACTGTAATCCCACTGTTCTTTTGATGTGGTTTGTTTCATGATAGCGTTGAGTCCTTTGATTTTTTCCTTAGTATCTTCTACCAATGAAAGGGTGCCTGTACCCACAACACTTTGAAAGGCAGCCGAATAGTCGCATGCTATTTCGCCTCCCTGTAATGTATAGTCACCGTCTATTTCAAACCCTACAGTAGGCGCATTCTTTGCAAGTTCATATTTACGGCCAGCCTTGGCACCATGAAAATAAAAGGTATAATGCTCATCAAATGAATATCCGTAATTGATGGGAACGATGTAAATATCGCCGGCATCGTAAAATGCAATGCGTAGGATTTGTTCCTTGGCGATAAATGATTCAATTCTTTTTGCGTCAGTAATTTCTCTGTCTTTTCGTCTCATTTTATTTTCCTCCCCACACATACCATAAGCGTTGCTTAAGTATCTATAATAATGAATTTATCTATTTGGTACCATAATATAAAGAAAATGTGGTACCATTTCTAAAACTTCCTAGCTATATATACAAACAACACTGAAAAGTTAGCTTAAATTAGCTAAAATACTAAAAAAAGAGATACCTTTTAGAGCATTATTCTTATATAGATACTTTAGGTGAAATATGCAAGCTCCCGACGCGTCCCGATACTCTTCCGGGCGGGTACAAGGCTTGCCGACAAACTCGCAAGCACAGCTTGCGCGCTGTCGCGGCTGGCGCCGTATGTGGATAAAGCCGAAAACGGCTACCCGTGAGTAAACTCCCGGTAGCCGCTTCCCACCACTCTTCCGGGCGGGTACAAGCCTTGCCGACAAACTCGCAAGCACAGCTTGCGCGCTGTCATCATGCCTCTACTATACAAGCCTTGCCGACAGGCTCGCAAGCACAGCTTGCGCGCTGTCGCGGCTGGCGCCGTATGTGTCTAAAGCCGAAAACGGCTACCCGTGAGTAAACTCCCGGTAGCCGCTTCAGCTTTATCCACGCAAGGCTTGTAGCTAACGCGCAAACTGACTCCTATATAACTCCGCATAGAAACCACCTAATTTCAACAAACTGTCGTGATTTCCTTGCTCTATAATGTTTCCGTCTTTCATTACCAGAATAATATCCGCTTCCCTAATTGTTGACAATCTGTGGGCTACGATAAAACTGGTTCGGCCCTGCATCATGCGGGCGAAGGCCTGCTGGATGCGGATTTCTGTTCTGGTATCAATGGATGATGTTGCCTCGTCCAGGATGAGCATGGGGGGCAGGCAAAGCATGACTCTGGCGATGCAGAGAAGCTGCTTCTGTCCCTGGGACAGGCTGCCGCCATCTTCGGTGATTATGGTGTGATAACCCTGGGGAAGACGTTTGATAAAGCCGTGAGCATGGGCTGCTTTCGCGGCTTCCATAACTTCTTCTTCGGTGGCTTCCGGCTTGCCCATACGGATATTGTCTAAGATAGTGCCGCTTCTAAGCCAAGTCTCCTGAAGCACCATACCGAAATTGGTACGCAGTGACCCTCTGGTAATATCACGGATATCCGTGCCGTCCACCTTGATACTGCCGCTGTTTACATCATAAAAACGCATCAGCAGATTGATAACCGTGGTCTTGCCACAGCCGGTAGGACCTACGATAGCCACACGCTGGCCGGGCTTCACGGAAAGGCTGAAGTCCTGAATCAGCTTCTTTTCCGGTACATAGCTGAAATACACATCCTCTAAAGAAATATTTCCCTGTGCATCCTCTAACACACATGCATCCTCCGCATCCGGTATCTGTGGTTCCTCTTCAATCAGTTCGAAGATTCTGGAAGCACAAACCAGTGCATTCTGAAACTCCGTTACCACACCGGAGATTTCATTAAAGGGCTTGGTATATTGGTTGGCATAGCTTAACAAGGTGGAAAGTCTACCAACTGAAATGCCTCCCTTAATAGCCACATAAGCTCCGAAAATACCCACTCCCGCATACACCAGACTGTTAACAAATCGGGTGGATGGATTGGTAAGTGAGCTGTAAAAGGTAGCCTTTAAAGAACATACACCCAATCTCTCGTTGATTTCATTAAATCGTTCAATGGCTTCTTCTTCCTGGGAGAAGGTCTTAACCACCTTCTGATTACCCACCATTTCCTCGATGAGGGCGGTCTGTTCTCCTCTGGTCTCGGACTGCGCCATAAACATATCATGTGTGCTCTTGGCGATAAACTTCGCCACAAAGAAAGATACCGGGGTGATACATACCACCACCAGGGTGATGGGCACATTGGTCATCAGCATGAAAATCAAGGTTCCCACGATGGTCAGTACTCCTGTAAACAGCTGGGTAAATCCCATCAACAGACCATCTGCAAAGGTATCCACATCCGCAATAACCCGGCTTACAATATCACCGTAAGAACGTGCATCGATATATTTTAGAGGCAGAATTTCCAGCTTTGCAAAAGCATCCTTACGGATATCTTGAATCACATGGAATGTAATATAATTGTTACAGGTATTCATGACCCACTGGGCAATCGCCGTCACCACCATCACAATACCGATTTTCTTCATTACACCAAAAATGCCGGGCATATCCACCAGCCCTTTGTCTACAATCAAATCCACTGCATCACCTATCAAAATAGGGATATACAGGGTCAGTGCCACTGTCAGTGCAGCAAGGAGTACGGATACACCTACGAAAAACCAGTACTTATGAATGTAACGAAGAATTTTGCCCATAGCACCCTTTGTGCTTACGTTTTTTTCTGATTTAGGCATTTGCTGCACCTCCCTTCTCATACTGGGAATAGTAGATTTCCTGATATACTTCACAGCTTGCCAGTAATTCTTCGTGGGTTCCCAAACCAGCCACTTCGCCATCGTCCAGCACGATAATCTTATCCGCATGCATAATAGTAGAAGCTCTCTGGGACACGACAAAAATCGTAGTCTCCCCTTCTAAGGTACGCAGTGCTGCACGTAATTTTGCATCCGTAGCATAGTCCAGTGCGGATGCAGAGTCATCCAATATCAAAATATCCGGCTGACGTACCAATGCTCTGGCAATGGTCAGACGCTGTCTCTGACCGCCGGACAAATTCTTACCGTTTTGGGCGATTTCTCCGTCCAAGCCGCCCTTGCCTTCTACCACTTCACGGGCCTGAGCCAAATCGATGGCTTTCCACATTTCCTCGTCCGTGGCATCCTGCTTACCCCACTGCAAATTGCTGCGAATGGTACCTTTGAAAAGCACTGCCTTTTGGGGCACGATACCCATGCGCTCACGCAGCTCATCCTCAGGGATGGCCTTAATATCCTTACCCTCTATGCGGATGGTACCGCCGGTAGCCGGATAAAAGCCGGGAAGTAAGTTTACCAAAGAGGATTTACCGGAACCGGTACCGCCGATAATACCGATGGTATCCCCTTTATTGACGGTAATGTGCAGGTCATGCAGGGTTTCATCACCGGCACCCGCATAGGTCACACTCACATGGTCAAACTCTAAGAAAGGCACTTCTCCTGTTGCCACATAGTCCTTCTCAGGAACAATTTCCTCATTGGTGATATCAAAAATTGCTGCCACACGGTCTGCACTGGCCATAGCCTTGCTTACCAACACGATTAAATTGGCCAGTTTCACCAGTTCTACCAAAATCTGTGACATATAGTTAATAATGGCCACCACATCACCCTGGGTCAGATTACCCACATTTACCTGGATAGCTCCTGTATAGATTAGCGCAATCATGGCACCATTTACAATCACATAGGTCAAAGGATTCATGCAGGCACTAATTTTACCCACAAGCATCTGGGCTGCCGCTAAAACAGCATTCTGCTCCCTGAAGCGCTCCTCTTCCTTTTTCTCCTGATGGAAAGCTCGAATCACACGAATACCGGTCAGATTCTCTCTGGTGGTGCCAAGTACCGCATCCAGGCTACTCTGCACCTTTTTGTACAAAGGCATGGTAATCACCATGATACCAAACACGATAATGGCCAGAACCGGAATAGCTACCACGAAAATCAAAGCCGACTTCACATCAATGGTAAAAGCCATAATCATAGCACCAAATACAATAATTGGCGAACGTAGGAACAGACGAAGTACCATATTCACACCGTTTTGACACTGATTTACATCCGCCGTCATACGAGTAATCAAGGTGGAGGTACCCGCCTTATCAATATTGGTGAAATTTAGCCCCTGAATATGTTCAAACAGAGCCTGACGCAGCTTGGTGGAAAAGGTCACGGCCGCCTTAGCCGCAAAAAACTGAGCCGTAATGGCAAATACTAAACCGATAATGGCCAGTGCCAACAGGCAAAGCCCCATCTTCCCGATATAGCCCATATCCTCGTTAGGAATACCCTTATCAATGATACTGGCGATTACCAATGGCACAAACAGCTCAAAGCATGCCTCTAAAAGCTTAAATAAGGGTGCCAGTACCACTTCCTTTTTACAATCCTTCAAATACACTAATAACTTCTTCAATGCTCTCTTCCTTTCCACAGCAGATACTGATTTGATACCCTTCCGCTGCTTCATACTCTATAAACTGTACATCTGTCAAATCCGAAAATACATTGGTTTGCAGCACTTCTGTACTCAGTCCGGTACCAAGGTACTTTCCGTAAGCTTCTTTGCGGCACCAGATGTAAAAAAATAATTTTTCTCGTTCTTCTTCACCATCTGCCATCGTATAAGCCTGCCACTCCTCTGTTGAAAAGAATCGCTTCGCCATAGCATCCATACGCACGGACTTTTTTTCCTGTATATCCACACCCACTTCTGCTTCTGCTGTCACCAGCACTGCATATTGACCAGAGTGGGAGATGTTGTAATGGATGGGATGCCCTTTTATATAAGGCTTGCCATGTTCACTCTTTGCAAATTCAGCCTTTTCATAGGCTTCCTCACCAAGTGCATGCCGAAGCAAGAACTGTCCTGCCGCATGGTGCTTTTTGTGCTTGGAAAGCTCTGTGCAATATTTACTTTGCTCAAATCTATTCATATCTAAAATATATAATACCATATATCCCCTTACGATACCCAATGAACCTTGGGTTTCATCAAGAAAAACTCATCTTTTTCCTTTTCACCAATTGCATATGTCAAACATCTTGCTTCCCTTGGTCCGTGGTAATACACCAAGCAAACTTCTCTTTTATCCATGTCAATATTAAAATAATACTCTGCTATAGAATAATATCTATCATTTGTAATGGAATCACTTGGTATCATCGAAGATGATACTCCTATGGAACGAAATCTATTCTCAAAAAATCGCCACATCATCTCTATATTATGTTCTGATATGTTCTTATAAAATGAATAATCCTCCTCTGAAACAACTGTACTATGTACCACAATTGCTTCTTGGGGAAACTCTTCACTATTCCCCTCTGCTTCGTTAAAGATTCTTGCACACTCATTCAATACCAATTGCTCTATTTTAGTTACTCGATGCATGTTAATTACATATTTTGCATCTCCTTGACATTCCATAGGTATCCTGTCAAAATTCTTTTCTAATATTTCAAAGGGTCCCCATGCATAGGACATAAGTAAGTTCAACGCATCCTCTACAACATCAAGTTCATTAGGTGATACTATAACTGTCTCTAATAATCTAATTACCTCTTCCTTATCCGATAATTCACAATTGAAATACGGGTCTAAATACTTATCCAGACAAAGCAGAAGACTACATTTCTTCTCAGCATCCGTGCCCATCAAAACTTCCTGAATAGCCACCAAACCTAATTCTACAATTTCTCTTTCTTCACCGGAGTATGTTACACATCTCATTTCTTCTGAAATTACCTCCTCCCCAAACGCTTCCTACGTTCTTCCAGTTCTCGTCGGAACATTTCTTCGTCTGCAATTCTGTTTAGCCAATTTTCATAAAACTCCGTAAAGCTATTTGCCACAAAGCTATAGGCACCTTCATTATCATAATCAAACACCTGACCACGTCTATCACCGGTTATTATTAAACCAAAGTCCCATTGACAACCATGAGTCCCCAAAGTCAAATAGCCATCCGTATCACACAACTCGTTCTCATCTCCTTTTTCGTAGACAAAGAAATGTTCCGGATTTTCCTCATAAGCCTATCTGGCAAATGCAAACTCTTCTACTTCTTCTGAAACCATCGCTCTGGGTACAAATGGTTTAGCTAAACTATAGCGATATTCTTTCCAATATCCTTTTGAATAAGAATCAACTCCCTCTGTTAAAAACTTTGTAAAGGATTGTATCCCATAGTCAGGACCCGCACCACCATCCGCTACTTCTGTAATAAATCTAAAATAATCCTCCGGAAGTGTAAAGCCATATTTCTCTTCAATACTTCTTACAAAAGATGCTTGGATAGGTGGATTTAGCTTGTATTTATGTGTAGAAGAACCAAATAACTCAAACTTTTTATCTACTTTTTGAGCTTGACTTAATATTTTCAGTGTTTCTTCTCTTTGAAACATAATCTATTCTCGCTTTCTATTCAATGCATCGTCCATATAAATGTCACTTAGAATGAATATATTATATCATCACTTACTAATTCTTCTTTGGGCATATGTCACTCCGTTTGCTTGTCTATGCCCAATTTTCAAGCTTCTTATGATCCAAATTGTACTATAAATAGCGCTTTTGGGCATAGATTAAAAAATCATGCGTTTTATGTCCAATAATCAACCATTATCTTGGGCATATATTTAAGTTTTATATTCTTTCTGCCCAAAAAGAATATGTTCATTTAAAAATCTCACTATTATGCGCCCTATTTTGGACATAAACACTCTATTTTAACCTTTCATGCCCAAACCACAACAATTTCGAAAAATGAACTTCCACTTCAAAAATAATTAGCTCTATCGTACTATCTGTACAATGCCAAAAAAGAGTTGCCCGGCAACTCTTTTTGGCTATCTTTATTTGATTATTCTTCCACTGTTTCTGCTTCCACCAGTGCCAATGCAATCTGTAATTCATCCAGCTGCTTATCGTCTACCAGACCGGGAGCCTCTGTCATGAGACAGGATGCATCCTTCACCTTAGGGAAGGCGATTACTTCACGGATATTGTCAGCCTTTACAAGAAGCATTACGAAACGGTCCAAACCGATGGCCAGACCTGCGTGAGGAGGCACACCGTACTTAAACGCATTCAACAGGAAGCCGAATCTTTCGTAAGCATCTTCCTTGCTAAAGCCCAGTACCTCGAACATCTTCTCCTGTACATCGCTCTGGAAAATACGTACGCTACCGCCGCCCAGCTCGACGCCGTTTAATACGATATCATAAGCCTTTGCACGTACTCTGCCGGGGTCGGTATCCAAATACTGCAAATCTTCATCCATAGGCATGGTGAAAGGATGATGCATTGCTACAAAGCGGTTCTCATCCTCATTCCACTCTAAAAGAGGGAATTCGGTTACCCACAGGAAGTCAAATCTGTCATTATCAATCATATCCAGCTGCTTAGCCACTTCAATACGAAGTGCACCAAGAGAAGCCCAAACTACGCTATTCTTATCCGCAGCAAAGAACATCAAATCCCCAGCTTCTGCGCCCATAGCCTCAGACAATGCCTTTAATTCCTCTTCCGTCATAAACTTGGCAAAGGAAGACTTATAGCTGCCGTCGGGCTGGATGGAAAGGTAAGCCAGACCCTTTGCGCCGTAATCCTTTACAAAAGCAGTCAGGGCATCAATCTTCTTACGAGGCATTTCAGCCTGTCCCTTTACAGTAATACCTCTTACGGAACCGCCGTTTTCAATAGCGCCGGTAAATACGCCGAAGCCACAGCCCTTAACTACATCAGAAACATCTGTAAGTTCCATACCGAAACGGGTATCCGGCTTGTCGGAACCAAAGCGGTCCATGGCATCCTGCCAGGTCATACGCTTAATGGGAAGCTGTACCTCCAAGCCGATGGCTTCCTTACAAACTCTCTGTACCATTCTTTCGGTAGCATCGATGACATCATCCACATCTACGAAAGACATTTCCAAGTCCACCTGAGTAAATTCCGGCTGTCTGTCTGCACGAAGGTCTTCGTCACGGAAGCACTTTGCCAGCTGGAAGTATCTGTCATAGCCGGAGCACATAAGTAGCTGCTTGAAAATCTGAGGAGACTGGGGCAATGCATAAAAATGTCCCGGATGCACACGGCTGGGCACCAGATAATCTCTTGCACCTTCCGGTGTGGACTTGCAAAGCATGGGAGTCTCGATCTCCAGGAAACCTTCCTCTGCCAGAAAAGCTCTGGTGGTGGTAGCAATCTTACTTCTTAAGATTAAATTATTCTGAATATCCGGTCTTCTTAAGTCCAGATAGCGATACTTCAAACGCAATTCTTCCTTGGTCTTGGAATCTGCCTCGATAGGGAACGGAGGTGTTTCTGCCTCGGATAATACACGAAGCTCGGTCGCACGGATTTCGATTTCACCGGTTGCCAGGTTCTCGTTTACAGCACCTTCACGCTTGCACACCTTACCTACCACTGCGATTACGAACTCGCTACGCAGATGATATGCCTTCTCAAAGTTCTCAGCGCCACAATCGGTTTCTTCAAAAATCACCTGAAGCAAACCGCTTCTGTCTCTCATATCTACGAAAATAATACCACCCTTATTACGCTGCTTCTGTACCCAACCCATAACGGTTACGGTTTCGCCTACATTAGCGGCATTTAATTCTGCACATCTACAGCTTCTCTTCAAGCCCTTCATTGACTCTGCCATGATTTATCTTACCTCCATTAATTCTTCAAAGGATCTTTATAGAATTCTACGAACTCCTCGTAGCATTCCTTCATCAGTTGTTCCTTCTGGAACTTCTTGTTCTTATTCATACGGGCAACCAGTACCTGCAAGCCTTCCTTACGGGCTTCCTGGGCCTGTCCGATCACCTTGCAAAGCTCTTCTCCGCTCACACCCTTTTCGATTAAGAATGCCTTCTTCTTAGGCTGTGTAGGTACCTTGAAGCCACTTTCCATCAGTAAAAGTACGATACGTTCGAAACCAATGGAGAAACCGCAAGCGGGCACATCATTGCCGGCAAACTTGCCTACCATCTTGTCGTAACGTCCACCGCCACCGCAGCTTCCGCCGAACTCAGGGATAGCAATCTCAAATATGGTACCGGTGTAGTAAGACATACCACGTACTAAAGTTGCATCAAATACCATATCGAACTGTGCATTCTTGGTGGCTTCCACACTGTTAATAATCTCTAAAAGACCTTCGTGTACATCCTGTGCAAGTACACCCTCCAGAGTGTTTGCCAGATATGCCACCTTATCTACTGCTGTTTCGATTTTATCCAACTCAGCAAAGAGATTCAGATACTTCTCCACTGACGCCTCTGCAAAACCATTGGCAATCAGCTCAGCCTTTACGCCATCCAGACCAATCTTGTCCATCTTATCCAGGGTAATAAATACGCTGTCATAAGACTCTTCCGCAAAACCGCTGTAAGCTGCCATAGCCTTCAGAATCTGACGGTCATTGATACGAATCTGGAAGTTCTTGAAGCCCAACTTACCAATAGTGGTGGTAGTCGCCAGAATCAGCTCAATTTCAGCCAAATTAGAGGGCTCGCCCAAAATATCAATATCACACTGCATAAACTGGCGGTAACGGCCTCTCTGAGGTCTGTCCGCACGCCATACATTACCCATCTGTAATGACTTAAAAGGGGAAGGCAGATTTGCTGCATTGTTGGAATAGTAACGTACCAAGGGCACGGTGAGGTCGTAACGAAGACCGCCATCCACTACCTCTTCCTCGGTAGTAGCTGCTTCCACATTCAACTTCTCGCCTCTCTTCAAAATCTTAAAAATCAGCTTTTCATTGTCGCCGCCCTGCTTATTGGTCAGGTTGGCTATATTCTCCATGCAAGGAGTCTCAATGGAGGTAAATCCGAACTTCGCATAAGTATCCTTAATCACACTTATGACATAATCACGAATCTGCATTTCCTCCGGCAAAATGTCCTTCATACCGGTAACCGGTTTCTTACTCAGTGCCATAGCTTTCTCTCCTGTTTCCTGCGTAAATATTTTTTTACACACTTTTCCTTATACTTCACTATCTAATCTATCTTATGATTTTTAGTGGATTATGTCAAGAGAAGATATGCGAGAAATAGCACCTTTTTACACCCTTAAACGGCTAACCGCCATCAGCAAATCCAATGGTCTCACATTCTCCAGCCACAGCTCATACTTATGGGAAAAGGACAATATGGTAGACCCCGTATTCTCAAACAAGTTGTCCACCTGCTGCCGGCACCTCTCATACAAATCCTTATTGGTATCCTTCTCTCCCAACAGCCCCTCAATCATATAGGTAAGACTGTTAATCTGGTCATCGGAAATCACTGCCGTCAGCTTACTGATATCCGCCACATATTCATCCAGCTTGATATATCTGGCATTCTCAATCTGCACACATTCGCAGTAGAAAAACTCCTTTTGATTCATCTGTGTATGCAACTTCTTTTCGGCAGTCCAATGATTGCTCTTTTCCACGGGTATCGTCACTGAAGCTTCCGGTTCCTCCTGTAGGATTTTCTTCACCAAATCCGTCTTATCCTTTGCCTCATAATCCTCCATCAAAAGCACGGTATCCGCATATTTCAAATATTCACCGGAACCGCCGATGACAAGTACTGTGGAAATCCCCATATTACTCAGTTCCCGCACCCTGTCCGTAAAGGGAATGATTGGTTCCTTTTCTACCAACCTTCGCATCTTTTCATCCCTTATCATAAAGTTGGTAGCACTGGTGTCTTCGTCAATCATCAGAAGCTTACATTCCCCATAAACCGCCTCAATGATACCTGTAGCCTGGGATACACTACCGCTGGCTCTGGCAGTAGAAAAGCACTCAACCTCCGCATTTCCCGGCATATGACCGAAAAAGGGGGCTATATTGGTATCCTTTATAAATCGTCCGTCTTCCGCATAAATTTTGCAAGCAGATTGGTCCGTAATCACATACTCCCTGCCATCCCCGTTTATATGAGGATAAATGCCTGCTTCTAAAGCATCCAGCAACGTACTCTTTCCGGAATATCCACCACCGGTAATCACTGTTACTCCTTTTTTAAGCCCCATACCGTTAATAGTACTTCCATCCCTTAGTGGAATTTGTATCTCCATTTCCTTGGGACTTTCGAAGGGGATGGCCCCTACCATAGGCTGTTCTGTCTCTCCCTGTCTGGGCAGGATGCTGCCATTGCCCACAAAGGCGATATATCCCTTCTCCTTAAGGAATTCCCGAATCTCCTGCTGCCTGCCATACAGTTCTATATGTTTTCTTAATTCATCTTTATCCAGCGCATCTAAGCTATCGCAAACCAACTCCAACATATCCTTTACCGTCCGTACGAAGCTTTTCGCATTTAGATAAATCTCGTTAATCAGCGGCACCTTAAAATGAATCCTGAGGCGAAATCTTTCCCTTTCCTGCTGATACCGGCATCCGTTTCTTCTTTGCACCACGCTTGTCACAGTCTGCATGGAAAAATGTGGCTTTTCACGACTGCTTTTATGGTCATTCTGATAACTTAGGCAAAGCTCATTCATGGCTTGTGATAGTTTTCGTAAAAGATAATCCTCATAGGCAGTCGCCTTAGGTGCTATTTCCTCTCCCAGATACAACTCTTCCTCGTGCACATTCACATACAGTACCAGCTTTTCCATGGTGCGGTACCCGGTGCCTTCAAACTCGAAAGAAATATTCCGATAGTGAAATACTTTTTCATCCTCTACATATTGGTCATAGCTGTTTAAGGAACTGTTATGCACCTGCCTATCCGTGAATAAGTGGTGCAAATATTGTTTTCTTTGTGTGTGGCCCGGCCACATAATACTCTTAAATCTGTTCATTTTATACCTCTCTTACTTCTGCACTTTCGCTTGCTTCCGGGATGTATTTCACAAAACACATCCCGAAATATTAATGGTTTACTGCTTGCAGCGTATAAAAGAACAACAAAAAAAGAATCCCCTAGGAACTCTTTAACCACGAAAATAATATATGATTTCTAACTTACTGCAGCTATTAGAAAAATAAATAGGTGGTTAATACGACTCTTGATGGAATTGTTCTTGTCATATTAATCACCTCTTTTCTCATACCTGCAAATTGATTGTTGTTAGGATAATAACACGATAATTACTACCTGTCAACCTTAGTTTTGTATTTATTCCCCTTCTCCCTTTCCAAAGTCGCTTGCATTCCCCCTCACTACAAGCGTATAATCCTTAATGAAGAAAATTAATTTTCCCTCTTGCACATCACGTAACGTGATGTTTTATACTTAAGGCGGAAAGGAGGTCAGACTATGTCACAATACACCGCAGGAGAATTGGCAAAGGCTTGTAACGTTACGGTCAGAACCGTGCAATACTATCACGAAAGAGGTCTGCTGCTCCCCAGCACCATCGGCACAGGCGGACGCAGAATCTATACGGACGATGATTTGAAGAGGCTGAAACTCATCTGTCTTCTCAGAAGCATTGATTTATCCTTAGACGATATCGACAATATTCTAAAGGACCATTCCGTACACTCAGACATTGCCTTCCTGCTAAATGAACATGCTTACCTTTTAAAGAATGAAATCTACGAACGCAAGCAAAAGCTGAAGACCATTGATTATCTGATTAACGAACTTACTACGCCTTCCGCTTCGAACACAAACAATTTAAACGACATAGCAACCCATATGAACAACAATCCATACAGACCCAAACGAATCCTAATCAACGGCGGTACTGTATTTGTCAGTCGCTACACTGCCACCTACTTTGTAAAGAAGGGCTATGATGTATATGTTATCAATCGTGGCAACCATCCCCAGGTGGATGGGGTGAAATTTATTAAAAGTGACCGTCATCTCTTAAACGGTATCCTGAAAAACATCCATTTTGATGTGGTTTTGGATACCTGCTCCTATGAAGAAATGGACGTTAAGGATTTATTAAACGAGCTGGAAAGCTATGATGACTATATCCTGATCAGTTCTTCTGCCGTTTATCCGGAAACCCTGCCCCAGCCCTACAAGGAGACCCAGCCCATCGGCAAAAACAGCATCTGGAAGGACTACGGTCTGGGCAAAATCGCTGCAGAAAAGTATCTTTTAAAGCACAATCCCAATGCTTATATCTTGAGACCGCCTTATTTGTACGGCCCCATGAATAATGTATACAGGGAATCCTTTGTTTTTGACTGTGCCAAAGCCAGCAGAAAATTCTACATACCAAAGGACGGCACCATGCCTCTCCAGTTCTTCCATGTGGAAGACCTCTGCCTTTTAATGGAGAAAATTATACAAATCCATCCCAAGCAGCATATTTTCAATGTGGGAAACGAAGAAATCATCGATATCAATAAATGGGTAGAAATGTGCTACTCTATCGCCGACAGCAATCTGGAAAAAGTATATGTCACAGACCATAACAACCAGCGTGACTATTTCAGCTTCTATGACTATGATTATACTTTAGACATCACAGAAATGAAGAAGCTCCTGCCCACCCAGAAAAGTATTTATGAAGGTCTCAAGGAAGCCTACGCCTGGTATCTGGAACATCCTGATGATGTACTGAAACGGGACTATATAGGATTCATTGATGAATATTTGGCTTAGAAAAAATGACCGCCTCCACAGCGGTCATTTTCTATTTGTATTCACAGTAAAAATGGGCAACCATTTTCATAGTTACCCATTTTAAATACGAATAGATTGTTTACACTTTTTCCAACCCAAACAGCTTCTCTTTCCTATCCAGCATTTCATCAATCTTCTCGATGTACAATGCCACATCCTTTACATTATCAGAACGCTCGATTCTACCATCCGGCAGGACCACTTTACTGATGCTTCCGGCACCCAATGCCACGATGGTCTGTTTCTCTTCCATGATTAGAATATTATAAAGTCCATACTTTCCGGGCTTTGCATAGCCTACATTTTCGAAATTACCGGACATATTTTTCTGGCGATACAAATAGTACGGATCCATACCCAGCTTCTTAGCACCTGCTGCCGCTATTTTCATGGTCTCGTCCGTATTACGCAGAGTCTTCACACCATTTTCCACAATCCACTGGCTCAGCTTGGAAGCTCTCTTAATAGCCAGGGAATGCACTGTCAGACTATCCGGTGCCAGCTCCACTACTCTGTCAATGGTGTTTTGCACATCCTCTTCCAGCTCTCCCGGAAGTCCCAAAATCAAATCCATATTGATATTTTCAAAGCCGATTTCCCTTGCCAGTCGATATGCTTCCACTACCTGCTCTACAGTATGTCTTCTGCCGATAATCTGCAGGGTCTCCTGTTTCATGGTCTGGGGATTGATGGAGATTCGGTCCACCTGATGCTTCTTTATTACCTCTAATTTTTCCCTGGTGATACTATCCGCACGACCTGCCTCTACTGTAAATTCCTTCACCGTGCTGAAATTAAACTTTTCCTTCAAAGCGGTAATCAGTCTGTCCAACTGCTCTGCCTCCAAAGTGGTAGGCGTACCACCACCGATATACACGGAATCCAAAATTTTGTGGGCGTACTTTTTTGACACATAGTCCATTTCCTTAATCACACAGTCCACATAATCCTCCACCAGCTTACGATATCCTGCAATAGGATAACTGGTAAAAGAACAGTACAAGCAGGTAGTCGGACAAAAAGGAATGCCGATATACAGGCTGTAACCGCCTTCATAGTGAATGTCTGAAAGCAGTTCTCTTTCCCGCTTAGCAATATCAATACTCAAATCTATCTTTTCGTCACTGACATAATGCGCCTCTTTTAAGAACTCAGAAATCTCCTCATCTGTCTTGCCTTCCTCCAGCATACCATAAGCTATCTTAGTGGGGCGGATACCGGTCAGATTCCCCCAAGGAAGCTCCTTAGCGGTCTCCTTGCAAAGTACTCGATACAAAAACTTCTTAAAGCCATCCTTAAACCGGACATCGGCATCTGCATAATTCCACTCATGCAGATTACCGGCACAAGTAATGTTTGCTCCCTCTTCCGTCAAAACAATCTCCAAAAGCGCACTTCCTGCTTCCTCCAAAACAGCCTCTGCGGTCTCTTCCTTGGTCTCAGGAGTAAGTACCTTCACCGTTTCCTCCGGATAGAATGCCTTCACCAGAGAATGTACATCATATTCATAATTTGCCAAATTCAACTTAACTGCCAGCATATCATTTTCCTTTTCTCAGCAAAACCTTTAAACACCACCGAAAACATTCTTCCTGCCTCCGATGGTGCCTCTTAATCTACTCCGCCACAAACGGATTGTATTTCTTTTCATAAGCGATGGTGGTACTGTCACCATGCCCCGGATATACTTTGGTCTCATCCGGTAGAATAAACAACTTCTCACGAATGGAACGGACGATACTGCTCATGCTTCCGGTAGGGAAGTCTGTACGTCCGGTGGATTCCTGGAATAGGGTATCCCCGCTAATCAGGATGCCTGCTTTTTCCACATAGTAGCAACAGCTACCGATGGTATGACCCGGAGTGGCTATTACCTTGAAATCCATACTATCAAAGGTAAGTACATCTCCTTCACGAACATAGGTATCCGGTACTACAGTATAGGCTCTGCCCACCATAGCAGACAGATTATTCTTTACATCCTCACAGAGTACCTTCTCTTCCTCCAAAGCATAAATCTTTGCTCCGGATACTTCACGTAGCTCCTTACTTCCCCAAATATGGTCGAAATGTCCATGGGTCAGTAAGATTGCTTCTACGGTAAAGCCATTTCTTTCCAATGCACTGTAAATCTGTGCTCCGTTATCAGCCGGGTCGATAACCACGGCTTTTTTACTATCCTCACGATACACAAAATAACAATTGGTCTGATAGGAACCGATTGCCATTCTGCCGATTTTTATACTTGACATCAGCCTGTCGTCCTCTCTATATCTAATACACTTTCAATTCCGCGAATTTTATCAATCACACGGTTCAGCTCTTCTCTGCCGGATATCTCGAAGTTCGTCTGCAAAGTCGCAATTCCCTGGCGGTTCACTCTGGTATTCATGGAAAGAATACTGATATTCTTCTCCGTCAAAGCCTTGGAAATATCTACCAGTAGTCCGTTTCTGTTGACAGCATAAATCACAATTTCTGCCATATACTTCTCATGCTCTTCCATGGTCTCCGGATCCTGCCAGTCTGCATCAATCAGACGCACTCGGTCAAACTCCGGCAGATTTACCACATTCACACAGTCCGTACGATGCACGGAAATACCACGACCTCTGGTGACAAAGCCCACGATTTCATCTCCCGGCAAGGGGGAACAACATTTAGAGAAACGCACCGACAAATCCGTCATTCCTCGTACCACAATACCGCTCTTAGACTTCATCTTGGTGGGACGGTTACTATTGCTTTCTGCGATAGCCTGAAGGATTTCCTCATTGGTCACTTCCTTCTTATTGTCCCTATCGTAAAGTTCTACCAGCTTATTAGCCACCTGACCTTCCTTTAAGGCTCCGTGTCCGATAGCTGCCAGCACCGCATCCCAGTCACGGAAGCCGTACTTACGCTGGATGGTCTCCATATATTCGGGAGTGATAATATTTGCCAGCACGATGTTCTTTGCCTTACAGTAGGCATTTAACATTTCCTTGCCTTTGATAATATTATCTTCCTTCAGCTCATTCTTAAACCACTGATTAATCTTATTCTTGGCCTGGGTACTCTTTACCAGCTTCAGCCAGTCACGACTGGGTCCCTTGGAATTCTGTGAGGTAATGATTTCCACACGGTCACCGTTTCGAATTTGATAATCAATATTTACAATCTTATCATTGACTCTGGCGCCTACCATTTTATTACCCACTGCAGAGTGAATACTGTAAGCAAAATCAATAGGGGTTGAGCCTACGGGCAGGTTCTTCACTTCACCGGTAGGCGTAAAGCAGAATACATTATCGGAGAATAAATCCAAATCACTCTTTAAAAGATTCATAAACTCACGATTATCCGACATATCCTGTTGCCATTCCAAAATCTGACGCAACCATACCAGCTTCTCTTCTTCCTGGGCTTCTACCTTCTTTCCATCGGAAGCATCTTTGTACTTCCAATGTGCTGCAATACCGAATTCCGCAGCCTTATGCATGTCAAAGGTACGAATCTGGATTTCAAAGGGTTGTCCCGTATTACCAATCAATGTGGTATGCAGGGACTGATACATATTGGGCTTGGGCATAGCGATATAATCCTTGAAACGTCCCGGTATGGGTTTGTACATCTCATGGATCACGCCAAGTGCCGCATAACATTCCATAACAGAATCCACAATAATACGCACTGCAAACAAATCATAAATCTGTTCCAGGGTCTTATTCTGGTTCTTCATCTTTTTATAAATACTAAAGAAGTGTTTTACACGTCCGTCAATCTGTGCCTTGATACCGGCCTTTTGGATATGTTCCTTCACTTCATCCACAATACTCTGGATATATGCCTGACGCTCACTTTTACGGGCAGAAATCTTTTCTACCAAATCGTAATATACTTCCGGCTCCAAATATTTTAAAGATAAATCGTCCAGCTCCACCTTAATCTTGGAAATACCAAGACGCTGGGCAAGGGGTGAATAAATCTCCAAGGTTTCTTTCGCAATACGCTGCTGACTTTCCGGCTTCTGATATTTCAGGGTACGCATATTGTGCAGTCGGTCTGCCAGCTTTATCATAATGACACGGATATCCTTAGCCATGGCAAGGAACATCTTACGCAGGTTCTCTGCCTGCATCTCCAGCTTGGCTTCTGACACATCCATATTGGGAGAGGATAAAGGAATCTGCTCCAGTTTGGTCACACCATCCACCAACAGTGCCACATCCTCACCAAACTCCCTGCGCAAATCTTCATCTGTCATAATGGTATCTTCCACCACATCATGCAGGATACCTGCCACGATGGTTTCCTTGTCCATTTCCAAATCCGACAAGATACTTGCCACATTTAAGGGGTGGATGATATAGGGTTCTCCGGATTTACGGCGCTGGTCCTTATGGGCCTCACTGGCAATTTTATATGCCTTCTCAATCATGGTAATATCATCGCTGGGATGATATTTTTGCACATGTTCAATAAGCTCCTTGTACAATTCCTCGGGAGTCGTAAATTCTTTATGCTTTTGAATACTTCCTTCTACAAATAGCAGTTCTTTTTCTTCCGTCATACTCATCAGCCTTTCAATACGCTAATTTATTTACCTTCATAACAAATCGCAGATTCTAAACGATAGCCTGCAATCTTTTCTCTCCCCTTTAATCCTGCCAATTCAATCATTACTACGACACCTACTACAACACCGCCTAAATCTTCAATCAACTTAATCATAGCTTCGGTGGTTCCGCCGGTAGCAATCAAATCATCTACAATCAACACCTTCTGACCGGGTTTGATGCTGTCCTTATGCATCTCGATGGTAGCTGTACCGTATTCCAAATCATAGGTTCTTTCTATGGTTTCGCAAGGAAGTTTACCCTTTTTACGAATCAGTACAAAAGGTTTTCTGTTATTATATGCAATAGGTGTACCAAAAATAAAGCCTCTGGACTCCGGACCTACTACTACGTCATAGTCCAAATCCTTCACCTTCTCCTGCATGGTATCGATAGCCAGATGCAAGCCGTCCGCATCCTGTAATACACTGGTTACATCACGAAAAATGATTCCCTCTTCGGGAAAATCCGGTATACTTCTTACATACTCTTCAAGCTTTTTCATAGGTTCTTCTCCTTGCGTTCATTTGATTCATAAAACGTATTCCAAAATCAGTTACCAAATATTATATTCTTATTTTCCGAGAAAGTCAAAATATTCTTCGATATTCGCTCAACCAAATACATTTTTTGTAATTTACGGATGATTTTTTATGCAATTTGAACAGACTTCTTTTACTACATTCCTCATAAGCCTTATGCAAATCCCTTCGCATACTGATACAATCCTCATATCTTGCCAGGGGATCCGTAGCAAGACTTCTCTCCAGTATCCGCTGAAAGGCAAGCGGGACCCGTCTGCTTCCCTTACAATACTGCTCCATATTGTATGGCGGTATAGCCGGATTTTTTCCGGACAAAAGATATGCCAATACCTTACCCGCTCCATACACATCACATCGAACACTTGGTACCACGCCTACCCAGAACTGCTCCGGTGCACCGTAACCATAGGTACCCGCCTGCCGCATTTTCGTTTCCTCATCCCTATTCCTACCGCTTATATAGGCCGCTCCAAAATCCACCAGCCGGATTCTTCCGCTTCTCTCTACCATAATGTTCGCCGGCTTAATATCCCGGTATATAATAGGTTCCGCCTGCATATGAAGAATATTTAGTGCCTCCAGCACCTCCTCCATGATATAGAGAATCTCCCGAAGTTTAAATTCCTGCCCTCTGTCTAATATCTCCTGCAGACTATGTCCGTCCACATACTCCATAACCAAAGCCTTTTTCTGCCCCACATACTCTTTCACCTTCGGAAAAGCCCTATGATTTATACGCTCCAGAATTTGCGCTTCCATAGCCAGAAGTTCCTCCTGTTCACTTACCTTCACGGCAAACAGACTATCTGTTGCACACTCCTTCGCCAGCCAGACCTCTGCAGTTGCTCCTTCCCCTAACTTTTTTATTTTATGATACTTTTCTTCCATAATCTCCTTTCTCTTCTCCGACATATTTTAACAAATGCGTATATAGACAGCTCCCGCACTTCTGCCTTCTCCCGCCAACTCTTTTAATCGTCTTTCCATCCGCTCACCGGACACCCCCCTGTCCGGTATCAGTACCTCAGCCAGCGTCTCCTTCTTCACCTCCGCGCCAAAGCCATCCGTACAAAGCAGCATTCCCACCTTTTTCTGTACGCTTCCCGTCATAAAAACAGACGAAGTTTCACTGTGCCTTGCTATAATCTCCCTTATGTTTTTCTTTTGGAATCTCCGATTTAACAAATAACCTTTACAATCTCCCCTGGCAAAAACCCATGCCCTGCTATCCCAAAGCAGCACTCCCCAATAATGCAAATGGAGTTCCTTTTTATACTTACGTAAGTAGGAAGCACTTTCCTCTTCCAGCCGCTTAATCTCCCGAAACAGCTTTTCTCCCGGCACTTCCGTAATCTCCTTACGGTCACACAGCTTCACCCCCTCTCTGTGAAACCATTCTGTCAGTCCTTCCGAAAAGTATCCGCTTTCCGTCACGCCTGCTTCACCTGCATTTTTGCTTTCACAGACACAGGCCAATAATACCTCCCTTTTTCCAACTAACGCATGCTGCAAAATCAGGGAAATACACATGGGACACGCCTTTTCTTTCTCCCATAAATGGGCAGAAACATAGTTCATACACTCACCCTTTCTATTATAGATTTGATTTTTGGATTTCATCTGAATAAAATAGATTATTAAGAAATTAGAATTTAAGAACAAATGAATCCTTGTATTTTGTCATGCCCATATGTAAACCATACGGGCATGATTATTACTTTTTTACTCTTCCATATTTTTCAACAGCTTCTCGCTGAAATGCTTGTTGAAGAAATGGATAAAGGGTCCCAATCCAAAGGCAGAAACCAAACTACCCAGACCGATATTGGTAAATCCGGTAGATACAAAACTGATTAATGCTGCCAATGCATCATCAAACATTCTGTGCCAGAAATATGGAATCTTAGGCAGCTTTTTCTGTGTAATCAGAGACAGGGCATCATAGGGTGCCACACCCACATCAGAGGTCTGATACAGGGACAAACCAAAACTGCAAATCACCACGCCGATACATACTACTATCACACTTTGCCAGAATACCAAATCTCCAAAAGGAAGAAGTAGCAATATGTGATAGAAGAAATCCACGATATATCCTAAGAAAAAAGCATTAACCACGGTACCGATACCAATCAGCTCCCGTCCCCAAATCAACTGAATCACAAAGGCACCCAGATTAAACAGAATCTGAAATACAGGGTAGCTCATGCCTACACAAAAGGAAAGGGACAGGTTCATGGCCGTATAAGGGTCATTACCCATGGCTGCATACCGGAAAATACCGATACCTAAACCGATAAAGATATTCCCCACTATGGTCATCACAATTCTTTTGTATCCTACTTTTTTGAAATAGTTCATACGTATATCCTTCTTTATCCTCTGAATATATTGGTCAAGTCATTAAAGAATACAAATACCATCAATGCCATAAAGAACATCAGTCCCACAAAATGGACCATACCTTCCTTTTCCGGCGGTATGGGCTTTCCTCTCACCACTTCAATCAGCATGAAGACCAAACGTCCGCCGTCCAAAGCCGGAATGGGAAGTAAATTCAGAATGCCCAAATTCATGGAAAGTACCATTACAATGTTGAGCATATTTACGAATACTGTCAGAGCGCCGTATTCCTTAGCCTGATCATAGGTCTTGCCCACTACGTTTACTGCAATTCCCACCGGACCTGCCACCTCATCACGGTGCACCTTTCCGGTCACCAGCATTCCCAGACTTTTATAGGTCTGTTGTACACAAAAACGTAATTCATACCAGGCATATTTCAAGCGACCCAAACCCTTTTCCTCAGCAATGGCATTGCAATATACCCCTAAAATATAGCTGCCGGACTCTGCATCGTAGGCAGGTGTCAGCTTCGTTTCCATGACGGTACCGTTTCTTTCAAACTCCACTGTCACCTCTTGGCCTCCGTTGATACGGTTAAACAAGGCCATCTCTTCAAATAAATATATCTTCTCTCCGTTTAAAGAAATAATCCTATCATTTTCCTGAAGTCCCGCTTCGTATGCCGGTCCCGCCTCCATAGGGCGAACCACAGGCAAATTAATCACTACCAGGGATACTAAAATAATAGATGCTATGAATCCCAATATAAAATTAAATATCGGTCCAGCCACTACCGTAGCGATTCTGGCCCATACATTGGCATTCATAAAGGAGCCTTCGCTTGTCTCGCCTTCCTGGGTATTCAAACCATCTTCTCCTTCAAACATACAAGCACCGCCAATGGGCAGTAGTTTTAAAGAATACTTGGTCTCGCCCTTGGTAAAGGATATCAGATTGGGTCCCATGCCCACTGCAAACTCCACCACATGAATTCCGTTTATTTTGGCAATCAGGAAATGTCCGAATTCGTGGGAAACCACCACCAGACCGAAAATCAAAACAAAAAATATCAGTGCCACAATTATTCTCTCTTTCTTATCTTTATATCAAACTTAAGATATATTCATATACCTCTGCTTCCGTCTCCAGAATCTGCGCCACATCCGGATTGTCTATCCGCTTTATCTTTCTCATGGAGCGCTCTATCATCTCCGGTATCTGTAAATAAGAAATCTTCTTCTCCAGGAATAAGGCCACTGACTTTTCATTGGCCGCATTGTAAATGGTGGGAACATTTCCACCGGTTTCCAAAGCTTCGTAAGCCAGCTTTAAGCCGTAAAAGGTCTCCGTATCCGGCTTCTCAAAGGTCATATTCTGCAATTCGAAAAAGTCCAGCTTCTTTTCATTCATCACTCTTCTGTCAGGATAGAATAATGCGTACTGAATGGGAAGCTTCATATCCGGAAGTCCCAGCTGTGCTATCACTGCACCATCCACATATTCTACCATGGAGTGGATGATACTTTGGGGATGAACTACCACCTGTATCTGCTCCGGTTCCACACCAAAGAGCCATTTAGCCTCCATCACCTCAAGTCCCTTATTTACCAAAGTGGAAGAATCTATGGTAATCTTTCTGCCCATAGCCCAGTTGGGATGCTTCAAAGCATCCTCCACTTGAATATTGCCTAATTGCGCTCTTGTTTTCCCACGGAAGGGTCCGCCGGATGCGGTCAATAAAATCTTACTGATTCGATTCTTAGGCTCTCCGTTTAAAGACTGGAAAATAGCGCTGTGCTCGCTATCTACCGGCAAAATAGCCACATTATGCTTCTTGGCCAGGGGCATAATAATATGTCCTGCACACACAAGAGTCTCCTTATTGGCAAGGGCAATATCCTTGCCCGCTTTGATGGCTTCAATAGTAGGACGGATTCCTATCATACCTACGATAGCAGTCACCAACACCTCTACCTCCGGAAGCACCGCGATCTCTAACAGACCGTCCATACCGGTAAGTATGGTAATCTCCATATCCTGAAGACGGCTTTTCAACTCCGCTGCTGCCTTTTCTTCCCACATGGTGACTACTTTGGGGCAGAACTCTCTGACCTGCTTCTCCATTAAATCCACATTGGTTCCGGCAGCCATAGCTACCACTTCCAACTCATCCTTAAAATTTCTTACAATATCTAATGTCTGGGTACCGATAGAACCGGTGGAGCCCAGAATTGCTATCTTTTTCATCGCAAAAACCTCTTGTATATCCTTTAAAATATCATCAATACACACAAAAAGTATATCATGGGTGCCGTCACAATCATACTGTCAAAACGGTCCATAATTCCTCCGTGACCGGGAATCAGCTTGCCGTAATCCTTAATCTCATGGTTTCTCTTAATGGCTGACGCTGCTAAATCACCCACCATACTCATTATGGCACCGGCCGCGCAAATAAATACCACTGCCCACACAATATTTTCTCCCGGCATAACATCCCGTAAGAATATAAAGGCATACAAACCGCCTACAATTGCAGAGCCTGCCACACCGCCGATACAGCCCTCTAAGGATTTCTTAGGGCTTAATACAGGGAAAATACGCTTCTTTCCAATAGTCACTCCCACAAAATAAGCGCAGGTATCACATACCCATGAGCTGAGAAGAATCAACCATACCATATACACACCGTATTCCGTATTACGAGTCAGATAAACAAAGGACAACATAACCGGTGCATACAGGAAAGAAAAGATGGAAGACACTACCTGCTCTGCACGGTATCTCGGGAAGGTGATTACATAGCAGAACATTTCCGCCATAAACACTCCCACAATGCTCATTAACAGGAAGGTATCATCTCCGAAATAAACCGCCAGATAATACAGCACCACGCCCAGCAAACCGATGATTTCCAATGCGCAAAACTTTTTCTCCCCCTTATTTACTTTCAATGCATTGGTCAGCTCTTTATAAGCCACCAAAGAAGTGAGCAGCAATACAATCGCCAGAACGGGACCTCCCACATACATAAAAACGAGTGCCAGCACCGCCAATATTGCTCCACTGATACATCTGGTCAGCATCTTTATTCCTCCTTTATCAGGCCATATCTTCTGTCTCTATGATTATATGCATCAATAGCCTTTTCCAATTCTTCTTTTGAAAAATCCGGCCATGGTACCGGTGTAAAATAAAACTCTGTATAAGCCAGCTGCCACAACAGGAAGTTGGAAATACGCTGCTCATTACAGGTACGAATCAGCAAATCCGGCTCCGGAAGGTCATGTGTATCCAAACACTGCGCAAAATATTCCTCGCTGATATCAGCAGGTTCCAACTTTCCTTCCTGCACCTGTTTAGCCATCTGACGCATGGCACGTACCATTTCATCCCTGCCGCCGTAATTAATGGCTATCTGAAAATGAAGACCGTCATTATCCTTTGTGGCCTCCTCCAGTTCCTGTATACGAGTACGGATATCTTCATCCAAACCACTCTTATCTCCAATCACACGCACACACATACGATTCTTAGCCGCCGTTTTCAAACAGGTCTTCATATAGTTACGAAGCAACTTCATCAAGGCTTCCACCTCGTCTTTAGGGCGGTTCCAGTTTTCTGTGGAAAAAGCATATACGGTCAGATACTGTATCCCCATCTTATAGGCTTCCTCACAAATCACTTCCACTGTTTTAGCCCCCTGAATATGTCCGTAATTACGGGGCATGCCCTTTGCCTTTGCCCATCTTCCGTTTCCATCCAGGATTATGGCCACATGCTGCGGTATTTTTAACTCATTACTCATGATATACAAATCCTTCCTGCCAAAATTGTCGCCCGGCGGCGACAATTACAAGAATTGCTTCGCAATTCTTCCTAAAATCCACTACTGTACTCGCACATTTTCCCATAGTTTAAAAAACGGACACCAGGCGATGTCCGTTTTCCATCTTATACGGTCATGATTTCCTTTGACTTCTCATCCATCAAAGTATCGATTTCTTTTACAAACTTGTCAGTCAGCTTCTGAAGCTGGTCTTCCATTACCTTGATTTCATCCTCTGAAACTTCGGTCTTACCAAGCTTCTTTAACATATCGTTACCATCACGTCTGATGTTACGTACAGCCACCTTAGCTTCTTCTGCTTTCTTCTTTACATCCTTTACAAGGTCTTTTCTGCGTTCCTCGGTAAGCTCAGGGAATACCAGTCTGATTACGCTACCATCGTTGGAAGGGTTGATACCGATATCGGAAGTCATAATCGCCTTCTCGATTTCACGAATCATTGACTTCTCCCAAGGTGCAATCTGGATAATTCTTGCTTCGGGAACAGTTACATTGCCCACCTGCTGAATAGGGGTAGGAGTGCCGTAATAATCTACACGTAATTTGTCAAGTACATGGGGATTCGCACGTCCTGCTCTGATACCCATATAGTCAGATTCCAAGTACTCGTAAGCTTTCCTCATTTTGTCTTCATATTGCTGTAATCTTGCGTCCATTGTCATTCCTCCTGATTCTCTTTATTTAGACGGTAACCTTCGTACCGTTAAACTTTCCTTTTAATGTATTTACAATGCTGTTCTCTTCGTTCAAACCGAATACCCACATAGGCATACGGTTGTCTCTTGCCAGAATGGAAGCGGTCATATCCACAACTTGCAGATTCTGCTCTACCACATCATCAATAGAGATTTCGTCGTATTTCTTAGCGTTAGGATTCTTCTCAGGGTCACTGTCGTATACACCATCGATAGCCTTTGCCAACAAAATGACCTCTGCATCGATTTCAATAGCTCTCAGCACCACACCGGTATCGGTTGAGAAATAGGGATGTCCTGTACCGCCTGCGAAAAATACTACATTGCCCTTGGCAAAATATTTATTGGCACGGTCCTTGGAAAACAGCTTGGTAAAGGATCCGCACTCAAAAGGAGTCAAAATATTGGTATCCATGCCTACAGAACGGAAAATCTCCGAAACATAGATACAGTTCATAATCGTAGCCAACATACCAATCTGGTCTGCCTTGGTTCGGTCAATATTCTTGCTGGTACGTCCTCTCCAGAAATTACCACCGCCGATTACAATACCTACTTCCATGCCATCGTCTACTAATTGCTTTACCTGCAGTGCCACACCTCTGACGGTATCCTCGTCAAATCCGGTCTTTTTCTCACCGGCCAATGCCTCACCACTTAATTTTAACATAATTCTTTTCATTTTGAAATCTCCTTTTTCTCTTCCTTATCTTCCGTGTCTTGAGATACTGTCATATCCTCTTCTTTAGAAACCGTTACTTCCTCCTTCGGTTTCTCCCAAGGCTTTATCACATGGTGTACCGGCTGGGAATTCGCCGTAATCGGCAGAATCACTGTATCCTCCATAGCCAGTATGGTTTCCAGAATTTGGGGTAATGCTTCTACCGTAGTGGTCTTCAAGGCAGAATCGTGCATCAGAATAATGGAGGTATCATATCGCTGTATATTCTTGGTACAATTCTCTACGATGACCTCCACAGGCATCAACGTACCGCCACCGTCACCGGAAGAAATATTCCAATCATAGTACTCCACACCCTGTTCCTTCAAAAACTCTACTATCAGATTCATATCCGTCTTACCCAGACGGTTGGAACTGCCTCCGGGAAAACGGAACACCTTGGTCTCCACACCCGTAGCCTCATAAATATATTGCTTGCTTTTCAAAAAATCTGCCCGAAATGCATCCACAGACTCGTAAATATCACTATAATCATGGGAATAGGAATGCATGCCTAAAGTATGGCCCCGCTCATAGATCATTTGCAGGCGCTTCGCCACATTCTCTCCTTCTTTGCCTACCACAAAGAAGGTAGCCTTCACACCATATTCATCCAAAATGTCCAAAACAGCTTCTGTTTGCTTACTGGGTCCATCATCAAAGGTCAGATACACCTTATGC
This sequence comes from Lachnospiraceae bacterium, assembly GCA_017520425.1. Taxonomy (GTDB): domain Bacteria; phylum Bacillota; class Clostridia; order Lachnospirales; family Lachnospiraceae; genus Acetatifactor. Next base: position 74,442 of record JAFXFO010000027.1, on the reverse strand, counting down.
TTGGCTTCCGGCTCCTGTACGCTTTCCTCTCCCGGGACTTCTGTTATCACAGTTTCCGGTGCCGACTGCTCGGGTACTTCCGCCGAATTATCCTCTTCAACCACTTCCGCCCGGCCATCTGTTGCGGTAACATCTGAACGGATTGTTCCCCATTGCTTCTTTAGTTGGTAAATCTCCTTTCCCAACAAAGAAATGGCCAGGATACAAAGCAATAAAACAATTCCCATTGCGACGAATACGGTTGTCATAATACTTTTCTTTTGTTCGTTCTTCTGATTCGTCTCCATTATAACATATCACCCTTTCATATTAAAGAGATTTTTTATATCAATCTCTGTCCGTTAATCACCAGCAGAAACGGCACTCCCAGCTTCTCTGCTGCTTTTCTGCAAAGAAGCATACGGTTTAAGAAAATTTCAAAATAATCCATCACCGTACACATTTTGGTTTCGATGGTCAGCTCCAGTTTTATGTGCCGGTCCTTTATTACTTCCACTTCACTCTTTTTCACGGAATAGTTCACCCTGTCATGAATATCAAACTGGGAATAATCCTGATTTCTCACACGGGTATAACGTACATCCGTCTTATCCGCCAATATCAAAGCGGCAGCTACCGCATTCACGGGAAATGCCGTAGACTCATCATGATTGCCGATGGCTGTCACGATGGTGGCAATATCCTCCGGGTCTGCGCCCATATTATCCAAAATACGGAAAGCCATCACCGCACCGGACTGGGCATGATCAATACGATTGATCACATTGCCGATATCGTGGAGATAACCGGCCATTTTCGCAAGCTCCGCTTCTCTTTCGCTGTATCCTAAAGTAAGTAAAATATCACTGGCTAACATCGCCACCCTGGTCACATGGGCAAAACTATGCTCCGTATAGCCTAATGCAGTCAGGGATTCATCTGCCTTTTGTATATATGTTTTTATAGCTTCATTCTTTACTAAATCCTGATATGTAATCTTCATAATACTCCTCTTTTCATGTTGCATGTGCTACCAAAGTATAACACACTCGCCTCTTTCAGCAAACTCTTATTCAAAATCTTAAGAAAGTTTTTAGATTCCTATTTTCTTATCATGGTGCTGCTAACCAGCTTCACTGTCACATTTTCAAAGGAATGGGTATGCTTGACAGCCTCCAATCGTTCTTGTTTCTTTAATACTCTTCTCCTTGAAGTTTTCTGAAGAACCAGAAAATTAATGATAAAAGCTATGCCCAGTGCCAACAGTCCGTTACTGAAATATTTCATGGGTATATGTAACTTATCTGACAAAATCACTACCAAAACAGCTCCGGTAAACAATAGTAATATTTTTCCTATTTTCTTTCCCATTTCCTTCACCCCTTTTTCCTGAATTGCGGCATTTTTCGCATTGCCAAATAGTTATAATTATTCAAAATCTCATTAAAATTGAGTACCACCAAAACCAGCATCAGGACGGAAGCCCCATAATACCAAATCTCTGCTTCCGGCCGAATCAACACAGTCATCAAAACGCCAAACATCACCACAATATTAAACATAGAGGTATGAAAGCTCGCCTTGTAATCCAACTTTTCAATCTGTCCCAATGCATAAATGGTACATGCCAAAGTCCCTGCTATCAAAATCCCCCAAAGCAACCAGTTTAATATGGGCAGAAAAGGAATCAAATACACCAATACGGACAATATCACCGAAATGGAAGCCGCCACTATTTCCAGCACCTTGTATAGACTCTCTTTTAAAAACTCAAAAACCGGATTCCCGTCAAATGCACTTTCGTATTCCAAATATCTTTGATTCTTGTACATTTGGGCTTTATCACTGATAAACTGCTCTTTTAAATATATCTCATGAAGTTCCGACGCATACAATATCAATGTCACCAGTAAACACACTGCACAAAGGGTTGTTATCTGCATAGGAGAAAAAGTGAACAACAAATTCAGTATCAAAAACAGGGGAATGGCCAAAAGCATGGAATACCCCACATACTTTTTCTTATCCACCGGCATATCTGCAGCCACCTTACCGGTCTGCCCATTTACCGCCGCATAAGCCACCTTGTCACCGTTCCGATAGGACATAAACCATACAGGATACAGAGTTTTGGCCGCTTTCACCAAAGTGGTCTGAAAGGGTACTTCCCCCTCTGCCAAGCCAACCAGTTTAAAGCTTTTCAACTCTTCGCTTGTTGTTATTTTATGCATAGTAGCTTCCTGTGCCAGTTCCATTGCCTCCCCCAGATAAACCTCCTTGGACACATCCGCACATTCCGCATAAAATCCGCTTAAGAAGGAGGGCGTAAATGGCTTATGAGAGTGAAAATCAAAAGGGGCCAATCCCATGCTGATATCGTCATAAAAGTTCAAAGACGCATCATAGGCATCCCCTTGAAAGGTATCATCCAACTCTCCCTTCACATGAAATATATTTCTTAATGTATACTCTTCCTGATGGATATCCTCTTTTGCCGTCAGATGAACCTTCCCATCCAGCTTAAACTCATAATTCCAATAAGGCATATAGATGCCACGGAAGCCGTCGATAAACTCCTCAGACTTATACTCCTTCGGCACAAAAATTGCTTTCTTCATAGCTTTCCTGTAAGCTTCCTTGCAATCTTCCTTTGTTTTCTTAAAGGGGATAATATAATCCGGGCATTCCTCTTTGCTGATACGTTCTGACAATATGGTGGAACTGCCGCAATAGGTACAAAAGGTAGCCGCCTCATTATGATTACCTAAGATTTCACCGCCGCACTGTGGACAAGTAAATACCTTTGTTTCATAATAGTCCACACTTTCCGCATCCACTTCCTTATGGATGGCATAAGGTTCATAGTAAGAATCACAATACTTGCAAAACATCAGCTGTGACTCAATGTGAAATGTAATATTTCCTCCGCAACCGGGACATTCTAACATACTTTTCCCTCCTCATTCGTAAATCACTGTCTTTGAAAATTGTAGCATATTCCCGGTCACTTTACAATTTATTCTCTAAATTTCGCATCGACGGATTATCCAATATTTTACCATCTTTATCGTATCGGGAACCATGGCAGGGACAATCCCAGCTTTCCTCCTCTGCATTCCAGTGGAGTCCGCAGCCCAAATGGGCACACCTGGGCGCTTTCTTATAGAAAAGCCCTGTCAGCATCCCTTTTATGCTTTCCTTCACATCAATCAGAAACTTCCAGCCTCCTGCCCGAATCAAAAATCTTTGGGGGCTGAAAACATGGCGATAGGGATTCTTCATTCCGCAAATTTCATCCCTAAGAAGCAGAGCCGCCACCATGGATGAAGTCATGCCCCATTTCTGAAAACCGGTAGCCACATAAAGGTTTGGTGTAAGCCATGAATACCTGCCGATAAAAGGAATTCCGTCATGGGGCATACAATCCTGTGCCGCCCAAAAGCCTTCTACGGTCGCTTCCGGGAAATATTTTCTTGCATATTCCTCCAGCTTGGCCCTGGCATAGCAGCGTTTCTCCTTGCCTGTTCGATGTCCGGCACCGCCAAGCAACAAATACTCTCCTGCCTGTCGAAGAGAAATCTCCTCTCCGTCAATCCCCAAATACATGCCATTTATTTTCTTACAGCCGGACAGTGCCAACACATAGCTTCTCTCCTGATGCTGACGTAAAAAATAGAAGCCGGGCACATTTTTTATAGGGTAATGAGTAGCCACCACTATTTTGTCTGCGGTGTAGGTGCCGTTCTCCGTAATAACCTCTTGTCCCTTGATTTTTAGCACTTTTCTATATTCTAAAACCGTTAGTTTTTGGCAAAGAACCTTCAGAAATTCCAAGGGTTGAAAACATGCCTGGTTGCGAAAGCCCACCGTTCCCAGCACTTTAATGGGAAGCTCCGTTTTCTCCCTGTAAAAGGCATCAATCCCTAACAGGGAAGCTGCTTTCGCCTCTTTTTTCAGTACTCTTTCGTCCACAGTGGCATATAGATACGCCGTGCACTTTTCAAACTGACAGTCTATCCCCAGCTCCTTTATCAGCCGTTCATACTCTCTGATGGCCTCTTCATTCGCCTTTGCATAGCCCTCCGCCCGCTCTCTGTCCACATTCCTTAAAAGTTTACTGTATTTGAGACCATGCTGGGAGGTGATTTTGGCAGTGGTCCCCTCCGTCTGACCGGAGGCCACCTCATTCGCCTCCAGCACCAATACCTTTTTGCCTGCTTCCTGCAAATAATAGGCTGTAAGTATGCCTGCCATACCGGCTCCGATTACAATTACATCGTACGTTTCCTTCCCCTGACTTTCCTGTGCCTGTAGCTCCCCGGTTTCTTTTTTCCACAATGATTCCATAAAAAGACCTCGAATCCTTTTTGATAGTAGTATGTACGGTTTTTCAAAAAGAATTCGAGGAAGATACGCCATAAGAGCCATAACATTCTACCGCAAGGGCGCTTTCGCTTCGTCCAAAACGTAGCGCCACTAGACTCGAAAGTACCATCGTCAAGGGGCGACGTTTTTCAAGACCTTGCTTGCAGAAAATTATGGCTCTTATTGCTCATCATTCGATTATCACTACTAAAAAGTTACTCTTTGTTTGCGGAGCATCATCCAGGCCAGTGTGAGTAACACCGCACTGATAAGCAGACACACCAGACAGATTGGGGCCACCTCTGACATCTCAAAGGAGTTAACCTTAAGATTATTCAAAGCTTTAACAATGGGCATATCCGGATGCTGCTTGGTCAGGGTGGAAAAACCACTTCCCATCAGTAAAATTCCCGCCAATGCCCAAATCGCCTTATTTCCCACAGTAAGGGTAATTCCTCCCATGAATAAAATCACTGCAGGTACACACAGCAGAATGGTTACAAAGATTAAGGGATTGCAAAGAAGCCCTTTTACATCAATCTCACAAACTGCTTCCGTAAACAAGCGGCTATACGCAAAATCCTCCAGAAAGCTAACAGTCAAAGCCATAAGGAGTACCGCAAAGGTATTCCAAAGCCATAGCAGATAGTGTGACGGAATCAAATGCTTTCTGGCCTTTCCCATAGCAATGGCCTGCATGAAATCTGCCGGAAATACTATGAATCCATCCACAACAAGGGTAAGTGCTACGACCATCAATACCATGAATGCTCCCATGTGGGCATAATCCTCTCCTGTCCCTTCCGTAAATAGGATTACCAATGCTATAATCACTCCTATGATAGCTCCCAGCGCACCAAACCCTACACCGATAAACACATTATCTCCGGTCACCTTCTTGGTCTGTTTAAATGTATTGATAAAATCCTTCATTTATTCTTCCCTCTCTTCCTCATAAGATTTAAGCCAGCTTCAAATCCACTTTCTGCATTGTTTTGTAATATGCTGCCAATCCAATTATCTCAAGCAATACACCTGCTGCCAAAAACAGCAGATTATTATAGGGCTTCACCATCTCCGCACTCCATACAAAATCATGCGCATAGCCAAGCAAGACACATCCCAACACAAAAGCTACAATGGTTCCAAGAAACAGGATTACTGCCCAAGCATTATGACCACTCATAGATATGGTTGCGCAGATAATACCTGCACCCTGCAGAATGAATATTACTGCGATTAACCCTAAGGGGCAAATCTTTATTGCCAATGACCAGTTGCTGTCTGTCAGCATAGCCACCGCCAAAAGAATCACCACTTGTATCACCACGAAAGCATACTGGGAAAGAAGCATTCCCAATGCTGCCGGTTTTCTGGCACTTCCTTGAGAAACCATAGTCTTAAAATACATGTCACTATGGCTCATGGCACAAATCAGAACCAATGCCACTGAAATCCAAAAGATATAAAAAGGTGCCTGCTCGTTTACAAATGGTCCTATTCCGTCATTTAATCTTCCAAACACCACCCACATAAGTGCTAAAAACAGATAACATTTTATCTCCAATTTCAGGAAAAATCCTGTCATAAACTTAACATTTCTTCCTAACCCCTTCATACTCTTATGAAACCTCCTTGCCACACATGGCCACGAATACCTGCTGTAAACTCATGGGCTGTACGGATATCTCCGTATCAGACTCCAATGTTTCTCCCTGCTTTAAAAGCACTGTCACACCCTTGCTGCGTCCCAGCTTCTCCGGACGATAGGTCTCACGACCTTCCATTACCTTATCTACCGCCTCAGCTACACCGCTGACATGGCGGGCTCTGTCTAAAAGTTCCACTGCGTTTTCCTTCAAAAGAATCTTACCCTTATCCAGCATAATCACTTCTTCAAACACATCTGCCGCTTCCTCGATGATATGGGTGGAAATCACAAAGGTTCTTCCGCTTTCTGCAAACTCATCCAACAAAATTCGGTAGAACTGCTCACGCATTACCACGTCCACACCGGCTACGGGCTCATCCATAAAGGTAAACTCTGCTTTGCTTGCCAAAGCTACGGTAATGGTTACCATGGATAACATACCCTTGGAAAGCTTATTCAGCTTCTTGTTAGCATCCAACTCAAAGGTCTTCAACAACTCTTCTGCAAATTCCTTATCCCAGTTCGGCATATAGATGGAAGCCATCTTTAAATACTCCTTCACCTTCAACTCACTGATACTGAAGTTGGTGGTAGGATTCAGCTCTCTGGAGAAACAAATCCGATCCATCATCTCCTGATTCTCCCACACCTTCTGACCATCCAGAGTGATTTCTCCGCTTGTCACCGGATTCTGACCTGCCATCAGGGAAAGTAATGTGGTCTTGCCGGCACCGTTTCTTCCGATGAGACCGTAAATCTTACCCTTTTCCAGTTGCAAATCCAGTCCCTTTAATACTTCTGTTTTCTTGTAGCTCTTATATAAATTCTTACATACCAATTCGTTACCCATCTTATTTTTCCTCCTTATTGATCATGGCCACTAATTCTTCTTTGGTGATTCCCAAGTTATTTGCTTCATTCAAAAGCGACTTTATGAAATTGTCGTAAAACTCTTCTTTTCTCTGATTCATAATCTTCTCCTTCGCCCCCGTGGCTACAAACATTCCAATACCGCGCTTCTTATACAGCACGCCTTCTTCCACCAAGATATTCACACCCTTCGCCGCTGTCGCCGGATTGATGGCATATAGCTTAGCGAATTCATTGGTGCTTGGCACCCTTTCTTCTTCCCGGATAATATCCCGAAGAATGTCATTCTTAATCATGTCACTTATTTGCAGGTAAATGGATTTCTCCTGCGTCAGGATTTCGTTCATGCTTTTGCTCCTTTCCTCTTAAACTATCTCCCCTATCCCTCACAAGAATCGTTTATCAAAACTTGTATTAGGTTCGTTTGTTGTTTGGTTCATTACTTGTGTAATTAACCATACCACCAACCAAGTTGTGTGTCAATAGTTTTTTCGAAAAAAAAATTAGAAAAATAAAAAGTTCTATGAAATGTCAGAATCATCTGAACATCACATAGAACTTCTTTACTTGTTTATCCGGTTTTGAATGGGTCGACTAATTACAAAATAGGATACCAGCCCCACCGCAAAAGCACCTGCCACAAAGGCATACAGACATTTATAATAATCCAAATTCCAATTAATTTGCAACAATTCCAGTCCGATATACATGGCCAGCATCATAGGCACATGCCACAGATACACATCATAGGTGGATGCACCCAGAATACCAAACACCTTAAAATTCAGTGTTTTTTGTATCGGTTCACTTATAAACAGAAATACTATCACCGGATAACAAAGGAACAGCAACACAAAATGATGCACTTCCAATTGCACAATCTTTGACCAGTCAGGACACAGATACAGCCCAAATAGCACCGGTATCAAAATAATTGTCCACACAGGACCGATTCTTTTTTCCTTCCAACAACGACTTAACAAAAGCCCCCAAAAGAAAGAGTAGTATCCTCTTGCAGCATATATGTTTATAAACGGTATATTCCGGTCCAAGACCCAGAATACCACACCAAGGACAGTCATAGCCAAATAAAGGATATTCCCCGGAATTTGCGCTTTCCTGCTCCATGCATCCAATAACCAGTAAACAACATAGCATAAAAGCAAAACGCTTACATACCAAGCCGGATTATTTACCCCCGGATTCTTAAAAAACCAACCGCATTGGATTCCCAGACAATTCAACAAAAGCCCCCATAGGGATATCTCATTACCCAATAGCCATTCCGTTTTGCATACATTATTGTATATAACCAAAAGCACTTCATACGCCACACTGGTTATGGCTACCAAAGGCAATAATCGGAGGGCTTTTTTCTTTATGTAGGGCCAAAAACATAGTGCCTCACCCTTCGCGTATTTATAAGCCACAAAACCCGATAGGAAGAAGAAAAACTCTACTACCGCACTGTAAGCTCTAAAATTATACCTGCCGCCAAAATAGGAATCTGTTATCTGCTGATAATGATGCATTACAATCAAAGCTGCTGCGATGATTCGCAACACATCCAGCGAATAGATTCTTTTGTTATTCATACTGTCTTCCTTCTAATTATCCATAAATACATCCGCAATCCGGAATCTCTTCTTCCCGATAGTTGATGCTTTTCGTCTCTACATCAGTGTCTACAAACTTACTATACTGTTCTGTCTTCACTAAAAGCACCAAGGTCTCCACATTCGCCGTCCAGGGGAACTGGTCCACGGCTACCGCCTTTTCCACACGATACCCTCTCTCTAAGAATACTTCCAAATCCCTCACCAAGCTGGTGGGTTTGCAGGAAATATATACGATTCTGTCCACACCATAATCAATTATCTTCGGCAATGCCTTAGGATGGATTCCGTCACGAGGCGGATCCAGAATAATCATATCCGGCTTCTCCCCAATATCATCCAGCACCTTCAGCACGTCTCCTGCGATAAAATCACAATTTTTCAAACCGTTCAGCTGTGCATTCTTCTTAGCCGCTTCTACTGCTTCCTCTACAATTTCCACGCCAATAACCTTACCAGCCACGGGTGCCATCAGCTGGGCAATGGTTCCGGTACCGCTGTATAAGTCAAATACAATGGGTGCTTCTCCCTCTTCACCCTGTGTGGACAAATCGCCCACATAGTCCCGTGCGGTCTGGTACAGCACTTCTGCACTGTATGAGTTGGTCTGGAAGAAGGAAAAGGTAGACACCTTAAACCGAAGGCCCAAAAGTTCCTCATAGAAATAATCATTGCCGTATAATACATCCGTACGGTCACTCTTTACCACATCTGCCAAGGAATCATTGGTGATATGTAAAACACCTGCGATTTTTCCTTCTAAATGGTCTTGCATTTCTGCCTCCAGCAAAAGCGTTTTGAAACCTTCCACTAACTCTCTGATTTCGCCTTCCGCATTCTCAGTCGCACCAATCTCTTCCTCCGTCTTCTGTAAGGGTTTTTGAGAAGTAGTTACCAGGGCAATCAGTATCTCTCCTGTCTTAGATGCTTTACGTACCAGCAAATGACGCAGAAAACCGGTATGACGCAGTCTGTGATAAAAACTTGTTTGCTTTTCTCTGAAGAAAGTAAGCACCAACTTCAAAATCAAACGATAATCTCTGTCTACTATCCGACAGTCATCCACATGTACCACATCATAAAAGCTGCCTCTCTTATGCATACCAAGGGATAAGGGACCATCCTTGTACTCATCTCCAAAGGAAAACTCCATCTTATTCCGATATTCGTATTCCTGGGGACTACCCTTGATGCCCTCCCACGCATATTCTTGTTCCTGTCTATTTAAAACACTGTCTAACAGTTTTTTCACCTGTTCCCCTTTGATTCTAAGCTGCTCATCGTAGGGTAAGGACAAATAAGTACAGCCTCCGCACAAGCCAAAATAGGAACACGGTGCCCCCTCTTCCAAAGGTGATTTTTCCATCACCTCTAAAAGGCGAGCTTCCGCCTTCCCTTTTCGTACTTTATTTACACAGAACTGAACCTTCTGTCCGGGCAGGCTGTTTTTCACTACGCAAGTCTCCTCTCCCACCTTAATAATTCCTTTGTTGGGAAAGTCCACGCGCTCCACGTAACCTTCGTAAACCTGTCCTTTTTTCATTTATCTAGTTAGCTCCTTCATCCTCAAAGATGTCTTCTTCGTCTTCGAAGATATCCTCTTCCTCTTCGAACTCATCTTCGAAATCTTCCAAGTAATCTCGGTTTACATAACGATATACAGCATATGCAATACCTGCTACCGCTACAATCACACCGATAATGGCAAGAATCCATACCAATACGTTGCAACCGTCGTCTTCCTTCTTCACTACCACATAATCTCTTAAGTTTGCCATAGTTTTCACTCCTCTATGTTGATATAGTTTACAGTGCCGAATAAGTTCGTATATATATCATAACACAAAACTTTCAAATTTACTACACTCTTTTCAATTTTGCAAAGGATGCATACATAATTTTTTGTCCGGCGTTGTCAAAATTGACTGTTACCTTGTAATCTCTGGGCTCTCTTTCGATATTTATAACAGTTCCCTCCCCGTATTTCACATGACGAACCCGATCTCCCTTTTCATAATCCAGAACCGTATCAGCTTCTAATGCTGCAGCTCCCTTGTTGATACCGGCCACTCTGTTCAAGCTTCCGATACCTTGCGCAATAAAGGGCTTCACCGGTTGGGGTGTAATCTTGGGTTTTAATACAGCCTTGGGACGGAAGTCAAACACATCCTCATCTCTACGCTTCACCGTGGGGACTGTATTGTCCATCAGCTCCGGAGGAATCTCCCTCACAAAACGGCTGACAGGATTGTACTGAGTCTCTCCCCGAATCATTCTGGACTTGGCATAGGTCAAGGTCAAATCCTCCATAGCACGGGTGATTCCCACATAAGCCAGACGACGCTCTTCTTCCATATCGGAAGGATCATCAGATACAATGGTCATATAGCTTGGGAAGAGACCATCCTCCATGCCCACCATGTAAACATGCTTAAACTCCAGACCCTTGGCACTGTGAATGGTCATCAGACGAACCTTCTCATTCTTGTCATCCATACTGTCCACATCCGATACCAATGCAATTTCTGCCAGGAAGTCTGTCAGAGATATTTCATCATGTGTCTGCTCGTAAACAGCCGCCTTACTGATGAATTCATCGATATTCTGCAATCTGTCCTGGGTTTTTTCTTCCTCTTCGTTCAGGCTATTCAAATACTCTCTATAACCCACAACCTCAAGTATATCCTGAATCATATCCTGTATGCCATAGTACTGTGCTTTGGAACGGAAGGTCTGCATCATGGTTACAAAGGGTTCCAACTTAGCTGCCGCTTTACCCAAACTCAAGATTTGGTCATACTCTCTTAAGGCATCATAAAAGCTGATATTTCGCATATCTGCGTATTCCTGTACTTTATCCAGAGTAGCATTGCCGATTCCTCTCTTCGGTACATTTATAATACGCTTTACCGCCAAATCATCCTTGCCGTTATCAATGGTTTTTAAATATGCCAGAATATCCTTGATTTCCTGACGGGCATAGAAGTTTACACCGCCCACAATATTGTAGGGCAATCCCTCCAACACAAAACGTTCTTCCAAGATACGGGACTGGGCATTGGTACGATACAGGATTGCACATTCCCCATAACCGGCTTCTCCCCTGTTTACCTTCCTTGTAATATCATCGGAGACAAACTCTGCCTCTTCATAACCATTATCAAACTGCCTGTAATGCACCCTGGCGCCGGCATCCTTCTCTGTCCATAAGGATTTCGCCTTACGGCCCTTATTATTCTTAATCACATGGTTTGCCGCATCCAAAATATTCCCGGTGGAACGATAGTTCTGCTCCAGCTTAATCACTCTTGCTTCCGGATATACCTTTTCATAGTCCAGAATATTGCGGATATTCGCACCTCTGAACTTATAGATGGACTGGTCATCATCACCCACCACACACAGATTATGATGTCTGTCCGCCAGCAATCGAATCAGCTCAAACTGGGCCGTATTGGTATCCTGATACTCATCCACCATAATATACTTAAAACGCTCCTGATAGTTATACAGCACCTCAGGACAGGACTTAAACAGCTCCACTGTTTTCACAATCAGATCATCAAAGTCCAAAGCATTGCAACGTTTCAAAATAGCCTGATACTCCTTGTAAACGGATGCAATCTTCTTTTTATTAAAATCCCCGAAAGCGTTCAATTCATACTCTAAAGGTGAAATCAATTCATCCTTTGCAGAAGAAATGGCACTCATAATGGTCCGTTCCTTCAGCTGCTTGGTATCAATCTGAAATCGTTTGCAGATATCTTTAATCACCGACTTCTGGTCGTCCGCATCATAAATGGTAAAATCATTGCTAAAGCCCAAATGGTCAATATGTCTGCGTAAAATCTTTACACAGGTAGAGTGAAAGGTGGCCACCCAGACCTGTTCTGCGCCAAAGCCCACAATATTGTCCACTCTCTCCCGCATCTCAGCGGCCGCCTTATTGGTAAAGGTAATGGCTAATATATGCCAGGGATTGACCCCCATCTCATCTATCATATACGCAATACGGTGAGTCAGCACTCTGGTTTTGCCCGAGCCCGCTCCCGCCAAAAGCAAAAGCGGTCCATCCACTGTCAGCACCGCTTCCTTTTGCTCTCTATTTAATGAATCATAAATACTCATGTATTCTAATCACTCCTATTACTTCACTGCCCGTACATCATGGAAAAACCATACCTTGATGTTAAACTCCTTCACCGAACTAGAGCAGTAAGGACACTCCTTGTCTCCCAGCACATTGATGGCACCACCGCAATTGGGGCAAATCATGGAATAGCCCACACTATCCATTCCCTCCACCAATGCACGGTCCTGTATGTAACAAAGCTCCACATTATATCGGTTTTGTGTAAGCCTGTCCTTTTTGCCTTTTATAATCTTACCATCCTTTTCCAGATAGGTAATATGTGCTACGGAAGACTGGAATACAATGGTGGTTCGTCCCCGCTCCTTAAGGTATCGGTGTATCTCCGTCCGATGTATCTTTATCTGTTCAAAGCGTTCATGACAGCCGTCATTCTGTAACGCCCTTATCTTCATGTCTAATTTATCTTTCAATTCTTCGGTCACATCCACCGTATCCAACATAGCCGGATTCTCTTCATGGATGCCCTGCAGATAGGCGCGAAGTACACCTTCCGCCCTGCGCTTCATCTCATCATAATGAAATTCGGGAAAGTCCCGCATAATTTGTGGCAAATAAAGGCTGGTGGCACCGGATACTGATTTCGGTGTGGAAGCATACTCCGCTTCCTGTCTGCGAATCCCCTCGCCAAGATTGTCCGTACCAAATAACATCCTGGAAAACTCTCTGGTTTTCTTGCGTAAATACCGTATTCCCAGATAAATCCCCATTAGGATCACCAATATTAAAACCAGCACTATTATCAAACCAATCATTCCGGATTTCATTACCATTTCCTCTTTAACCACAGTATGGCGGAGCAAAATGCTCCGCCAACCATTGTACTATCACTTTCGTATTTTTTATCTGATATCGTTATCATCAAAAATATCGCCGCATTCCGGACAGAATTTCGGAGGCTTGGCAGGATCTTCAGGCTCCCAGCCACACTTGTCACATTTGTACAAAGGTGCACCCTCCGGTTTCTTGGTACCGCAATTCTGACAGAACTTGCCCTGGTTTACAGAACCGCACTGGCATGTCCAGCCTGCTGCTGCCGGCTTGGGCTTACCGCATTCCTCACAGAACTTGCCTCGATTATCGCTCTTACCGCATTCACAAGTCCAACCAAGTACGGGCGCCTGCATCTGAGGTGCCTGCTGCACGGGCTGCTGTGCATAAGCATTATTCATCATATTATTGTTCATCATGTTGTTGCCCATCATGTTATTACCGGGCATCATATTGTTGCCGCCCATCATATTGCCCATCATGTTCATGGCCATCATGCCCATCATGCCACTCATAGGATCGGTACCACCACCGTTAGCGCCGCCACCTAAGCTGGAATTGCCGATAAACTGATTGATTGCTTCTCTGTTTTGAACTGCTTTCTGGTTCATGGTTGCATCTAAGGTCTGAGAACCGCTCACATACATCATGGACTCATTCCATCTGTTCAGCTCATCACGTACATCATTAGACAGATTGGGAACAATGGTCATGGAGGTCATGATAATACCTCTGTCAGCCTCCCAAATCTGGCTCAACTGCTGCTGCATGTTCATGCAGATTTCTTCATGATAGTTGCCGATTTCATAAGGCATTACACCCTTTGCTGCAATAGGTGCCAAAGCGCCTGTCAGCTTAGAAACCACTTCTCTCTTCATATTGTTCAGCAGAAGCTGACATTCTTCATCGTCCTTAGTGAACTCATCCTTCACATTACCGCAAACATTCTTGTAGAACATCAAAGGATCTGAGATACGGAATACATATTCACCATTGCACTTCAACACGGTATCATACTCATAGCCTGATTTCTTATGTACAATATGAAAATCAATAGGAGTAGATGTACCGAAAAGATTGCCACGGATATCCTTCTTGTTAATAAAATATACTCTCTGGTCACCGCCCACATTGCCGGCAAAGGTAAATCTTTCCCAAGCTTCCTTAAAGGTATTCTTGATATTTTCACCTAAATCACCGTACAAAAGGCTGGGCTGGGAAGAAGTATCGTATACGAAAACACCTGCTTCCGCACAGAAATCCACTACTGCACCCTGGTCCACGATAATCATAAACTGGCCTTCATTTACCGCAATATGAGAACCGTTGCTGATAACATTATCATTACCCTTGTTATTATTGTTGGGATTATTCTTCTTACCCCTTCTCATCAAAACATCACTGGGTAATGTATCACAATAGAAATACTCACGCCACTGATCTGCCAACAAGGAACTGATAGAATCTTTTGCTGCTCTGATTAAACCCATAATTTTATCCTCCACCTTTCATTTTTGAAATCCATCGAGTCTATTTTACCAAAAATCACAATATTACTCAACAGATTTACAAATTTTCTTTACAAAATCTTTTCTATACCTTAAACTGAATATAGTTGATGAAAATTGCCTTTTCATCTAAATACATCATACTATACCAGAAAGGATTTTTCCATGAGTAAAAAAGCTACGAAAGCAGCCGATAATATGTACTATCTTGCACGTTGTGAGGCCTCAGAGTGCAATTCCGATTTTTCCAGCCGTGAGAAAGCCGCTGAAATCGTAGGAATTGACCGCACCAGGCTGGCACGTATTGAATTAGATACCATAGCTCCCTACCCTGAGGAAGTTAAATCCATGGCAGAAGCCTACAATACTCCCGAACTTTGCAATTCTTACTGCGCTCGAGAATGTCCTATAGGAAAGGATAATATCACTGAGGTTACTATAGATGATTTTGACCGTCTGGCATTAAAGGTTTTAGGTTCCTTGAAAGATATTGATTCCTTGAGAGCCTCCCTGATTTCCATATCGGAGGATGGTTACATTGACGAATCCGAACAGCCTGCTTTTCAGGATATTTTGGATTCCTTGGAGAAAATCAGTACCAATGCCAAAGCACTTCAGCTCTGGGCCATGAAAAATATACGTTTGAAATAACAAGAACATATTTCCCAACCCGTAATATAATAAAGCATCGAGACAATTTGGAGGACTCTTATGAAAAAGCATTTTCGCTTATGCTTCACCTACTCCCTGATGCTTATATTACTGGTTGGGACTTTTTGTAGTTGCGGCAAAAAGAATAATTCTACTACCGATTCCCTGACTTCCGTCACTTTGAACGAAGTGGCACATTCCATTTTCTACGCGCCCATGTATGTGGCCATCGAAGAAGGCTACTTTGCTGAGGAAGGAATCGACCTGACTCTTGTAACAGGCTTCGGTGCAGACAAAACCATGACCGCAGTACTTACAGGCGAGGCCGAAATCGGGTTCATGGGAAGTGAAGGAACCATCTATACTTATGCAGGCGGTACAAAGGACTATGTGGTAAACTTTGCCCAACTGACACAGCGTGCGGGCAATTTTCTGGTTTCCAGAGAACCCATAGAGAATTTCACCTGGGATATGCTGAAGGGCAAAACCGTACTGGGTGGCAGAGCCGGCGGTATGCCTCAGATGGTATTTGAATATATCCTGAACAAAAACGGTATAGACCCGGTTAATGACTTAATGATTGACCAAAGCATCGATTTCGGTTCCACTGCTGCTGCTTTTTCCGGCGGTGATGCTGATTTCACAATCGAATTCGAGCCCCATGCCACCACATTGGAGGCAAAAGGCGATGGTTATGTAGTGGCTTCCCTGGGCGAGGCTTCCGGCTATGTTCCTTATACCGCGTTCTGCGCAAAACAAAGCTATATTGCGGAACATCCCGAAATCATTCAGTCTTTTACCAATGCTTTGCAAAAAGGTATGGATTATATCCAAAATCATACTCCGGAAGAAATTGCCAAGGCAATCGCACCCCAATTTGCCGAAACGGACATCGCTACTCTTACCACCATTATCTCCCGCTATCACAGTCAGGATACCTGGAAGGATAATCTGATTTTTGACAAAGAGGCTTTTGAGCTTCTTCAAAACATTTTGGAGGATTCGAAGGTTTTGGAAAACAGAGTTCCTTATGAAGACTTGGTTACTACCGAATTTGCCGAAAAAGCAATTCGTTAACCTAAAAACGGAGGCTCCTTCGAGCCTCCGTACTTCTTTATTTCTCTTTAACCTCTTCACTCTTCTTATCCGCTTTGCCGTTTGTTTTCGGCATCTTGTCCTTCATATCATCAATCAGCTTCTCAACCAAAAGCTTCTTGATATATACATCATAGCTTAACAGGCAGATAAACGAAAACTGATGCAAAAACTCAGCCTCCTCTTCCGGCATACCTTCAAATGTAGACTGCGCCATCTCGTACTTTTCCATCATGTCCTTCTTTAACATTTCTATCTCTGCAGACTCCATGCGGAAAACTTCTTCATAAATATCCTTCAACCCAAATTCCTTGCCGTTATCAAAATACTTATCCGTAATCGGCTGTAATAAAGTCTGTATATCACTAATGGAAAGAATGCTCTTGAAATAATAGATAAATATCAAAACCAGTACATGCTCTTTGGAATACTTTTTCTTAATGGGAGGCGGCAGTAAATCATTCTTTGCATAATTATTTATCATGGTCTTGGTCAGAATTTTGTCCTCTTTCGGATATCTGGTCACTGCACGCAGTTTTTTATCCATCAGGGTAGTCACTTGGTCCATGTACAAATCAATATTGGGAATCTCATCCGTCTTTATATATTCCAGCCTGTCCAGACTTTTCATTATACTCTTTAACAAATCATTTGTATCAAGCTTCAACTTTTTGTCCCCTTCCTCATTCGCAAGTTTCATTCTATCTCTATTATATAGTATTCAATACTACATGGCAACTGTTTTATTTTTTTATTTCTCTCTTTACTTTATTGCTTTAGTATGTTAAAATTGTAATATCGTAATGTGTTACCATTCACAATACAAATGTATGTATGAATGAAATGCCGCAGTTGTTTCTTTTTCCGTGGCAGAATGAGAGGGTACTATGAACAAGAAAATCAAAACAGATGCTGTAGATCGCCTTTTTGATGCGATTTTAAGCTTAGAAAACAAAGAAGAATGTTACAGCTTCTTCGAAGACCTTTGTACGGTCAATGAATTATTATCATTATCACAGCGTTTTGAAGTGGCAGCGATGCTGAAGAACCGCAATACCTACCTCGAAATCGCTGAAAAGACCGGTGCTTCTACCGCCACCATCAGCCGTGTTAACCGTTCGCTTAACTATGGTAATGACGGATATGATTTGGTCTTTGCGCGAATTGATAACAAATAACTTTCATAAATCAGAAAATGTCGCCCAAAGGGCGACATTTTTTTAGCCGTCTATTTCCATAATATCCATGGGATTCATCAAGACTCCGTCCATCTGAATCTGATATTCCAGCTTCAAGCTGGATCTGTCTACCACAAAAATCGTAGCCCCCTGCAACAGGATTTCACCCTGCTTCACTTTCGGTTCCTCCGAGTTAATGTAGCTTGTCATATATCCGTTTTCATGGTCGATGGTTACTTTGTACCCAACCTCCGGTATCTGTATTATTTCCGTTACGGTTCCGCTTGCGGTTGTCACCACCAGTGCACCCTCACTTGCATGGAAAATACATTTGGGCTCTGCATCCGTAATTTCTTCAATGGTTGCAGCACCCGTTATTGGTAACAAGGAAGGATAATACAGCTTTTCAATGCGCTCCGTTAAGGCATCCAATTCTCCGCCTTTTAACTGCACGGTGGTACTTAAGATTTCTTTTTCCTGCTCTAATTTCTGTATTTCACTTTCCAGCAGCTTGGCATCTTCCTCAGCCTTCGCCTTCTGTTCGTTCAGTTGTGCTTTCAGATTATCTGCCACCACCTTGTATTCCTCAATTCTTTTGTTAGTAGCTTCCTTTATCTGGTCCTGATACAACAAATATCCAAGACCTGCACCTATCACCACACAAATCGTCACTACAATCAGCCATAGTAACCAGGGACGTATCTGGAACTGATTAACCTTTGCATCTGCCGCATTGGAAGTCACGATAAACACATGATTCTTTTTTTGTTTTTGTTTATTTGGTTCCATAACAGAAATCTCCTACAAAATTTTTATCATTTTATCATAGGTCCTTCCATTACTCAACCGATTTTATTGTTTTCTTATATTTTTGGTAAGTTTTACCATATTTACTTAAATGTTAAGCTTCATATCTCCCGGCTTGATCCAATTCTTTTTACGCATAAATTCAGAAACCAATAAAGTCACCGCTGCCGGCAAAATAAAGTGCATTACCAGAATCAGTATCAATGCTGTGCTTGCGCTTGTTCCTGCCTCTACCATACTGGTATAAGCGGAAATCTGTCCCACAAAACCGGCAGAACCCATACCGGAACCTACCGGATTACTAACCATCTTAAGCACTGCCGACGCAACAGGTCCCAATACCGCACTGGATACGATGGCCGGAATCCATATAATCGGCTTCTTTACGATATTCGGTACCTGTAGCATGGAAGTACCAACTCCCTGTGCAATCAAACCACCCATTTTATTCTCACGATAGCTGGCAACCGCAAAGCCCACCATATTACAACAACAACCTACCGTAGCAGCACCTGCCGCCAGACCGGTAATTCCCATACTCACACCGATTGCAGCCGAACTGATAGGCAATGTAAGTATCATACCCATCAAAACCGAAATAGCCAAACCTCCGATAATCGGATGCTGCTCCACATTGATGTTTACCAGTTGACCTAACCAGGTCATAAAGGTGGTAATAGGCGGTCCTACATAAAATCCCACTAAGGAACCTGTCACTATGGAAACCAGTGGTGTAACAATAATATCCACTTTTGTCTTGCCGGATACCAGTTGTCCCAGCTTAACACCCACGATAGCAGCCACAAAAGCCTCCAAAGGTTCTCCCGGCTTGCCGATAGCATAGCTTTCCATACTCATAACCGTGGGAAACGCTCCTATCATACCGGTAACTGCTGCAGAAACCACCACCAACGGTCCGCATTTTAATTTCGCTGCCACACCCACACCAATACCGGGGCCGGTCAGGGTCTTTGCCACATTTCCCATGGTGGTCAGATAAGTACCCACCTCTCCGCCGATTAAAGTACCCAGCTGACAGATAATTGTTCCGATGATCAAAGTAGCAAACAAGCCCAATGCCATTCCGCTCAAACCGTCAATAAATATTTCATTTAAGAATTTCTTAATTCCCTTCATTTCTTCCCTCCGTTACCACTCTGTCGTATTAACGCATTATAGGTTATCACGATATTCCCTTTCTGTAAAGAGAAATTATTAAAATTTCATAAAATCTCTCCTATGTTTCCCTTTACTTTTCAGGTAAAATATGCTATTCTTAATATGTTGTAATATACAACGTATATATTTTTTGGAGGTATCTGCAATGAACAAAGGTACAGTAAAGTGGTTTAACAACCAAAAAGGTTATGGTTTCATCTCTGATGAAGCAGGCAATGACGTTTTCGTACACTACTCAGGCATCAACACCGACGGTTTCAAGTCTTTGGAAGAAGGCGCTGCTGTTGAATTCGAAGTAGTAAACGGCGAAAAAGGACCTCAGGCTGTAAACGTAACCAAGTTATAAGATTCAGTTGCTTATAACACCATAATCAGTAACGCGATGTACCTGTTTTAATATAATGCTTACATTTATTTTGACATGCAATATCGTTTTATAGGATTAGAAAAAGGACTGCTTTCCGCAGTCCCTTTTTTTGATTCTATATTATTTCATCCTCTTTGATTTTCTCCATCACTTTGGTCCACTCCATCTTGCCGCCAAATAAATCCAGCGCACTTCCTATGGTTACATGCAGACGGTTTTGACCTAATTCCTTTAACAAATCCAAATCCTCATAGCAATGTACTCCGCCGGCATAGGTAATGGGCAATCCCTGCCATGCTCCCAGCAAACGTACCAGTTCGCATTCGATGCCCCGGGCTTTTCCTTCCACATCCACCGCATGCACCAAAAACTCATCACAATAAACCGATAACCTATCCAGAAGTTCTTCACAAACCACTTCCTCCGTTATCTTTTGCCAGCGGTCTGTCACAATCAGATATTCGTCTCCCACCTTCTTACAGCTCAGGTCCAATACCAGATGCTCTTTCCCCACGGCTTCCACTAATCTTTCCAACCGCTCATAATCTATCTTACCGTCATGAAACACATAGGAGGTCACAATCACATGGGAAGCTCCTGCCTCCAAAAACTCTCCGGCATTTTGAGGATTTATTCCGCCACCCACCTGCAAACCTCCCGGATATGCCTCCAAAGCAGACAATGCCTGCTTCTTCGTAGCTTCATAGTAATCACTGGTAACCGGATTCAACAAAATAATATGGCCGCCCTTAATTCCGGCGCTTTGATACAATTTTGCAAAAAATGCCGCATCCTGCTTGGCTACAAAATTTTCCTGTGCCGCATCATTTACATCCGTCAGACTACCGCCCACGATTTGCTTAACACAGCCGTTATGAATATCGATACAAGGTCTGAATTCCATATTTTTTCTCCTAAATTTTTTTGCATAATTTTTCATTTTATCCACATACTAAGCCTGCAAGTGAATAGTGTAAAAGGAGGTCTCATTATTATGCACTTCAAAAACAAAGCAAAACACTTACTTGTACTTGGTCTGCTCTTAGCACTTATGTGCTTCTGCGCAGGTTGTACAAGCAACAACGAAAGTGGCAACAATTCCGGCGATATGGCCGGAACTGAAGCTGCAACTCCTTCTCCCAGTCCATCCGCAACTCCCATGGATGATAACATGAACAATGATAACGGCAATGTGAACACTGATGAAGGACTTTTAGATGATACCGGCAACGCTGTCGGAAATGTCATCGAAGACGCCGGCAACACTGTTGGTAATGTTACCGAGGATGTAGCCGACGGCGTGGGCAATATGGTTGATGATATCACCGGTACCAACGATACCGGAAGTACCACTTCCACCACCGGCAACGGCGCCCGCTAATTTACAGAATCGAGCAGAATTACTGCTCGATTCTTTTTGTCATATAAAAATCTTCTTAACGCTCTTCCTCTGCTATAACACCGTCTTCAAAAGCCTCTAAAAGCTGCTCCAGATAGTAAATCCTCTCTCGAAGGGCTGTACCGATATCCGTATCGTTTACCAGCTTTCTGTAAGGGAATTTTTCTACCACGATAGCCTCCGATACAATATCCGTTTCATTTACAATAGCCTCTCGGGTAGATTCAAAAGGTTTATGTGCCACAAGACGCATTCCCCTGGAATTACAAACAAGCGTATATCCTGCATTTCCGGTCTTTTTATGATATGCCTTGGAGAAACCGCCATCGATGACCAAAAGCTTTCCTCCACACTTTATGGGGGACTCTCCGTGAATCTGTTCTACCGGCACGTGCCCGTTGATGATATGGGCATTTCCCTTGTCCAAGCCAAAATCATCCAGTATGCGATTCACCACATCTTCCTGCTCTAATAGTCGATAGTAACTGTTTTTCTTTTCCTTATGAGTCGCCTTGTCTGCTACCAGATATCGTTCAAAGGTAGTCATCTTGTCCTTGCCGAATACCGGTGAACCGGGACCATTCCATATATACCAAAGTACATCCTGTCCCGCCAAACGTTCCTTGGCGTCCTTGGCATAATAACCGCGTCTTGCATAATATTCCAAGATATCATACAATTCTTTTCCGGCGTACTCTTCTTCAAACACCTTCACCTTACTCAGCTGCCCATTTTCATCCATAGGTACGCAGCCGTGATACAAAAGGTTTCCGTTGTAAATCTTGTACATACCGCCCTTGGAATACATAAACCGTACATGCCGCTGCAGCTTTTCGCATCTGACGAAGGCTCTCTCCAAACGTTCCATTAACAGAACCTCTCCCTCAGACAGACGATAAGGTTCTGCCGGATCTATGGTAGGGAAGCTTTTATCCAGCAAATCATACTCCTCATTGCCCAGACGAATGGTTCCCTTTTCATAATCAATTTGATTTAAAACCAGTCTGTCATCCATATCAAACCATGGATTTCGCATGATTGCCTGTCCATCCAGCTTAAATTTCATAACAGCGATGGCCTTGTGCATTTTCTGATCCAGACTCAAATCCTTGGTATCATAATTGTTGCCGTGACGAATGGCAAAGGTATCACAGGCATCATCCCCGTAGGTTTCCAGAGCAAATGCCGCCAAAGGCAACAGGTTAATACCGTATCCGTCCTCCAGTGTGGAAAGATTGCCATAGGTGGCCGCGGAACGAATTACATTGGCAATACAAGCCCAATGTCCGCAGGCCGCACCCATCCATACGATATCGTGATTGCCCCATTGGATATCCACGGAATGATAATCACAAAGCATATCCATAATAATATGGGCTCCGTCACCTCTGTCAAAAATATCTCCCACAATATGTAAATGATCCACCACCATACGCTGTGTCAAATGGCACAATGCTTCAATAAACTGGGGGGCTCTGCCGATTCGTATAATCGTATTGATGATTTCGTTGTAATAAGCTTCCTTGTCCTGGATTTCTTCCTTTTCCGCAATCAACTCTTCTATGACATAGGAGAAATCCTTTGGCAAAGCCTTACGTACCTTAGAACGGGTATACTTGGAAGAAACACGCTTTACCAGCTGTACCAGTCTGTGCAGGGTAATCTTGTACCAATCCGCAAGATTCTCCTCCTCACGCTGTACAATCTCCAACTTCTCCTCCGGATAATAAATCAGCGTAGCCAAACTCTTTTTGTCCTTGGTACTGATGGTATGACCGAATACTTCCTCTATCTTAAAATGTACCGCTCCGGAACCGTTACACAAAACATGACGAAACTGTTCATCCTCTCCATGAATATCCGTCAAAAAATGCTCGGTTGCCTTAGGCAGGTTTAAGATAGACTGCAGGTTAATGATTTCCGTCGCTGCAGCCGCACTATTGGGATATTCTCTTGCCAGACTTTTTAGTAATGCCAGATTGGTTTCCGTCATTGTATACCTCCACATGTCCTCTTATGCATTAATCACATGACTCATATTGTACATACCGGCTTCTTTTCCGGCCAGGAACTTGGCCGCCTGTACCGCACCTTTTGCAAATACAGCTTTGGAATAAGCGGTATGGGAAAAGGTAATCACTTCATCCTCACCGGCAAAGATTACATCATGGTCTCCCACGATAGTTCCGCCACGAACGGCACTGATACCCATTTCCTTCTTACTTCTCTTCTCTCTCTTCGTACTTCTATCATAAACATATTCATATTCATTGTCAAATTCTGCATTGATGGAATCCGCCAGTGCCAACGCTGTACCGCTGGGTGCATCCACCTTCAAATTGTGATGCTTCTCCACGATTTCAATATCAAAGCCTGCAGGCGCCAATACACCTGCCGCTTCCTTCAGCATCTTAAGAAGCAGATTGATACCAAGGGACATATTTGCAGACTTTAAAATCGCCACCTTCTTTGAAGCCTCTGCCACCTTCTGAAGCTGCGCTTCATCCAGGCCGGTGGTACAAAGTACACAGGGTAAATTCTTCTCTACACAATAATCAATCAGCTGATCAATTACCTTTGCAGTGGAAAAATCAATCAATACATCTGCTTCCACATCACAAGCTGTAATATCCGCAAATACCGGATAGAGATTGTGTCCGTCATCCACCGGGTCGATACCCGCTACCATCTGAAGATTGTCATCAGCTGCCACCAAACCGCTGATAACCTGTCCCATTTTACCGTTACAACCGTGCATTATTACTCTAATCATATCTTTATCCTCCAAACATTCACTTATTCAGCACAGGCTCGAAAACATTCCGTTTTCGAGCCTGTCAAATTACCAATTACAGGATTCCGTAAGCCTCCATAGATGCCTTTAATCTGGCTGTGGTTGCTTCTTCCATTTCGGTCAGAGGCAATCTCAAGGTACCTGCATTCATCCCCATTAAGTTTACTGCCTTCTTCACAGGAATAGGATTTACCTCGCAGAACAATGCTTCGATCAAATCGATAGCATCTAACTGCATCTGTGCGGCTCCATTCACATCACCTGACAAATACTTTGCACACATCTCATGAGTCTGACGGGGTGCCACATTAGAAAGTACGGAAATAACACCCTTGCCGCCCAATGACATAATCGGAATAATCTGGTCGTCATTACCGGAATAAATATCAATCTTTCCTTTGCCTAATGCTGCAATCTTTGCTACCTGGCTGATGTTACCGCTGGCTTCCTTTACACCTACGATATTCTCACAAGCTTCACAAAGTCTTACCACGGTAGCAGGTGCTATATTGACACCGGTTCTGCTCTGTACATTGTAAAGAAGCACCGGAATCTTTACGGAGTCTGCCACTGCCTTAAAGTGTGCAAACAGACCATTCTGTGTTGCCTTGTTATAGTAAGGAGATACTACAAGGAGTCCGTCTACTCCTGCCTTCTCTGCCTCTGTTGACAAATAAATTGCTGTTTCGGTACAGTTAGAACCGGTACCTGCGATTACAGGGATTCTCTTATTTACCACTTCCACACAATACTTAATCACATCCAAATGCTCTTCATGTGTCAGGGTAGATGCCTCACCGGTAGTACCGCATACGATAATTGCGTCTGTGTCATTTGCAATCTGGAATTCGATTAATTTCTTAAAGCTCTCATAATTCACGCTTCCATCCGCGTTCATGGGTGTAATAATTGCTGTTCCTGAACCTGTAAAAATTGACATAAAATCCTCCATTCCGCCTCATCAGGCTATCAAAAATTAGTGATGAAGGGGGTCTGCATAAAAAAAGCCGGCTCTGCACGCGCCGACAATTCTTTCCAAATATAATACACTTATTTGGATCATAATCTGATAGCGCCCCACCTAAAAAACAGATGACAGTCATACAGCTCTTAACTGTATGCCCAAGACTTGACTTACAGGATATCTCCTCTTTCGGCGTCTTTCCCTTTCCCTCTTTCTCTCCTGTGCCTGTCACATCAAAAGATTTACTAATAAAAAACGCAACCTCTATCTTTATTTTGTTAGAAACATAATAGCACTGTCCTTTCGCTTTGTCAATGCTACATTTTCAAACATTTTTCTTTATGATCCGTATTCCCTTTTCCCTTATTCTTCCAACAGCTCCAGCTTGCTGACACTGACCTCAAAGGCCACTCTTTTCTCGATTTCATCCTCACTCAGCTTCTTCATATATTCCCTGCTCTGTATACGGCCCCAGATGGCGCATCTCTCTCCCACCTTAAACTGATTGGCATAGCGGGCATTTCTCCCCCAACAGATGCAGGGTATGTAATCGGACTTGCCGTAAGGTCTGTTTACTGCCAACAGCACGTCTGCAATTTCTCTTCCCAAAGGTGTCTTACGATAAATGGGCTCCTTACAAATATATCCGTCTAAATAAATCTGGTTACTTTTGGCACTCTCTTCTACCTCATCCACAAAAGCAATTTCTCTTGCAAACACTGAAAGCACCAGACGGTTTTTGCGTTCCTCATGTCTGTTGTAAGAACGAAACTGTCCGTTCACAGCCACATTCATTCCTTTATAATCACCTTTTACATCCAAAAGACGTTCCGACACCATAAGCGGTATTTCATCATAACTCTCACTGAGGCGCTTCACTCTGATATCCGCCAAATAAAAACCTTCCCCAAAAATTTCATGGCTGAAACTGAAATCACTTACTATTTCCCCCATAATTGTAACTTGATTGTTTTCGATAACCTTATCTGTCATCTTTGTTCTCCCTTCTTGCACTAAGAATTCTTTTGATAAAATTCCTTCTCCTGAAATTTTTACCGATATTTGCACTACTATTTATACACCATTTTTGCCCGTTCGAACACTCAAACCCATCGCATATTATCTACACAAAACCACCAAAAATCATGGCTTTCGAGGATTCCTGACGCCCCCCTAAACTGACAGTCTTTCCAAAAAAATCTTTGAAAACCCTTATTTATACAGCTCTTTATACATTGCCTAAGCCTCTGATTAGTGCTATACTTATACAGTTTGAAGGTGATAAATAAATGAATGACAGGAAATAACAGGCTTCGACCGCCTTCATTACTTTTCTTAGAAAAGGATGGATTTTTATGAAACAGAAAAGAGAAAATGTTCGAAATGTTGCCATCATTGCCCATGTAGATCACGGCAAAACCACATTAGTAGATGAGCTTTTAAAGCAAAGCGGTGTGTTCCGTGCAGGCCAGGAAGTGGCTGAACGAGTTATGGATTCCAATGATATCGAAAGAGAACGTGGTATCACTATCTTAGCGAAAAACACTGCTGTTATGTACAAGGATACCAAGATTAACATTATTGACACCCCCGGACATGCTGACTTCGGCGGCGAGGTAGAGCGTGTACTGAAAATGGTAAACGGTGTTATTCTGGTAGTGGATGCCTTCGAAGGTGCCATGCCCCAGACCAAATTCGTACTCCGTAAAGCACTGGAACTGAAGCTTCCCGTCATCGTATGCATCAATAAAATCGACCGTCCGGAAGCCCGTCCGAACGAAGTAATTGATGAAGTTCTGGAACTGTTTTTGGAGTTGGATGCGGACGACGCACAGCTGGACTGTCCCTTTATTTTCGCCTCTGCCAAGGCCGGTATTGCTTCCTTGGATTCGGAGGAACAGGGTACCAGCATGGAGCCTTTGTTTGAAACCATCTTAGACTACATCCCTGCACCGGAAGGAGACCCTGAATTAGGCACTCAGCTTCTCATCAGTACCATTGATTATAATGAGTATGTGGGACGTATCGGTGTGGGCAAGGTAGATAACGGTACCATCAGTGTGAACCAGGAAGTCATTATCGTCAATCATCATGAACCGGAGAAGCAAACCAAGGTGAAAGTCAGCAAGCTCTATGAATTTGACGGTCTGAATAAGGTAGAGGTAAAATCTGCGGAAATCGGCTCTATCGTGGCTATTTCCGGCATTCAGGATATCCATATCGGCGATACCCTCTGTGCCGTAGACCATGTGGAACCCATTCCTTTCCAGAAAATCAGCGAACCCACCATTGCCATGCATTTTTGTGTAAACGACTCACCTTTGGCCGGAACGGAAGGCAAATATGTGACCAGCCGTCATATCCGTGACAGACTGTTTCGTGAGTTGAATACTGATGTATCCTTGCGTGTGGAGGAAACAGATACCACGGAAAGCTTTAAGGTATCCGGCCGTGGCGAATTGCATTTATCGGTTTTAATCGAGAATATGCGCCGGGAAGGCTTTGAATTTGCCGTAAGCAAGGCAGAAGTATTGTACAAGCATGATGAGAACGGAAAGCTTTTAGAACCCATGGAATTGGCCTATATAGACGTTCCCACAGAGTTTTCTGGCTCTGTTATCGAAAAGCTGAGCCAGCGAAAAGGTGAGCTTCGCGGAATGAGCACCTTAAGCGGCAGCGACAACACCCGCTTAGAATTTTCTATTCCGTCCAGAGGACTGATTGGCTATCGTGGAGAATTTATGACGGATACCAAGGGAAATGGTGTAATCAATACCGTATTTGACGGCTATGGTCCCTACAAGGGGGATATCTCCTATCGTAAGCAGGGTTCTCTGATCGCCTTTGAAGCCGGCGAATCCATCACCTACGGATTATTCAATGCCCAGGAGCGCGGAACCCTCTTCATCGGCCCCGGTGAAAAAGTATATGCAGGTATGGTAGTTGGCCAAAACGGACGCGGAGAAGATATCGAACTGAATGTCTGCAAGAAAAAGCAGCTTACCAATACCCGTTCCTCCAGTGCGGACGAGGCACTTCGTCTGACACCCCCCAAGATTTTAAGCCTGGAACAGGCACTTGACTTTATCGAGACTGACGAGCTTTTAGAGGTCACTCCCAAGAGCCTTCGAATCCGCAAAAAGATACTGGACCCTACTCTTAGAAAGAGGGCTGCTTTTAAGAATAAATAGAACAAACACAAGAATCCCCCCGTCTAACTTTCGGGCGGTTATATATCCTATTCGGACCCGCTCTCGCTTAATGAAAAAGAGAACGTCCGGCGACGTTCTCTACAAGAATTGCTTTGCAATTCTTCTGGCGTACACTACTGTACTCGCACATTTTCGATAATGCAAGAAGCGTAGCAGCACTAGGCTCGAAAAAACCTCGCCAAGGGCTGACGCCGTTCAGGGTTACCTCATTAGGATATATAACCACCCTCAAGTTAAGACAGGGGGATGTATCATTTCCACTATTTATTCCATAATACTGTATTGCATCCACTCGTAAAGCAACTTGCTGCCCTCTACGATTTCAGCGGGAAGCAATGCTCTGGCAACCAGCTTCAGTTCATCGGATTCTTCATCGATTCTTCTCAAATGTGCGTAGTCCCCATCGATGCTTTCTACGATATATTGAAATGTATTCATACTTTCCTCCTATCGGCGTAAAAACGCTGTGTTATATATTGCGGATGAATTCCAGTAAATGGTGATTTCATTGGTGGAATAGCTTTCCCATACATCCACAAAGCATTTCATGGGTGCCGTACCCGGTGTCAGTAATTTACGTGCTGCCGGATCCCCCGGATGACCGTTTGGACCACCGGACACCAGTCCGGGTACCGGTTCCTCAATATCATCCATTTGAAGTGGTCTGCTGTGAGGATTCTTATAAGGCTTGGTTCCAAAGCCTGTCACAAAACTATACTGAGTGATATTTTTACCCAGCAGATAATCCACATGACATTGCACCGCCTCTGCATAGGCTTCCTTTCCGGTCAATTCATAAGCCAGACTCCAAAGGATTCCTCTGTTGGTCACTACCATGCTGGACCCCCAACAGAAATCTTCCGGTGCCATACCCATCTCAAAAACATTCAGTCTGCATAGCTCCAGCAAACGCTCCGCTTCGGCGATTACAGCCGTCTTGCAGATATTGTATATCTCTTCTCCAATGCTCTTTTCCGCATCTGAAAGCACTGCCAGAGATGCAAATCCTCCCACATCCGTCCAACCGAAATCCACTATGGGAACATTCTTTTTCAGGAATTCCATTGCAGTATTTTGATAAACCGTACCATCTTCCTTTCTATCCTTTGCCAGATAAAACATCTCTACTGCTGCCCAAAGGCGTTCATCCATATCCGAATAATCCCCATACATTCCGGTATCAGAATTCTCCGGATTGCGGAACAATACCGGCTCCGGATGAGTTTCTAACCAATTCCAGGATTTTCTTGCCGCTGCTTCCATCTTCTTTGCAAAATCCGCATCATATTTTTGGTACACTCTTGCACAAAGAGCCATGGTAGCACAAAAATCAGCCACAGCCATGGAAGAAACATCAAAGGCATAGAACTGTAATAAATCCTCCTCCGGCATTAAAAAATCTGCATGATTCTGTGAGGTAAGCTTATGATATACGCCACCGTCTTCCCGTTGCATCTTCAGCATCCATTCCAATTCATATCGGCACTCATTGATGAGATCCGGTATACCATTACCGCTTTCCGGAATATTCAATTCATCCGTAAACGCTGCCGGGTATTTTATGAAAGCATAGATTAAATGACCTATTGTTACAGCCGCCGGTGTAATATATCTGCCGTAATCGCCTGCGTCATGCCAGCCACCGGTAGCCTCAAACTCTATACTCCTGTCACTCCATACCTGTACTTTGTCCAAATGACATGCTTCATGCTTATAAACGCCCGCATACTTTTCCTCCAAGGCGCAGCCGCATCTCTGGAAATACAATGCCTTAATCATAGCATTATGTACTTCCCGATATACATCCTCACCTACGGTAAAGGAACCGCACTCGCCCATAAAGGGATGTACCAGCTGATATTTGCCCGGCTTGTCCACCTTGGACAAATCCAGCTTGTATAAAGATTCCCTGCATAAGGGATCATGGATAGCCTCTCTGGTACCCACACCGGTCACAACTCTGCCCTGTTCATCCTTAATCTCATAGGAACCCGGCATCTTTACTACTGCCGGCTTCTTCTGTTTTACATTATAACCCACCTGATTTAACATCGGTTTACGAAATCCTTCCAATGCATTACCCTCCATATAAAAAATTATTGTATATATCTTATCACATTCCTCAGAAAAATACATCACAATTCACTCTGATTATTGTAACTTTCTATATTGAAAAAACACCCCTATACAGGCATTTCTGCCCATATAGAGGTGTTGCATTAAATTTATGCTTCCTTGGGAATTAATGTATAGTTGCCGTCTGCATCCTTTACCATGTCGTACTTTGTAATTATATTGCCTGCCGCATCGCAAAACCAAGCTTCTACATAGTCATGATTCTCGTCCCATACATACGTAGTATTACTCAGGAAACGCCCTTCAGCATCATAGCAGATGATTATATGCAAGCTATGTGTATAGTCATACATATTTGTAGTGATGAAACCTGCATTATCAACAGAAGTTACCGCAATGATTCTGCCTTCTGCATCCAATGTGTTTTCCGCATAACTGGTTCTGTTACCATTTGCATCGTAAGTAGCGTGTCCGATTTCTCTATAGTATTCATCATATACAAAGGTAGTATATCCGGTCAACTCACCTGCTGCATTATAGAAGCTTGACTTTAACAGCGCGCCGTTCTCATACTCATAAACAACCTTACTTCCGTCAGACTTCATCTCTTCTGAAGTGCCTGTAAAGCCTACTTCTTCCTCAACTTCGCCATCTTCACCATCTCCGCTTCCTACCGGTACGAATACAAACGAACCATCTTCTGTCTCTATTCTTTCGTACTCCATAATCACATTTCCTGCAGCATCATAATCAATGATTCCAACCCATTCACCGTTTTCCATAACATTTTTGCTACTACCGGTGAGTTCACCGTTTGCATCATAATCATAGCTTTCTACTACCGATTCATTTTCGTCATAGATATTAATGGAATAGGTTCCGTCATTAAAATGATTCTTTGAATAATCCATGGAACCATCTGCTTCGTAGAAGTATTCACACCACATATTCAGCGTTCCGTCTGCATTATATGAAAAATGCTTTAAATACACGCCATTATTATCATATTCATTTATCATGTACCATTCCAATGTACCATCTTCTAAATAATAGGAAACCTTTACACAATCTCCCTTCGCATTAAAATCAGCTATGCTAAAGCCTCCGGGATAGTCTGTTCTCTCACTTCTTCCCAAAGAAACAGGTGGCTGTACAACAGGCTTATTATCATGCTTTTTAATCTGCTCCTTATGTCCCTTACCTCTGTTTTCCTTCTTACCGGTCTCCAGATAATGCTTTGCTGCCTTCTTGTAATCATCTCCAAATGCCTTACTTAAGTCCTCATAGGATGATACATATTTCTTCACATCAAAATCGGTTCCGTTGTCTCGTTTTTCCTTAATACCATACTCGAAGTAATGATCCACATAAGCATCCCAGTTGTCACCAAATGCCTTGTCCAAATCCTTATATGTATTACGGTACTTTGCAATATCAAGGATAGGACTCATATTACGTCCTTCCTTCGCTCCGAAGTTTACAAAATGCTGATAAAGTGCATCTGCATCATTTCCAAATGCTTTCGCCAGGTCATCATACTGTGCTGCATAGTACTCTGCATCAAACACATCCCTTAAACCTGCTGCATCTGCCGGCATGCTGCTACCAAACCAGATTGCTCCTACCAATACTGCTACTACCAATTTCTTCATTTTTCTTTTCCTCCTGATAATATAAAATATTTTATCGGGACGTAAGTTCCGCACCCCTCATAAAAAATGCGTGTTTCTTAGGTAAGTTACCTCTCCCCCTCGTCCCTTACACACATAATACACAGCAAGTCTCAAATAAGTTTCATTTTTTTTGAAAAATTTTTAATTTTTTTCACACCAAAAACTCCCGGTCACTTTCGTAACCGGGAGTTCGCATTTATTAGACTATTTTAGTACATTCCTGCACCTGCACCTGCGGGCATTGCGGGAGTTTCTTCCTTGATGTTTGCCACAACAGACTCGGTGGTAAGTAAGGTACTTGCCACGCTGGTAGCATTCTGCAGAGCACTTCTGGTAACCTTAGCAGGGTCTAAGATACCTGCACTTACCATGTTTACATACTCTTCCTTGTAAGCATCGAAACCAATACCAATTTCGGATTCTCTTACCTTATTGATGATGACACTGCCTTCCAAACCTGCATTTGCTGCGATGTGATACAAAGGTGCTTCTAATGCCTTCAGCACGATGTTTGCACCTGTCTTCTCATCTCCTGACAAAGTATCAGCCATAGCCTTCACTTCCTTGGTAGCGTGGATATATGCGGAACCACCACCTGCAATGATACCTTCTTCTACTGCCGCTCTGGTTGCTGCCAAAGCATCCTCTAAACGAAGCTTTGCTTCCTTCATTTCGGTTTCGGTAGCTGCACCAACGCGAATAACTGCTACACCACCTGCCAACTTAGCAAGTCTTTCCTGAAGCTTTTCCTTATCAAATTCAGAAGTTGTTTCTTCAATCTGCTTCTTAATCTGTGCGATACGTCCCTGAATAGCAGCCTTATCGCCTTCGCCGTCTACGATTACGGTAGATTCCTTCATAACCTTAACAGACTTAGCACGGCCCATCATATCTAAGGTAGCATCTTTCAGTTCATAACCCAGCTCAGAGCTGATTACCACACCACCGGTCAGAATTGCAATATCCTCAAGCATAGCTTTTCTTCTGTCACCATAGCCGGGAGCCTTAACAGCTACTACATTGAAGGTACCACGTAATTTGTTTACGATTAAGGTGGTCAATGCTTCGCCTTCTACATCTTCAGCGATGATTAAAAGCTTAGCACCACTCTGTACTACCTGCTCTAAAACAGGAAGGATTTCCTGGATGTTTGCAATCTTCTTATCGGTGATTAAGATGAAAGGATTGTCAAGAACTGCTTCCATCTTATCCATATCGGTTGCCATGTAAGCAGAGATATAACCTCTGTCAAACTGCATACCTTCTACTAAATCTAATTCGGTAAGCATGGTCTTTGATTCTTCGATAGTGATAACACCGTCTCCGGATACCTTTTCCATAGCGTCTGCTACTAACTGACCAACCTCATCATCACCTGCGGAAATAGCTGCAACTCTTGCAATCTGCTCCTTACCGTTGATGTCAGAGCTCATCTTTGCGATAGCTTCTACTGCACAGTCAGTTGCCTTCTTCATACCCTTTCTGAGTACGATAGGGTTAGCACCTGCTGCCAGGTTCTTCATACCTTCGTTAATCATAGCCTGAGCCAATACAGTTGCGGTAGTGGTACCGTCACCTGCCACATCATTGGTCTTGGTTGCTACTTCCTTAACAAGCTGTGCACCCATGTTTTCGAATGCATCTTCCAGCTCGATTTCCTTTGCGATGGTTACACCATCATTGGTAATCAGGGGAGCACCGTAGGACTTATCCAATACTACGTTTCTACCCTTAGGTCCTAATGTTACTCTTACGGTGTCTGCCAACTGGTTTACACCGGCTTCTAATGCTTTACGCGCCTCAGCGCCATACTTAATTTCCTTTGCCATTCTTTCCTATCTCCTTTATTTGCTTACGATTGCCAATACGTCATTCTGCTTTACGATGATATATTCTTCCTCATCCAGCTTCACTTCGGTACCAGCATACTTGGAGTAAATTACCTGGTCGCCTACTTTCACTTCCATCTTTACTTCCTTGCCGTCTACCATTCCACCGGGTCCGACAGCAACTACCTCTGCCTGCTGGGGCTTTTCCTTATTCTGTCCGGGAAGAACGATACCGGACTTGGTTGTTTCTTCAGCTACTAACTGCTTTAATACGATTCTGTCACCCAAAGGTACTAATCTCATATGAATTGCCTCCTGTTATATCTACTTTATCCTTCTTACGTTAGCACTCTCATCACCAGAGTGCTAACTCACGAAACATATATTACATGATATGCCATGATTTGTAAATAGATTACTCTCAAAAAATTCTAAAAAAAGAATAAACCACCGTTTCCTATCAGAAACGGTGGTTTAGGGCTCTGAATAGTTAGCACTTGATTTCCAAATACCCCTGCAACTTGCTCATATCATACTCATCCAATACGCCAAGATTAGAATCATAATACTTGCCGTCAAAGTAAATCAGATAGTGACAGAAGCGGCCCATTTTCTCCATCATAACACAGCACTTAGGAAGCACGGCATCCCTTCCTTCCGTATAAACAATAACGTCAGAATGGTCGATTCCGTAATAATTAAGTGCCGAAATCACACGCCCCATGGTAGCCTGCCATTCTCTGCAGTCCATTACACTGATAACCTCTGCAATGGTTACACCTGCTAACATTGCCACACAGGCTTGTCCGCACAAACCATCCTCCGGCTGGATAATCACCTGCATACTGTCAATCTTTCGTATGGGCTTATCAAAACTGTAAGGACTATTCTGATCCATTTTTATGATACTGCCTGTTACATGCAACAAAATCTTATGTGTCTTATTCAGCTCTACCTTTACTGCGTCTTCATCATAAATATGAATCTCGTAATTGCCTTTTTCTTTGGGCAAAAGTTCACAGGCAATGATGGAATTGTCCAAAACCACATCGGCCTGTATCACATCTCTCTGCT
The DNA here is from genome assembly GCA_017520425.1 of Lachnospiraceae bacterium. Taxonomy (GTDB): domain Bacteria; phylum Bacillota; class Clostridia; order Lachnospirales; family Lachnospiraceae; genus Acetatifactor. Next base: position 39,234 of record JAFXFO010000027.1, on the reverse strand, counting down.
TACAAACCTCCCATACATTGAAGGGAATCTGAATCATATATCCCTTATCGCTTTTCTCCACTGTTGATTCAAAAAAATATCTCATTCATACCTCCGTTAAACCTTCGCCACCTTGACCTGCGAAGGTGATACCCCATAATGTTTTTTAAACTGCTTACTGAAATGATACACATCCTCGTATCCTACTTTTGCAGCAACTTCCTTAATACTAAGCCCCGGTATCTGTTCAATAATCTCTTTAGCCTTTTCCAAACGGATATTAATCAAATGACGAATAGGTGCATCCCCCGTCTCACTCTTAAATATCTTGGAAATGTAAAAAGTACTCAGATACATATTCTCTGCAATACTATCCAGGGATATTTTTTCACTATAATGTTCCTCAAAATAGTTTACAATCTGCTCTACCACATACTTTTTATTAACCGGGTCAAAGCTATATCCGCCTGAAACCATAACCGGCTTTGGCCGCTGGGAACGGATAATATATACCAGCAATTGCATCAGATAAGCCTTCATCACAAAATACCTGGCATAGCCCCCCAGCTCCTTTTCCGCATCCATGGACGAACAAATCTTAAAAAGCTTCTGTCGTAAATCGCCTGTTGTGTGAAGAATATGTCCGCCATCCTCCAAGGGCATCACATTCTTTTCGAAACCCTTTAATTGAAAATCCGTGCATCCCACAAAAAATTCCGTAGTCGGCACATCACTGGCCTCATCCATCAAAGCCTGATGCTTCACACCGGGATTGAAAATCAAAAAATCCCCTTCTTTTACATCATATATGACATCATCAATATGATATTTTCCGCTACCGGACATTACAAAGGCCATCTCCAGATAATCATGACTATGATATCTCTCCTCTGACTGCTGCCTGGTCCCCTTCCATGTAAACAGGAATGTAGGATTTAAGTCTTCAATTTCCGGTAGGAATTCCCTCTCTTCCATAATATGTTTCCCTTTTTCTATTTTATTCAAAAACCGCCACTTCTATTTTAACTTTTTTTTCGACAAAAGTAAAATTATTTTTTATTTTCTTTTTGCACAAAATATTGTTCATCCAATACTTCCCAGCCGATTTTACCGCTGGTGGCTTCTGTAAGCTCTTTTTTTAAACGCTCTGCCTGTTCATCCGCTATCTGAAGCTGTAACGTCACATCCACTCCGTAATCACTGTCCGCAGGCTCCAGACCGTACTGCCCCAACAGATACAGCACCTTGCCGATTCCGTTGTAATCCGTATTCAGAAGCACATCATAGCCATGCACCATGGTCCCCACACTGCAATGACTCAATCCTTCCTTCACTGCCTGGGTATAAGCTCTCACCAATCCACCGGTCCCCAAAAGCACACCGCCGAAATAACGTGTTACCACTACTGCAATGTTTCGGACCCCTTCCCCCAACAATACCTCAAGCATAGGACGGCCTGCCGTACCGCTTGGTTCCCCGTCATCACTGCATCTGGTCAACTCCCCTCTGGTACCTATCACAAACGCACTGCAATTATGTCTGGCGTCCCAATATTTCTTTTTCATCTCTTCTATAAAAGCAATGGCTTCCTCTTCCGTCTCCACGCGTCGCACAGTAGCAATAAAGCGTGACTTCTTCTCCACAATCTCGCCCTCTCCGCCTTCTAAAAGCACGCGATAGGATTGTAACTGATTCTTTTCCATAATTTTTTACGGCCTTTCATCCTTTGTACTTATATAGTATATACGAAAAACACAAAGTTTGGAAGAAAAACCGAATAAATCTGAAGTTTTCGTGAACAATTCTTAATAAACAAAATAAATCTTTATTTACATAGGATTATTTGGTATAATAATTGGGATATAAATTTAGACCATATCATTTTTTCATATAGAAAGAAGGAGTTATTATGAATTTTACACAAAAAGGGATTCAGGCAAAGCAACGTGCCCTTAACGCAAAAGGCGGCAAATTCGGTCGTAAACTGTTGCTTACACTGGTCATGCTTCTCATCACTGCCTTTATCGGCATCGTAGTTTGGGGCATTGCGGCAGCTTTGGGTATGTACAATGGTATACTGGCTTCTACGCCCCCCATTACCACAGCACAGCTGGCATCCACGGAAGAAGCTACTTTTGTATATGACATAGAAGGCAATAAAATCGACGAACTGGTAGCTGCCAATTCCAACCGTATTTTAGTAAAAATGGAGCAGATTCCCAAACACATGGCAGATGCTGTGGTAGCCATTGAAGACGAACGTTTTTATGAGCATAACGGCGTGGACTTCATGGGTATTCTCCGTGCCGGATATCAGTTCCTTAAGACCATGGGCGATGAACAGCAGGGTGCAAGTACCATCACCCAGCAGCTTTTAAAGAACCGTATTTTTACGGGCTGGATGGAAGAAGATGGTAATATCATCAAATCCGTAAAACGTAAATTGCAGGAACAATACCTGGCCATTGAGCTGTCAAAGGTTATGTCCAAGGAAGAAATTCTGGAAAGCTACATGAATACCATCAACCTGGGTCAGAACACCTTGGGTGTGGAAGCCGCTGCCCAGCGTTATTTCGGCAAATCAGTCAGTGCACTGACCATTTCCGAATCCGCTACTATTGCGGTTATTACCCAGAATCCTTCCAAATATAACCCCATCAGCCATCCCGAAAAAAATGCTGAGCGTAGAGCAAAATGTTTGGAATACATGCTGAAATTTGAGTTTATTACTCAAGCAGAATATGACGAAGCCATGGCTGATAATGTTTATGAGCGCATCGAAAGACATAATGTAGACTTTTTGGAAAACAATACCTCCAGCAGCTACTTTGTAGATGCCCTCACCTATGATGTGCGTGAGGATTTACTGGCAACCGGATTGTATACGGAATCCCAGGTAGACCAGCTTTTATATTCCGGCGGGCTCCGTATTATGTCCACCATGGATCCGAAGATTCAGGCCATTGTAGATTATGAAGTAAACAACCCGGAGAATTATCCGGATTATGTCCAATACGAATTAGACTGTGCATTGACCATCACAAGCAAAGACGGTGTGACACAGAATTACAGTAAGGAAATGATGACTCTCTACTTTAAAAACAATGGTGAGCCTAATTTCGATTTACTGTTCGACAGTCCGGAGGAGGCACAGGCCAAATTTGAAGAATACAAAGCCGCTTTATTGCAGGAAGGGGACGAATATGTAGAACGAATCCGTACCACAGTTCAGCCCCAGGTTTCCGTATATATCATGGATCAGAAAACAGGCTATGTTGCTGCCATGTCCGGCGGACGCGGTCCTAAGGAAGGACGATTAACCTTTAACCGTGCTACCGGCTCTTATCGTCAGCCCGGTTCCACCTTTAAAGTGTTAGCTGCCTATGCACCTGCGCTGGATAGTGCCGGACTTACTCTTGCCAACGTATACAACGATGCTCCTTTCTTCTACGATGACGGAAAAGCAGTCAGCAACTGGTATGACGAGACCAAATACAAGGGTCTCTGCAGTATCCGGTATGGTATTGAGCAATCCTTAAATATTGTAGCAGTAAAGACATTGACACAAATCACTCCCAGATTGGGCTTTGATTATGCAGAGAATTTTGGTTTCAAGCAATTGGCTAACGGCAAGGAAGTGAACGGTCAGCTTTTCTATGATGCGCAGCAGCCTCTGGCTCTTGGCGGTATTACCACCGGTGTATCCAACGAAGAATTGACGGCAGCATATGCATCCATTGCCAACGGCGGTATTTATACCAAGCCCCGACTGTACAAAACAGTGGAAACTTCGGATGGCAGAATTCTCTTAGATAACAGAACTCCGAAAACAAAGCAGGTTATCAAAGAAACCACTGCTTTCCTGTTAACGGATGCCATGAGGGATGTAGTTACCAAAGGAACCGGTACCCGTGTCCGTTTTAGTAATACTATGGCTATTGCCGGTAAGACCGGTACGACCTCCAGCAATGTGGACGTATGGTTTGCAGGCTATACCCCCTACTACACCTGTTCTACCTGGGCAGGTTATGACAACAATCACAAGATGATTTCCAGCGGTGTTAACCAGGAAACCAATATTGCCAAAAACATTTGGCGTAATGTAATGAAATCCGTGCATGAGAACCTTCCAGACCAGGATTTTGAGATTCCTACCGGTATTGTGGAAGCGGAAATATGTAAGCTTTCCGGAAAGCTTCCCAACCCGGACACTTGCGATCCTGCATGTATCGTAACGGAATACTTTGAAGAGGATACCATTCCTATGGAACTTTGTGATGTGCATTATTACGGACAGATTTGTGCCTATGACAATCTGATTGCCACCGCCGAGTGTCCTTTCCAGTACACCGGCTCATGGCTTATGACTCCGGTAGAACACGAGTCCTTGCATAAGGGTTCTGAAATACCTATTGAACAACCGGATGGCACCATCGTGTACCAGATGCCCAAAACCTCCAATATGTGCCAGCATAATGCAGAATTCTTCCTGAATCCCGATTATCCGGTGATTTTGCAGATACAGCAGGAAGAACTGAATATCCGTATTCAGGAAGTATTAAATGCACAACAACAGATGCAGCAGCAACAACCTCAATAACTGAAATTCAGAAGAAAATCAAAACCGGGATGGTCACGACCATCCCGGTTTTATTTTAGATATTTCGTTCATCTTTTTTCTTAAGAAGCGAGGAGGTATCTAAGGATTGTGTTGCTTGTTTCTTTGATTTACTTGCTCTTTCCTTAGGTTTTGAAACCTTCTCCTCCGGTTTGGGTTCTATCACAATCGTATCATCAGACATGATTCTCTGCTCATTCTCCCGTACAAATGCTTCCGCTTTCGGCTTTCCGGCTTTCCTTTTAGGTACATATTGAAACCTTCTCATCGCCACATCAGCCAGGAAAAGGATTAACCCCAGACCAATCAAATAGTTGGTTATAGAACGCATTCCCGTGGTACCGGCAGTTATTTTATTCCACAAGTACTCATCTTCGGAGATCACTTTTCCGCAGGCTGTAATAAACTGTAGATAATTCTTAGTATCCACATCAAATTTATATTCATCCGAAAACTGCACAGCAGCAGCTGTAATCATATAATTACTAATCTCACCATTTTCCTGCCTGCGTACGTTCAAATGATACATGCCGGTTTGTCCCGTGGGAAGCTGGGCCTTATATTTGCCGGGTGCGGTTGCAAAAAGTTTTACTTCCGAGGATTCTCCATCCGGCCCTATTACGGTAGTGATGATTTCTGTTTCTGTTCCGTAATCCCTTGCTTCGTACATGATTTCGGTGACACCCTCAGCAGTTACCACATTCACACGATCCTCGCCCATATCTGCGTTTCCTGCGGAATAATCAATCACACGCTTCCAAAGCTGTACATAATCCTCTTTTCCTTCAAAGGCTGCCGTCCATTCACCTGTCACATCACTGTTCCATGCCACTGACCTACCCAGACCATACTGCCACACGGTCAGTAAAGGATCGTCCTTTCCGGCCACTGCAATTACAGAAGATGATGCTGCTTTGGGGGTTGCCGCCACATAACCGTATACATAGGGCCAACCCTGCGTAAAAAGTTCCTTGGTCAGTTCATGACCGCTTCGTACCATTAGTGAAAAATCACCGTTTTGCAGGAAGCTGTCTCCGCCTAAGAATACCTCTCTGGCAAAAATCTTGGGAATGTCGGAAGACAAGTCTGAATAATAATATCTTCCGCCGCATTTATCTGCCAGGTTTTCCAAAAGCTGTTTATCTGAGCCCTCTCCTACGGCAACTGTGGAAAGTGTAATACCGCTGTTACTGAATGCATTGATTACATCCTGATAGTTGGTAGTCTCTCCCATACCATCCGTCAATAATATTACATGCTTTACGGCTGCATTACTCTTTGCAATTTTATCATATGCCTCAAACAAGGCCGGTTTTATGGTAGTGCCACCGCCGGCTTCGATTTTCTTGACACTCTCCTTAATGGACTGTCTTGCATCCGCCGTGGTAATTTCCACCTGCCAGTCATAGCCGTCATCAAAGGTAAGAACACCTACATAGTCCTTGTCCCGCAGATTATCCACAGCCACATTGACTGCCTTGATAGCCACATCCAGATTAGTGCCGCCCGATCCTGACATCTCTCCCATCATACTTCCGGAATGATCCACTACCATTACCATAGCCATGGAAGGTGCCTCATTCATATTACGAAGCTCCATGTCCACCGGCAAAACGGTCTCAATCACCGTGTCACGATATCCACCCAGTGCGAAGCTGTCCTCGCCGCCACAACATATAAAGCCGCATCCGTAATCCTTTACATAAGCCTCCAGATTGTCCAAAAATCCCTGGGGCAAATCATCAATATAGGTATCCACCAGCACAATGGATTTATATGCCAGCATATCCTGAATGGTAGCCGGTGCATTAAAGGCCGATACTACACTGTAATCACAGCCTGCCGCCTGTAATATACCGGAGAAATTAGTTACATCCGTATTCCGGTCGGATATCACCAATACCTTGGGCAGGGATTCCACTACGGAAAAAGCATTATAGCTGTTATTTTCCTCACAGCCGTCCCCTTCTGCCTTCACCTGTACGCGAAGGCTTTCCATGGTATTTACCGCCTCTTCGCTGACAGTTTCATGAATTACAAAATGGTTCCTGCCTTTATTCAAATGCACTGAATGAGTGCCCGTTTGATTACTTCCGTGATACAGCTCAAGCACCGCGTCTGTATCATAATTACTTTCTACTGTGATATTCACCGCATATTTGTCCCCGGGATGCAAATATGCCGGCAAAGTCACCTGCTCTATATAAGCATCCTGTACCGCCTCATCTTCATACAAAAGGGTAAGCACTTCCGTATGGGAAGACATTACCGCCTGTGTCATACGTCCGATATCACCTTTAGTTTCTTTTCCGTCTGTCAGTATGACCAGTCTGCCCTTTGCATTCTCCGGTATCATGGAGAGTCCCTTGGCTATGGCTTCTTCATAATTGGTAGCCGTCTTCTCCGGCAGCGTCATAAGCTCCACGTACTTTTTGTCCGCTGTCACAAACTGCTCCACCTGCACATCATTTCCAAAGGTGACGATACCGTAAGAATTCCCTGCCGGCATCTCCTCCACCATATCCTTCAGATAGGATTTCGCTTCTTCCAGATGTGCCCGGTTACTATTAGACAAATCCACCAAAAAGACCGTGGCTGTCCGATTGCTTCCCATGGGTAGCTTTAGTCCCAGTAAAGCCAATACTACGCATAAGGTCACTGCCACCCGCCATACAAGATAAAATTTCCCCTTATAGCGCATTTGCTTTACATAAATCACCCATTCCGCCACCAGCACAATAAGCACCAGTATAAGGAACAGATTCCGTAGAGTCTGTCTGACCTTCATCTGTTTGAAGCCACTGTCTCCGGTTACGGATTCCGCTGTCTTTCGACCATCCGACTCTGTGGCCGTCTGAAACCGTACCACATAGGCTTCCCGGTACGCCTCATTTCCCAGCTCATAGCAACCTGCCTTCTTTAAATTCGTCGGCACCGTACCTTCTTCCGGTTCAGCCCAAGGCTGTATTGCCAGCTCTTCTCCCGCATAATATACGTCCGTAGCCAACCATGATGTATCGGACAAATAAATCATGGCATTGGCCAGAAATACGGGAAATTCCGCCCGTAAAGGAAAGTCCGACTCTCTGATATCAAAGCCCACCACAATTTCACGTGATTCTTCCGTATTCCGATAATATCCTACTGTTTTTCCGTCACATTCCAGAAAGCTTTTTGCTCCCTCCGGCAAATCAAAACAGTAGGCCTTATTCACACCGATATTAAAATCTGTCAGACCGGATGTAAGCTCGCAGGCCGTCATATTCAGTACCACATGCTCCAGCGTCCCCGAAGAGCTAAGATATGCATCCCCAAAGACCAGCCGGTTACCGGTTTGCATAGCTTCACTCTGACCTGCATCATAAATCACCACATTATAGCTGTCATTCGGGTTCGCCTCGACCGAAACACTTTTAGTAATACTTTCACCGGTTACCGCCTGATAAGCTTTCTCAAGAAAGGTATTGCCTTCTCCCACCAGCAATCCCCTGATCAGATTCCCTTTATTCTTTACTGCATAGGAAGTATCATCCGCTGCAAGGCTGTCTTTTGCACCATCCGTAAAAGTAATACCGGTTAATTCTGTCCGAATCCATTCTCCTTGCCATTCCAAGCCTTCCATCAGACATACCTTATTCTCCGAAGGCTTCCATTCCATGGCTTTCAGCAGTAACAGCTGATTGTCCTCTCCGTAGATTCCCACATCACAGCTTGCCCCGCTGTCGCTATAATTGGTGATGCTGACAAGCACATCAAAAAGCCCGTCCTCCCTTTCGGTATAAACCGTATATTCATTGGCCAGATTGCTGACCTTATCACCTACCACATACAATTCTTTCGCACCGGCACTTTTAAGTGTTTCAAAGTCATCCGCTCCCGAACCGTCCGTGAATACCAGCAAATCCGCTGCTTCTTCCTCCGTTTCACCGGCCAGATTGTTTAGTATGGACTGGGCTTCCAACAAGCTGCTGCCACCATCGCTGCAGCTTAGATTCTGTAAAATCCGAAGCAACTGCGCCTTATCCGTACTGTCCACTGCCAGCAGTCTGGTTTCGCATCCGTCCTCTGCCACAATACTGACCTTGGTGTTCCCCATGGTGCGTATATATTCTTCCGCCAGCTTCACTGCTTCCTCCAGACGGGTCTTGCCGTTTGCACTTTTATGCTGCATACTTGCACCGGTATCCATCAGAATAATCTTCCGTCCGCCGCTCTTTCCCTCCATCCGGATAAAAGGGGACATCAATGCCAGAATAAGCAAAAGCACAATCAATATCTGCAAATACATCAGGATATTGTGAACAAACTTTTCAAAAAAGGTCTTAGACTGCTGATTTTTCAATATTTTTGTCCACAAAAGGTTGGAGGAGATTTCATAATCCTCCCCCTTCGGCTTTAACAAATATAAAATTATGATAATGGGCACCGCCAGTAAAAAAATTAGCGGCCATAAGCTCTCAAATATCATACAACATCCTCAAATCCGAAAACATCATCTGGTAAAAATCCCGGTCCGTATTGCAAAGTGCATAAACAGCACCGGCTTTGGCACTTTCCCGCTGCAATCGTCCGGTAAATTCCTTCAACACCTTGTCATAGGTCTGAATCCCTGCCGCATCCATGGTGACACGCAAAGTACTCTTATCCTCCATATCAATCAGATTCAGGGTACCGGTCAGATTTACATTCAGCTCTTCCCCCGCCAAGACCTGTAATAGCACTGTTTTCTGACGCCGATAATTCAAAAAACGCAAAATCTGCGTTAACACCTCACTCTGTTCTTCCAAAAAAGCTTCCTGAAAGAAATCACTGATTAATATGGTAACTCCCGGCCCCTTGGGTGCAAGCGCTTTGACTGCTGTTAGGATATCCACTGTGTCGCCGTAATCACACTTCTCCAGCCATTCATTCAGTCCCCATATGGCCTTTCGACCGCCGTTACTCACAAAAGGGCTCTGCATACGCTTCATATCATAAAGAATGACACGGTCCATATTGTTTAATCCCAAATAGCCTAAAGCACCGGCCAGTTTCCCTGCTAAATCACATTTTTTATTTTTTCCGTAATTCATGGAAGCACTGGTATCTAAAAGAATCGAAACCACAGCCTCCTTCTCTTCCATATACTCCTTAACATACAGCCTGTCCAATCGGCCGTAGGCATTCCAGTCGATACGACGGATATCATCTCCCGGCATATATTCCCGAAAATCCGAAAACTCTGTGGAAGACCCCTTCTGTACGGATTTGCGATTACCGGTCAGATTCATGGAAGATTTATGTCCCATTTGCAGCCTTAACCGGGACAGTCTCTCAAAGAATGCACTGTCCAACATCATACTACTCACCTTCCGTCTCTGTATGCTTTATACTCTAGGCTTCTTTGCCTCCAAAATCCGTTTAATCACTGCATCTTCAGTGATGCCTTCACTGATAGCATCAAAGCTCACAATAATACGATGTCGAAGCACCGGATATGCCGCATCCTCCACATCTTGGAAGGATACATTAAATCTGCCGTCCAGGAAGGCCTTTGCCTTCGCGGCCCTTACCAATGCCTGTGCCGCTCTTGGGCTGGCACCTTCCCTGATGTAAGGGTTGGCCGCATGGGTCTCCATGACAATATCCAGCAGATAATCCATTACTGCATCCGCAATGGGTATCTGATTTACCAGCTCTCTGGCTGCAAGCAAGGCTTCTCCATCCATTTTCTTTTCAATGGTCGGCGCCTTGCCTCCCTCTGTCAGGTTTACGATTTCCTTCAGTTCCTCTTTGCCGGGAAATTTCACCAGTATCTTAAACATAAAACGGTCCAGCTGTGCCTCAGGCAAAGGATAGGTACCTTCATTTTCAATAGGGTTCTGGGTAGCCAGTACCAAAAAAGGCTCCTCCAGCTTATGACTGTCATTGCCCACGGTAACAGTATGCTCCTGCATGGCTTCCAAAAGAGCGGACTGGGTCTTGGGCGTAGCACGGTTAATTTCGTCCGCCAGTATCAGATTGGCAAATATAGGACCCTTCTCAAAGGAGAAGCCGCTTCCCTGCTCGTTCTTTACGATAATATTGGTACCTGTCACATCACTGGGCATCAAATCCGGTGTAAACTGGATACGCTTAAAGGACAAATCAAAGACCTTACTGATGGTACTTACCAGCTTGGTCTTGCCAAGTCCCGGCATACCCTCCAACAGTACATTACCACCGGTCAGCATGGCCAAAATCACCTGATGAATAATATCCTTCTGGCCGATGATTCCCTTCTGTATCTCTTTCTCACATTCTGCCACAAGTCCTGCCATATATGACGCATCCTGCAGTCTGCTTCTATCCAACTCGCTCATTTCTCTTCCTCCTAAGCCTTAATTAAAGCTTGCAAAATATTCCTTAATGACTTCCTCCATACCGCTGGGATATCTTCCCGCAGCAATTCCTTCATAAGCCTTCTGCTCATAGGTACCCATAACTGCCTCATGGGATACATGATTGCCTTCCCAGCTGATACCATTTTGTGTACGGAAAAAGTCCGAATTTTCATGGCCGTTTGCACTACCATTCAGATTGCCCGCATCCATAATTTCATTGGGGATACTTACATAGTCGTGAGGTGAGCTTCCGCTGCCCTCTCCACGGCCCTGACCGCTTCCTTCACCGGTACCCTGGCCTTGACCTTGGCCTTGGCCTTCACCATTTCCCTGACCTTGACCGTTTCCTTGGCCCTGGCCATTTCCCTGACCATTACCACTTTGGCCATTTTGACCGTCGCCGGGATTATTGCCGTTCTGACCATTCTGGCCGTTCTGGCCGTTATTTGAGGAATTGCCGTTACCCTGCTGGTTATTCCCCTGCTGCCCGTTTTGTCCCTGATTGCCGGCCAAAGAGGGACTACCATCCTGCATTCCGCTATTTTGAAGCTCCTGCATCATTTCTGCCATTTGCTGCATGGCTTCCAGAGACTGAAAGGATGCTGCCGCACCGCTACTCAGCATCTGCTGTGCCACCATATTTTCCAACTGCTGTTGCATATTATGATATTTATAATCCAGCTTTTGATTGGCTGCCTGCAAGGCTTCCGTGGACTCCACCTGATTATACTCCTGCATGGAAGACTGCAGACTTTCTATCATCTCTTGAAGGGCTGCCAGCTGTTCCGGAGTCAAGGTGTTTTCTGCCAGCTCCTCCATTTCTTCCAACACTTCCTGTAGCTCCTCCTGCTTCTCCTGTGCCTCTTCCCGAACCATATGCAGGGCCTTTGCCTGTTTCTTGGTCTCAGAGGGCACCATCATCAGCACCACCATGACTGCCAAAAGTCCCAGGGTAAAAACCGGTTGCTTCCAGCTCTTCAACAAGGGAATCTTTATCCTGTCTTCCTTGGCCTGCAGTTGCTTCATGGCATCTGCTCTTTGAAGACGAAGTATCTCTCCTTCTTCCTCCAGATGCTCATAAGCCGTTACGATTCTCTCCTGAAAACCAAATCGGTCCATATAAAGTGCGGTCTGTTGCATACTCTTTTTTCTGCACAGGGTAAGCACCACCGCTGTCACTGCCGCTATCACCAAAGCAGCAATACTATACCAATTGACCGGATAGAAGACCACCAGAAAAGCTACTATCTGAAACAGAATTCCCACACCTGCACCGATGCATAAGGAAATTATCAGATTCTGCACCAATTCTGCCCTATTCAGTTTTCGTTGATACTTCTGAATTTTCCTCAGGAATTCCTTCTTTTCCATTAGTTCTCCTTCTTTTTCTTGCCCGGCTTACGTCCGCCGGAACTATGCATGGGATTCACCTTCCATGCTGCCATCAGCATAAACAATATCGTTAATACCAGGATGCATCCTGCGGATACATACACCCATATATTACGTTCCATAAACCAATAGGTAATGGCACCCACATCATCCTTACGAAGCATTTCCGTGGATATCAGCGACTCTCCTGTCATGGTAATCATAAAATATTCTTCAAAAAACGCTCCCGGATTCCACAACAGGGCAAGCAGGCTTTCTCCCGCATCATTATAGCCTAAGATAAAGCGAAGTAATAAAGGCAGAAAAGTCATACCGTATACCACAAAATAAAATACAAAGGACAAAATCACTGCCGTGATGGACTTACGGCAAATAGACGAACAAAAGATACCGATACTTCCGGAAAACACTGCCAGCAACAAAACTGTTAACAAATACAAAAACAGAGTACTCCAGCCCAAACCTCCTACTATAAAAGAAAGTGCCATGATGGGCAGACTTCCCAGCACATAAAACATAATCCTTACTACCGCCGAAGTCACCTTGCCGAATACAATGGAAAAAGGCGACATAGCTGTGGTCAACATTACATCAAAGGTTTGTCTTTCCTTCTCTCCCGAAATGGAGGAGGCTGTGATAATCGGTGTAATTAACGCAATAATACAAAGCTGCGAAATCCCAATCACCGGGAACAGATACACCATGGAATTGTATATATTACCGCTTCCGTATAAGCTTCTGCTTTCCTCTCGAATCACCATCATAGCCAACAGAAAGGCTATGGCTAATATGGCTTCATAGCCGAAAAGTCCCCACGCAAGACGCATACTACGGGCGCTTACCTGTAAATCCTTTTTTACGATAGGGTTTATTCTCATGCTTCCTCACCTCCTGTCAACTGCATAAACAGGGATTCCAGATTACCCTCTTCCTGATAGAAACCTGTGAGCACCACCTGACTTTGTATCAGTCTGCCGATTAAGGCAGATATTTCTTCATCCGTAGCCTGATAGCCGATAATCAGCTCATTCTCTCTCACGGATTCCACCACCACATTAGGGTATTCCTTCATCATACGTACCGCAGCTTCCATTCCTGCACTGATGCGGATATGGATTTTTTTACCTCCGCTTACATCCCCCATAATGCCCTGCATAATAGTATCCATATTACCCGCTGTCACCAGCTTACCATGATCCATAATACCGATACTACTGCACATTTCCGACAGTTCGGACAAAATATGGGAACTGATAATAATGGTTTTACCCATGGAATGCAGATTCTTTAATAACTCCTTCATCTCCACACGGGCTCTGGGGTCCAGACCGGAGTTAGGCTCATCCAGAATCAAAAGCCGAGGATTGTGAAGCAACGCTCTCGCCACACAAAGGCGCTGCTTCATACCGCGGGACAAAGTATCCACGTAAAATTCTTTCTTGTCCGTCAGATTCACCAGCTCCAACAAGTCATCGGAAAGCTTGGCGATTTCCTTGGAGTTCATGCTGTACATGGAACCGTACAGATCCATATATTCCTTTACCTTCAGATTGTCATATACCCCAAAGAAATCCGGTACATAACCAATCATTCTCTTCATCTCCTTGGTGCCCAATGCAGCCTTGGAACCACCGATTTCCACCGTACCTCCGCTGGCCTTTAGCAACCCGCAGACAATGCGGATGGTAGTGGTTTTGCCGGCTCCGTTAGGTCCCACGAAGCCAAACAGCTCACCCTCCGGAATATGCAGGCTCAAGTGATTCACTGCCGTAAAGGAGCCGTAATTTTTCGTCAAATCATTTATTTTTAACATTTCTTACTCCTCCCCTACTGTATCTGATATACGCATTTGAATGCCAGCTCATTACAATTGGCGTCAATAATACCCTCTGTTCCCGAAAGCAGACCAATCAGAACCACCTCTGTGCCTTCTGTTTCCGGCAGGATATGATACACGCCCACACCCAAAGCAGCCAGATCGCTCAATATGTCATAATCCTTATCGTTGTAATACTTATCCTGTATAAACTGATATCGATATCTTTGGAAATACTTATCCCGGTCCGCATTATGGTACAGGATGCTTTCGCCACTCAAATCCACGGTCTCTCCGGCCTTCAAATCCTCCAGCAAAAACAAGTGATTATCCACAACCACGGCATAATAAGGGAAATCATAAGCGGTATCATTGGTTACGGTACCATAAAGCTTATCATAGTCCTCATAAACCTGATTGCCATAGAAGGAACCTTCCATGGGCTTGCTATCTTTCCCCTTTCCCAGCATAAAGTAGGAATCTTCAAAATTCTGTTCCGGTACAGACCCTATGGACAGATGGTCGCCTTCCTTGAGCACTCGGCACTCATAATCTCCCTCTTTCTCAGAATAATTATAGGTATGATAGCCCAGCTTTCCTCCATAGGAATAGCCTTGCGCAATCTGAACCATCCATTCTTCATGGGATGCATCATAAGCATACACATAACTCTTACTCTTGCTTACATCCTCCAGATTCTCCACAGTTACCGTAAATGCTCTGGTATTAACCACTTCAAAGCCACGGCCGGCAAAATAGATCAAAAGTACACCCACGCAAACCGTAACCGGCACAGCCACCCAATAAAGTTCACGTTTTTTTGCCGTCTTTAATATTACATAAAGAAGCGGTCCCACCACGATTACATAAACAATTACTAATATCTTCAACAAATCAAAATCCAGCTCACTGTTCACACCGCCGATGGCTCGAAGCATACCACGCATCCCATCTGCCACATTGTATTTCACATCTCTGTAGGGATAATTATTGCTGGCAACGGACATATAGGACAAATCCTGCAGGATTCCTCTTACAAACTCATCCCTTGTCCAATATTCATCATAAAAATCTTTACCCAGCTTACCAAGCTCCACCAGGGAATAAGGCAATACACCTACTGCTCCGTTTTGACAATTATAGTTCACGGCTGCTGTGGTATACATAATTTCATAAGAATATGTCCCGAAATACTGAAGCTCCACCATGTCCAGCATCTGCCACTGAAAACTATCTATATAGCGATTCTGCGAGGAATCCAGCCCTTGTACCACCGTTCCGTCGCTTTCCACATCCACCAAGCGGTATGACAAACCTCCCAAAGTCTTATCTACGGATGCTCCTGTACCAATCAGCAGGATGCCCCCCTTTTCACACCATGCGCCAACAGCCGCCACTTCCTCATCAGTCAGCACCTCCGTATTATACTCATCAATCACCAGGAACTGCAGCTTCTCCAGATTTTCCGACAAGGTCATCTGATTCAACTCCATCAGGCGGATGGGATATTCATCCGACCAATAATGCAGAGTATTGCCTCCCATATCCAAATAGGTCAGTGCTGAATAATTATCACTTAAAATACCCATGTTCAGTGCCGAAATCCCACCGTTCAGCAAATGGACAAATTCCTGCTCAAATACTACCCGGTCCTTTGTATCCAGTAGATGAACTAACAGGGTACCGTTTTCATCCTCCATGCTTATTCTGGGTATCTTCACAATAAACTGTTTTTTACTGCCTTCCGGCAAACTGAGCGCGGTATCGTAAGCGGTACCCTTGCGATATCTTTCATAGGGTACAACTCTCACAATGCCTTCCCAGTCCTTCCCTTCGTTCTCTATATTTACCTGTATTTCATAGGCTGTTTCATCCGCACTCAGCACATCCAGCCATACAAAAAAAGCATCTCCCTTACCTTCTGCTCGTACCGGCAAAGCAGTCATACCAAATACAACTACCATGCAAAGTATCAGGCATGGCAAAAGAAATACTTTATATAAATTCTTTCTATCCGCTCTTTTATTCATACTGTCCGCCCCTTTCGTCAGATTACCATAAAATTATAACATGTTTCCGGCATACAGACAATTGTATATCCCCTTAAGAATTTATGAAGAAAAAACAAAGAAGCTTTAGAATATTCTACATATTCTAAAGCTCTGTCTTCACCTCAATATATTCCAATGCCGCCATCTCTACCCAATTGTAGCTGGCAATGGAAATCATTTTATTCACCCCTCTGTCAATCGGAGGTATCAATTCACCGGTCTTATATACTACGATTCCGGATACATACTTTTTGATGTGAGAAATCACTTCCTCCACATCAATCCCTTTTTCACAAAGAATAGTCAACTTATCAAACAGCTCGATTTCATCTTTGGTCTTGTAATACTTCAGGTGAAAATCATTGTCAGGATACTTTAGCTTTAAAATATCCTTTATCATTCGGGTTGCTTGTTTCATGCAGGCTTCCTTTACTATTGTTTATTTTTTATCATCATACCATACTTTTACCCCTGTGAGAAGGGGCAAAAGTGTTTTTCGTCAATTATCTACAAATTTCGACACGTCGACATGCACATATATGACAAATCGGATATAATTATCTGACTCTATCTTATGTATGGTATAGACTCTCGCATCTCTCACGGCTTCCCTTGACCCCACCTACACGCTAACCACCAACTCCGGTTCTTCTTTGGACATATACTATTTTTTCTACCAAAAATGTCCAAAATAATCCCCTTTTTCGCATATATCAGACACTTTTTGAAGCTTTTTGGACATATACAAAAGATTCCTCCCAAAATATCCATGGTTTGCCCTATTTTGTGGACATATTAGCTGTATTTTTTTCTATATATCCAATTCTGACGAAAACAGCCTTAAAATCATGCAAATAGCCCTTTTTTTGGATATATTCTCAACTTTCTTACATATATGTCCAATACCATCTTATCATACGCAGACTCTACTGAGAAAAATGTTTCTTCATTAACTCATACAATACTTTTCTATCTTCGTTTGTCAATAAAATCTCTTTTCGCAAAGCATAATGATGTGCAAACTCGGAATCCATGTACGAATGATTATTTATTTCAATAGCATTTTTATATCTCGGTCTCACATGCACATGTAAATGGGGATTGGGTTCAGCCTCTTTATCCTATACAAGTCGGACCTTACAAAATAATCCTAACATTAATTCTTCAAAAACATTAACAGCGCCGGCAAATCAATCTCTGAAAATTTATGTTCATCAATAAGCTTTTGAAGTTCTGCTCTACAGGCCCAATGAATATCAGCCGTATCATCACCGGTGGTCAACAGTTCACCTTCCGCTTCACAAATAAAATGAATCCCAAAGGAATCTACCGGTCCCTCCAATGTCTGATAAGCAGAAAAAGGCTTGATACATTCCATAGTAAAACTTTTCCCGTTGGTGGTAATCTTCTCCTGTTCACCACGGATTGCAGTTATCTTCAAACCGGTTTCTTCCATGATTTCCCGCTTGAGTCCGTCTGTAATACTTTCATATTCATTTATTCTGCCACCGGGCAGTTCATACACCTGCGCTTCGCCCTTTCGCTTTCTCAGCTGAATGAGTAATTGCTTTTCGCCTTCCTTTTCCCGAATCAGAAGACCTCTTACATTCACGTGAATCATAGGTTATCCTCTCTTATATACTGTAATTCCTGCATCCTCCGCCAGCACGAAATAATTACCGCACAAGCTGAAGGAACAAACATAGTATCCGTAATTGTTATAGATTTCCGCATGGGATTGCGATGTATTCCAATATATTTTATATCTCATCACCGCTTTCCCTGCATACATCTCTTCCTGCACTCGAACGTGAATGCTTTCACCGGCTAATGTGGTAAGAATTGGTTCTCCGCCATATTGTCCATAAATGGGTATCTCCTCCCCTTCAAACCGGTCGCAAACAGCTATATACTGTTCTTCATCATACTCTGCATCACATTCTTCGATTTCTCCTGTATCGCAATTCACCACAGAGGAATATTCCGAAGAAATGCATATCAGTTTATGGGTTTGTTTTTTCGAATAGCCGATCCAAAGAAAACCACCCACGGAGAATTCTGTGATTTTGGTCCAGTTACTCATATTTTCAATAGTGTTTTGTAACATTGTTATATCCTTTTCTTATCATTCAAATGGCATTGGTAAACTATCTTGTTAAAGTGCTTTCAATTCTTCTGCCAAAAAATCTTTGTTATACTGTACTTGATAAATCCGAATCATGGTTATAATCCCCTTCTTCGGTTCCTTACATTCCACCAGCAATATGGGCAGATTGTGGGTTGCATCACATAGGCACCACAAGCGTTGATTATCTCCTATACCGGCAAGCATTTCTCGAAATACTGCCGCCAGTACACGGTAATATCCCTCATTTTTCATAGTAAAAACATTCCCCGTGTAGATATTCTCTACCCATATCCAAAACAGACCCGGTTCTTCTTCCTTGACATAATATTGCAATATTTTACGAATTGTATTGCATGAAGATTCGATTTTTCCGTTTTTCCCCTCTAAGCAGGCAATTATTTGTTTGATTGCTTCTGCATACTCTGCAATTTTATCTGTATCATTTCTGAAAAATACAATTAATGCATACAAATCATCAAAATCATAATTTATCAGTCGCATATTGGGCTCCTTGTAAACACGTTTCTACCTTGTATGAATTATATCATATATTCTCAACTTATAAAATAATAACCTGGCGGATGTATAAGTATAATAGCATAAACAGATTATTACTTTATTCGTGCGGAGGTCACGGGTCCGATTCCCGTCAGCAGCCGCACCCAATACTTATCATGGCAGCCAGGCTAACGCCGGGATTCGCAACTGACGTTGCTCATCACGGGCTGCGCCTTCTCTCTCTACACTTAGGCTAACGCCGGGATTCGCAACTGACGTTGCTCATCACGGGCTGCGCCCGATAAAACGCAAAAGAAAAAGCAGGACTCTCAAGTAAACTTGATGTCCTGCTTTTTCTTTTACGTTTTGCCCGGCTTTAGCCTAGCGTGGAAGCTGCTGACGGGAATCGGACCCGTGACCTCCGCACTACCAATGCGACGCTCTACCGACTGAGCCACAGCAGCATGTTTGGGTTTCCCCAATCACAAATGCTATTGTATCAGAGCTTTCTTCATTTGTCAACAAAAATTGCATGTATTTTTTAGACAAATTATAATATTTATAAGAAGTCATTTTTGGTCTTTTTATACATAAACCGAACTGCATAACCCAATTCATCACAAATGGACTGAACGATTTCTGACGCAGACTCCTTCACATCATCATGCACACAGAGGATGCAGGTGTTTTTCCTACTGAAAATGCTTCTCTTGGGCCAACGCAAAAAGTAAGAGATTCGGTTCTTTAACAGTTCCTTCTCTATAACTTTTCTGTGATCTCCATCCTCTATTTCACATAGTTCTATTTCATTATTTACCTTTAAATTAGTATAGATTGAATGCATCCTTGCTTCCTCCCAAATCACAAAGTTCTTCCATAAACTCTATATCTTATTATCGTATATTTTAACACAATTCTTTAGTTTTTTCATCCATCAAATTAGTATATTTCCTAGTTTAGTCTTCGCCCTATCAAACTCCTTATCATTTTCTGATTCAATGGTTCTTTTCCAGTTTCATATGTATACAGGGTATTATCCTCTTCATAATAACCATTCTGTCTGAAACAATTTATTTTCCGCACCGCCTTCTCCGCATATTCCGGATCATCCATTCTTCCAAAATGTTCCCAATATACCGCTTTCCTCTCCCTTACATTGAGCACTGTAAAATCGGGGTAGATTACTCCCAAGCCCCGCAAATACAATGGATATTCATATCGATAAGGAATCCCCATCTGATATAACATATCCGCTATAATAACTTCTGACTTGGATCGTACCCGCTCCCCCTTCATGGAATAAAACTCCGGTACATTCTCTGAAAAAGGTTTGCCCTCGTACTCTACAGCCTCCCATTCCCGTACATATTCTTCATCAGATGGATACAGAGGGGTTACCAAACTCTGTTTTCCTTTGTGGAGTGTCTCATAAATTTGCTCTGCTCTTATGGACGGACAATGCTGTATATATTTGTTTATTGCTGTCAATTCCTTGCTTACGGCTTTTAACACCTTTTGATCATAATCCTTTTGCGCCAAGTCCCTTGCCAGATTTAACTTCTCCTTAGGAAGATAGATTGTATCATTAGGATATTCTTCTTTCCTCACATAATAGCGCATATTCTCGCCCTGCTGCATCACTCGTAAAGTTCCCAAAGGTGCTTTTAACAAGGCATTCTCTTTTTCCTTCTCTACCTTCTGTAAATACTGACAACGTTCAACTAATTGCTCCTTTGTTCTCATAATTTTGTTCTCCTTTTCTTATTTATTTTTATCATGTCTGAGTGAACTAAGCCCTTTTTCTCCATTTTTAGGCTTAGGTTTCTGCTTCTTCCCAACCTCACACAGATGAAATATTAAGCTACTTTTTCATTTTTATAGTTTTTAGCTTAGTTTTGGGCTACTTCCAGGCCCTTCTCAACTGAAAAACTAAGCCACTTTTCCAATTTCACAGATTTTAGCTTAGTTTTGGGCTACTTCCAGGCCCTTCTCAGCTGAAAAACTAAGCCACTTTTTCAATTTTATAGTTTTTAGCTTAGTTTTGGGCTACTTCCAGGCCTTTCTCAACTGAAAAATTAAGCCACTTTTCTTAAATTACAATTTTGGGATGATTTTCTATCAGATAATAGAATAAATGATTAAGCGCATCCCGAAGCGGGAGACACCCGCTTCGGCTATCGCACTTATTAATGATAATTTTTAGATTTCTTCTGCGGAAGTCTCCTCCGAAGTTACTTCCTCATACTCTACTGTTTCCTGCACTTCTTCATATTCCGAATATTCAGCATCTTCCTGTGTATCCACAGCCTCAATTACCCCGCCTTTTTTCTTGCGCTCCGGATTGAAAAGATCATATATACAAGGAATCACAATCAAAGTCAGCAAGGTACCATAGGATAAACCACCGATGGTTACCACGGACATGGGCTTCGCCATTTCAGAACCCATATCATTAGAGAATACCATGGTAGACAATGCCAGGATGGTTGTCAGGGCAGTCATCAATACCGGTCGCATTCTGGTCTTACCGGCTTCAAGGATTGCTTCTCTCTTAGACCTGCCGCCTTCCCGAAGCTGATTCATATAGTCTACGATCACGATACCGTTGTTTACGATGACACCGGACAGCATGACGAAACCAATCATGGCGATTACACTGATTTCACTGTTACTAAAGAACAATCCGAAGAAGCCGCCTGTAAATGCCAACGGTATTGTAAACAGGATGATAAAGGGTGATTTCAAGGACTGGAACTGGGCCACCATGATTAAATACATGAAGATGACAGCCAGTAACATCATCAATCCCACCTGTTCCAAGGCGTCATTGATAGTTTCATTCTCACCGGCAAATACCAGCTTGCAGCCCTCCGGCACCTCATAATTCTTCAGCTTCTGCTCTACCGCTGTTGCGACTCTACCCACATTGTATCCGTCTGCGATTGTCGCTGAAACAGTAAGATATCTGGTGTTATCTACACGGCTGATGGTATCCAATGACATAGCATTCGAAAACTCTACGATTTCCTCCAAAGGAATCTCCACTGATTTTCCTTCCGCATCGGTACCCTTTACGGTCAACGCTTTCACCAGCTCTCTGGTCAGCTCTGTATCCGCACCGCTTTCCACATATACCGAATAATCCTTATCAGAGGCTTCCAAAGTAGTGGCTACGCTTGCCTCAGCCAGCTTGGGGGCTATCTGTGTAAACACCTGTGCCACGGTCAAACCATGGGAAATAGCCTTCTCCTTATCCACGGTAATACGCAGTTCCTCACCGGTTTCTGCCAAACCATCGGATACCTCCGCCGTACCTTCTACGGTTTCTATAATGGCTGCCAGTTCCTTTGCTACATCCTGCAAGGTATCAATATCTCTACCACGCACCTGGATGGAAATACCACTACCACCCAAAGCAGACATATCCATACTGGAAGTCTGGATGGCAATCTCTGCATTCAAATCCTCCGTCTTTGCCTCAATAATATCCGCAATCTCCTCATTGGTCATGGTCTTATCATCATGGGCCACTACATATATGGTAGTACCGGTGGTACTGCCACCACCGCCGGTAAAGGTGGACATGGAGGTAGCACTCAGCATAGCACCTACATCCTTCACATCCTCTATCTCCAGGATTCTCTCTACCACCTGATTGGTAAGTTCAGCCGTATCTTCTAATTTCGCATCATCCGGCAACGTAACCGTTACTGTCAACTGCGTTGAATCCATATCTGACATAAATGCGGTACCATTGGTCCAAGCAGCGGCAATACTGATTACCAAAAGTGCCAGAGACAAAATAATAACCAAGGATTTTGCCTTTAAAGCAAGCCCCAATAACTTCGTATATGCCTTAACCAATCCTGCGAAAAATCTTCCGTCCTGCACACTCTTGGTCTTGTTCAAGGTCTTAGATGCCATAGCCGGCACCACTGTCATAGCGATAAACAGACTGGCAAACAGGGAATACGCAATGGTAAGCCCCATATCCACAAACAACTGTCTGGTAATACCCTCCGTAAATACAATAGGCAGGAATACACATACGGTAGTCAATGTAGATGCCACAATCGCACCGCCTACTTCAGAGGTACCTTTGATAGCAGCCTCCCGCATAGAATATCCCTCGCTGCGTAGTCGATAAATATTCTCAATAACTACGATGGAGTTATCCACCAGCATACCGATACCCAGTGCCAGACCGGACAGAGATATTACATTAAGCGTTACTCCGCTGAAATACATACATACAATAGCAGTCACCAAGCTCACGGGAATGGAACATGCAACCACCATAGTGGGACGCAAATCCTTCAGGAAAAGAATCAACACCACTATCGCCAAAAGACCGCCAAACAACACATTATTAATGATGGAATCCATAACCAGATCAATGAAGATACCCTGATCCAT
Source organism: Lachnospiraceae bacterium (assembly GCA_017520425.1). Lineage (GTDB taxonomy): Bacteria > Bacillota > Clostridia > Lachnospirales > Lachnospiraceae > Acetatifactor. The sequence goes on along the minus strand of JAFXFO010000027.1, from coordinate 15,974 downwards.
CAAGGTAATAATGGTCAGGCCTTCCTCTGTTTCCATCAATTCCTTAAAGCGTTCGCCCAGTAAGTCAGACACTTCACCGGTAGAATATCCGGTCTGCTTCTGAATAGTCAACATACAGCCCACACTGCCATTTACATTGGTATAGGTACCTGCACTATTATCACTGTAAAATACGTCCGCCACATCCTCCAAAGTGATTACCGGCACCCCATCCATATGCAAATCCATAAGGGGCAACTTTTTCAGTTCTTCAATATCATCGGGCTTATCGCCTACACGCACCAGATAATCCACACCTGCTTCAGTTACATAGCCTGCGGGCATGGAGAAATTCTGAGCAGTCAAAAGTCCTTTTATGGTATCCACTGTAAGAATCTCAGTCATATCGGCCTGCTTATAAGCATCTTCCTTGGCATCCTCAAACTGTTTCTCACCCTCTTCCAGTTGGTCCTTTGCCTCATTCATCTGGTCCTGACCGGCATTAATCTGCTCCAAAGCAGCATCCAATTGTGCCTGTGCGGATTCCATCTGCATTTTGCCCAAAGCCAACTGCATGGAGGCATTGGAAAACTCAATGGCTGCCGTCATCTCACCCTTTTCGATTTCTACAAGCCCCTGATTTACCTTTTTCAAGCCATCTTCAATGGTAACCATGGTCTGATTCATCAGTACTTTGTAGGCTTCCAAGCCTAATCCCTGGGTGGCATTGCTTAAGTCACTCTCCATCTTCAGCATGGACACACCTACCAAAACATCCAGCATGGTCATATTTTCCACAACCACATCATGGTCTTCCTCGGAACACCAATCAAGCGTCTTTAGGGTAGTAACAAGGGTACCCAAAGTCTCCTCTGAAGATGCAAGGGTCTGCATCATACTATTATCTACATAGGACTTTTTCAAATCCTCTATTTCTTTCTTGGCATTATCAACATTTATAGTAGATGAATCGGAGTCGGACACGCTTTCAAACTCTTCCCTGGCATTCTGCAGTCTGTCATAGGCATCCTCATACTTCCCTCTTACCTCCAGCAAGGGCTCCATATTATTGATAGCAGTCTGATACCCTTCCGCTGTGGCCAGACCGGTGGTAATCGTCATCTTGGTGGATTCTAAGCTGGCTTTTGCAGTAAGTAACTCATTCTTGGTCTTTGCCAATTCCTCGATGGTTTCTTTTTTCTTCTGCTCCAACTCCTTTTCGCCGTCTTCTATCTCTTTCTTGCCGTCATTTAACTCCTGCTGACCGCTGACAATCTCCGCCTTACCGTCGGCTAATTCCTTCTCGCCATCCTCCAGTTTCTGCTTGCCGTCTGCGATTTCCTGTGCTGCTTCCTCCATCTTCTCATCGATGGCAGCATATATCTTTTCATTCAGTTCATCCACCTTATCCTGACGGATGATGACATTGATCTGCTCCTCTAATAAACCATCTGCACTGACGCTGGCTACACCTTCGACACTTTCCAGCTCCGGCATAATAGTTTCCTGTACGTATTGACTGATTTCGGCATGCTCCATACCATCTACACCCACTGCGGCAATCATAACCGGCAGCATATCCGGGTTCAGCTTCATGATGATGGGGTTGCCCACGGTCTCATCCCAATAGGAAGTAATCTGGTCCAGATTCTCCCTAATTTCCAAGGATACCGCATTCATATCCGCTGACTGGGCAAACTCCAGTATTACTAAGGAATAATTCTCTGCGGACATGGAACTGACACTTTGAATATTGCTGACTGTTGCCATGGACGCTTCTACCGGCTTGGTCACCGCCATTTCCACGGTCTCCGGACTGGCACCGGGATATGTAGTCATAACGATTACATATGGCAAACTGATACTGGGCAGTAAATCCGTGGTCATCTTAGTAAAGGATACGACACCCAATACGATGGATAATATCACACCTACCAGCACAGTATATGGTTTTTTTACACTGAATTTTGAAATCATAAATTACTCCCTATTTTCACAAAAGCACATTTTTTCACGCAATTTATTATATTCTTGCGTTTTGTCAAAGTCAATAAAATAACCTGTATTAAAGTATTAAAAAAAGATAAAGCGTAGCTTTCTACACTTTATCTTAGTTTTTCAGAATTTTCTTAATCTTTGCTTTCACTCTTTGTAAGGCATTGTCAGTGGATTTTTCCTCTTTTCCAAGGACCTTGGCAATCTGGGAATAGCTCATTCCGGTCAAGTACAAATCCAGCACCTGCTTTTCAAAGGTGCTAAGCTCCTTGTCTATCTCTCCCTCCAGATACTCCATACGTTCCTTATCCAGAAATAATGTCTCCGGATTACTACCGGCTCCGGAAGAAAGAATCTCCTCCAAAGGTGCTCCCTCACCCTTTTCCTTCTGCTCACCGTACAAAGAAATATAAGTATTTAAGGGGGCATGCTTTTTTCGCTGAGAGGCCTGTACCGCCGTATACATCTGCCGGCTGATACAAAGCTCCGCAAAAGTAAAGAAGCTGGCATCCCTGCCGCAATCATAGTCCCTTACCGCCTTAAAAAGCCCTATCATGCCTTCCTGTATCAGGTCCTCCGTATCAGCACCCAGGATGTACATGGCCTGGGCCTTACTTCTCACCAGATACTTGTACTTATTCATGATATAATCCACGATGGTACTCTCTCCGTCCCGCAGACGCTCTATGAGGCTTTCATCGCTTTCCTGCTCGTAGTTTATATACATATTTCCTCCACTGTTTTACTGCAATCTTTGTCTTACGATTTCATAAGCCAGCACACCTGCTGCCACGGAAGCATTTAAGGAATCAATGTCGCCCTTCATGGGGATAGAAGCAATCATATCACACTTTTCCTTCACCAGACGTCCCACACCTTCTCCTTCATTGCCGATAACAAGTCCGATGGCCCCCTTCAAATCCAGCTGATACATGGTGGTTCCGCCCATATCCGCACACACAAACCACAAGCCTTCCTTCTTTAAATCCTCGATGGTCTTGGCCAGGTTCGTCACCTTCGCTACCGGAGTATAATTCAAAGCACCTGCCGAGGTACGTGCCACCGTAGCTGTCAGTCCTGCTGCACGGTTTTTCGGAATGATTACGCCATGTGCTCCTGCCAGATTAGCGGTACGGATAATGGCACCCAAGTTATGCGGGTCCTCAATATTATCCAATAAGAAAATAAACGGAGGTTCATTCTTATCCCTTGCCGCCTGCAAAATATCCTCTACCTCCGCATACTCGTAAGCTGCCGCATAGGCGATAACCCCCTGATGCTTGCCGGTTTCGGACATCTGATCCAAACGCTCCTTGCTCACAAACTTCACCAAAGTATCATGCTTTTTGGCCTCTCTCTTAATGGTCATCATGGGACCATCCTGACAACCGTCCAATATAAAAATCTTATCAATGGGCTTCCCGGAACGGTAGGCCTCAATTACTGCATTTCTTCCTTCGATTGTTAATTCCTGATATCCCATGGTATCTTCCCTCTCTTATATACTCAACCCTACTCTTTCAATTCCTTCCTTCACCAAAAACAGCACTCTGTCCATATCATCCATCAGATACAGAAAGCCTATCAAAGCTTCAAACCCCGTAGCCTTCCGATAATCCGTGATAGATGCATTCTTAGCGGATGTGTTGGACTTGGCATTGCGGCCTCGCTTAAATACGGCCAGCTCGTCCTCCGTCAGAATATCCTGCAGTGCCATAATCATAGCCGCCTGGGTTCCCGCCTGTACATACTTTACCGTCTTTTTATGAAGTTCATTTGCCGCTTTGTTGGCACGTTCCACGATGACGGTACGAATCACCATCTCATATACCGCATCCCCTATGTATGCCAGTGTAAGAGGGGAATAGGCACGCACATCCACCTCTTTACACTGAAATTCCTTCTTTATCTGTCCTAATAAGCTTAAACCAGCTTCCATACTACTCCTTCACGGGTATCCTTGATTTCCACACCCTTCTCTAACAGCTCTGCACGAATAGCATCTGCCAGTTCAAAGTTCTTTTCCTTCTTTGCTGCCTTACGCTCTTCAATCTTTGCCAGTACATAAGCTTCCAGCTCAGCATCTACGGCGGGCTCTGCTACCACTTCTTCCTTCAATAAATCAAGGCCCAATACTTCATCGAAGCTACCGATGATGGCGCGCTTGGTAGCATCATCCAAGTCCGCCTTCAATACATCATACAGTAAAGTAATACCCATGGATGTGTTCACATCATTGCCCACTGCTTCTACGAATTTTGCCTTGTATTCTGCCACTGTTGCTTCGTTCACGGCACCATCCTTAGCCAACACAGCCACACGGTTCTTTAACTTATTGTAGGTACCGGTAGCCTGATCCAATGCTTCATAAGAGAATACCAGAGGCTTTCTGTAATGAGACTGCAAGCAAAACAGTCTGTAGGCCAAAGGATTGTAGCCCTTGCTTTCAATCAGGGATACGGTCAGGAATTCACCCTTAGACTTACTCATCTTGCCGGTCTGGTCGTTCAAATGATGTACGTGAAACCAATAATTACACCACTTATGTCCAAGGTACGCCTCACTCTGTGCGATTTCGTTGGTGTGGTGAGGGAACATATTGTCAATACCGCCGCAGTGGATATCCATATACTCGCCCAAATGCTTCATACTGATGCAAGAACACTCAATATGCCAGCCGGGATATCCTACGCCCCAAGGGCTATCCCACTTCAGTGCCTGGTCTTCAAACTTAGACTTAGTAAACCACAGTACGAAATCATTCTTATTCTTCTTGTTGGTGTCCTCGGTTACATCATCACGCACACCAACCATCAACTCTTCCTCGTTCTGATTGCCGAATACATAGTAGTTCTGAAGCTTTGAAGTATCAAAATAAATATTCTCTCCTGCCTGATATGCATAGCCCTTCTCTAAAAGCTTCTCAATCATTTCGATGAAGCTGTCAATACAATTGGTAGCAGGCTCTACCACATCGGGAGTCTTGATATTTAACTTAGCGCAATCTGCAAAGAACGCATCGGTATAGAACTTTGCAATATCCATAACCGTCTTATTTTCACGCTTTGCACCCTTAAGCATCTTATCCTCGCCGGTATCCGCATCAGAAGAAAGGTGTCCTACGTCTGTAATATTCATAACACGCTTTACATCATAGCCTGCGTAACGTAAGGTCTTCTCCAGTACGTCCTCCATGATATAACTTCTCAAATTACCAATATGTGCAAAATGATACACGGTAGGTCCGCAGGTATACATATTTACCTTGCCTTCCACATTGGGCTTAAACTCTTCTACATTTCTGGTTAAGGTATTAAACAGTTTCATCTTCATTCTCCTTTTTTATCTTTTCTATAGCCTCTTCCAAATCAATCAAACGACTGGTTAATTCTGCATTGGCACGCATGAGTGCTGCAATATCTTCCTTGACCGGGTCGGGCAAATCGGTCTGGTTCATAGTTTCCTGTGGCAATGCCGTATTCATACGCTTCACCACACGTCCCGGCACACCCACTACCGTGGATCCGGGCGGCACCTCATGAAGCACTACGCTTCCGGCACCGATTTTGGAATTATCCCCGATGGTAAAGGAACCAAGTACCTTAGCTCCGGCACTGATCATTACATTATTACCGATGGTGGGATGACGCTTGCCATGCTCCTTACCGGTACCCCCTAAGGTGACTCCCTGATAAAGAGTTACATTGTCTCCGATAATTGTGGTTTCCCCGATAATAACACCATTCCCATGGTCAATAAAAAATCCCTTACCAATCTGAGCACCGGGATGAATCTCGATACCGGTCTTTCTGGCAGCTCTCTGGGAAATGTATCTGGCCCAGAAATAATGCCCTTTCTTATACAACTTATGAGCCAGCCGATAATGAAGCATTACCTTAAAGCTGGGATACAAAAGCACTTCCATCTTGGAATGAATGGCCGGGTCACGCTCTTGTACGATTTTTATCTCTTCTTTGATATTACTGATAAAGCCCATAAGCAAATCTCCTCTCATAAGCAGACTCGAAAGGCTTCGCCTTCCTTATTCGCGAAAAAAACGGATAAACTCCTCCCTAAGAGACGAATTTATCCGCGGTTCCACTCTTTTTAAAGGCAAATCTGCCTTTCCCTCAATGCGTTTAACGCACGCCTACGAGTTCTGCTAGTTTGCCGTTTATAGGCACCTTCGCAAAACCAACTCCCGAATGCACTTCCTCCATCTTCCATCAGGCATGCTTCCAGTCGCCGACACGCCCTCCCTGTGACTTTCCTTGGAGTACTCTTTTCGTTCACAGTTTTTCTCTATCTATTCTTTAGAATATGCAAAATATCCGCATTTGTCAATAGGGCAATTCTTCCCTCCCTCAGACATTCCTTCGTTTACTTGCCGCAACCTTGACAACCGGCACATTTATTGCCGCTTACATCCTCTGCTACCAGATTAAAGGGACTGGTCAGCAGGCAAATAGCCTGGGAAGAAATCCCTTCTCCTGTTCCGGTAAAGCCTAAGCCTTCCTCCGTGGTGGCCTTTACATTTACCTGTTCTATTGAAATCCCCAAAGCTCCTGCTATATTCTCCCGCATGGTATCAATATGGGGGCGCATCTTAGGTGCCTGTGCAATGATAGTGGCATCAATATTTTCAATCAGATAGCCCTTCTCTTCCAAAAGCTCTCCCACCTTCTGCAATAACAAAAGAGAGGATATCCCTTTATAAGCCGGATCCGTATCCGGAAAATGCTTCCCGATATCACCAAGCGCCGCTGCTCCCAACAAAGCATCGGATATGGCATGAAGAAGCACATCCGCATCCGAATGTCCGAGAAGACCCTTCTCGTAAGGAATCTTCACGCCTCCCATGATTAAATCCCGTCCTTCCACCAGACGATGTACATCATAGCCCATTCCTACTCTCATAAAACCTCCTCCTCACATTATGTGAGTTCTACTTGAAAAGAAGGAACAACCCTTGTTGTTCCTTCCTGTTATTAAATCAAACTTGCCTGTGTCTCATGGAAATACTGCTTTGCCACATACATGGCTTCATCCGCTCTTCTTAAGTATTCTTCCAAATTGTTATTCTCTTCCGGATACATTACCACAGAACCGATACTAACCGACAAATTAAAGCTCAGCCTTCTCTTACTCTTAAGTGTCTCCAATTCCACCCTTAAATTCTCTGTAATCTCATCTGCATCCTGTGCATCGCGACACTCACCAACCATGAGGAATTCATCTCCGCCATACCGAACTGCAACCCAGTTCTCCGGAAGCGCCTTTTTGATGGCTTCTGCTACGGTACACAGTGCCAAATCTCCTTGTAAATGTCCATGTTTATCATTAATCAGCTTCATCTGATTTACATCTGCAAATACGATAGCACTATGCTTCCCCTGCTTCTGGCATTCCAATAAGCAAGGCAATGCCAATACATCAAATCCGGTACGATTACGAAGTCCGGTCAAAGCATCCGTAATCGAAACTTCCTTCAGCTTCTTATTCAGTTCTTCCACTCGGATATTCTGCTTCACACGTTCCAAATCCTGGCTGACACGACGAAGCCATACATAAATGCTTTGCTCGTATACACGTTTTAAATTGTTCTTTTGGACCATATAGCCTATGCTGGTCAATTTTGTATTTAAAGGTATAAACAAGTAAACCTGAGTTTCTTCTGTATTGCCGTCATAATAAGGCAATAAATCTTTTGTAGGGAATTTATCCGTGATAACAGCTTTTCCATCAACCAGATTCACATAAACATCCATGCGTTCTGTCAACTCACCCAGTTTTAATTCTTCCCAGCTTTCCTTTTCTTCAAAATAACGATCCACAATGCAAAGCATAAAATTTTCGCCCTCAAAGGAATGGTTATCCTGGAAAGTATTTCTCATACTTTCCTTTAATCCATCTACGGAATTCTTCTTAGAAAACAATTCATCAATATAACGTAACTGCCATTCGTTAATGGCATCTTCTCTTTGCACTCGATAATTAGCAATAATAGAATGTAATCTCTCATCAGACTTAGTCAGGCTCACATTACATCCGCAGCTCTCTCCCACAATCGGAGTAGATTGTAAAACGGTATTCATAGGTATTTCTGCACCGTTCATCTGCTGAATCAGCATATCCATACCCTGATAGCCAAGTTTATCCCACTCTCGTCCCACTGTAGACAAAATAGGGAAAAAGTCTTGCCCTCTTCTCAAATAGTCGCAACCGGTTACAATCACATCATCCGGTACACGCACCTTCATAAAATCCAGTGCGGCACATACACCGATAGCCATCTCATCGTTAGCACATACAATGGCATCAGGTAACTTATCATGAGTATTTACATATTCTATTGTCTTATCATATGATACAAAATAGGACCAATCGGCTTCAATAATATTCTCTTCTCTCAATACTAATCCGGCCGTTTCCAGTGCATCCTCTACTGCCCTTTTTCTGCTTTCGCTTTCCTGATTGCTTCTGGGACCGCTCATGAAAACGAAATCATGTGCATGATGAACTGCTAACACGTGTAACATCAAGTTATAAATACCCTGATACGTATCTGTACCGATATAGGGAATATCTTGCATCGGATATTCTAAACTAATGGCCGGAATCTTGTACTTCAATATCTTTTCACGCAATTCTTTACGCTCATAAGCCATATTAATGGTATTCCCCATCAATAACACAGCATCAAAATCCGCAATATTAGGCAAACTAAATATCATGCTTTCCCCAACATTACCGGGGTCACTCTCGCTACCGGAAGAATAATTCAAAAATACAAACAAATCAATATTGTCTTCTGCAGCACGATTCTTAGCACCCTCTAATACTAATTCCAGATATTCATTACTCCAACCATTGGCAAATACGGCAATCTTTTTTTTCATGTTATACTCCATGCACTTAATTCACGGTAAAGGAAAAAAGCTCCCCTTTAACACCCTCATATCCATATAAAATAGATACCATCATTATAGCACACTTTTTTACAAAAACAAAGTACTTTCTTAGCAGTTGTCAGACTTTTCCTGCCTTGCTTACTTAAGATAGCGAGAGAGGGATTGGGTCTGCAACACAAAAAGGAATCCAGATGGATTCCTTTTTGTTAGTAGCGAGAGGGGGATTTGAACCCTCGACACTACGGGTATGAACCGTATGCTCTAGCCAACTGAGCTATCTCGCCATATTCTGTTTGCTTTTAAGTATTTAATGGGGCCTACAGGGCTCGAACCTGTGACCCTCTGCTTGTAAGGCAGATGCTCTCCCAGCTGAGCTAAGACCCCGCTTAAAAGCTTTGTCGCAACCGACTTTGTTAGTATACAATGCCGGTTGCGTTTTGTCAACAACTTTTTTTCTATAAAATAACAATTTTTTTACATTCTTTCCGGTGCCTCAAAACCAAGCACATCAATACATGCTTCCAGCACGTCCTTTGTAAGGCCTAAGAGCGCAATCCAGCCGGCTTTCTTTGTTTCATCCTCTTCTACCAGGATCTTGGTTTCATGGTAAAAACGGTTAAATTCATTGGCCAAATCGTAGATATAAGCACAAACCTTATTGGGTGCACTTTCTTCGTAAGCCGCCTGCATGGTGGCATTGAATTTCGCCAATTCCATAGCCAATGCCTTTTCTGCACCATTCTGAACGTTCTGAAGCTTTGCTGAAGCCAAGTCTCCGCCCTGCTCCTTGTATTTTGCCAGAATGGACTTGATACGCACGATGGTATACAGCACATAGGGGCCGGTATCGCCTTCAAAAGAGGTAAATCTTTCCACATCAAAGACATAATCCTTGGCAGGCTGGTTGGACAGGTCACCGTACTTAATAGCTGCAAGACCTACAATTTTTGCGGTCTTTACTGCCTCTTCTTCGTCTATCTGATAGCCTTTCAGTTCTGCATTTTCCTTAATCTTACGAAGCATTTCCACATTGATTTCTTCAATCAGATTCTCCAAACGGGGCACGCCGCCGGAACGGGTCTTGTAGGGCTTGCCATCCTTGCCGTTCATGGTACCGAAGCCAATGTGAAGAAGCTCTGTATCATCATTTACCAGCTTGGTCTTCTTGGCACAACGGAATACCTGCTCAAAATACAGGTCCTGACGCTTATCCGTAAGATAAATCATCTGTTCCGGTGCATATTCAGCCATACGCATCTTGATGGTAGCCAGGTCTGTGGTATTGTAAAGGGAAGCACCGTCAGACTTCAAAATCATACAAGGAGGAATCTCCTTGGTGTCCGTTTCTTCCTTTACATCCACTACCAACGCACCGTCGCTGATATATGCATAGCCCTCATCCTTCATATACTTTACCATATCCGGAATCCAGTCATGGGCATCGGACTCACCCTTCCAAAGTTCGAACTCCACATTTAGATTGTTATAATTTCTCTTCAAATCACTGACGGAAACACGTATGATGTGATTCCAAAGTGCACGATGGCCTCTCACACCACTTTGCAGCTTAAAGGTAGCCTCCATGGCCTTTGCCTTGTACTCCGCATCCTCCTTGGCCTTACCGCTGGCAGTGGGATAGATTTCCTCCAGCTCCGCAATGGTAAAAGGTGCTTCTGCAGGATACTCTCGGGTATAGCTTTCATCAAAATAAGGCAAATCCGGATATCTGAGCTCCAACTCATGAATAATCAGACCCATGGGCTGTCCCCAATCTCCCAAATGAATATCGCCGATAATATCATGTCCCACGTAACGTGCTATTCTCTTTACACTTTCACCGATGATGGCAGAACGTAAATGTCCCACATGCAAAGCCTTTGCCACATTAGGTCCGCCGTAATCGATTACAATCTTCTTAGGATTCTCAGGCATATCCAGACCGAACTTTTCATCCGCTGCCATACCTTCCAAATAATCCTTCAAAAAGTCTTCCTTTATCTTCAAATTCAAAAATCCGGGAGCCACTGCATTGACTTCTGCAAACACCTTGCTATCCTCAAGCTGTGCTGCCACATCATTGGCAATCATGATGGGGGCCTTCTTGTACTGCTTTGCACCTGCCATGGCACCGTTACACTGATATTCGCACAAATCCGGACGATTAGACAGGGTCACCTTGCCCAATTCCTTTGCATATCCGGTCTTTTCAAAGGCCTGCTGCATTTCCTCTGATATCAAATCCAAAATCTTCTTCATTCTGTTATTCTCCTCGTTAGCTAACAAGTTATTCTTTATGCCCCTTCGGGCACCATTGTTATTACTATAACGTATATTTATCAATCTGACAAGTTCTTTTGTCTTTCCCGCTCTGCCTTGGAAAAAGCACATCCGCAATAGTCCTGGCGATACAAATCATACTCTGCCGACAACTCAATGGAACGCTTATAACCTTCCTTTTTCTTAAAATCTGAAGGCAACCAGGGAACCTCATAGATTAGTGCAAACTCTTCTCCCAGTTCATTCAGCTTTTCCGCATTTTTAAGGGGGCTGATAGTAAGCGTGGTGGCAAAATAGTCTGCATCATACTCCTTCGCCCGCTTGGCGGTTTCTTCCAAGCGCAGACGATAGCAAGCAAAGCATCGTTCGCCCCCTTCCGGGCAATCCTCCAACCCTTCGGCCACATCCAAAAAGTCCTTCGGCCTGTAATCTCCTTCCACTACCTGTATGGGGAAGTGACCCTCCTTTTGATTCAGAATCTCTATAAGACGCTTCTGCTCTTCCACACGCTTAAAATACTCAGCAGAAGCCGTAATATTAGGATTGTAGTAAAAAACCGTAATCCGAAAACAGGGACTTAAGTATTCCAGAACATAACTGCTACATGGCGCACAGCAACTGTGTAAAAACAAATGCTTCTCTTCCTGACCCTTCAGCTGTTCCAGTAATCTATCCAATTCCTTTTGGTAATTGCGCCGATTCATGCTTATATTCCTCCCAAATCATACTATCCCTATTTTATAGCAAAAAAGCCCGGCAGTCTACCGGACTTTTTCACATTTTATCTTTTCGGGTTATCAGTTATTTTATTTATTGTCTTCCTGCAAGGACAAGGTAACCAATACCTTAAACAAATCACCATCCACACTTATCTCAAGGGTACCTCCCTGTAATTCTACCAAACTTTTTGCGATACCAAGACCCAATCCGTTACCTTCGGTATGTCTGGAACGGTCCCCTCTTACAAAGCGTTCCATCAGTTCCTCTTCACTAATATCCAATGCATATTCAGAGATGTTCTTAAAAAAGATATGTACCTTATTTTCTTTCCGCTCCACAGTCAGGTATACCCTGGTTCCGCTTTGACTGTATTTACAAATGTTGGTCAGCAGATTATCAAACACTCTCCATAACAGCCTACTGTCCGCCATAATCTGTATCTCTTCCTCCGGCTTTTTAACCACCGGGGTCAACTGCTTCTCTGAAAGCCTTTGTTCGAATTCTCCCACTGCCTGCTCCAATAACACTCCGATATCACAGGTCTGCAGACTTACTTCTACATTTCCGGTGGAAGCTTTGGCTGCCTCCATCAAATCCTCCAACAGCTTCTTTAATCTTCCAGCCTGACGATACAAAACTTCCGAATACTCCTTAATCTTCTCATTATCCGTTTCTTCCTTGCAAATCAAATCCGAATAATTAATGATAGAGGTAAGGGGAGTCTTAATATCATGGGATACATTGGTAATCAGCTCTGTCTTTAGATGCTCACTTTTCATCCGCTCATTCACTGCCGTTGCCACGCCTTCTGAAATCCGGTTCAGATTCTCTGCATGTCGGCGGATGTCCCCGTGTAATCCTTCCACATCCACCTTGTAATCACTGTTGCCCCTTGCCAGCTCTTCTCCCGCCTTCTTTAGCAGAAACATCTGCTGCAACCTGTAAAACAAGAAAGGAATCAATACAACTCTGGTAATAATCCATGCTGCAAATAAGCATATCAGCATCCGATAGAGAGAATAGTTAGTAGGGATTTTTCCTTTCACATAAATCCACGCCAATAGTTCGGCCAGCGTAAGTCCCAATACGATAATCGCAGTCTTCCAAATCAGGGGTATCTTGTGTAGGATTTCTCCGAAAAAAGCAAATACCTTCTCAAACCTATGCCACAAAGCATAGAGAATACTACGCTTTACCACCCCTTCTTCACATGCGTGACTATACAAAGCCAATCCCCCAAATATCGCAATGATAGCAATTGCCACAAAACGTATATAACCCGATACGGAGAATATATCCTGACTGCCGGGTAAGGGTATCTGAAATACTCCCCATATAGCTGCTCCCAACAACACTACCAGTAAATCTGTGGGTATGTAGAGATTCGCGCCCTGTTTTTTTGCTTTCTTGGACTCTGCAAGTGCTTTCCTGAAATAAGCAACACTGACAATCCCCACAAGAAGACTCAACACCACCAATAAGGGCAGTAATACTTTGAAAAGATTCAAATGCTCCGTCAGGAAACAAACCACAGCAATATAGTCCGGATAGCCCTTCTCTCTGGGCACTATCATCTGAACGATAAAAGAACCTCTTGCCCTGAATTCCTGAAATACATAAGTGTGGGTCCACTCAATTTCTTTGCCGTACTTTGCTTCATTCCAACTGTCATTACCGTTTAAGATGACGGCATCCACGGAGCAGCCCGCCAGTACCTTATCAGCTTCTGCCTCTCCGTATCGGTGAAAGGTATATAAAACCTCTCTGCCCAAATCACCCAGATATTCCTGCAAGTAGGTATCCTTCCTGCTTTGGGCATCGGTGATATAGAAGCCTTCCTCCACCATATAATAAACCCCCGCCACACTTGCTGGCAGGCATAGTATGCTCAATACAATACCCAAAACCGCCATACATTTTCCTAATAGGGTATATTTTTTCTCATTTTTCACGACCTTGCCCCCTTTTCAAACTTGTACCCCTGGCCCCAAACCACTTTCAGATATCGTGGTTCCGCCGGATTGATTTCTATCTTCTCTCTCAAATGTCGGATATGTACTGCCACTGTGCTTTCGCTACCATAGGGCAAATCCTTCCATACCCGTTCATAGATTTCCTTGGGCGAAAACACCTTCCCCGGATTTTGCATCAGAAGCTTCAGAATGTCATATTCCGTGGGTGTCAGACTGATTTCCTCTCCATCCACCAGCACCTGTTTTCTCAAATCGTTCAGCTCCACTCCTCCGATTTGTAAAAGGTTTGAAGTGCTGCTGCCGCTGCCCAGTTGCATATATCTGCGCAGTTGGGACTTCACTCTGGCACATACCTCCATGGGATGAAAGGGCTTAGTAATATAGTCATCTGCACCGATATTCAAACCCAAGATTTTATCCGCATCTTCGCCCTTGGCTGTCAGCAGTATTACCGGAACATTGCTGTTTTTGCGTATCTCAACCATGGCCTGTATGCCGTCCATCACAGGCATCATGATATCCATTACTACCAGATGCACCTCCTGCTCCCTAACTATACGAACCGCTTCTTCTCCGTTAAAAGCCTCCAGAAAGCTGTAGTTCTCGTTCTCCAAATATATCTTCAATGCATTCACTATATCCTTTTCATCATCACACAACAAAATCTGATACATACCTGCCACTTCCTTTCCCTAAGAAAAGTATAAACAAAAAATCTTTAAAAATAAATACTCTAAATCTTTAAGATTTCTTTAAGATGAGCTTTTATTTGACTTTCCTTTTCCGCCCCTTTATAATATTTCTTAGTTTACGAAATTGCGAGGTTGGCACTATGGAAAAGCTATTTTATGAAGATACACATATACTGGATTTTGAAGCTGTGGTTACAGATTGTCAGGCCGTGAATGACTCTTTTCTGATTGTTCTGAACCGCACTGCATTTTTCCCGGAGGAAGGGGGACAGCCTGCGGATACCGGTACCTTAAACGGATTGGCGGTTCGTGATGTAAGCATACGGAAGGATATTATTTATCATCATATGGACACACCTTTAGAAGTGGGATGTAAAGTAACGGGACATGTGGACTGGGACAGACGTTTTGATTTCATGCAACAGCATTCCGGGGAGCATATTATCTCCGGTCTGCTTCATAAGCATTATGGATTTACCAATGTTGGCTTTCATTTGGGACTAGCTGAAGTAACGCTGGATTTTGACGGCAATATCGGTATGGACGCGCTTCGGGAGATTGAAGCAGAAGCTAATAATATTGTATGGCAGAATTTGTCTGTGAAGGCTTACTTCCCTGACCGGGACAGTTTACAAGCCATGGAATATCGAAGCAAAATAGAGATAGAAGGTGCGGTACGTATCGTGGAGATACCCGATGTCGATGTTTGTGCCTGCTGTGCGCCCCATGTGAAAAAAACCGGCGAAATCGGCCTGATCAAAATCACTGGTGTACAAAGTCACAGAGGCGGCGTGCGCATCAATATTCTTTGCGGCCAGCGTGCCCTGAAAGATTACAGTATCAAACAGGACTCTGTGAATGCCCTTTCCGCTTTACTTTCAGCCAAGCCGGAACTGGTGGTGGAAGCCGTAAAGAAGCTTCAGGAAGATGGCTTGAAGCAGAAGGAAACCTTAAACACTTTAGCAGGTCAGTTGTTACAGCTTCAAGTTGCTTCCCTGCCTGAACCTTCCGTTTGCCCCAATCCCATTCTTTTTGTGGAACTATCCAATCCCATTGCCATCCGCAATACGGTCAATGAATTGACCGGCAAATATCCCGGCTATTGCGGCATTTTCAATGGCAATGATGCGAGCGGTTACAGCTTTATCATCGGTAGCAGTACGGAAGATTGTCGTACTCTGGCCTCCCGCTTACGCGAGGCATTCGGTGCCAAAGGCGGCGGTACTCCCCCCATGATACAAGGTAATGTGCAGACCACGAAGGAGAAATTGATTGCATTTTTGAGTAATCAGCACCACCCGTCTAACGGGTGGTTTGCTCTGCGGCTATAAGCCTTTGTTACCGGCCAGCGCCTAAAGACGCTGGCTTTCACTTCGTTCAAGCCATTTCGCCTTTGCCGCTTTCGCCACCCCTGGAAGGGGTTATTT
>JAFXFO010000026.1 GCA_017520425.1 Lachnospiraceae bacterium | reverse complement strand
TTATAAAAGTAGCCCCATTGTATGCACAAATCATACTAACCAGTGGAGCTGGCGAGAGTTCCTTCCATGTAGAAATAATCACCAATATAATAAAAACTATGCACATTGTTATAATTCCTTTACGCATAGACTTTAAGTTTAACATTTCATTATAGCTTGCAACTTTTTCTAATGTGTCTTTCATTTCTTCATTCATATTCTCGCTTTTTCTCTTTCCATCAATAATTTCTTTAACATCTACCTCATAGTACTCCGCCAGTGTAATCAACATGCTTAAATCAGGCATATTATTACCTGTTTCCCATCTTGATACAGACCTTCGAGATACATTAAACTGTTCTGCCAGTTGTTCCTGAGTAAGCCCTTTCTCTTTACGAAGTTCTTTCAAGAATTCTCCAATTTTTATTTGATTCATATTTCTGACCTCCTTGAAAAACATCGTATCTACTACCCACTAAAAAGTACAGGACACAAAGCGAGCAATACCCTATTTTATTTAATGGGACACTTAATGTCTCATAACATTATCAATTAAGAAAATTCTTATTTATCTACCTCTTTATTATAACACACCACACACATATTAACAATCTATACCGTCTTTACGCCTTTTTCTCAAACCAAACTTTCTTCCCCAAAACCAATCGCTTTTTCCCCACAACTCCATACCCCGCATAGCTTTCTGCCCCTTTTCTCCACAAGCAAAAAATGGCTCAGAACCATTACGATTCTGAGCCATTTTTTCATGCATTTATTTAATTACCACAAGCCTTATATCAAGGATGTACTATCTATTATTCAAGAAAGCCTGTGCTGCAGCCAATCTTGCGATCGGTACACGGAAAGGTGAACATGATACATAGTTCAAACCTACCTTGTGGCAGAATTCGATGGAAGAAGGATCTCCACCGTGCTCACCACAGATACCGAGCTTGATGTTGGGACGTACTTGACGGCCCTTTTCAGCAGCCATCTGTACTAACTGACCTACGCCGGTCTGGTCTAATCTTGCGAAAGGATCGGACTCGTAAATCTTGGTCTGGTAGTAAGACTCTAAGAACTTGCCGGCATCATCACGTGAGAAGCCGAAAGTCATCTGAGTTAAGTCGTTGGTACCGAAGGAGAAGAATTCAGCTTCTTCTGCGATAGCGTCAGCGGTAAGTGCTGCACGAGGAATTTCGATCATGGTACCGATCTGGTACTGGATGTCGCTGTTCTTCTCTGCCTTCACAGCTTCTGCTACTTCTACTACGATATCCTTTACATACTTAAGCTCTTTCTTTTCGCCTACGAGAGGAATCATGATTTCAGGTACGATATCGTAGCCCTTCTCATTCTTCACTTCGATAGCAGCTTCCATTACGGCTCTGGTCTGCATCTTAGCGATTTCAGGATAGGTTACTGCCAGACGGCATCCTCTGTGACCCATCATAGGGTTGAATTCGTGGAGTGCATCACACTTAGCCTTTACTTCTGCTACAGTCAGACCCATATCGTCTGCCAATGCCTTGATATCTTCCTCTGTAGTAGGAACGAACTCATGCAAAGGCGGATCTAAATAACGAACGGTCATGGGCTTTCCTTCCAGCACTTCGTACATAGCCTTGAAGTCTGCCTTCTGGAACTCGCCGATAGCCTTTAATGCTTCTTCTCTTGCTTCTACGGTATCGGAAAGAATCATCTTACGGAACTTAGGAATTCTGTCTTCACCGAAGAACATGTGCTCAGTACGGCATAAACCGATACCTTCTGCACCAAGCTTCACTGCGTTTAAGGTGTCTGCAGGAGTATCTGCATTGGTACGTACCTTCAAGGTCTTGAACTGGTCAGCCCAAGCCATGATACGACCGAAGTTACCGCCTACGGAAGCTTCTACAGTCTTGATGTCACCCTTGTAAATCTTACCGGTAGAACCATCTAATGAAATGTAATCTCCTTCATGGAATTCATATCCGCCAAGAGAGAATACCTTTGCTTCTTCGTCAATCTGGATTTCACCGCATCCGGATACACAACAGGTTCCCATACCACGGGCAACTACTGCTGCATGAGAGGTCATACCACCACGTACGGTAAGGATACCCTGTGCTGCATGCATGCCCTCGATATCTTCGGGAGAGGTCTCCAAACGAACCAGGATAACTCTTTCGCCACGTCCGCCTACGCCTGCTTCCTTTGCATCTTCTGCAGTAAAGTATACCTTACCTGCTGCTGCTCCGGGAGATGCGGGAAGTGCGGAACCGATTACCTCGCCTGCCTTCAATGCTGCAGGGTCAAAGGTGGGATGTAATAACTGATCCAAAGATTTCGCCTCGATACGAAGCACTGCTTCTTCGGGGGTAATCTTGCCTTCATCTACTAAGTCACATGCTATCTGAATCGCTGCAGGTGCAGTTCTCTTACCATTTCTGGTCTGCAAGAAGTACAGCTTGCCTTCTTCGATGGTAAACTCCATATCCTGCATATCACGATAATGGTCTTCCAATCTTGCTGCAATCTTGGTGAACTCTTCGAAACACTCAGGAAGATCTTCTGCCAATTTGCTGATAGGCTGAGGAGTACGTACACCGGCTACTACGTCTTCGCCCTGTGCATTGATTAAGTATTCACCATAAATACCCTTTTCACCGGTAGAAGGATTACGGGTAAATGCTACACCGGTACCTGAGGTGTCACCCTTGTTACCGAATACCATACACTGTACGTTTACAGCGGTACCCCAGTCACCGGGGATATCATTCATACGTCTGTATACGATAGCACGAGGGTTGTCCCAAGAACGGAATACTGCCTTCACGGCACCCATCAACTGCTCTACGGGATCCTGAGGGAAATCAGCGCCCTTCATAGCTTCCTTGTATACTGCCTTAAACTTATCTGCTAATTCCTTCAAATCATCAGCGGACAGCTCGGTATCGAACTTCACGCCCTTTTCTTCCTTCATCTCATCGATAATCTTCTCGAAGAAGGACTTAGGAACTTCCATAACAACATCTGCATACATCTGAATGAATCTTCTGTATGAGTCGTATGCAAATCTGGGATTACCGGTCTTAGTTGCGAAGCCTTCCACAGCTACGTCATTTAAACCTAAATTCAAAATGGTATCCATCATACCGGGCATGGATGCTCTGGAACCGGAACGTACGGATACGAGCAGGGGGTCTTCCATGTCACCGAATTTCTTACCCATCAAATCTTCTAAATCCTTGATATTTGCTAAAATCTGTTCTTTGATTTCATCTGAAATCTTCTCACCATTGTTATAATAATCGGTACAAGCTTCTGTGGTTACAGTAAAGCCCTGGGGAATCGGCAAGTCCAGATTGGTCATTTCTGCCAGGTTAGCACCTTTACCGCCAAGCAGGTTTCTCATATCTGCGTTACCTTCTTTAAATTTGTACACCCATTTCTTCATACGTTTTTGTCTCCTTTAGTCATTAGATTTTTTGACAAAAAATGTGATGTTCGCGACTCCTGAACACTTCTTTCTTCAACTTAACATTTACTTAATAATTTTAACAATTGCCACAAAAAATAGCAAGAGTTTTTGGCAAATATTTCGCTTTTGTTTCACTTTTGTAAATTATATCTAAAATTCCTTGCTTCCAACTCACTTAATCATTCAATTTGTTAAATTTTTATCATATTCTTTGACTGTCTTTCGGCAAAAAACCCTCAAAAATAAAGATTTCAAAGTATTTTTGCATCTCCTCCAGCTCTTTCGCGCTCTTAACAGTCCAGGTGACTGCGGCGGCTTTAAAGAATCCTACGCACAATCTGCAGGACAAGGCATCATGGTCGGTGCATTTATAGGAGATAAAATCCGGCTTGGACAAAAAATTCAGCATCATATTCTGCAGGAAAAAATGTACCACAGTCTTCTTTCCGTGGGTAAAAAATTTCTCAGAAAGCTGACCTCTGAAAATCTCCTTATGATGCCGCTTATACCAAATCACCATCAACGGATTAAAGGACTCCACACAATATACTCCCTTATACTCCCGAAGCATCTGATCCGCAATGGGACACAACGAAAGGTCGGTATCCTCGCCTTTAAATTCTATAATCAAAGGCACTCTGCCATCCACCAACTCCAGCACCTCTGCCAAAGTAGGGATTTGCTCCTCTGACTCACACAGACGAAATTCCTTCAGCTCCTGCAGGGTATAATCCCTGACTTTTCCTTCTGCACCGCAGACTCGCTTCAGGGTAAAATCATGAAACACCACCGGCACTTTATCCTTGCTCAGCTGGATATCCAGCTCCATACCGAAGCCGGCTTCCACCGCTTTCCGAAAGGCTGCCAGTGAATTTTCCGGTGCCTCCGAAGCATTATCGTGTAAACCTCTGTGTGCATAAAGAACTCCCATAAAAGGGGTTCTGTCGGAACGTTTGGCACCGGCAGGCTTTATCATACCCAGATAAAGCACTGTCAAAAATACCAAAAGACCTAAAATAATACATACTGCTAACATACTAAGATTAATCCTCTACATCAAAATTCTCTAATAAACTTGCCTTCTTCTCCGCCTTCACATCACCGTGACGAACCTGGGTCATAGTAATGAAAGCCAATACGGAAAATCCGAAAGCATAGGGGAACAATGTGGTATATGCCACATTTTCCAGCAAAAAGCCTGACAAAATCGGTGTCATAATCTGTGCCGCCATGGAGAAGGTATAGTAGGTACCGGTGAACTTACCGATATCTGCACCTTTACTCATGGCTACAATCATAGGATACGAATTGACATTGATAGCTGCCCATGCCACACCAATCAAGGCAAAGGCTATATTAATCACGGGATGATACACCATCACAAAGGTAGCTGCCAGATAGCAGGCTGCCATGAGTACTACACCTGCCATAATGGTCTTCTTACGACCGATACGGCTGGCCAGAATACCGATGGGAATATAACTGCAAATAGCTGCAACCGTAGCCACCATCAGGCAATCTGCAAAACCACCACCCTCCAATTTCCAAACCTCTGTGGTATATCTGGAAAAGGCTGTAGTTACCGCATTATACGCTGTAAACCAGAAGAATATGGATATAAGCATGAAAATCATACTGCGCTTTACTTCCGGTGCCAGTACAGTCTTAACAGGCTCTTCCACGGCTTCTTCCACCGTTTTCTGTTCTTCTTCGCTCTGTTTCTCTGCCGCCTCTTCCGCTGCCAGCTGCTTAGCCAGTTTTTTCTCACGAATGGTCGCCACCAATACCGCTACGGATACCACCATAAATATGGCTATGCTTAAAAACAACGGCACATAACTGGGGGTAGCACCTTTTCCTACCAAAAGCTTAATCATCAGAAGGGAATATACACCACCCACGGCACCCAACAGATTTATGACCGCATTGGCCTTGCTACGCAGATGATTGGGTGTCAAATCCGGCATTAATGCCACTGCAGGCGAACGATAGAGTCCCATAGATACCAATACACCAAATAATGCTCCTACAAACAGTGGCAGATTCTCAGCCCGGTCCGCAAAGGGAAGGATTAGTGTAAAGGTAACCGCTAATACCGTACCCACAATGATAAAAGGAGTACGCTTTCCCAACTTGGTATCCACCTTATCGGAAATAGAACCGAATACGGGTAGTAAAACCAGTGCCAACACATTATCCAGTGCCATTACCACACCTGTAATCGTCTCTCCCAAACCGAAGGTATTCTTCAAAATCAGGGGAATAATATTGTCATAAACCTGCCAAAAGCTGCTGATGGACATAAATGCCAAGCCGATTAAGAAGGTTCTGCCATAGTTTAATTTCTTGTTCATACAGTTTATTTCCTCTCTTGTAATTATTTATCTTAAATATGCCTCATATACTTCCTTGTCCAAATTTTGCTCTTCCCAGAAAACAGATGTCCGAATGGTCGCAAAATCCGTCTTTACATCCTGCTCATCTTTACCGTAAAGCATCACATCACAGTAATCTAAAAGCTTCACCATATCGGTCAGAAGCACCGCATGGCCCTGTAAATGCTCGCACAAACATACATGGTCTGCTAATCCCAAAAACTCATAAACCTGCTTTGTTGCCGCGTATGTCACTCCGGAAGCTGCCGGATTCACCCAGTCTTCTCCCAGCATGCCGCTGATGAGAAACAGGTATCTGTCCTTATCTGCCACTAAAGCTGCCAAATGATGCTGGTCAAAGGGGAACTGTTCCACACAATCAAACTCTAAAAAGTTATCATTAAACCAATGTCTCAAATTGGTAGACTGTAAATTGCCCAAGGCCTCATTGGTAGTGGTAAAATGTGTAGAAGTACCCTCTTCATTTACATGTCCCAAAGTGGCAAAATCATAGGTTCTGCCCTCTGATTTGTAACGATACATAGCTGCTCCGCCTGCACCGGAACAAGCCGGTACCACCACCTTCAGACGCTTCTCATAAGCGCCTGCCAGCAGAGTAGCTTTTCCGAACCGGGATACGCCGGAAAGCATATTGTTCTCTGCATTTATCTGTAATTCCTTTGCCAATCCGGACTCCAGTGCATCGAGAATCTTGGAAGCTCCCCAACCCCAGGCTGCTAAGGCTCCCGTCTGCTCCTTCCAGTCCGTTCCGTAAGGATAAATATCATAAAAGGTACCTGTTCGCGAACTGTTATCCTCCGCCACATCACAGGGATTGTAGCAAATAGAGGCATAGCCTCTGTTTGCGGCATAATACTCATTGGGCATCAAATCCAAGGTACGCCCCGGCCACACAAAGCTCATATCCAGATATACCGGATAGCCCTTTTCTGCGGGTGCCGTAACAGGCAGACATACTATGGTATCAAACCCGCTTTTTCTTCCCTGATTCTCTACCTCTATGCGAAGTGATGCCACTTTTACCTCCGCAGCAAATTCCTCCGCGCCGGGGATATTGACAGTTTCATGACGTACCGCCCACTCACCAAGCTGATAGCTCACCTTTTCCTCTGACATATCCGGCAGAGGACCGTACATGTAGTACTCATACAGACGTCTAATCTCCTCTGCCCGCGTCTCCCACTTCTCTACCGTATCCACCGGACTGCCGTCCAAAAAACGAAGAACTTCCGGTATTCCTTTTTGTGTTTCCAATTCCTTTGGTTTCACGAAATTCATGCTTGTTTTACACCCCATTCTTTCCTGATATCCGGGATTCTGTTCCAAGATATGCATACCTCTGTCTCTTATTTTACGATAAATCCCCCATATCTTCAAGAAAAATACTTTTTCCCTTGCATTTTCTTATAATTTCTGTACAATAAGAAATGGTGCGTATAAATAATATATAAAAGAGATTAAAGAAAGGTTTTAACATGATTAGTGCAAATAATGTAACCTACCGAGTAGGTAAAAAAGCTCTGTTCGAGGATGTTAACATTAAATTTACGGAAGGCAACTGCTACGGCTTAATCGGTGCAAACGGTGCCGGCAAATCTACCTTCTTAAAGATTTTATCCGGTGCTTTGGAAACCACTAAGGGTGATATCGTAATCACTCCCGGTCAGCGTCTTTCCGTATTGGAACAGGACCACTTCAAATATGATGACTGTGTGGTTATGGACACCGTTATCATGGGTAATGCCCGTCTGTTTGAAATCATGAAGGAAAAGGATGCTATCTATGCCAAGGAAGACTTCACTGACGAAGACGGTATCCGCGCCAGCGAATTGGAAGCAGAATTTGCTGAGATGGACGGCTGGGAAGCAGAATCCAACGCTGCTATGCTCTTAAATGGTCTGGGTATCGGCACAGAGTACCACTACTGCGTAATGAACGAGCTGGAAAGTAATATCAAGGTCAAAGTACTTTTGGCAAAAGCTTTGTTCGGTAACCCCGATATTCTGTTACTTGACGAGCCTACCAACCACTTGGATTTGGATGCTATCGCATGGTTGGAGGAATTCTTAATCAATTTTGATAATACCGTTATCGTGGTTTCCCACGACCGTTATTTCTTAAACAAGGTTTGTACTCATACTGCAGATATCGACTACGGCAAGATTCAGCTGTACGCCGGTAACTACGATTTCTGGTACGAGTCCAGCCAGCTGCTGATTAAGCAAATGAAGGAAGCCAACAAGAAGAAGGAAGAAAAGATTAAGGAATTGCAGGAATTCATCTCCCGCTTCTCCGCAAATGCTTCTAAGTCTAAGCAGGCTACTTCCCGTAAGCGTGCATTGGAGAAAATCAAGTTGGATGAAATCAAACCTTCCAGCAGAAAGTATCCTTATATCGACTTCCGTCCTGACCGCGAAATCGGTAATGAAGTACTTTCCGTAGAGCATATCAGCAAAACCATCAATGGAGAAAAGGTATTGGATGATATCTCCTTTATCGTTGGTCATGATGATAAGATTGCTTTCGTAGGCGGCAACGAAATTGCCAAGACCACTCTCTTCCAAATTCTGGCAGGCGAGATGGAGCCCGACGAAGGTTCCTATAAATGGGGCGTTACCACTTCACAGGCTTACTTCCCCAAGGACAATACTGCAGAATTTGACTGTGATTTAACCATTACCGACTGGCTGACCGGTTACTCTCCCGTTAAGGACGCTACTTATGTGCGAGGTTTCCTGGGACGTATGCTGTTCCCCGGTGAAGATGGTGTGAAAAAGGTTCGTATCCTCTCCGGTGGCGAGAAGGTGCGTTGTTTACTTTCCAAGATGATGATTAGCGGTTCCAACTGCTTAATCTTCGATGAACCCACCAACCATTTAGATATGGAATCCATCACCGCTCTTAACAATGGAGTTATCAAATTTAAGGGTGTTGTACTCTTCTCCTGCCATGACCATCAGTTTGTACAGACTACTGCAAACCGTATTATGGAAATCCTGCCCAACGGCAAGATGATTGATAAGATTACTACCTACGACGAATACCTGGCAAGCGATGATATGGCTCGTAAGAGAACCGTATACACTGCTCGCAAGGAAGAGGACGAGAACTAATATCACAAGGGAGAATCACAGTGATTGATTTGCATGTACACTCCACCGCTTCGGATGGTAGTTTTAGTCCCACAGAATTAGTAAATTACGCTATAGAAAAAGGGCTGTCGGCGTTTGCCCTGACGGATCATGATAGTGTGGCCGGACTGGATGAAGCCATCACTTATGCAGAAAAGCTTAAAGAAATTCGGGCTGATGTACCGGAAGTGATTCCGGGGATTGAATTTTCCACGGAATATATGGGCAAGGATATTCATATCGTGGGCTTGTATATTGATTATAAAGGTGACACCTTTCAAAAGCATTTACAGGATTTTGTGCATTCCAGAAATGTACGTAATGAAAAGATGTGCGAACTGTTGCACACCGGTGCCGGCATGGATATTTCTTATGAAAAGCTACAGACTGCTTTTCCCGGCAGTGTCATTACCCGTGCCCACTATGCCAAATATATGGTGGAAAAGGGTTATGTAAAAAGTATGAAGGAAGCCTTTGAACGATATATTGGAGACAACTGTCCTTATTTTCTTCCTCGCGAGAAAATCACTCCTTCCGATGCCATCCGTTTGATTCTGGCAGTTGGCGGGATTCCCGTACTGGCCCATCCGATGCTTTACGGCATGGGCAAGCAACAGCTGGACAAACTGGTGAGTGAACTGAAGCAGGTCGGACTTCTGGCTTTGGAAGCCATTTATTCCACATATACTCCTTCTGACGAAAGGGACATGCGTGCATTGGCTGCCAAATACGACTTAGCCATCAGCGGCGGCTCCGATTTCCACGGAAGCAATAAGCCGGATTTAGATCTGGGCAATGGTTACGGACATCTGTACATTCACCCGGAAGTTCTAAGCAATCTAAAAAGTATCAAAAAAAGGACTGTGCATTAAGCACAGTCCTTCTTAGTATTCCATTATTCAGCGTCTTCTTCAACTGCTTCTTCAGCCGCTTCTTCCTGTACTTCCTTGATTTCTTCTTCATCAATCACTTCTACTACAGGCTCAGGCATCTTGTTGCCACAGTAAGGACAGAAAGGATAGCTATCAGCTACTTCCTTCTCACAATTTTCGCACTTTACATTGCCCTTCATCTTTAAAATTTCAGCCTTAATGGTCTCGATTTCAGCCATAGCTGCATCGATTTCAGCAATCCATTCTGCGATTTCAGCAGGAGCATCCTCTCTCTGGTTTTCATATACATACTTACCGATTTCTGCATATGTAGCCTTGATTGTGTTCTCGTTTGCGGATACCTGATTGTTCATTTTTGCTAATCCGGTAAGGTCCTTTGCCTTCTTAGCCACATCATTACTTGTCTTGGTAATCTTTTCTTTTGCTTTGTTTAAAAAATCCATGTTTTCCTCCATTTCTGAAGCAATCACTGCTTCCCCTTAACCCTCATATTTTGTTTTTTATAAAAAATTGCTTGCGCAATTTCCTACCGATTGTATATCGCCTAACCCTCCACTATCAGGTAGCGTCCGTCGCCAATGTCGAATACTTCCGATGCTTCCAGGATTTCCTCACCGTCTGCACCATCCATATCAATCCCTTCTTCTTCAAAATACTCAATAACCTCTTCGACAGAATCTACTACAACAGCCATCACCTCATCCAGAAAGTTCTCCGCTTCTTCCAAGGTTTCTGCCACTTTTTCAGGAAACAATTGCAGCTGATTGTCTAAAAAGCATTTCAATACGGCATCATCATACTCATGCATATGCATTCCTCCCCTAGCACAAATTATTAAGTTATTTTGGAAGCCTTGGCTCCTCTTTACAATTTCATCATAGGGTTTTTACGGTATATAGTCAAGTACCTTACCAAAAAAATCAGTTTTTTTTCACACTTTGTTAATATTTTTTTTACTGTTCAGAGCCAAGCAGATACGAGTAAAGATGTTCGTTGAATGCTTGCATTCATAAGTACATTTTTACTCGTATCTATTTGGCGGATACGCCAAACCGAGGAAACACACAGTGTTTTCAAGGTTGGCTCTGAACAGTTCCTATGTCTTCCTGTCCTAATCTAACCTCGTTTTCGAGGTTGGCTCTGAACAGTTACAACAATTTCATCTCCTGATACAACCTTGCAATAGGCAACCCCACCACATTATTGTAGTCACCGTGGATACACTCTACAAATCGCGCTCCAAGTCCTTGAATTCCGTAAGAACCCGCTTTATCCATAGGCTCTTTCGTACTCACATACCATTGAATCTCTTCCTCTGTCATAGGATAAAACTTCACTACAGTGCCTTCTGAGAAAGCATTTCTAAACTCTTTGCCTTCTTTTCTTCCAATCAAGGTTACTCCGGTAAACACTCTGTGTTCATTATCCTGCAGCCTCTCCAGCATCTCCACTGCATCTGCTTCATTCTTAGGTTTACCCAATATATTGCCATCCAGCGATACCACCGTATCTGCACCAATAACCAACACATCCCCTTCTAAACGCTTAAATATATCCTCAGCCTTTTGTTGGGAAAGCTGCTCCACCACGCGATTGGGAGTGGTTTCCGTAACCACCTCTTCTACATCACTGACCATTATCTCAAACTCTAATCCCAACATCCCCAGAAGCTCTTTTCTTCTGGGAGATGCAGATGCTAATACGATTCTCACGATTCATGCCTTTCCGGGATAAACACTCTCAAATCCTGTATATCCCCTTCTTTTAATTGGGCCGCTTCCTTTTCAGCCTCCATACAAAATGCCGCCTGGGAACCGAATAAGGTCTTGCCTCTTTTATCCACCTTTTCATAGGTACCGTCAGCCTGCAATATGTGGGACTTCAGATTATCCTGCAACTGATATTGCAAAATGTGCAAAATCTTTTCCTTTAATTCCGGACGTTCGATAGGGAAGAGTATCTCCACTCTTCGCTCAAGATTACGGGGCATCCAGTCTGCACTGCCGCAGTAAATCTCATGATTTTCATCATTTTCAAAATAGAAAATACGACTATGCTCCAGGAAGTTGCCCACGATGGAACGTACCGTTATATTTTCGCTGACTCCCGAAATAGCCACCTTCAAACAGCAGATTCCACGTACAATCAAATCGATTTTCACACCTGCTGCCGCCGCCTCATACAGTGCCGTGATGATATCCTTATCACAAAGAGAATTCATTTTGGCAATAATCCTTGCCTTCTTTCCTTCCTTGGCATAATTCTTTTCCCTCTCTATCAGGTACAAGAATTTATCCTTCAGCCAAAGTGGTGCCAAAGACAGCTTATTCCAAAACAGCGGCTCGGAATAACCGCTTAGCATATTAAAGACTGCCGTAGCATCCTCACCAATTAGCTCCGAACAGGTCAACAAACCGATATCTGTATATAATTTCGCAGTAGCGTCATTATAATTACCCGTACCCAGATGCACATAGCGACGGATTCCATCCTCTTCCCTGCGTACCACCAGAGTAATCTTACTGTGGGTTTTCAGCCCCACCAGACCATAAATAACATGACAGCCGGCCTGTTCCAGCTTTTTCGCCCATACGATATTATTCTCTTCATCAAAACGTGCCTTCAGCTCTACCAGTACCGTAACCTGTTTGCCGTTTTCAGCCGCTTCCGCAAGTGCTGCTATAATAGGTGAATTGCCGCTGACACGATACAAGGTCTGCTTAATAGCCAGTACAGAACGGTCTCTTGCAGCCTGACGGATGAAGTCCACCACCGGTGTAAAGGTCTGATAAGGGTGATGTAACAGCAAATCTCCCTTACGGATTTCTTCAAAGATATCACAGCCTGCGGGAAGTCCGGGTACCGGCTGAGGCTCATATTTGGCTTCTTTCAAATGTTCAAAACCATCCAAACTATAGGCCTTCATCAAAAAGGTCAGATCCAGAGGACCGTCTATTTCATAGATTCCCCGGGAACTGATACCCAGCTCCTTTTTCAGAATCTTAAGCAGTCGCTTATCCACACCTTCCTCTACTTCCAGACGAATGACCTCACCCCACTGGCGCTTCTTTAACTGCTTCTCAATCTCTTTTAATAAATCCTCTGCCTCATCTTCGTCAATGGTAAGGTCCGCATTTCTCATGATACGGAAGGGATGTGCGGATACAATATCATAATTCAAGAACAATTTCCGGATATTCCGCTCAATTACCTCTTCCAGAAGAATCACCTTCTGTACTCCTTCTTCTGCAGGAAGAGATATGATACGAGGAAGTACACTGGGTACCTGCACGGTTGCAAACTCCAGCTCCTCTTCACCCTTTTTCTGTACCAATGCAGCGATATTCAAGGACTTATTCCTCACCAAAGGAAAAGGTCTGGAAGAGTCCACTGCCATTGGAGTCAGTACGGGATAAATATTCTCTTCAAAATATTTATCAATATACTGGGCATCCTGCTTACACAGCTGCTCATGATGCTTTATCATCTGCAATCCGTTCTGGGAAAGCAAGGGAAGCAGGGAACGATTATAGGTGGAATACTGCATGCTTACCAGCTTATGAATCTCCTCATCCAATGCGGTCAGCTGCTCTGTGGGTGTCATACCTGCAATATCCGGCTTCTCATATCCGGCATTTACCATATCCTTTAAAGATGCCACACGCACCATGAAAAATTCATCCAGATTGGACGCAGTAATGCTCAAAAACTTCAAACGTTCAAACAAAGGGATACTCTTATCCCTTGCCTCACTTAAGATACGCTGGTTAAACTTCAGCCAGCTTAGCTCTCTGTTGGTATACAATTTAGGACTTTTAAAATCAATCGTTGCCATCCTGTGCCTCCTAAATCATCTTCTTTTGCTTGATAACAGGCTGAACATTATATACTTCTCTAAAGAAGTCCGCTCTCTTCTTAAAGAGTCCCTTCTCCAGTAAGATATCCTCCTGTGTATCTATGGTTAAAATCAGTTCATTGTCCTTTAATACGGCTTTTACACCCTTTAACTTTTGCTTATGGCTTCTGTCCAAACCATTTGCCACCTTCAATATGGCTATCAGTTTTGCCATGGTCAGATATGCTTCCCCTGTCAGACTGCTGCCGCCGGATAAATCCTCATATACAAAGGGACTGTGATTGTATCTGACAATATTGGCCACGATTTCACGCTCCATATGGGACAGACCAATCATCTCCGTAGCCATAATGATGTGGTAGGATGTCTCACCGATATCCATCATACTGATAAACTTGCCGCAATCATGCAATAATGCCGCAATCCGCAGATACAGCTTTTCACGATTTCCCAGACCATGTATCTTCTTCATACTGTCAAAGATGGTCATGGTGATTCGTTCCAAGGTCTCCGCCCGCTTTCTGCTTCCCAAATATCGTTTACTGATATTCATGGCGCAGGCGATGATATCCTTTTCAAAATCATGGTCACAAAGCATGATTTTATTCTTTTCCGCATATTCATAGGCGATTCCGTCACACAGACTCACTCCGGGTGCCCATATTTTCTCCGCATCCGTCAGCTTAATCAGACGGTTTACCAGGCAGGCACTAATCATGGTTAATCGTGCTGCTTCTTCGGAAACGCCCAGTTTCTTCGCCATCTCTTCTTTGGACATCTGATGCATCATCTTAAAGAAGCGCTCATATTCTTCCAAACCTACCACGGTACTCTTACCCGTCTCCTTGCTTCTTCGTGCAATCCATACGGACAAATAGTCATCCACCAGAATCAAAGTTTTTATCTTGCTGTCCTTCAAATACAGCTTCTTAAAGGTATTCAGCTGGGCAGAGGCTATTTCGTCAATCAGTCCCTCCATCTGCCCGCTCTTGGCATTGATTTGATTCAGCCACTCCTGGATACGCAGTACACCGATTCGCAAATTCTGGGTAGCCACCAGCACATCTTTATCAAACAGGGAAATCTGGATGCTTCCTCCGCCGATATCCACGATGGCCGTACCTTCCCCAATGGCTTCTTTAAAGCTGTCTCCCGCAAATGCAATCGCCTTGTAATCCAAAAAGCGTTGCTCGGAGTTACTCAAAGTATCAATGTGTATCCCTGTACGCTGTTCAATCTGATCCAGTACAATCTTGGTATTGGCAGTCTCTCTCAGGGAACTGGTACCGTAAGCCTTATAATCGGCCACCTTATAGGTTTCCATGATTTCCTTGAATTCCTTTAAGGTGCGACATAGCTCGTCCAGCTTCTCCATGCTGATTTTGCCATCCGTATAAGTATCCGTACCCAGTGCAATTCTTTGACGTACATGCTCCACTACTTTACTGTTATTTTTGCCGGAAAATGCAAATATTTTCAGGGAGATTTCAAAACTCCCCACATCTATGGCTGCAAAGGTTTTTACACTCATGATTTCTTCCTTTCCCTATCGCTTGCCCATCCAAGCTTTAGCACTGCTCTGTTCCCAGGATATAGTCAATAAACTGCTGGGCCGTCCTGCCGGACAATCCGCCGTGTGCCAGCTCCCATTTATTAGCCTCAGCCAATAGCTCCTGTGTATCCATGGTCACA
This sequence comes from Lachnospiraceae bacterium, assembly GCA_017520425.1. Lineage (GTDB taxonomy): Bacteria > Bacillota > Clostridia > Lachnospirales > Lachnospiraceae > Acetatifactor. The sequence goes on along the minus strand of JAFXFO010000026.1, from coordinate 171,438 downwards.
CCATAGCGTTCCGCCAAGGTGGTCACAATATTCTGAAACTCCTTCTTATTGGGGGAACCGAAATAAATGGTCACACCAAAGCGTGATACCAGGGACAGTTTCTCCTGTACGGTATCGCTGGTATGCATATCCTGACGTATTTCCTCTTTATCACTGAAGTTTTCACGAATCAGATGTCTTCTGTTGGAGGTGGCATAAATCAACACATTGGCAGGCTTCTTCTCCAATCCGCCTTCGATGACTGCCTTTAAGTACTTGTACTCTATTTCAAACTCTTCGAAGCTCAAATCATCCATATAGATGATAAACTTATAGTTACGGTTCTTAATCATACTGATACAGGCATTCAAATCCTGAAACTGATGCTTGTACACCTCAATAATACGAAGGCCTCTATCATAATACTCATTGGCAATGGCCTTGATACTGGAGGACTTACCGGTGCCCGCATCTCCGAAAAGCAGACAATTGTTAGCCTTTCTTCCGGCCACAAAAGCCTCAGTATTGTCAATCAGCTTCTTCTTAGGAATCTCATAACCCACCAAATCATCCATATACACATGGGCAATATTCAAAATAGGCTCAATATGCACGCCTTCCTCGTCATGAACAATACGGAAGGACTTATGCAGACCATACTTACCCACACCGTATTCTTTATAAAAATGGGTTAATGTATCTTTCATTTCTTCTGCTGTCTTATTCTCTTTAAACTGCTCTGCCAGCTCACAGATTCGGGCGCAAATACGGGTATTATACACCTTGCTTTCCTGCTTACTGCTTTGGTAGCTTTCGATAATGGCCCATTCCGGCACCTTCAAGGTTTCTACCATGGGTGCAAAATCAAAATCATAAAACTCCTTAAATATCACAATATCATGAAGGGCAGCCAGATTGATGCTTCCTTCGATGGCGCCTCTGATTTCACAACCACAGCTATAGCTGTTTTCATTATTCACCAACAGATTCGCCAGATAGCAATGCCACAGATTACCGTGAAATCCGTAGCTACCCGCCAGCTCTATCAGCTTATGGATACAGTCGTACATCAAAGCCGCCTTATCCTCTTCATTGTAGTATTCATCCTCATAATGCTCCATGAGCCATGCCATGTCATAAAGCAAATCACCATCTTCAAACTCTCTGTATACGATTAATTCCTGTTCTCTCATATGTACTCCTAATCATTATTCTTACATTTTTTTCTTCCGATTCCCTTAACCTAATATTTTATACCAAAACCCACTTGATAGCAAGTCAAATAACAGATATACTAGGAATAGAGGGGACCCGTTCCCTCGAACCATACTCACGAAAGAGAGGCCTTTCATGAAGAAAAATCTAAAAGCAATTATTATCACTTTCATCATACTTATTCTTGCAGGTGGCGCCGCTTTTCTTTACCATAGGTCTGAGAAAATCCCCTCCAATCCGGAAGGAACTGTGGGGAACACAGCCGGCAATCTGTACAACGGCGGATTGTTCTGTGAATATAACGGCAAGGTATATTTTTCCAATCCCAAGGACCAAGGCTGCCTTTATTCCATGAATGTGGATGAAACCGGTTTGCAAAAGCTTTACGAAGCCAAAATCTGCAATATATTGGCAGGTGGGGAATATCTTTATTACTTTATGAAGGAACCTGTGGGTACCTCTTTGGATAAGCTTCGGGTTTCACATGCCTTCTACCGCAGCAAATTAAATGGTGAAAAAGTAAAAACCATCACCAACGATGTGGTCATTGATGCACAATTAGTCAATGATACACTCTTTATACAAACCGTTGACAAGGAAGGACCTGTCTTCTATCGTATCAACACCGACCGTTCTCATAAAACCGATTTGGGTCGTGTGGAAATAGACCCTTCCTGTGCCAGTGACGGTATTATTTACTATAACGGAAAGTCCCTGAACCACTATCTGAACGCTCTGGATACCCGTACGGATATCTCCACCGTGCTTTGGAAGGGGAACCTTTGGTATCCGATTCTTGAAGGCAACTATTTCTATTTTTTGGATGTAGAACATGGTTATCGCCTTTGCAGATATGACAAAGTAAATGATGTGGTTGAGATTTTGACTCATGACCGAGTGGATTGCTTCAATATCGGCGGCGGCTATATCTATTACCAGTGCAACTCTTCCGCCGAACCTGCTTTGAAGCGTATGCAACTAAATGGCAGTGACGTCACCGTGATTGCTGAGGGTAACTACACTGCCATACATATAACTTCACAATATGTGTATTTTCAGGAGGTGGGCGATGACTCCTTCTGGTATCACAGTCTCATAGGTTCTGACACCTATTCCTCTATGTGATCCAGGCCCTGACTCAATATAGTCACAATATGTGCATCCGCCAGGGAATAATAGATGGTTTTTCCATCTCTTCTGTTTTTAACCAAATCCATTTGCTTTAATACTCTTAACTGGTGGGATATGGCCGACTGGCTCATGCCCACCAGATTTGCTATATCATACACACACATCTCTGAACATTTTAGCACATACAGTATTTTCAGTCTGGTAGCATCTCCAAAAACCTTAAAAAACTCTGCCAAATCCTGCATTTCTTCTTCCGGAGGCATGGTTTCATTTACCTTTTCCACCATTTTTTCATCGATATGCAAAAATGTATTCTGTCCCATCATTTTCTCCTCTTGCGTTCACAGTTTTCTCTGTTATCAGTATCATTTTACTAAACTTTTTATCCTAAATCAACCAAAAACCCTCAAAACCTATCCTTTATACACCGTTTTACCTCTTCAAAGGATATGGGAGCAAACTCCGTTCTTTCCACGGATACACAATAGTGTTGCCTACTGAAATCCTTAAATAAGGGGGAATTATGCACATGTCCGAACAAATTGGCGTAGGGCATGTTTTCATTTACATACTGGGGTTCGTGGGACAATATCCAAAAACTCTCCAATAATATGGGACAGTCATATACTTCCTGAAAGCCCGCTTTTCTGTAATATTCATTCTCCTCTACATCATGATTTCCCTTTACCAGATACTTATTTCCATTTAAGCGGGACAAATACTCCTGCTCCCTGCCGGTTGCACCAAAGTCTCCCAATACATAGATCAAATCCTCTTCGCAAACCCGGGCATTCCACCGCTCTATCATTTGCTCATCCATATCCTCTACGGATGCAAAGGGTCTGTTCTCATACTTCATAATATTTTCTTCTGAAAAATGGGTATCTGCAATAAAAAATGTGGCCATTACTTATTCTCCTTAAATAATTTCTTCATACCATCCGTCATCACAAGCTCCTGCTCCACGGTGACAAACAAAGCATCTGCACCGTAATGCTCCACCAGCTTGATACCTTCCTCGGCTCCCAGTACAAAACAAGCGGTGGACAAAGCATCACTGAGTAATCCGTTGTCACTTACTACGGTGACACTGCACAAGCCACTATCCGCCGGATATCCGGTGTGCGGATTCATAATATGATGATATCGCTTTCCATCCTTTTCGACAAAGCGCTCATAATCTCCTGAGGTGGATATATAGCAGGTGCCGTTCACAGATAATGTGCCCAAATAAGCCCCTTCTTTTCTGGGATGTACAATAGCCACATTCCAAGGACTTTTGTCCCACTTGGTTCCATAGGTCACAACGCTGCCTCCTACGGAAATCACCGCTCCCTCAATCTCTTTGCAGGCTTCCAACTCCTTGCTGATTCTGTCACAGGCGATTCCTTTCCCTACCGCTCCTAAATCCAGACTCATCCCTTCCGGAAGATAGATTTTCTCCTCTTCCAACACCACTTTTTCATAGCCTGTATTCTGCAAAGCCCACTCTAACGCCTCAGCTTCGGGCAGCATTAGGAATTGTTGCTCCTTCGAATCACTCATGGCCAGGCTGTCTAAGTCCCACAGTGTAATAATTTCACCTAAGGTTACATCCAGCGCCCCGTCACTCTCAATAGCAATTTCCTGTATTTCTTGCAAATATCCGTACAACTCCTGCTCCACAGGTACTCCTGCCTGACTATCTGCATGCGCGTTTATCACCCCAACCTGAGAACTTTCTACCCTTCGAGACAATACTTCCTTCTCCAAGCGCTCTAATTTAGCCTGTAAATCCAAAACGGCTTCCTCAGCCACTTTCGTATCCTTTGTATAAACCACATATTGTACCACCGTTCCCATAGCCGTATTTGTGGAGGTCAGTTTTACGGGTTGTTTTCCGCAAGCAGAAAATGACACTGCACACAACACTAATATCCATGGGATTATTCTCTTTTTTCTATTGCAGTGCTTCAATTTTCCGCTCCTTTCTGCTATACTATCCTTAAAAACAAGGAAGGTGCTTTATGAAATCAAATCCACGCAAAACAGCTTTCATATTATCGGTTATCCTGTTGGTACTCGGCACCTTCAGTCTGCTTTGGATTCTTTTGTATCCCGGTCGGGATGAGTCATACACCGCCTACATCCATGTGGACGGAACACTTTTCAAAACCATCCCCTTAGACGAAGTGGATAATCCTTACGAATTTACCATCAAAACAGAGGATGGTCATTACAATACCATCTGTGTGGAACCCGGTTCTATCCGGATTTCTTCTGCGGATTGCCCGGATTTAATTTGCGTAAAACAGGGAATTGTCACCAATTCCCTGCTTCCTATTACCTGTCTGCCCCATAAGCTGGTGATTTCCCTGAAGCCTACTGATGAGATTACAGACACACCGGATGCCATCACACATTAACAGGTTACAACCACCATATTAAAGAGGTACCTTTATGAAGCTGTCTACTCACAAATTAACCATACTGGCACTTTTCACCACCATAGCCCTTGGGCTGTACTGGGTGGAAAGCCTGTTGCCCGTCCCTGTGCCCATACCCGGCATCAAACTGGGCCTTGCCAACATTGTTACGCTTATTATACTGAAAAACTTCTCCATAAGAGAAGCTTTTCCTGTACTGATGATACGTATTCTCATTACCACCTTCTTGTTCAGTCAGTTCATCAGCATGTTTTACAGCCTGAGCGGTGGTATATTATGCATGCTTTCCATGCACTTGATTCATCGTTTGTTAAAAGGACACTTTCTGTTCTTGACAGGTGTCTTCGGAGCACTATTTCACAATCTTGGCCAGCTCTGTGTGGCAATGTTGTTGACAAGCTCTTTGGCACCGCTCACCTATCTTCCCTTTCTCATCCTTAGTGGCATCATCACCGGTCTCTTCACCGGCTTATGTGCACATTATGCCCAAAAATATCTGGGGCGTTTTTTACACTCCCAAAGTATCCAGTAACTGTTTCATGGTCTTTTGCAGAATAGGATGACGATAGTTTGCATTCAGCTCCACCATGGGCTTTAGTACAAAGTCCCGATTCTCCATATCCACGTGAGGAATGATAAGTACATCATCCTCAAACACCAGCTTATCATAAAACACAATATCCAAATCCAAGGTTCTGGGCCCCCATCTTAGGATTCTCTCCCGGCCGGCCTTTTCCTCCAGCTCATGAAGATAATCTAACAATTCGTGGGGTGTCAGTAAGGTCTTAATCTCCACCATACCGTTTAAAAATACGTCCTGCTCCACGCCACCGTAAGGCTCTGTAGTAATCAGGGTAGACTCAGCATTTACCAGGATTTCTTCATGGTCAGCCAGTCCCTGTATGGCATCCTTTAAGTATTTTTCCTTCTCTCCCATATTGGAGCCGATAGCAATATAAGCCTTATGCCAGCCCCTATGTATCTTTACGGACACACTTTCAAAGGGCAGCCCAATGGGTGCCTGAGGCTTTCGAATCTCCACGTCTAATGCCTCTACCAGAGGAAACTCCAAAAGTACAGCCTTAGCAATATTCTCTGCCACGGTTTCTATCAGCTTGCAGGTATGCTCCTGCATCCATTTGGTTACAAAATGGCAAACCTCGCCATAATGAGTGGATAAGGTCAACTCATCTGCCAGTCCTGCCTTACGGGTATCCGCGTATAATACCATATTTACAAAAAAGGGCTGTCCCTTTTCATTTTCTTCCGGAAATACACCATGATAAGCATATACTTCCAGATTATCAATACGAATCTCGTCCATATATACTCATACCTCCCTGCTTTATTGCTTCTGCCATCCGAATGGCTCTTACATTTTCCTTAATATCATGTACTCTTACAAAGGCGTAGCCCTTAAGCACCGCCATTACCGTAGTAACCAAAGTACCTTCCAAACGTTCCTCTACAGGTAAATCCAAAGTCAGACCGATTACAGATTTACGGCTGGCTCCCAAAAGAAGAGGATATCCCAACTCACGGAAGTTCTCCATACGCCGAAGCACCTCCATATTGTCCACATAAGACTTGCCAAAGCCGATGCCGGGATCCAGAATGATTTTTTCTTTGCTGATGCCCGCTGCCAACGCAAGCTCCACACTTTCCTGCAAATCCTTCTGCATATCCGGTATCAACTCCCGGTAATCCGCCTCTTTCCGATTGTGCATAAGACAACAAGCCACTCCGCTGTCTGCAATCACCTTAGCCATGGCTTTGTCCTCTTTCAGCCCCCAAATATCATTTATCAAATCTACTCCGGCCCTGATTCCCGCCTTTGCCACCTCTGATTTATAGGTATCCAAAGATACGGGCACATCAAAACGACTCTTGATGGCTTCTATCACCGGTACCACCCTTGCAATTTCTTCCTCTGCAGAAATGGTAGTATGGCCCGGTCTAGTGGACTCTCCGCCTACATCCAGAATATCCATACCCTCTGCCAGCATTTCTTCCACACGGTACAGGGCTTTGTCTCTATCCACCCATTTCCCACCATCGGAAAAGGAATCCGGAGTCAGGTTCAGAATTCCCATCACATAGGTGTGGTTTTGCACATCAAATCTTTTATTTCCAATTTGCATTACATTCTTATCTCTGCTTATCATTCACTTATCTCCGGCTCGTCTGCCTGTTTTGCCTGATCGATTTCCATTAGCCACTTATGAATCAACCTTTCAACTTCTACGCCAACATACTCCTTTTTCGATTTTTCCAACAAGGCCTTCCATTCTCCCTTTGAGAAATCCCACAATGTGGTAGCACATTGTTCCAGACTGGTGAAATAGGGCGTAAAACGCTCTATTTCTTCTTCTGTCATAATATTCGCATCCGCATAATCCACATATCTGAGATATGTTTTGAGAATCGTGCCATAATCCAATTCCGACAATCGTTTACCGTCGTCTACTTTCTGCAACAATTGCTCCATACTCATCATATCCCACACATAAGCTACATAATGTCCATGCGCCCACAGCTCAAAGGGGCGACCGTTTTTATGTTGATATTCGGTATTATAGTATATCAGCATAAGCTCCCAATCGTTTCCGGCCTCATACAATTCGTCCAATACGGGAAACATTTTATTCATCCATGCCGCATCGTCCATGGATTCTGTAGCTTTCACAGCACTGGCAACCCATATCTCACTATTCTCCACATATTCTACTACCTTTGTATAATCTACATATCCCTGTCCGGCTGTCATATCCTCATACAGTGATTGCAATTCACTATTCGTACGCCCCAAGCGCCACTCCACATCTTCACGCAGCTCATCCACATACTTCTGCAACCACATCTTTTCTTCATCGGTATATGTGAAACTATCTTCAAAGTCCCAATACATAAAATAATAATTCAGCAAATCCGCATTCTCATAATCCTGCAGAATCTCACCTGACTGTTCTCTCTCCCATATATCCTCTATAATACTAAAATCATAAAGAGCTGCACCATACATGTAATGATCCCACATATACATGGGCCGGTTTTCATCCAAGGCCTTCTTATGTATTTTCAGAATCTCTTCGTCAGCATTTTTAGCATACCATTTATCTAATATGGGGAGCACATATTTCAGCCACTCTTCATCACTCAGTTCTTCCTCTCGGATGGGTTCCTGCGTTTCATTGATATTGATATTGGTAACGATACTTTCAGTGCTCTCCGTGTCTTCCAGCCACTTCTCCGTTTCCTTCTGACTCATCCACAATGCCCATTTGACAAGCAAAAAGCTCCCTACTATGTAAAGCAACAGTATAATAGCCAGTATTATCACTATAGTACATAAAGCTTTTTTCCACTTCCTTAAGGATCTTTTCTTTTTTGCCTGCTTTTCTGCCTGCACTTTCTTTCTTTTTTCATTTTCCTCTGCAAAGAAGATTCGGTCCGCTTCCACTTCCTTGGGCATCACCAATCTGGCATTGGCACTACCGCATTTGGGACACTTGGCAGTCCCCTGTTCATAACGCATACCGCAGAATTTACATTCTTTCCATATTCCCGGATAATTCATCCTTTATCCCCCGTTTCTTAGTCCTTAATATTTCACCCTCATATTCTTCTTGGTTCTATCCCAGTCACATTGCTGCTCTGCCTCACAGGCAAAGCAAGCCCTGCTTGCCTTGTCAGCCCGATATATGATGCCGGCCAGACTTTTTTCTTCTGCCATTTCCTTATTTCGATGTTCCCGGATGGCTCTTAGAATTTCCTTCTGTTCCTTCTTTCCAAAGCCGGTCTCCTGCAACAGTTCCTCTGCCAGTTCTGCACTTGCCTTTTCATGAGGCGTCCCGTCCTCATACTGTATAAATCTGCCGATATCATGCAGCAAGGCTGTGGCATAAATGATTTCTTTGGCAATCCCCAACTCTTCTTCTAAATTCATAATATATGCAATCCTTGCCACATCCAGAAAATGATTCATATTATGAAGGCAGAAGATTCTTTTCTCTTCTGCCTGCTTTATTTTGTCAAGGTATTCCTGATACTTAGGATGCTCTAATATCAAATCTACTCTGTTCATTTATATACTTCCTTAGTTTACGCTTAACATTTGAAAAAACCGGTTCTGCAGCATATCATTGTCCTCGAATACGCCGCGGCTCACCATGGTTACGGTCTTGCTTCCGGGCTTCTTAATGCCGCGCATGGTCATACACATATGCTCCGCTTCTACCACTACCATAGCACCCTTAGGTGCCAGATGCTCCATGATGGCGTCCGCAATCTGTGCGGTCATCTGTTCCTGAATCTGAGGCCTGCGGGCATACACCTCAACCGTACGTGCCAGTTTGCTTAATCCTACCACCTTACCATCCGGTATGTAAGCCACATGTGCCTTGCCGAAAAAGGGTAATAAATGATGTTCACAGGTGGAATAAAATACAATATCCTTTTCCAACACCATCTCATCATCATCCGCTGCAAACACCTTGGTCAGATGCTCATGAGGGTCCTCATACATGCCTCCGAAAATCTCCTGATACATTCTGGCAATACGGTCCGGAGTATCTTTTAAGCCTTCTCTGTTTACATCTTCGCCGATTCCCTCCAGCAGGAGTCGTACACCTTCTTTTATCTTGTCCTGGTCTATCATAAGCTTAAGCCTTTCTTTTCTCTAAAATATTCATTAGTTTCCCTGTAAAGGATAAGGAACCGAACGCTATGATGACATCCTCTTTCCCAGCCAGAAGATACGCTATCTCCACCGCTTCCTCCAGACTATCCACCGCCGTTACATTTTGATGAACCTTAGCTACTTCTGTAGCCAGTTCATAGGATGACAGGGTGCGTGCCTGATTGGGCGTAGCCACGGTGAGAATCTGATCCGCATAGCCATGAGTCAAATCAATAATCTTCTCATATTCTTTATCCCTTAGGATTCCCATTATATAGATAATTCTCTTGTTTGTAAAATAAAATTCGATAGATTCTGCTAATTTTTTCGCAGCATCCTCATTATGAGCCCCATCTACCACAAAATAAGGCTTCTTTGCAAGCAATGTAAACCGTCCCGGCCACTGTGTTTCCTTTAGTCCTGCCCGCAACGCTTTTTCGGTGATTTCATAGCCATTTTGCCGCAACGCCTGTACCACCTCTATGGCCAATACCGCATTCCCGATTTGGTGCTTTCCGGCCAGTGTAATCTCCAGATTCTTCCATGAACCATAATCAAACCTTTGCTTTTCCAGACCATAACGGATTTTACGGGCATTCTCCTCACCGGCAACTGTCACCGGCACTTGATACTCCTCAGCCTGCTTCTCAATTACCTGCATAACCTCCGGTTCCTGCAAAGCCGTTACCACCTGACATCCCGGCTTAATAATTCCGGCCTTTTCCGCGGCAATAGCGGTTACATCCTTCCCCAGAAACTGCATATGGTCCATGCTAATGGATACCAGCACTGATACCAGCGTATTTTCAATAATATTGGTGGCATCCTGTCTGCCTCCCATACCGGTTTCCATTACCACGATATCACAACCCTGCTCCTTAAAAAAGAGAAAGGCCATGGCTGTTTCCACTTCGAAGGGCGTGGGATGAGGCTTTCCTTCAGCCACCAGTTCCTCACAAATCTCCTTCATCCGTTCCACATACTCACCAAGGGCTTTCTTGGTGATGGAACGATTGTTTATCTGTATCCTCTCCCTGTATTCGGAAATGGTAGGTGACACATACCGGCCCACTTTATAGCCTGCTACCTTCAAAATGGTTGATACATAGGCTAATACTGAGCCCTTTCCGTTGGTGCCTGCAATATGTACAAACTGCAAATGCTTCTGAGGATCCTTCAGCTTCTCACACAGATTACGGATATTCCCCAAACCGGGCACAATTCCATATGAACTTAAAGACTCCATATATTCTACTGCTTCCGTATATTTCATCCCTACCTCCAAATTGTTCCTGCATGTATATTACAACACCTATTATACCATACTAATGAAGAAATTACTACGAAAGGACACTTTATAAAATGCCTAATCTTCTGAAAAACTTTTTGCACTGCGGACTAAGCGGCTGGTGTTTTGAAATACTCTTTACCGCCCTGGGTTCCTTACGAAATCGTGACTTTACCTTGAAGGGCAAAACTTCTGTATGGATGTTTCCCATCTACGGCAGTGCCGCTTTTCTTTCTCCTCTTTTTAAGCTTCTTCGTCACAAAAGTCTGCTTCAACGGGGACTCACCTACATGAGTCTGATTTTTTCTGCCGAATTTATCAGTGGCAAACTGCTAAGCAAAAAGGACCTCTGCCCTTGGGATTACAGCCGTGCCAAATGGAATATCCAGAAGGTCATCCGTTTGGATTATGCACCACTATGGTTTTTAACCGGGTTATTCTTTGAAAAGCTTACTATTTCAAACAAACCAAAAACACACTAAAAGACTTCTCATCTTTCTCTTACGTAAAAGACAGGACTTTCATACCCATGAAAGTCCCGTTCTCTTAACTCCTATTTATCACTTAATCCACATCATCAATATCGCTGATTGTACCGGAACCGATATCCAGCATATTCACGGTACGTCTCTTAATTCTGGCTTCCTCTGACTTCTTTAAGATAAAATCCTTAATCGCCCTGGAATTCTTAATATGAATCAATTGCAGATTGGGATTGGTCGTATCACCGGTATAACACGTAATGGTACCCAACTTAAAAATCCTCTCAATCAAACTGGTAGTCAGCTGCACATCCTGAATCTTATACATATAACAGTCATTTTCTACAATCTTAAATAATCCCTGATCAATGGTCAGCATATCTTCCTTAATGGTATACTTGGTAAAGGTAAAGGGCAGTCCGAAAAATAACCAACGTTTTCTTTCTACAAACTCAATTGTACTCATGTCAGAATCCTCCCGCTTTCAATAAAATTTCCCTCAAGTTTAATATACTTTAAAATCTTATAACTTGCAATGTTTTTTCTAAGATTTTCTATTAATTTTCCTAAAATCTCTTTGCATAGTACTATATCTTGTGGTATGATAATAGACAGAATCAAACAGTGGAGGTAACCGTATGAATGCTAAAGAATGCATCATGGGACGCAGAAGTATCCGTAGCTTTACAGACGCTCCTGTTTCACATGAATTGATTGCAGAAATCGTAGAAACCGCATCCTATGCTCCCAGCTGGAAGCACACTCAGATTGTTCGTTATATTGCCGTAGAAGGTGCTTTAAAAGATCAGGTTGCTGATTGCACTTCTGCCTATCCGCACAATGGGGAAATTATTTCTTCCGCTCCTATGGTAATCGCGGTAACCGTGATCAAGGGACGTAGTGGTTATGAACGTGATGGTTCCTTCAGCACTCATCGCGGTGATGGCTGGCAGATGTATGATGCCGGTGTAGCCAGCGAAGCTTTTTGTCTGGCAGCATATGAAAAGGGACTTGGCACTGTTATCATGGGTATTTTTGATGATGACAAGGTAGCCGAGCTTCTTAATGTTCCTGCAGAACGTGACGTAATCGCTTTGATTCCTGTAGGATATCCTGCAGAAGAACCTACTGCTCCTCGCAGAAAGCCTGTAGAGGAATTATTAACATTTCAATAATTAAAAAAGTCGAAGATTATTCTTCGGCTTTTCTTTCGGCTAAAAACAGCCTATTGCAAACTATTATTACGAAGGAGGCATCTATATGCGACATTTATTAAGTCCCATGGACTTTACTACCGAAGAATTGGACAAGCTTTTTGATTTGGCCAACGATATTGAAAACAATCCGGCCAAATATGCTCATGCCTGTGACGGCAGAATATTGGCAACCTGCTTTTACGAGCCCAGTACCCGTACCCGATTAAGCTTTGAATCCGCTATGCTTCGTTTAGGAGGACAGGTTTTAGGTTTCTCCGATGCAGGCTCCTCTTCCGCTTCCAAAGGCGAAAGCGTATCCGATACCATAAAAGTCATTTCCGGCTATGCAGATATCTGTGCCATGCGTCATCCCAAAGAGGGTGCACCCATGGTAGCAGCAGAAAAGTCCGACATCCCGGTAATCAATGCCGGCGACGGTGGTCATCAGCATCCCACCCAGACACTGACGGACCTTTTAACCATCCGCAGCCTCACCGGCACCATCGGCAACTTTACCATCGGCTTGTGCGGTGACTTGAAATTTGGTCGTACCGTACACTCCCTGATTCACGCCCTGGAGCGTTATGAAGGAATCAACTTCATCTTTATCTCTCCTCAGGAGCTTCGTGTACCGGACTATATTACAGAGGAATTGAAGGCTAATAATATTCCTTACGAGGAGGTTACCAACTTAGAAACCGTTATGCCTCAGCTGGATTTCCTATATATGACCCGTGTACAGAGAGAACGTTTCTTCAACGAAGAAGACTATATCCGCTTAAAGGATTTTTATATTTTAGATACTGCCAAGATGGAACTGGCAAAGCCTGAGATGCTGGTACTTCATCCTCTTCCCCGTGTGAATGAAATCTCCGTGGAAGTAGATAAAGACCCCAGAGCCGCTTACTTTAAGCAGGCCAAGTACGGTGTTTATGTAAGAATGGCACTGATACTTACATTGTTAGAACTGGTATAGGAGGAGAAAAACATGTTGAATGTAGGAAAAATCGAAGAAGGCTTTGTTTTGGACCATATTCAGGCCGGCAAAAGTTTATCCATTTATGAGCATTTAGGACTGGACAAGCTGGACTGTACCGTAGCTATCATCAAAAATGCCCGCAGCGGCAAATTAGGCAAGAAAGATATTCTGAAGGTAGAATGCCCCATAGATATGCTTGATTTGGATATTCTGGCATTTATCGACCACAATATTACCGTAAACGTAATTAAGGACGGTGAAATCGTGGACAAGCGTGACTTAGTACTGCCTAAGCAGATTAAGAATGTCATCAAGTGCAAGAATCCCAGATGTATCACCTCCATCGAACAGGAACTGCCTCATATCTTCTTCCTTGCTGATGAAACGAAAGAAGTATATCGTTGTAAGTATTGCGAGGAGAAATATTCCGAACGTCAGAAATAAACTCTTTTGCATTTTAAGGGAGTGCTGCAAAACCACTAAAAGCTTTGTAGCACTCCCTAATTTTTTGTATATTCTTGTACTCTGCTATTCCGTTTCCCGTATTCTCTCTACAACAGATTTACGAATCAGTATTTGATACGTAATCATGGGAATTACAATACCTATTGCAGATAATACTACTACTGAAATCAGCATCGGCACTATGGTATAACGAAACTCGCAAAACCAAAATACTTTTTCTATCACCTTTCCCATCGGTATGGTCAGGAAATTCAACACTACTGCCATCGCCGATGCTCCTGCTGTATACAATAAACCTTCAAATACCAGCATTCTGCATAATTGATTTCCTGTCATTCCTATGGCCTGTAATATAGCAAACTCTTTTCTTCTGGACACGATTCCGGTTAATACAATATTGATAAAATTCAATATTCCAACCAATGCCACCACAAAGCTTAAAGTACATCCCAGTACCAGAAACATTCTGTTGAAAGATTTAAACTCCTCAGCTACTACTGCTTTGCTATCATAACCCAAAGGACTGTTCTCTGTATACTGTGCCATGAATACTTCCGCTTGTGCTTCCTTTTCATCATCTACATCAAAGAGATAGTACAAGGGAGCTACCTCAGTTGTATTGGCAAGCATTTCCTGACTACTGAATAATAGTTTCTCTCCAAAAGAAAACCGGTACCCCAGTATATCCATTCCTGCCACTTTTGCAACAATTGTATATTCTTCTTCATGCCACTCCTCATTTGTGATGATATCCGGCCATTCTTCCTCAGGAATATCTTCGTATTCTGCATATACTTCAGATGTTCTTTGATTCACCAACTCACTCTTATCCAAATAGCTTACACACAGCTTATCTCCTACCTTTAACAAGCTGTCTTCTGTTACAGCTATCGCTTTCTCTTCTCCAAAAATCCTTGTAATGTCACCCTCTGTTACAGTTAACTTTGTAGCACAAAACGGATCCATCCCTACAATCTGCACAATATCTGATATTTTCCCCTGATATTTTCCATCCTTATAGGATTCTGCAAACTCTTTTTCACTTTTCATGGTCTCTTCTATGGAATCCGAATCATAGCCATAGGCTTTCATTCGTGCCCGTACTGTTTCTTCCTCAAAAAAAGCCCTTGGACTATTCTCCCAATCTATACCATAGGTGATACCACTATCCGTTATTTCCTCCAATGCTGAAAACTGTTCGATTTCATCCATACTCATGGCATTATCAACAGTCCAACCCATTGTCACATTAAAATACTCCGCACTGGAAACCTGAAAATCTGCCGCAGCCATACCGGACAAATACTTATCAATACTAAAACTGTTTACAAAGGTAATGGTTATTGTAAACAATAATACAGAGAGAGATAAAGACAATACTGTTAATAGGGTTCTTCCTTTTCTACCTGCCAGATTAGCTGTTGCCATTCCCCAAAGTGAGGTTCCTCTTTTTCCTGTTCTGGTTTTATTGCAAGAAACCGCTTCCGTATAACGTAAGGCTTCCACAGGTGATACACTTCCTGCGATTTTCACCGGCTTAAAGCAAGAAATCAATACTGTTAGTAATGCAAATATAGTAGAAAACACAAAGATGATTGGGCTAATGGAAGTCCCTGCATCCATAACACCATTTAACTGCTCAATAACATAAGGTGTAAGTACACCACCTATTCCCCAGCCCAAAAGCATTCCCACCGGAATTCCTACTATGGAAAGAACCATGGCCTGTATCAAAATAATCTTCCGTATCTGTGTTCCTGTGGTACCTATGGTTTTCAACATACCGTAATGACGTATTTCATTGGCCACTGAGATTCGGAAAATATTATAAATAATCAAATATCCAGTCAAAACAATTATTGTAAGTATTAATATACCTATTATTAAAGTGCCGGTATCCATATCTCCAAATATCCCTTCACTGGCATATCCCCAGTTAACACCTATACTTACATAATTATCAGCAGATTTATCCATTGCTTGAAAACCATTTCTCCCAAGAATCTCTGACATTTCACCAAATATATCCCTGCTGTCTTTCAGCATTACCGTCATCATATAAGAACCGATAGAATCGTCTATGAATTCTGTATTCAATTTTTCAAAAATATGCTCCAGTCTGCTGTGCGGTATTAGTACATTACCGGCAGGAGAAACCAAATCATATTCCCACCAGCCACTCAAAACAAAACTTTCCGTAGTTTCCTTTCCATCTACATCCATGGTGATAGAAAATTCCGCTCCCAGTTCTAAAGGTACATTTAGAATCTTTAGCACTCTGGTATCCGCTGCAGCTTCATTAGTTCCTTCCTTAGGCAGATTGCCCGTTGTAGGCGTTGTAAAGCCCCATTTTGTCGTATTTTCATCCATAAAGCTGATTTCTGTATAATTCTTTAAAAACTCCTGACTACTACCAACTCCCACTATCCTGCGCAGACCATATTCTTCAATGCCTTCGTCTTCTTTCAACAACTCATATTGTTCCTTACTTAGACGCTTAAACTCACCATGGGAAGAGGTTCCCACCATTCTAAAATTAGACTGCTCGTATCCCTTGGAAATAGACATCATAATGGTAAAAAGTGCCGTAAACAGAAGCGTTGTTAAAGCAATGGCTATAATTGCTATGATATTCCTTGCCTTTGTTGCTACCATATTTTTCAGACTAAGACGTCGAATACATTTTTGATTTGAAATCTTCATTACACAGCCCCCTTACTCTCTTGCAAGGATTTTGCCGTCTTCAATTCTGACAATCCGGTCTGCAAGCTGTGCAATTTCTTCATCATGAGTAATCATCACAATGGTCTGGGCAAACTTATTACTTGAAATCTTCAAAAGTCCCAATACATCCTGGGATGTTCTGCTATCCAGATTTCCGGTTGGCTCATCTGCCAATATAATAGCCGGCTTGGAAACCAATGCTCTTGCAATAGCCACTCTCTGTTGTTGACCTCCGGAAAGATTATTGGGAAGACTATTCAATTTCTCTGAAATCCCTAATGTATCCACGATTGTTTTTAAAAAAGCTTCATCCGGAACTCTGCCATCCAATTGCACCGGAAGCACAATATTCTCATATACATTTAAAGATGGTACGAGATTGTAATTCTGGAATACGAAACCTATCTTTCTCCGGCGGAATATACAAAGCGCATCATCCTTTAATTCTGAAAGGTCTTGTCCGTCAATGCTAACCATTCCCGATGTAGGACGGTCCAATCCACCCAGCATATGTAGTAAAGTAGATTTTCCACTACCACTGGTTCCCACTACTGATACAAACTCACCCTTTTCCACCTGAAAACTGACACCATCCAATGCCCTTACCTGATTCTCACCTGTACCATAATATTTTTTCAATTCGTCCGTTTTTAAGATACTCATATTCTCCTCCTGTATTTCTTACTAGCTTTATTGTAACAGAGGATTCTTTCTATACTCTTTCACAAATCTAACATTTTTGAAAGAATTTAAGCATTTTTTCTGAAGAACACATGAAATTCTGTTCCTTCCCCCGGGGTTGATACCACTTTAATATAACCATCCTGTTTCCTTACAATTTCTCTGGCCAGATACAGACCAATTCCCACACCCTCTTCTTGATGAACTTCCTCTGAACGATAAAAACGACCGAAAATCTTAGGAATCTCTTCTTCCCTAATGCCTATTCCATGGTCCTGTACACAAATATCTAAGTACAGCTCATACTCTCTAATACTTATTGTAACCTTGCTTCCGGAAGGAGAATATTTCACTGCATTATCCACTATATTTCCCAAAGCTTCCTTTGTCCATTTTAAATCATAATAAGCCTTATATAACTCAGCATTTTCACAGGATATGGTAATTTCCTTCTCCCTTGCTTTTGATTGTGCTCCACCCACAACTTCGGCTATCAAAGGCTCTACCTCCTGCATAACAGGCTTTACCTCCACCACATTTGTTTCTAATCTTGACATTTTCGTTAATGACTGAATCAAAAAATCCAGCCTGTCGGTCTGCCTCACAATCTCCTGTACTAATCTGCGATTCTGCTCCGGCTCTCCATTTTCCAGACTCTCCTCTAAAAGCTGGGCATACATCCTGATATTTGTCATAGGGGTTTTGGTCTGATGTGAAATATCAGATACCAAGCCTTTTATATTCTTCTTTTCCTTCTCCAGATTCTCCTTCAACAAACAAGAGGTACTCAAATACTGCTTCCATTTTGTTTCCAATCGGGAAATCTTGGATTCATCATAAGAGGATTCTTTAAATTCTCCATTTAGAGCTTCCTCCAGCATCTGATCCAGTCTATCCAACACCCTGTTTCCAAACATCCTTCTACCTCTTGCTTTCCTTTTTCCACATATATCCCTGCCCATAAATGGTATGAATATAAGAAATCTCCCGGTTTTTATTTTCTAATTTAGCACGCAAACGATTTACGGTCACTGAAAGGGCATTTTCATCCACATATTCCCCTCCATCACTCCACAACCTGTCAATTAATTGTTCTCTGGTTAAAAGCAATCCTTTATTTTCCAAAAATAATCGTAATAGCTTTTGTTCATTGGAGCTGAGCGCCAGCTTTTCTGTTCCCTTAGAAAAAACTAATCTATCAAAATCAAATACAAAGTCATCCTCTCTGTATTCCTGTCTGACTTGCTTTACTTTCCTGCGTAAAAGATTTTGTATTCTTGCTCTCAGAACCGCAAGACTAAAGGGTTTTGCCATAAAATCATCTGCCCCGCGATTCAAGCTCATGACCTCATCCATTTCCATATCGTTCGCCGTAAGCATTAGTACGGGAACCTCAGAAAGTCCTCTTAGCCATTCCAAATAATCATATCCGGTACCATCCGGCAAATTCACATCCAAAACCACCAAATCTATTTTTTCCTTCTGAAAGGCAGTCTTCGCCTGCTTCACCGAAAAGCTCTGTATAAACTCTAATTCCGGTTCTTTTAAAGCCATCGCAATACCTTCACTTAATACTCTGTCATCTTCCACTATTTGAATCTTCAAATTCTTCTCCTCCATACTCTGTCGGTTTCTGAACATATCATTTTCAAGTATATCATCTGAAAGTAAATATTGTAAACCTCCCCCTTTTTGTATGACTTGCATTTTGGTAATCATCTTCATATAATAGTAATAGATTATTTTCAAAGGAGTGTCGCCTATGGAACAAATTTTTGAATCCATAAATTATTTTTTTAGATTTATTACCCCTATTTCCGATTTCTTCTGGGAATTTCCCACCAACCTGGATTGGTATGCCGGCATTCCTGTTTTAGGCAATTTCTCCCTGGCTATCATCCTGTTGGTAGGCTCCGGTATCTTTTTCACCATGAAAACCGGTTGCATTCAGGTCACCCATTTCGGAAAAGGAATCAAGCTACTGACCGGTCGAAAAAAAGCAGAAACGGGCATCTCCTCTCTGGCAGCCTTTTTCCTAAGCTCTGCCATGCGTGTAGGACCGGGGAATATATTGGGTGTTACGGGAGCTATTGCAGTAGGAGGACCCGGTGCACTCTTTTGGATGTGGGTATCCGCCTTCTTCGGCATGGCAACAGCCTATGTGGAAGCGGTACTGTCTCAGATTTTCAAGGAAAAGAAAGGGGATGAATTCGTAGGAGGTCTTCCCTTTTACGGCAAAAAACTCTTAGGCAATAAGGCAATCGCCGGAATTGCTCTATCCCTTATGTACATCATATATGCTATGTGTTGCTTACCTGCTCAAGGCTTTAATGTGGTCAGCTCCATAGGACAGATGGGAGAAATCGCAACCGGTAAGACGATTTCCACCACCTCTGTTTTTTACTATGTGATAGCAATACTTTTGATTGTGCTGACTGCTATCGTAATCTTCAGCGGTATCCGTAAAATCACCAAGGTTACGGACAAAATGGTGCCTGTTATGGCAGTGGTTTATGTACTAACCGTACTGATACTTATTATCTTAAATCTGGATAAACTGCCTTACTTCTTTGCCGCAGTATTTGGCGGAGCCTTTACTACAGAAGCCGTATTCGGCGGTACCTTTGGTACCGTACTGGCACAGGGTGTGAAGCGAGGGCTAATGAGTAATGAAGCAGGCCAGGGTACCATCACTATGGCAGCCGGTGCTGCAGATTGTGAGCATCCCTGTGAACAGGGTATTGTACAATCAATTGGTGTTTTCTTGGACACCATGGTTATTTGTACCTTAACCGGCTTCGTAGTAGTCATGGCAAACCTTTGGAATGGTGAAGATTCTGCCGGTTGGTTTGCAATGGACCGCTTACCCAAGTTTTTAGTTTCTGCAGCGGAGCTTACTCCGGGTACAGCATTAAATTCTGTGATTATGTTTTTAATCACCTTCTGCTTCTGTTTATTTGCCTATACCTGCCTAATCGGTATGATTAGCTTTTCGGAAATCGCAGCCAACCGTATTAGCCGTAAAAAAGGCTTTTTAAACGGTGTACGTATCCTAGGTCTGTTTATCACAGCCTTCGGTATCCTCTGCTCCATGGCAGGACTGGATTTGGGCAATTTATGGGCTATTTCAGACCTGGGTAATATTCTTATCGTCTTTGCCAATATACCGCTCCTTTATCTGGGTGCAGGGTATGTATTCAAGGCCACCAGACATTTTAAGAAAAAGGATGGAAGTACATTTGGTTCTGAAGTGATTGACACGGAATGTGAGTATTGGGATAGCAGGAAATAAAACATATTTTGTAAATTGTAAAACGCAGGTACCCGACGGGTCCTGCGTTTTGCTTATATTCTTTACTTAAAAATCCTTATCCTGCAATTCAAATTCCCCTTCTTGGTTTCGTTTTGCAGTCCGTCAAAAATAAACTTCCCATAGCCTCGCAGATTCACTACATCCCCTTCCTTTAGCTGCTTGGAATTATTTTCACAGAGTTTGCCGTTCACATAGACCTTGCCGGCACGAAACAGCTCCAGCACCGTATTACGGGACTCTTTATATACCTTGGCCAGACAGGCATCCAGACGTAATGAGGGTAATAATACCATCATTTCCTCCGGCTCTTCCTTGGGGATTTCCTGCACATCCGTAACCAGCGTGCACTTTACATTGGTGTGCTTCACCTTGTCCAAGCCGGTGCAGATATACTCTGCAATATTGTCCACACAGTACAAATAAGCTTCCTTCTCCACCACACGGATATCTCCCAGAGTACTACGCTCTATGCCCAGATTCATCAGCGCTCCCAAGAAATCCCGATGGCTTAAGGTGTCTGCAAATTTCACCATTAAGGGCTTAATATGTACGCAGACTATGGGAAAATCCTCCTCATAGCCCAGCTCTTCTTCTGATCCGAAGCGTACCATGGCACGCTCGGCACCCTCGTATCCCCCATAAAGGGTATACGCTGTATAAGTCAACTCCCCCTTTTGCGCCATCTTCCAGAACAAGTCCTGTTCACTCAGTCCCAAGAAGCCGGTGAAAGTGTATGCATTCTGTCGAAAGGATTTGTCTGCCAAATCCTTGATTCTGTTTTTCAGTTGTTGTTCTTCCTTGGTAGAATCCAGTGCCATATCCTTACCTTTCTATCCCAATGCCACATCCAGCACCATCATCAATGCAAAACCGATTGCAAAGGCAATGGTACCTAAGTTGGAATGGTCTCCCTGGCTGGTTTCCGGGATTAATTCCTCTACTACCACATAAATCATAGCTCCTGCTGCAAAAGCCAGCATATAGGGCAAAATAGGGGTCACTAAAGAAGCCAGCATAATCGCTAATATAGCACCTATGGGCTCCACGATACCGGACAATGTTCCGTGTCCGAATGCCTTAAAACGACTATATCCTTCACTTCGAAGGGGCATGGAGATAATGGCTCCCTCAGGAATATTCTGAATCGCAATACCCAGTGACAGGGCGATAGCTCCTGCCATAGTCACATCCGCTTCTCCGGTAAGTACACCTGCCAATATGGCACCGCATGCCGCACCTTCCGGAAAGTTATGAATGGTTACCGCAAACATAAGCATGGTAGTTCTTTTCAGCTTGCTGCCTTTCTTTCCTTCCGGCTCATCACTTCCCACATGCAAATGGGGCACCACGCTATCCATCAAAAGCAAAAAGCCCATACCTAATAAAAATCCGATTAAAGCCGGCACAAAGGACAGCTTGCCCATATCCTCGCAAAGATTCATGGCCGGAATCAAAAGGGACCAGACAGACGCTGCCACCATGACACCGGCTGCAAAACCTGACAAAACCTTCTGCAATTTGTCACCTATCTCCTCTTTGAGAAAAAAGACACAAGCTGCTCCCAGACTCGTGCCTATAAATGGTATGATTACTGCTAATATAACTTCCATCTTCTCTCTCCAATCTTATGAATATAATATGCAGGGGGGATGTCAAATGTTCCCCTACGTAAAACTAATAATTTCGTCCTTGGGTGCTTTGGTCTTTACTACGCTGGTAGCGTGTAAGATAGGACCTTCTCCCTTGTAATCTTCCCAGTATTCTTTGGTGATGGAAGCGGTTACTTCCACCCACTCTTTCTGTTTTAAGGTACTTGCATCTGCATATTCACATGCAAAGCCTAAGAATGCCATATCGTCCGCACAACAGGTCATGGCCATACGTCCGGGCACAAAGTATCCCTTAGGGAAACCTTCCGGTATCAAAACCATTGCCTTGAAGCGGATGGTTTTACCGATATAGCGCTCCAAATGGTCCAGCGAATCCAGATACCAGATGCCATAGCCCATATTGTCCAGTTCGATAACAGGGGCATTTAAATCATAGGGCAAATCCTCTTCAAAGATGGTATCGATTTCTCCGTTGGCATCCTCAAAAATAATATCTGCATTCTGGTTCACTGCCTTAATATTTCTCTTGTATACATTCAGTTCTTCAATGCCGTCGCAACGGTTGAAAATAATCATTTCACTTTTCTTCACCATCTCCGCCAGTAAAGAACGCATATTGGTGTAGTACATGGGGAATGTAGAACCATCGACGGTGGTAATCTGCTGCTCCACCTTCCAATGCCATGGTAGACGCACATTCTTAAAATTCCACATACCGTTGTATTCGATGATAATACGGTCCGGCTTATGCTTCTTCTCCAGCTCTACCAGATTGGCGGTAGTGAAATCCTCTTCCTCCTCGATAATTTCCAGCACCGCATTACACTTCTTTAACAGTGCATCCTCGTACTCCACTTCGCCCTCTTCGCAGGCAATAATCAGGGTCTTTCCCTTGATACGGAAATAGGGCTGGGCCAATGTATAGGTAATAAATTCTGTTTTTCCGCTTTCCAAAAAACCATTAATCATATAGACCGGTTTCATAATATATCCTCCATGATTTGTTCAGGGAATTATACTCCAAACAATTCTGCAATCTTATCTTCTTTTAACTGTGCGCCAATTACACAAAGCTTGCCTGTTACTTCCGGCTTGCCTGTACGGATGTCGTGCTCTTCCGGCACATAGTCAAAGTATACCCAGTTGCCGTCTTCGCCGGCTACCATACCCTTGGAACGAAGAATCATACCATATTCTCCACTGTCCAAAGCAGTCAGAATCTCTTCAATCTGAGCCTGGCTGTATACCTTTGCAGTCTCTACACCCCAGCTGGTGAATACTTCATCCGCATGGTGGTGTCCGTGATGGTCATGGTGATGCTCGTGTCCATGCTCATGGTCATGACAACCACAGGTGCAATGTTCATCATGCTCATGATGATGATGTTCGTGGTCATGATGGTGATGATGCTCATGTTCTTCATGGTCGTGATGGTGCTCGTGATGCTCGTGCTCATGATCGTGACAACCGCAGGTGCAATGTTCATCATGCTCATGGTGATGATGTTCATGTTCCTCATGGTCATGATGATGGTGCTCATGGTGCTCATGTTCCTCATGGTCATGATGGTGATGATGTCCATGGCAACCGCAGGTGCAATGTTCATCATGCTCATGATGATGCTCCTTGGCATGCTCTAAAAGCTCCTGCATCATCTCCTCCAGCTTGTCCTCGCCTTCGATGGTTTCCAGGATATCCTTACCCTCTAACTGTTCCCAAGGAGTAGTTATGATGGTTGCTTCCTTGTTATACTCACGAATCATTTCTACGCATGTATTCAACTTCTCTTCGGAAATCTTGCCGGTTCTGCTTAAAATAATAGTTCCTGCATGCTCTATCTGATTCACAAAGAACTCACCGAAGTTCTTAATATACATCTTACACTTGGTGGCATCCACAACAGCTACTGCACTGTTAATCTGCACTTCCAAATCGGTTGCTACATCCTCTACGGCCTTTACTACATCCGAAAGCTTACCTACACCGGAGGGCTCAATTAATACTCTCTCGGGTGTATAGGTGGTTAATACTTCCTTCAAAGACTCACCAAAATCACCTACCAATGAACAACAGATACAGCCGGAATTCATTTCCTTGATTTCAATGCCGGCTTCCTTCAAAAAGCCTCCGTCAATTCCGATTTCACCAAATTCATTCTCAATCAGCACCACCTTGGTATCCTGCAAAGCTTCCTTTAACAGCTTTTTAATCAGTGTTGTCTTACCGGCTCCCAAAAAGCCTGAAAAAATATCTATTTTTGTCATAATACAGCCTCCGTTTTCTTCAATTATCTTTCTATATACAAATATTCGCTAACAAATATTTTCTACCAATTTCACATACTTGTCAATGGTACAAGCCTTGAATTTTTTATTTTCCCTGAAATATCTGATATTCACTCTTTATGACTCCTACCGGCAATACCGCCAAGGTTTCTTCTCTATTCTCTCCACAAATCAGGCCTGCTAAACATCCCTCCGCCGTTACCACCGCTCCTCCGGACATGCCTGCCTGTGCCGGACAGTCGCATAGGAGCATATAGTTGTCAAAATCCTCCACATAGATCCAATCATCTATGACCGCACCTTCATAGTGACACAATTCCCCATAGGGATTGTAGCCGGCAGCCAGTACTGCTTCCTTTTCTTGCACAGAATCACCCAAAATACTTATGGTGCTATATTTTTCAGCCACTGCCTCCTCTACTGAAGTGGTGCTAACTGTCAGAAAAGCCAAATCCAGACCGTTTACTTCCGTCACCTTGGCCTGTAAAATCTTGTCTTCCTCCACCAAATACAAATCCACTTCCGTAAGTCCCTTTACCACATGTGCGGCAGTAACCACAATCCATTCATCTTCACGCTTTTCCCACAACACACCGCTTCCCAGCTGAGTGTCGGTTTGTACTTGAAGAATACACTGCTGCAAGTTTGTTTGTGTTTTCTCATCATCCGATATTTCACCGATAGTCACCGTTTCCGGCTCTTTATTGGTCACTTCCACCGGTTCATCCTCTTTCTTTCCGCAGGCTGTAAGCAATAAGCTACCAAGAAACAGAATCCCTACCAACCATTTTTTCCAATTCATCCTATACTCACACAATTTCCTATCCTATAATAAAGGACGAGTATAACTCGTCCTCTCCTTTTCATTATGTGTAAGTAAAACGATAAGCCGGGTTATGTCGTGAATGATCATCTATCTAGAGTGCCTGTTACCAAACACTTCAAGCGACCTACCTGAAAGCAGATCGGGCCAATCTATGGCTTTCTACTTGGTCTTGCTTCGGATGGGGTTTACATGGCTCCTGTTGTTACCAACAGGACGGTAGTCTCTTAAGCTGCCTTTCCACCCTTACCTTGCGACTGCAAGCAGTCGCTCAGAGTTTGCAAGCAAACTCCATATGCGACTTTCTGCGTCATTTCAAGGCGGTATATTTCTGTTGCACTGGCCTTGGAGTCACCTCCACCGGACGTTATCCGGCATCCTGCCCTATGAAGCCCGGACTTTCCTCACCTGTATTGCTACAGCCGCGATCATTTATTCTACTTACACAATTTGTAATTTTAGCACAAAAGAGGCGTTTTATCAAGAGTCATGCCTCTTTCTTTCTGTACCCAATCATGCTATACTATTTTTCATAAGCAAAAAGTATCCTTGTAAAAGAAAGGTAAACCAACACCTATGTCAAATATTATTGAAATCACCGACTTTCTTGCTCCCGAACTGGATGTATATGCCCGGCTCAGCGAGAACCAATTATTGCATCTGCACGAACCGGAAAGGGGCATCTTCATCGCCGAAAGTCCCAAGGTGGTGGAACGTGCTCTGGACGCCGGCTTCATCCCCATCTCTATGCTGATGGAGAAGAAACATATTACGGGCGAAGCCACTCACTTAATAAATCGCTGCAACAACATCCCGGTTTACACCGCTGAACCTTCTGTTTTGACTCAGCTTACCGGCTTTCAGCTGACTCGCGGCGTACTTTGTGCAATGTACCGCCCCAATCTTCCTACTGTTACGGAAGTATGTAAGCATGCACGTCGTATCGCTATCCTGGAGAATGTGATGAATCCCACCAATATCGGGGCCATCTTCCGCTCCGCTGCGGCCTTGAACATGGATGCAGTACTTCTGACACCGGCCTGCAGCAATCCTTTGTATCGACGTTCCATCCGTGTCAGCATGGGTACGGTTTTTCAGATTCCCTGGACCTATCTTGGGGATGAGTACGCTGACTGCCCTTCAACCTCCATAGCACAACTAAAGGAACTGGGATTTAAAACCGTTTCCATGGCCTTAACCGAGGATTCCGTCTCCATCGATGACCCTACACTTATGGCCGAAGAAAAGCTTGCCATTATCCTGGGCACGGAAGGTGATGGTCTGGCCGCCTCCACCATTGCAGACTCCGACTATACGGTCTGCATCCCCATGTCCCACGGAGTGGATTCCCTGAATGTAGCCGCCGCCAGTGCCATTGCATTTTGGCAGTTGGGAAAATAAACAATAACTGAACCCGGAACCAACACCGGATTCTATATATCCTATTCGGACCCGCTCTCGCTTATGAAAGACGTAGCAGCACTAGGCTCGTACCGAACAAGTTCGGCTAAAACCTCGCCAAGGGCTGACGTCTTTCAGGGTCACCTCATTAGGATATATAGAATCCGGCATTGGTATCCGGGTTCATTATCGTTTTTATACTTTAAAACAACTTCCGCCAACGAATTCCCTACAAATAGAGTTATTGGGCAGGCTTTCACTGCTGATACTCAGGAAGTAATCCAGGAACTTCAGCAAGCGCTTTGCTTCATAATACTCAGGCTGGTCCTTGGTGATGCTAAACAGTAAGGGCTCAGCGAATGGCTTCAGTGCAGCCAGTTCATAAATCAGTGCGGAGTTAAACATAGCATCTGCTTCCTCCTGGAAGGGAAAGATATTCTCTTCTTCACCTCTTCGTACGGAAGGCCACATTCCGATGGTACGCTTTGCATCGGCACCGCGGGTACGTGCGTCACGCACCATACGGCGAAGCAAACGTCCGTCAGTGGTAGGGATACGGTTATGTCCGTCTACATTCATGCTGGTCAATGCACTGATGTATACCTTGTATTTGCTTTCATCCGGCAAGCTATAAGACATCTTCTGATTCAAGCCATGGATACCCTCGATTACCAGGATATCATCCGCTCCCAGCTGCTTATAATTGCCGTGGTATTCTCTCTTACCAATCTTGAAATTGAAGGTGGGAAGCTCTACTCTCTCTCCGGCCAGCAACTTACCCATATCCTGATTAAACAGCTCTACATCGATGGCACCCAGACATTCAAAATTGTAATTACCATCCTCGTCCAGAGGAGTTAACTCCCTGTCTACAAAATAATCATCCAAGGCAATGGGATGGGGTACCTTTCCCATGGTACGAAGCTGGATGGACAGTCTGTGTGAAAAGCTGGTCTTTCCGGAAGAGGAAGGTCCGGCAATCATAACAAACTTCACATTGCCGCGGTTTACGATGTCCTTAGCGATTTCACCGATACGTCGCTCCTGCTGTGCTTCCTGTACCAATATCAGGTCACTCAAAGAACCGTTACAAATTCTGTCATTTAATTCACCAACGGTTTCCAAGCCGATTTCTTTCGCCCACTTTTCTGATTCCTTCAAGGTCTGGAACAACTTCTTCTGCTCCATAAATTCCCCAACCACGGTAGGTTCCTTCTTATCCGGAAGCAAAAGCATAAATCCTTCGTCATAGGCAATCACATCAAACCACTTTACATAGCCTGCATTGGGCAACATATATCCGTAGTAATAGTCCATGTATCCGTCAATCTCATACAGGTTTACCATGGAACTGCGTCTGTAACGGAACAGTCTTTCCTTGTCCTTCATGCCCTTTTCCTTGAATATCGCCATAGCATCATCCATATAATAGGAATCCTTCATGAAAGGAACAGCCTGCTTTTGTAATTCCTGCATTCTGTTTAAGATTTTTTCTGCATTTTCCTTGGTTCCCGGTAGTTTCTCTCCTGCGGAAATATAAGTACCATTTTTTACTGCAAATTCTACTCTGGCAATCTGTGCCACGTCATCACCGAACACATCAGCCACGGCCTTTAAAAACAGCATCGTAGCTGTTCTCACATAGGTCTTGTGACCCACATCATCCTTTAAGGTAAAGAAGCTGATTTCACAATCCTTCTTCAGCTGCTTGAACAACTCCTTAATCTTGCCATCCACTGCTACTAATCCAATCAATCCGTCATACTTCTCCTGATAGGCTTCTGCTATACTCTCATAGCTGACACCTGCCGGAAACTGTTTCTTTTCGCCCTCAATTGTAACCGTAATCATTCAGACATACCTCCCTTCATCACCTTCCATGCTGCATCAATCAGCATTTCTTCCTTCTGTAACTCACCCATTCTTTCAGAACCTGCATTCTGCTCCTGCAAATGCTTCATCAGCCCCTGCACATGCACCTTGCCCTTTGTCAAGAATTCCTCCAATACCGGATGCTTCTGTTTCAAAAGAAGCTCACCATAGGTATCATAAATCTCCTGATTCGTTTCCTCTTCGGAAAGACTTTCCTCTGTGGGCACCACCTTCATCATGGGATAAAACTTCCCATCCTCCAGTACCATATCTTCTGCCACTATCCGATAGCCTTCTTCCCGCAAAAACTTACGAAACAGTGCTAACTCTGACTGGGGTTGCAAAATCAGTTCCTTCATGGCTTTTGCCTTTTCACGCCCCTCTGTGAGAATTTTCATCATCAGAGGTCCGCCCATTCCGGCACAAACCATTGCCGTCGCTTCTCCTACCTGCATCTTCTGCAGACCGTCAGAAAGCCTGGTCTCTATGTAGGCCTCCAAATCATATTGGGCGATATGCTCCCTAGCCCTCTCCAGAGGACCGGTTCTTACATCCATGGCCAACACCTTGGAGGCTATCCCCTGTTGTATCAGGTATATGGATACCCATCCGTGGTCGCAACCGATATCACACACAATATTTCCGGAAGACACCATATTTACAAGTGCCTGCAAACGTGCAGACAATTTTACTTCCTTCATTAGTCCAAAAAGTCCTTTAATTTCTTACTGCGGCTGGGATGACGCAGCTTTCTTAATGCCTTTGCTTCAATCTGACGGATACGCTCACGGGTTACGTTAAACTCCTTACCTACTTCCTCCAAAGTACGTCCGCGTCCGTCATCCAGACCGAAACGTAAACGAAGTACCTTCTGTTCTCTGTCTGTCAAGGTACTAAGCACCTCAACCAACTGCTCCTTCAACAAAGTATATGCTGCTGCATCCGCAGGTACGGGTACATTATCATCCTGAATAAAATCACCCAAATGGCTGTCTTCCTCTTCACCGATAGGGGTTTCCAAGGATACAGGCTCCTGGCTGATTTTTAAGATTTCACGTACACGGTCTACAGGCATACCCATTTCCTCTGCAATTTCTTCCGGAGAAGGCTCTCTTCCCAGCTCCTGAAGCAGCTGACGGCTTACACGGATCAGCTTATTGATGGTTTCCACCATATGCACGGGGATACGGATGGTTCTTGCCTGGTCTGCAATCGCTCTGGTAATGGCCTGACGAATCCACCAGGTTGCATAGGTTGAGAACTTATATCCCTTACGATAATCAAACTTTTCTACTGCCTTAATCAGACCCAAGTTACCCTCCTGAATCAAATCCAGGAACAACATACCACGGCCCACATATCTCTTGGCAATACTAACTACCAGACGTAAATTCGCCTCTGCCAGACGCTTCTTTGCATCCTGATCACCGATTTCCATTCTCTTTGCCAGTTCGATTTCTTCTTCCGCACTTAACAAAGGCACCTTACCGATTTCCTTTAAGTACATACGTACCGGGTCTTCGATACTGATACCATCCGGAACGGAAAGGTCGATATTTTCCACATCCACCTCATCTTCTTCGGAAAGAATAATATTATCATCATCAATTTCATCGGAATCCGTAATGCGAAGTATATCTACATTACTCTGCTCCAGACTTTCCAGAATCTTCTCGAACTGTTCCTCTTCCAAGGGCATATCCGCAAAGAATTCCGTGATTTCCTGATACTCCAATACATTTTTCTTTTTCTTCGCCATATTAAGGAGTTCTTTCATTTTCTCCTCAAATTTTACTTGTGTGTTTTCGTCCATTTTATGGTCCATCCTTCCTTTTGTATTACCCAGTATCTATTTCTTTTGTCAGTATTCACGTTAATCCAGGGAAATATGCGTTTTTGCTAACTCTTCCAGGGCTTTCTTCCCTTGTATTACCTTATTTAAGGCTGAAACGTCTGCTCCCAGCTGTGTTGTGAAATACTCATAACTGTTCTTTTTTACGGCAAGTACAATATCATGAAATGCCTTTTCTTTCTCCTGTGCCGTAGTCAGCTCAGGTAAATTTGTATTAAACAGGGAAGCGGCAATTCTTTGCTCTTCTTCCTCCGTAAACATACTGATAATGGATGCCGGATTGTATGTACCCTGCTCCAGCTCTTCAAACAATCTTTTGGCCACCCGCTGATACAGCTCGTCTGTAAAATCTTCTGCGGTAATGTACTTGCTTACTTTTCCGTAAACAGCCGGTTCATCCGTAATCCATGTAATCAGCAGTCTCTGTGCTTTCTTACCGCTGTCCTCCTGAGGATTCTTGGATTGCACACCGCTCTTGGGGCGCTCAATAGGCTTAGCTAAGCCGGTCTGCTGTGCATAAGTGTTTACCAGCTTTCGAAGATTATCAAAACCGATATTGTACTTCTCTGCGATAGCCTCCAAGTAATTCTCCCTCTCCAGTTCCTCCGAAAAACCGCAAAGTTTCTTTGCAATCTCCCTATGGAAATTGGTCTTGGCCTCAGGGTCCTTCAAATCAAAATCCTTGGCCAATATTCTTATCTCAAAAAAGAAGCTGTTCTCCGCCTGACTGATACGCTGTTCAAAGGCTTCCTTTCCTTCTGATTTCATAAATTCATCCGGGTCCTTGTGGGGATACATATTGATCACCTTACCGGTCAGTCCCGCATCCCGAAGGATTCCGATGGCTCTCAAAGCCGCCTTGGTACCTGCGCCGTCACTGTCATACGCCAACAGCACATTATCTGTGTAACGCCGAAGCAGATTGGCCTGTTCCGGTGTAAAGGCAGTTCCCAAGGACGCCACGGCCTGGGTAAACCCGGCCTGATGCATGGCAATTACGTCCATATAACCTTCACACAGAATAATATTTCCGCTTTTGGCAGTTCTTGCAAAATTCAATCCATATAGGTTACGCCTTTTATCAAATACCGGCGTCTCCGGTGAGTTCAGATACTTTGGTTCGCCTTCTCCCATGACACGCCCGCCAAAGCCGATGACCTTGCCATGAATATCAAAGATCGGATACATAACACGGTTCCAAAACTGACTAAGCAAACCGCTTCTTTCCGAAAAATTCGCCAGACCCGCTTCCTTAATCAAAGTATCCTCAAAGCCTTTTTGTTTCAGATACTGTACCAGTGTAGCACCGCTCTTTCCGGAATAACCCAGACCGAATTTCTTGATGGTTTCCTCACTCAGCTCCCTCTTTCTCAGATACTGATACCCCACTTCACCGTTGGGGGTTCGCAGCTGATAATAAAAAAACTTGGCTGCTTCCTTATTGACCTCCATCAAACGGGCTCTCTTATTTTCCCTGGCTTTCATTTCCTCCGTATATTCCAGCTCCGGCAGATTCACTCCGGCTCGGTCTGCCAGATGCTTTATGGCTTCCGGAAATGTATAATTCTCATAATTCATCACAAAGGTAAATACATTACCTCCGGCACCGCAACCAAAGCAATGATACATCTGCTTGGCTCCATTTACCGAGAATGAAGGGGTTTTTTCATTGTGAAAAGGGCAACATCCCCAATGATTGGCACCCTTCTTTTGCAAACGTACATATCCGGAAACCACATCCACTATATCATTTTTTGTTCTGACTTCTTCTACCAGTTCCTCCGGATAATACATATTGTCCTTCCTTTTCTGCCCCTCAAGGCTTTTACGCCCTGCTTTTATATATTTGCGCAGGGCTTTGTAGGTGCTATACGTGCCAAGACTTAGGAATATAAATTTCCTCGTATTTTGCAATTGCAAAACGGTCACTCATGGCACCTACATAGTCACACACTACTCTTTCACGGGGTTCTCCCTCTGAAAGAAGATTCAAAAACTCATCAGGCAATTCATCCACATGCTTCATATAGTACAAATACAGAGTCTCCATCAGCACTTCCGCTTTTCCTTCTTCACTCTTTGCTTCCGGATTCTGATACACCCTTTCAAACATAAAGCGACGCAGCTTCTGCATGGCCTCTGCCACCGGTTCCGACATACGGATTTCATTCTTACCGAAGCTGGTACTTACTATATCGTGAATAAAATGGTTCAGACGCTCATTGGTCGTATATCCTATAACATCTCCGATTTCAGCCGGCACATCCTTCTCTGTTAATATGCCTCCACGGATTGCATCATCCATATCATGATGTATGTACGCAATCTTATCCGAAAACTGTACAATTTTACCTTCTAAGGTATGAGGCTTCCCGATTGTCTGATGGTTTAGGATACCATCCCGAACTTCAATGGTCAGATTCAAACCTCTTCCGCTTTTTTCCAGGCGGTCCACGGTTCTGACACTCTGCTCGTTATGTTCAAATCCCAAAGGACAAACTCTGTTTAAAGCTCTTTCCCCTGCATGTCCAAAGGGAGTATGTCCCAAATCATGTCCCAATGCAATCGCTTCTACCAGTTCTTCATTCATACGAAGGGCTCTGGCTATGGTTCTGGCATTCTGTGACACCTCCAAAGTATGTGTCAAACGGGTACGATAATGATCTCCCTCAGGTGTCAGGAAAACCTGAGTCTTATCCTTTAATCTTCTAAATGCCTTACAGTGAATAATACGGTCTCTGTCTCTTTGAAAAACCGTACGAATATCGCACTGCTCTTCTTCCTTTAATCGGCCCTTTGAATCCTTACTATGGGTTGCATAGGGGCTCAGATATTCTATTTCCCATTGCTCCAGGGTTTCTCGTATTGTCATTATGACCACGCCTTTCTGCTCACTTGAGCTGTTAACGCCATTCTCCTAATTGTAATATTCTGCATTCCTCTCGGAATTCCTTTTTCTTATTTGCAGATTCCGAAAATAAACTCCGCACATTTGTTGATTGCTTCCTGCGCTGTTTTAACAGGTGACATTTGAAACACATGCCACATCTTATCAAATCTGTCTATTCGGGCCATTACCTTTTCCTCACACAGTTTTTTGTACAGTCTTACAGAATCGCTGTATAAGATTTCGTTTTCTCCCACCTGTATATATGTGGGCGGAAATCCCTTCAAATCGCCAAACAATGGCGACAAATAAGGTTCTTCGTAGTTCTGTCCTTTGGCATATTCTTCCCGTATCCGATAAAGATATTCCGGAGTAAGTACCGGGTCAACAGCTTCCCTTTCTTTCAAAGAAATCCCACTGCAAGTCAAATCCGTCCATGGTGAGAAAAGCACCAAACCTTTCGGAAGCATACGCTTTTCTTCTTCCAGCTTAAGGACTAATTCCAAAGCCATATTTCCTCCCGCAGAATCTCCCGCAACAATCACATCCTCTGCCCCATATCCCTGAAGCATCAGATAATTCCATGCCTTCACAGCATCCTCCAACGCCGCCGGATATGGATACTCCGGAGCCAATCGGTAGTCAAAAACCAAAACCTCCATGGAGGTGGCTACAGCCAGCTTGGAAGTGACCGTACGGGCATACTTGGTACTTCCGGTAGTAAATCCTCCGCCATGGCAATACAATATTACCTTCGCTTTCGAATGCGGTCTGTTTACCTTCACCCATTCTGCCGTCATATTTTCTATGGTAAATTCCTGATAGGTAATCTCTTTGGTGTTACCTAAAAACGCTCCCCACTGTTCCTGGGACTGACGTTTCTTCTCAATGTCCGGACTGTCAACCAGTCCATGCACTCTTCGAATAAGCTCTATCAGCTTCTGTTCTCTCTTCGTCATACTTCACCGTTCTCCTAAAAGTGCAGTCTTCTCCTTACTGCATTTCGTAATCTACGCATGGACAACACACAAATCAGCGCCACATCGATTATGATACAAATGGTAGCCATGATGGCAGACCAATCCACTGAAATCTCCGCACGTACCAATTTATCTATTAACAGCTCCAAACCTACGCACAGAATCCCCAGTGCAGTTACCGTATATAAGGCATAGGTCAAAATCGATTTCGGCAATACCCTCAGACATAAAATATAAGCTTCCAACAGAATCGTTATGAAAAATACAATCTCCACTCCCACTCCGTAAAACCACTCATTGGATTCTGTCAACCAGGTAAGAAGATATAGGTATACAATCACTGCCAAACCATCCAAAAACACCGCCAAATACACATTCAGCCTATGATAAATAATCTCCGGAAGCAAAATAACCCACAACAAAAGACAGGCACCGATGACAGCTACAGACCAATAATTCTGCTTAAATACAAACAGATTCAAACCTGCACAAGTCACTGCAATAGCCACCAGTACGATACTGACTAACAGTCCCATATCCTTTCTCTTCACCATTTCTACCGGCACCTTTTCTACCGGAAAGGGGGTTCTTTTCTGTGCTTCTTTTAATTCCCTCGGATTAATAACCGGTGTATTGCAAAGCGGGCAATCCTTGATAGTTGCATCCAACTCAACACCGCAGTTTACACAATATGACATCTGGTTCTCCCTTCTAATCTTCTATTTCACGATTGCTCTCGATTTTTACATGAATTCCGTCTTTTACCAGTTTACGGAAGAAATGTCTCTCCACATCTGCCTCAATAATACTGCTGGCAAAATTAATGGTCATAATATCTCCAAAACTGATAATGGCACAATTGGTACGGCTGGAAAACGGCTGTCCCATACAAATATCTACACGTTCAATATAGGGTCTCATACTTTCCGGCACCGGCAACGCACCCATATTGGTCAGCCCCGCAGAAGAATTGCGATCCTGTACTTTCGTATAAAACTGCCTTACCACAAAATCCTTTATAAACAGCGGTACCACTCGAATAAAGGTATTTCTGGTGGTTGCCGCGTTGGTGGTAATATCACCTCTTAAGAATTTCTCATTGACATAGTACTGCATATAGTTATGAACATGCTTTACAATCTCTTCAAAGGTATATTCTCCTAAACGTGGATCAATCCCGGGATAAATCATGGTAATAAAATTACGTAAGGTCTTAGCCGGAAAAAATCTTCGCAAATTCACCGGCATGGCTATTTTCACAGGCTTCAATCTCATATGAAAGCCTTCTTCCTGCCGCTTTGCCAAGGCGTAAATCAGTACCGCATTCAGATACTCTGTGATGGTAGCATTGTAACTCTTAGCTACCTTCATCACTTCGGAAGTGGACATGATACCATCGATAATATTCAAGGTATAAAAAGGCTCTTTGGTTCCTCTCACACGGTAGGTTTTTTCTCCCGGGCGGGGCGGCTTTACCTTCGCATTGGCATATTTCATATAAGCATCTTCCAGTTCTTCCGGATCCGGCTGTTCCCGGATATCCAATACCATTCCGCCATTCTCAATATCCTTTCCCAAAAGGCGCAAATAGGTGGCTGTAACCGTAAGTAGTACACACATTCCTCCGGTACCGTCTCCCAAGCTGTGATGGGCTTCAAAGGAAATCCGATTATAATAATAATAAAATCGTATCAGATAGCGGTTATTCGCTTTAAAACTCATGGGCTGACAGGGATTCTTCACATCCGGCTGCACAAAAGGTCCCGGTCTGTGGTTAGGTTCCAAAAATCTCCAAAACAGCCCCTTTCGCATAGCCGCTTTATACGTAGGAAATCTGGGCATGGTCATATCAATTGCCTTTTGTAAAACCTCCGGGTCTATATCCTCCTTTAACAGAAGGGATAATCGGTACACGGAAGAAAAATCCCTTCTCTGAAGGGTAGGATATACGATAGCCGACAGGTCTAATTTATACCAGTCTTTTTTTGTCACTGCATCAACGGCAGTAGCAATTCCCTTCTTGCTCATCCTTTTCTTTCCTCTCCAAACAACACTTCTATCTTAAATCTCATCTAAAAAATCCAGTGGGTCTTCTTCCTTACAATGTATGAAATGCATCAGCATATATGCACACTTGATAGCCACCTTTTCTTCCTTCAGGATACGTTTGCACTCTTCTCTGTCTGCCAGAATCACCTCAATATCTTCGGAATCTTCCTGATGTACATTACTGGGCGTACCGCTACAATATCCGTACACAGTACCACAACATTCATCCGTCATACCGGTACTGGTAAAGAAGGCCTTGCTGTAAGCCGCGTTAGCTTCTCTTGGTACAAAGACCAGGCCTGTTTCTTCATACATCTCACGCTTTGCTCCCTCCATCATATCCTCTCCGGGCTCCACAAGTCCTGCCGGAAATTCATACACATAATCATTTATTGGGTACCTGAACTGCTTGACTAAGACCAGCTTATCTTTCTGTTCCCCGTATACACCATAAATAATCACTCCGTCCGGATTCATCTGTTCGGTCCGTGCCTTCAACTGTTCTTCCGACACCGCTCTGGAAGCCACAAAATAGGGTGCCACCTTACCGTTTCTTCGTTCTGCCTGAAACTCATACAAATTCAAAAACCGATTGTCTGTTTGTCCGGTTATTTCCCGGACTCTGTCTACTTTTCGCATCCTCTTTCTCCACTCTATCATCATCGATGCAGCTGCCATTTATATAAGTTGTCAGCCATATGCTTCATTTTCTTTTTATCTACCTTGCACACCTTTCTGTCATAGGTATACAAGCCGTTAATCTCATCCTCCACATCACTCAGCTGGGTATAAATACTTCCGCACAAACCGGCAGTGATATAGACATAAGGGGTTACCAACTCATTATAACGGGCATATAATCTTTCCCATAGCTCCTCTTCACTCCTACAAGTGCCGTACCCATAGTTTTTCCCGGAAAAGATATGACCTTCCACCCGATAGGAATATCCTCCGAATTCGGATAAAAATACCGGTCTCTTTTTCTTTACCGGCTTCTTTGGGCCGAAATAGATATGCAGACTGTCAAAATCACTGTCCTTCTCCGCAAACCAACCGGAAGTAGCATCATATAGTCTGCTTGGATCTGCTTTCTTAGCGATTGCGTACATTCTGTCCGCATCAAACTGTCCCCAGCCTTCGTTAAAAATAGTATATGCTATAATACATGGATGGTTGTGCAAAAGCTCCAGGGTTCTACACATATGCTTTTCAAAAAACTCCTTTTGCACCTGGGTAATTCTTTTTCTGCGGTTTAAGTATTTCTTAATACCGATGGTGGGTAATGCCGTATCCATGACAAAGTTGTAATCACCGTTATTGACCATATCCTGCATCACCAGCATGCCATGCTTATCACAATAATAGTAAAAACATTCCGGCTCAATCTTAATATGCTTTCGAAGCAGATTAAAGCCAAGCTCCTTCATGCGCAATATATCCCGCTCGTATTCTTCCTCTTCCGCAGGTGTATAAATACCGTCACTAAAATAGCCCTGATCCAGCACCCCATGCATAAACAAAGGTTCTCCATTCAGACAAACGCACGCTGTTTCCTCATTGTCATGAGAAATCCCCTTGATTTCTATGGTTCGTAAGGCAAAATAGCTTTCTACCCTATCTTCTTTTGTTTCTACCACCATGCGATACAAATAAGGTTCTTTCGTATTCCAAAGTCTGGGTTCATAAACACTTCCGTCCTCTGTCCGGTGACTCCTCAAATCAATATAATCCTGTCCGCCAATCACATCCGTTGTCAGGACTTCTCCGTTATGAAGATAAATGGCCACTTTGGCCCTTTCGCACATTCCCTCCTCTTCACGAATTTCTAAATGAATTCCGTGTAAATCCGGAGTAATCTTTAATTCCTTAATATACCGCACGGGCACCTGTTCCAGCCATACACTTTGCCAGATGCCGCTGGTAGGGGTATACCACATGCCACCTCTGTTTTTGCATTGTTTTCCGTAAGGATAATCCTTATTCAGTTCATCTATAACCTTAACCACCAGTCTGTTATCCTTTTCTGTCATGGTCTCGGAGATATCAAAGCTAAACGGCAGATACCCTCCTTCATGCCGTCCTAAATAGACATCATTCAGGTATACATCCGCAATCTGATCCACTGCCTGAAAATGAAGTAAGGTTCTTTTGGTTCTGTCATAATTTTTCAATTGAAATTCTTTTCTATAGGTCATATGTTCCTTACATACACCCTCATATTCTGCCAATAATGACTCCGGCGGAAAAGGTACACGAATACTTTTTCCATCCAGTTCCCATATACCGTTCAGACTTTGCCAGTTTGCCCGTCTCAGTTGCGGACGGGGATATTTCTGCCATACTCTTTCACAGCCTTTCAGTCGCTCACCGGCTTCCGTATACAATTCATAATTTGTACTATTTTCCTTCATCATGCAACACTTACCCCATAATACATAATTATGAATAGTATACCACAAAAAAAGCCTCTGAAAAAGAGGCTTTTTTAATCTGCAATCAAATTATTTTTCTATAAACAAAACACCTAGTGTACCCGGTCCGCAATGACTTGATACCACGCCGCCGGCACGGGTTATCAGAATCTCCTCAAAATAGTTGAGACTTTCAAGATATGCTTTCACACTGTCAACAATATCATGCTCACAACCGGAGTGGGTAATAAACACTCTTTCCTTTCTGGCATTCAGCAAGTCAGCTTCCATTTCCTTGACATAGCTCAGAATCACACTGCCCATCTTGCCGCGGTACTTTTTATCCGGTCCCATAACACCGTTTTTCACCACAATCTTAGGATGCAGCTTCAGCATACCGCCGGCCAGTGCTGCCAAACCACTGCAACGACCTCCCCTGTGCAGATACACAAGCGTATCCACCACAAAGCTGGCTCTTACCTTTGGAGTGATTCCTTCTATAGCTGTTACAATTTCATCCAAGGACTTTCCTTCCTTGGCTAAAATCGCCGTCTCAATCACCTGCAACCCAACTCCGGTAGAAAGATTAGCCGAATCAATAATTCGAACCTGCTCCTGCACCTCCAGCTCATCCACTGCCAGACGAAATACATTATTAGTGGTGGACATACCGGATGCAATGGTAAATACCACTACCTGGTCCCCTATGTCCGTAAACTGCTTTATGGCATCAGCAGCCTCTTCGATGGATACTGCTGAGGTTTTAGGTGTGGCATTGTTGGCATCGGACCATGCATAAATATCATCCGGTGCAATATTTACACCATCAAAAAATTCGTCCTCGCCAAGCACAATATGAAGAGGTACAACGGTAATATTATATTTTTCTATCAAATCCTTTGACAAATCACAAGTACTGTCTGAAATAATCCTTATCATATAACTTCCTCCATCCGAATTGTAATATACTTACTTTTCTTTACGAAAGATATTCCTTACTATATTTTATCATAATCAAATAATTTGACAAGCTATTACTTTTATTTTCAAACAAAAAAAGGATAAAAATTCTATAAACTCCCATAGAATCCTTATCCTTTTTAAGTTACATACCCGGATTATCCATAATTCCCACAAACAAAGGTACTTTTCGTTCTTTATCCATAATCATATACAGGAACGGTTCATCAAAATAAATATCTACCGGACGTTTGGGATTATATGCACTGGCATTTCTGAACATTTCCACACTGGTAACCGCGGCTGCCTCCGTACCTTCCTCATCTACGATGATTTTAGACTTCTGCTGTACTTTTTCAATATACATATTCGGTCCGTCATCCGGAATTCCGATTTCGCTAAAATCTGCTGCTCCGTCTATAAAAGCTATTTCCAGTCCCATCTGTTTCAAGCTTTCATTTAACTCTTTATGAAACTCCACTTCAAACTTCGGTAACTTCAGATTGCACAAAGTAGTTTCTTCCTGTTCCAGCATGGCATTGATGTCCTCAACGTTAAGTTTGTCGTACATCTCTCGTACATTCAGTTTCTTCGGTTTCAACGCAAGAAACACCATATTTTCATCCTGATAAGGCAAAATCACACCCTCAGCCACCTTGTTTTCCACATAAAGAAGATGGGCATTTCCTTTATTCATCATATCAACGTTCACTGTCGTACCGTTCTCTAAAGAAAAAATATCTTCTCTTGTATTCACCCCTTCAAAGGCATTAGCCCATTTTCCTTTAAAATATAATGTATTCAGTAAAACCAATCTGGCATCATCACTTAGGGGTTCTTCAAATAATTTATCAATCATTCCGTTAGTTTTTTCTTCTATCCACCGGTTCATGGCCTGATATGTATTATCTGCACCGAGACTTGCCTGAAATACTTCTGACCGATATACAGAATCCGCCCATGCCAGCCACTCCTCCTTTGGGCTCAATCGGTAATCCACCCAAGCAGAATTATTTAGTGTAATCAACATACCTTCTTTATCCCTTGGCAGATTATGCATCAAATCATGAGGAATACATTCCAAATCCGGTAATACATCCAGGAAGGCTTTCTTGGTTTCCCCCTCTGCGCCCTTGCCAGCTAACGCCAAAGCCAAATACGCTGAAACCGGCGAAATTACCGGATTCTCCTTCTCTGTATTAAGCGCAAACAATTCATAGCCAAAACGCTGTACCGGTTCATAGCTTTTTATCTCATAATCCAAACAAATCTCTGTTGCATTGTTTTCGGTCAAATTAACAACCTTCACTTCTTTTGTCTCCTTCTCCTTATGCACAATATCTTCCTTTTGCACCTTTTTAGAGTTCTCTATCTCACCGGTTACATCTCCTTTTGCACAGCCGGTAAATAAACACACACCTATTAATAAGCAAGTCAACAATTTTCTTTTCATCCTGCACCTCCTACAGCAAAAAAATAATCCTTTCACTTTATATGTAAGGATTATTCTTTGAAGGTTACACCTTTTCCTATATTTTATCAATTTATTGTAAAAAATCAATCATCTTCCTGAACCATACGGTATCCTACACCCAATTCATTTGCTATATACTGATTCTCTCCGGGCTTTTCACCCAATTTCTTGCGGATATTTGCCATGTTTACCTGAAGCTTCTTGATGCTTCCCGGATCCGCATAACGCCAGATTTTATTAATGATTTCCGTATAGGTGAGTACCCTGCCTGAATGAGAAGCCAGTAACTCCACAATATTATATTCCGTCTGTGTCAGTTTTACTTCTTCGCCCTTTACTGTAATACGTCTTCTGTCATATTCAATCAGCAATCCATTCACTGCATAGCTACTCCGAACCACTCCGTCCGCATCCATTTTCTGCCTGCTGTTTCGTAAAGTTGCTCTCACTCTGGCCAACAATTCCTCAGTTCCGAAAGGCTTTGTAATATAATCATTCGCCCCTGCATCCAAAGTAGTTACTTTATCTTTTTCATTACTTCTTGCAGATAATACAATAAT
Organism: Lachnospiraceae bacterium; assembly: GCA_017520425.1. GTDB lineage: Bacteria > Bacillota > Clostridia > Lachnospirales > Lachnospiraceae > Acetatifactor. The sequence goes on along the minus strand of JAFXFO010000026.1, from coordinate 129,717 downwards.
GGGTGTTGCCCCTTCTTCCCTCATAAAAGGGATCAAATCATTGCCATCCATATCCGGTAATCCCAAATCCAGAATTACCAAATCCGGACAGTGGGATAAAAACTGCATCTTTCCTACGCTTCCGCTATGGGCATCCAACACCTGATATCCGTTACTTTCTAAAATGGTTTTCACAAAATGACAGATGTTCACTTCATCTTCTATCACCAAAATCTTAAATTTATTACTCATATTCATCCTTCTCCATTTCCAAAGCAAACCGGAACACGCATCCGCCTTCTTTCTTATTTTCCGCCGTGATTTCTCCATCATGCGCCTTTATGATGGATGCACATACGGATAATCCGATTCCCATATTCCTTTTCTGGCAATCAGCCGGTGCATCTTCACTCACAAAGTATCCGGTAAAGAGATTGGCCAGTCGCTCTTTGGGTATACCGCAACCGTTGTCGTGTATTTCAAATACCGCATTATCATCCTTTTCGTATACTTTTAATCTTAATTCTGTCATACCGTGGGCATGCTGCACTGCGTTTTCCAAAAGATTTACCAATACCTGCTCTATGAGCACCGCATCCATAGGAATTATCACAAACTCATCGGGAAGCTGCACCTCAACCGACTGCTTGGGATATCGTTTTCGAAAACGTAACAATACAGAATCCACCAATTCGTCCAACACTACCGGAGTTTTAATCAGCTTCACATTTCCATTGTCAATCTTGGTGACGGACAACAGATTCTCCACCATTCCCATAAGCCATTGTGCATCCACTTTGATACCTTCCGCCAGCTTCCAAACCTGCTCTTTTGTAAGCTCCTTGTTCTCTACAATCGCAGAACTGGAACCATATATGGTAGTCAACGGAGTTCTCAAATCATGGGATACCGCACGCAACAAATTGGCACGCATCTTTTCCTTCTCTGTTTCCGCACGTAAGCTTTCCTGCTGTTTGATTTTAATGGTTAAGGTACTGGATAATGTGGTTATGGTCAACATAATAACACCGGACACCAAATTCTCCGGAATACTGAAATTAAACTTAAAATAGGGAAAGGTAAATGCAAAATTAAGTGCCAAAACACTTACAAAGGATGATACGATTCCGTATATGTAATCCCTGGTAGCCAAGGCAATAATAAATACTGCTAAAGTAAACAATGCCGGAACTACGCTGTACATCTCCGTCAGTTCTACCACAAACAAGCTGATGAGAAAGGAAATCACCAGCATAAGAATGGTAAATCCTATTTTTATTACTACTTTTTTCAACTTCATAAGGGATACATCCTCCATACACTAAAGTATAGCAAATTACCGGTTAAGAAACGGCAAAGAAATAAAGGGGAGTGATAACACTCCCCTATGTCGTCATTACTATGGTCGTAGCTGTTTGCATAATAATAGCTGTAGTTACTCCGGCTATGGTGGCACTAAACATTGGCACATCCACTACCTGTCCCACACATTTTGACAAATATTCCTTACTTACAATAACAGTAGCATGAGTCATTCTGTCTTTTTTGCTGGCACTCAATGCACCAAATCCGGGTTTGCCTTCCAGATATTCCGTAACCGCGATTACATCATCCACCAATTCATTAATATCAAAAGGTAACAGGCTGACAGCGCCCATGACAGACAAGAAATAATCTGCGCCGAACTTATAGCCTCTCATCTTAAAAGTGGTATAAATGTCCATAAATCTTCTGCATTTCTCCAAAGAGTCTCCCTCGCCCATGGCCATGATGAAACTAAGTCCCTGTACCGCATTACGGGACGAGAAATTACCCTTCAGGAACTTGAAGCATCGTTCCGACTCCTGAATCAACACCTCCGGAGTCTTTGCATCCAAAGCCAGCATGGCTGCAAAGGGGCCATCCTCGCCGGAAGTCAGAAACGGATGCTCATGCTTCATTCTGTCATAAATGTCCTTGGCCTTAAAAATCACCTTTTCATACCGGTCTTCATCCGCAAAAGTTGCAATAATCAAAGCCACTAAGGATAAATAGGAACTGGGAACTGCTACGTTCTTCAGCATCTTGTATACCCGTAATACCTGTTCCAAAAAGACTTCAGGGTCCTCACTAACTGCCAAATGACTGACTATGGTAGGAAATACGGTTCCCCGTAACTCCGAAAACATACCTGTACTCTTCTCCAAAAGCTTCTTGCACTGTTCAATTTCTTCTTTTGTGACTTCCGGCTTGTCCAACAATATCCCGGCACATACAGGATGCAGGTAGCTATTGTACCATGCAAATGACTTTGATGCCATTTCACGCTTTGCCAAAAATTCATCACATCTCATTTGTAATTCTTCTCTCATATACCCCTCCAAAACTCAATTTTCAAAAAAGAAAAAGCCTTGATAAATCAAGGCTTAGCGTGCAGGAGATGGGACTTGAACCCACACGGTATTGCTACCACTGGCACCTGAAGCCAGCGCGTCTGCCATTCCACCACTCCTGCGAACAAATAGTATTGTACCTTCTTTTATAGGGAAAGTCAATACTATTTTATAAATTATTGCTACAATTAAAACAACGAGTCAAATACACTACCCGCACTATAAGTATTGCCATAAGCTCCGGTAACGGTATAGGTTGCCGCCTTGTCAGCTTCCTTCTCCGCTGCATAATTCATCAACGATGCTGATGCCGATAATCTATATGCAAAGGATCCATTACCACTAAACAGATTCTTCACGGTAGTCTTATCTGCTTCCAAAAATGTCTTCTTATCGATGGATAAAGAATTATCATCGTTAATGGTAATACCCACCTTTGCCAGCAACTTTTCATTCACTTTCGTGTTATTAACCATGCTTTTCGCACGGCTGAGTATGGATGTACTATTGGTTTTATCCATGGTATCCAGCACAGAATTGTAGTCCTTTACCAATTCATCCACTGCAGAATACACCTTTTCCATATCATCCTCTGCCCAAACAGACTTAGTACCCTTTGCCAGCAGCTTGTCTGCAGATTCCTTCAAATCATCGGTTGATGATTTCACCTTAGTCAGCGTTTCTGTGTCATCCTTGCTCACAGAATTGCTAGAGTTCGCCAGCTTCTTTACTGAATCACTCGAACCGCTTTCCGCATAATATGCCTTCATCAGCTTGCCATAGCTTCCGTTCTTGATAGCCGCATAGTCTGATAAGAAACCTAAATTACCTGCTGAACCGGTTGATGATGTATTTAAGCCGGAAAATAAATACGAATAATCATTTTTCGCCTGAATACTGATACCCATGAAACGCACCTCCTTGTCCGTTCACAAACATATACTTTGTCACTCTTATTATATCGGATTCTTTTGCAATAATCAATGGTTTTGGAAATAATTCTCCAGGATTTCCCCTTTTTCAAAATAGAAATAGGGTCTGTCCCCGATTATCTCCACCTTGTCATCATTGACAAAAACAGTCACCTCTTCCGGCAATGCCAAAGTTCTTCTATGATCTGATATGCTAAGTAAAAACTCCTTGCTCTTCTCATCTTCTTCCAAAGCTCTACTGGTATAGTGACACAGCAGGGAAATTCCGCCTAACACATCATATCCTGCTGTTTCTTTTAAGCCCACTTCATTAGGATCATCCAACTGACAGGATTCCAAATCCTCTCCAAAAATAATAGCACCCGCACTTCCGCCGAAGGCCACACCGCCATTCTCCAAATACTCCCTTATCTTCTCAAACATGCCACAGCGCTTGATATCGTATAATAATTTGTATGTATTGCCTCCACCGATAAACAATACGCTGTATGCGGACAAGTCCTTTTCCGCCAGTTCTTCTGCACTTCTCACCATATCAATATGGGGAATCTCCAAGTCCTTTAATTCTCCGGTAATCCACTTATAACAACTGTCATACATATCTGCTTCCATGGCTAAAGGGATATATAAACAAGGCTTTGTATGGTCAATAACCTCATTCAATCGCTTGTTCGCCTCTATGGTCTGTTCACCTGCACCGCCGCCGCATAAAAATACTTTCATAATCTTCCTCCTTCATGTCAAATACTATTTATGTTCCAACATAAAGCCTCCCCCAGGGGCAGAGTCAAGCTCTTTTTAAGATTTCAAATCTACGTTTTCCCACATTCTGTTTTTCCAAACGTTTCCACTTATCACAATTTACCTTCTGCTTTTTATCCATACAAACTGCCAGAACCGTATTCTCATGAGAGATTGTCCATAAGCTTTCCAGCATATCGTTTAGGGAAATCTGTTCATTATCATTCCACTCAACCAAATTACCGTATGGTACATCCGTGATAATAATATCCGGCTGAATAGGAGGTAACACCCCGGTACAATCCGCCCGAAAAACTTCTGTTTTCACCTGTTTTTCCAACATATCAAATAGTCTTGCACAACTATCCAAAGCCTCCTTATGGGATGTCTTTCCATATTCATTCCACAAAGCTTTGATTTCTTCACGCCTGCAGGAGAAACCGTCTTCTGACAATAATCTTAGATTCTTGTCTGCATGGATTACCATATTCTCATCAATATCACTGCCATACAACTTTTCTATATCCCTATTATGAAAGAACCCCAACACGGTCAGGGCATATCCTCCACCACAACAGGGGTCATATATCACCAAATTGTTTTTTCTCTCTGCATACTTCCCGGCTCTTCCATAAATTTCCAACAACAATCGAACCGGGAAATTAGGAATTCCTTTCCCGCCAAAAAGCACACGCCCACTGGCAAAATCCTCAAAATTGTCATTCTTACAATACAAGTATTCCATCTGTGCATTATCCTTTACTTTTCAACCACTGAAGCACTTCCTCTGCTACCTGTGATACACATTTACCATCCGTATCCAAGGTTTCAAAAGCCACATCCCCTATCTTTTCGTGGGTTCTGAAATAATGATTATAATCCACGGAACCATTAATCCAACCTTCGTGAGTAATACCCCTTCCTACGGTCATTCGTTCCCGCAGACTTTCTTCGCTGCATACCAGCGCCAATACATGAATCTCACTAAAAAATGCGGCGTGATAAGTCCGTACTAATTTGTCAATATTACCGGCCATGGTCCAAACCACGCACTTTCCGCTTTGCATAATATTCTTTGACAGACTCTGTACCTGCTCCACCTGTGCAAAATAATCCTCGTCCGTTTCATGGGGCATAATATTAAAAAACATATCTGCATCTAACACCACGAAATCCGTCGTCAGCTTCTGCAGTGCCATGCCGGTAGTCGTCTTACCCACGCCACTACACCCGGTAAGAATATACAATGGCTTTTTAATAAATCTCCACTTCTCTCCACAATTCGGACATGTTATCACATCTCCTTCTACTTTTTTATTCCAATTATGACTTCCGCATTTAGGACATATTGCTATCATATCATCACCTCTTCCTTTACTTATCGCACTATCGCCTACGCTATTTTTCCTTTATATCCAACAGCATTGCATCTGCAACCATTTTCTCGTAAATACCTCTCACACGCTCTTCACTGCTGCCATGCAAATATTGATGCCAGAACCGGAAGGAAACATTCAGATTCGCCAAGCACATCTGCCTACGAATTTCTATGGGAGATATCACCAATCCGGCTTTTAAAGCACTTTCGCAATACATTTCAATGATTTTTCCCTGTTCAAATGCATAACCATCCGCAGATAGTCTGCTGAGTAAAAACGAGATATCTCCGGCCCGGTTGCCTATGCCGCAGTTCTGCCAGTCTACCACTACCATATTCCTGCAAGCATCACATAATATATTTTCAAAATGAAAATCCCCATGGTTAAAGCATACTTTTGCATCAAAGTACATCTGATTCCATGTATTGATATTCTCCGCAATCACACTCAGTGGCTTAGCATCAAATGCATCCGGATGCTCTGCCAAGACACTTTGCCAACCCTTCACGCATTCTGCCGTTACCTCCTCATCAAAAACCGTCGGTTTGCGCTCTTCCTTGGGCAAGAATGCAGGCACCTCCAGTATATGTATCTTCACCAAGGTATCCATAATCTGTTGCAACCGGTCTATATCCAAATGCTCTCTCTTTAATGGCTGATACTTCTCCATAATAAGGAAAATCTCCTGCTCTGTATGAATATTTGCATAAACCTTAGGCAGAAAATCTCCCGAAGCACATTCTAAGAAAAGTGCTTCCTTTTCATAAGATGCCCAAATCTGTTCCTCCTGTACTTCATCCCGAAATGCCACCTTAAGTACCCTGTTCCCGTCCAACTCATACACATGGGCACCGCTTTGTCCCAGTGTAATTTCTTTTCCTGCCATACGGTCTATGATGGTCTTTATCCAGTACTTATCCGGTACCTGATACCAAATACTGCTGCCATTCTCTTCCATGTCCATCTGCATGGCATAGCTTAAGGAACTGCCATGTGTCACTTCCCCCGTCTGTAACAGATGACGGGTGATTTGTGTCCAGTAAGGTGCATTTTGCTCCAGCCCGCATTCCTGCAATTCCTGTAAAATCCTGTCCTTTTCATATTCCAGACTAATAAACTCCGGCTTCCATTCCATCCCTCTTTGATGCAAAATCATAAACTGGGTCTTGCCACCACTTTGCTTTGGCACGCCCACCGCTCCGGGATTCCACAATACCTTACCGGCATGCTCTAAGGTCATCTGACCATGAGTATGACCGCATAAAATATATTTGCAGGTACATTCCTCCATTATCCTCTTTGTTTCTTCATCCTCCGGCAGCATCTTCTGATTGTTACGCTCTGTGGAACCATGACAAAGAAGAATGGGATTCGCTCCTTCAAACACCACTTCCCTGCAGATGGGCAAAGTCTTATAAAAGGCAAAATCTCTTTCCGTCTGATTTGCAAAAGTATATTTCATGGCTCCCACGGTGTGATTACCATCCTTCCAGATACAATCCGGATTATATCTGCAATCCAGCCAATAGTCCTCCTTATTGCCACGGATAAAGTAGCAATCATACTTATCCTTCATATCATAGATCATTTCCATGGTTCTTTGAGGATAGGGAAACTCTGCCACATAATCTCCTAAAAAGAAAAAGGTATGAATATCCTGTTGAAGTGCATAATTTACGCAGATCTGAAAAGCCGCATAATTGCCGTGTATGTCTGAAAAAACTGCTATATTCATGTCTCACACCTCCTCTTTTGTAAAGACCCGGAGTTTCCCTCCGGGTCCAAACCAACTATTCAGCTTTATAGCCATCCATAATCTCTACTATGGAATTCCTATATACATTGCTGCCAAGCACATCCCCATTAGGGTCAAAGCCGATGGCACGTATATCCTTTGGATCATCCTCGTAAGGATTTACAGGAAGCTCACCCTCCTTGAAATACTCGCCCAGATACTTGATTGCATTGCCGCTGGGGAATATCACATTGCCGCTTCCCTCCGGTATGTTCAGATAATCAAATTCTGCCATCACTTCTTTGGTACGAACATTGTAGGGATTGTCATCCTCCTTACTTACCAGCCAGGCCGGACTTAATCGTAAGGAAATTCCTTCCGCCTTTACACTCTCTGCAAAGCACTTTACCGGTTCCAAAGGAATGGTCTCCTGATGGAAGGCATCCACGGACAGCAAGATATCCTTTACGCCGCTTACCGCCAGCATATGTACCACTTCCCTGATTCGTTTCTCATCCTTGCTGAAATACCCGTTTGTAATCAAATCTCTCTGGGGTATCCCCATCTCCTTTGCTGCCTGATGAATCCGGCAAACGGTCTCGGGATAAAGCAATGGTTCTCCGCCGAAGGTCATTAAGGACTGTATGGGATACAGCTTACAAATATCATAAACAGCCTGTGCAGCTACCTCTGCATCTAAATGCTCCCCGCAATTTGTATGCTCTCCTTCCGAACAATGCTTACACCTTCCGGTGCACGCCCATGTTACTACAAATTCGATTCGATTTAAGTTCTTTAAATATTCGTTCATATTATTTTATCTTCGCACATTACTTGTGCTACTGCTCCTTTCAAAATATACCATATTGTCCCATATCTTAAAACGGTGCAGTCCTGACAACATCACTTTTATTAACCTCGGTACAACCTGCTGCCAGTTCTCAAAACTGCACCGAGTTTCTAATTCGCTTCCTCACCCTTGTTCCTCCGCTGAAAAAACATTTTATCCCAAGATATTAAGTATTTCTTCAATACTCGTTATCTCATAGTTTACTGATATACCCTCGGGAATACTCTTGTTCTTGATATTATAATAGCACACATCCATCCCTGCGTCCAGCGCACCTACTATATCATTTGATATGGAATCCCCTACCATCAGGCACTCCTTGGGCTCACATTCCAAATCATTTATTATGTATTGAAAAAATGCTTTTGCCGGCTTGATGGTATTCATATTTTCAGAAATATAGGTCTTACAAGTATAAGGCAGGAATGCCTCTATCCTCTCCCTTTGTATCCTAGCAATACCATTCGTGGCCAGTACCAACTTGTACTTCCTTGCTAATTCCCTGTATACCTGCAAGGTATTTTCCTCCATGCAAACCTTGTTAGAAGTAACTCTCTCAATATATAGTTCAACCAATTCCTCTACATTAACATTCGCGTGATATGCCTCTATCAAATCCCTGTAATGCTGTCTCAAATACTGAAAATAATAGCTATGATAATTCTTCTGAACATCCACCGAATCCGTATCATTCAGTCCGGCATCTTGCCATGCCTTCCAGCCCAGCTTTTCTGATAATGCGATATATTCTTTCGAATATTCTACCTCTAAGTAATCCGCTATCGCTCTTTGGGCAGTATGAAAAGCACTGCCATAATCCAGCAAAGTATCGTCCACATCGAAGATTATATATTTGTATGACATCGTTTCCTCCTGTCGTTAAAAACACTTATCGAAGTTTCCTGGCAACTATCTTATTGGAAGCATGTAAATGCTTTGGTACATTAGGATGTTCATCCTCAAATACATAAGATTTAAACTGCAAAATCTCCCAATCCTGATAAATATCCTTAAGTTCTTCGTCCTTTGCCAGTCCTACTGCAAAAGGTGCAATATCCGGTGATGCCGGTACTACATCCGTGAATATCTGCATAATATGAATGCCTCCGATATTGGTCTTCTCCTTAGCCTGTGTAAGAAACCGCTTCCAGCCCTCTTTTTCCACAAAGTGCAATGTTCCGAATGACATTACCAAATCAAATTTTTTCTGCAACCGGCACTTGGTCAAATCATCTACATACGCATTCAGTCCTACGCCCTGAATTTCACATTTTTTCCTAAGCTTCTTAATTCCGTTCTCGGATATGTCAAATGCATCTACTTCTGTATATCCCTGCTTTGCCAAATACAATACATTCTGTCCTTCTCCGCATCCCACCTCTAGAATATTCCAATCTTTATCAAACAAATGCTCAAACTCTTTTATCGTAGCATTGGGTTTTTCTGAAAATGTAATTGTATCCATATTTTGATATGTTTCTTCCCAAAAAGGTACCAACTCTTCACGTAAGCAATATCGTTCTAAATAATTTGCCACTCCGTCTTCATCATTACTATCTGTAACCTCATCAGCCACCTTAAGTATCTGCGGAATTGCATTCGCTACAGCCACTCCCACACCACAATTTTGTAATATCTCGTAGTCATTCTCATCATCTCCGAAAGCAACCATATCCTGCAAGTCTATCCCCAAGATTTCTCCCAAATCCTTTACTGCCTGATACTTTCCGGATTCCTTATCCGTGAATCCATATAAGTTTTCATCACGATAGGAATATAAGCGACAGTCGTAATCTTCTGCCAAGCACTCGGCCATGCCCACTGATTCCAACATTGCAGCAATCTTGTATACCGGTTGCTTCATATCTCCTTCAAATGCATATGATTTACGCCACTTTTCATTAATACCGGCCGCAGAACATAATAATTCTTTTCCAACACCAACAACAAATTCAGTGGACAGATTCTGTGCTCTTAAAGAATGTATCACACCATTTACAGCTTTCTCATTCATTGCAAATCCACGAATCATCTCATCCTTATGAAAAATCTGTGTACCATCTGCCAATATAGCATAGTCCGGTTTTATTAACTCCAGATATTTCTCAGCCTTAAACCAAAATCTTGCAGTTGCCACTATCACAAGGATTCCTGCATTTTTGCACTGTTCTATTGCTTTCAGTGTACGCTCGGAAACGCTTTTATCTGAACGAAGTAATGTTCCGTCCAAATCTACAATAATCGCCTTGGGTTTCTGATACATTTGTCCTTCCTCCGTGAAATTTTCTTTCCAATATAGCACTGTTGTCGGATAGATGCAAGTGGAATTTTCTATTTATTTAACAAAATTAGTAAAATTGTCTATACAGAGTCGATCGTCATCAAAAAGGAGCATTGCAAAGGTTCAAACCCTTTGCAATGCTCCTTTATTTCCGTTATTATCTGGTAAAACGGGAAATAAACTTCCAAGCATTCTCGTTGGTATGATGTCTGCACTCATGTACCTGCTCACTGATACTTGCAAAAGCAGTACGGCATACGCCATCCTCACTGTCAAAGTAATGAATGGTCAAATCGCTTCCTCTGGAATCATCATGAACCACTTCCACGCGGTCACCATTGATACCCCAGATTTTGTTCTCCCAGTTTTCCTTATCTTCATAGGTTACGTCAAATTTTGCTTTCAGCTTATTTACCTCAGCAGCATACTGGATTCTGTCCAAACCGGCTTCTGACTGGAAAGGAAGCTCGCCTAAATGAGACTTCTCACCGCCGGAATAGAAAATCGGCACAGGCACGGTGGTATTCAGACCATCCTCTAAGGATTTGCCGAAAGGATTGTTCTTAATCGGGAATAATGCACTTGCAGGTGCCAGTCCTGCAAACACTTCCGGATACTCCTGGAACATATCCCAGGTCTTTCCGCTACCCATGGAGAAACCGGTTGCATAAATACGCTTTTCGTCAATATTATACTTCTGCTTCAGATGCTCCAATACCTGAATCGCCTCAGCTGCCGGTACATTCTGATGATTTTCAATGGGCACATACAAGAAATTATATCTGTGTGCAATCTCGTACCATCCGGATACGAAGGTCAAATACATGGTAGAGTCTCCGCCGCCATGGAAGCCCATAAGCAAAGGCACGGGACCATTATCAAATAAATCGTTGTTGTAATATGCAAAATAACCTACCGGATGCTCCTCGGTACCCTTAAACTCACCTCTCTGGTCAGGCGAGGTCTTCACCATAACACTGCCTGCTTCCTCGGTCATATTCATAGCTTCGAAATCGGGTTCGATTTCCATATTGCCGCACCACATCTTAAACTTGCGTACAAAGCCCTTGAAATCAGCCTTGTAATCCGCTGCATCCTTCACAAGCAGATTCTCACAGCCTGCAAATGCTGCGTTGATTTCATCCGTATTGCCCACACTTAAGATACCAATATCCTTACGCTGTACATCGGGAGTTACACTTAAGTTCTCCATTGAACACATAGCGGGAGTGATTTCACCGGGTCCCCACAAATACTCGCCATGTAAAGTCTTTAATAAATTCTTTGCCACATAATCAGCTGACTCACCGTAGCTGTAGATGTCTGCTCTGAAAATAGCACCTCTTACGAAGCTGCCCTTAAACTCACGGGTGAAGAAATCGGTAATATCCACGATACCATCCTTGTAGTAAGGATTCATCTTTACCTCTGCGATAATTGCCGCATACAAATCCTCTGTAGCGTTCTTCCAAGCGCCTTCACAGGTAGGATAAATAAAAAGTACGCTGGAATCCACTGCGGAAGCGATATCAGCCAGTCCGCTTTCCTTTGCAAATGCAATAGCTTCATCCATGCTCTTTCTGTTCTCTTCAAATACTAAAAGCAACGGTGCTCTAAAGGTATAGTTATTTACCTGTCCGTCGATTTCTGTTGCAGGTATGTAAGTCTTTAAGTAAAACTTCTCATACTCATGTTCCCAATACTTGCCGCCATCAGCCATAGTGCTGACGGTAGGTCTTTCCATCATTGCCATAAAAGTTACCCTCCTAATTAGTGAATCGTTTTACAAAATCAGTTTTTATTGTATCACAGTTGTTGATTTTGCACAATAGGAGGATGGGGAAATAGGGATAATATAATTAATAAAAAAGTGTAAAAAAATGGCAGGTCCGAAACCCACCAACTACAAAAAATACCACTTTTTCCGTATGCCTATTTTATAGCACATAAATAATATAATATCAAGTCTTATTTTCATAAAATTTTTTATATATAATTCCACTAAAAAGCACCGTTTAGAAAGGAGTCTCACATGAAAACCATCATAACTATTCAACACACCCAATCCATTCACCACACGAACGGCATGGTTGGTTCCTGGACCGATTGGAATCTGTCCGATTTAGGCAAAGAACAAGCCCGGCGTATCGGCGAAAAAATGGCCAAGGAATTTGCCGGTTGGAACTTTACAATGTATTCATCCGACTTAAAGCGTGCAAAGCAAACTGCAGAACTTATCGGAGAACAATTGGGTATAAATCCTGTTCTTACAACCGAACTGCGCGAACGCAATTTAGGCAAGTGTGTGGGCAAGTCTGTGCAGTGGTTAAGAGACAATATTGAATGTCAGGAAAAGACCATTGACGACCGAATGTTTTCAGACGCAGAAAGTCGTAGGGATGTATGGAACCGACTACTCCCCTTCTTTCAGACGATTATGGATAGTCCGGCAGAGAATATCATCCTTGTCTCCCATGGGGACTTGCTTAGTGTGTTTCATACCATGTTTCTGGGATTAGATGTAGAAACACTGAACAATGCCGAAATTTTCGGCCTGGCCGGTGGTGTTAGTCGCATGTTCATCAATGATGAGGGGAAGCGTTTTATTAAGAAGATTAGTGATATGTCATATATACAGTAATTAATCTATAGAGACACAACAGACCCAGGTTCTACCCTGGGTCCGGTTTCATCAATCTCTTCTAATGGTTCAATCTTTTGTTATGTTGTATAATACTGTGCCTGTGCATTCCACAGTTCATAGTATTTACCGCACTCATCCTGCAACAGTTCCTCATGGGTTCCGACCTGAACAATCTCACCCTCATGGAATACTGCAATTTTATCACAGAAGCGACAGGACGACAAACGGTGACTGATATAGATCGCAGTCTTGTCACCCACAATCTCATCGAATCTTGCATAGATTTCAGCCTCCGCAATGGGGTCCAGTGCCGCCGTGGGTTCATCTAAGATGATGAATGGTGCATCTTTATAGAGGGCCCTTGCCAGTGCAATCTTCTGTGCTTCTCCTCCAGATATATTCACTCCGTCCTCATCAAAATTCTTATACAATGGTGTTTCCAATTTCTTGGTCATCTCACTGTAACGTTCCCCAAATCCGACTTCCTCCAACAACCGCTCTGCTTTCTCTGTATCCCAGTTTGCGGCAGATGCCACATTATTACCCAAAGGCATGGCCAGCAGATGATAATCCTGAAATACCACAGAAAAGATGTCCAGATACTGACGATAATCATACTTACGGATATTAAAATCGTTCATGGTAATCTCGCCTTCCGTGGGATCATACAGACGACAAAGAAGCTTGATAAAGGTGGTCTTTCCACTACCGTTCATGCCTACCACCGCAAGACGTTCACCCACATTGAGGCTCAGGTTGATGTTCTTCAAAGCGTACTGCTTGGCACCCGGATACCGAAAGTTTACTCCCTTGAACTCTACATCAAACTTCCTGTCGCTACGTTTTTCTACCGCCAAACTGCCCTGGTACATATCGTTCTTGATATCGAAATAATCCAGATATACCTGAAGGAATTTTTCGTTTACTTCCATCTCCTGCATATAATAGAACAGGTTTCCGATACTGCCTGTCAGGTTCGCCAGATAACCTACATACTTGATAACAGCACCAACAGGGAACGCACCCAATACGCAGTAAAAGCAAATAATCAGATACGATACAAACTCCGACAGACGCTGAAAGAACATCACCGGAATGGAATACTTCACATCTGTGTTGTTTGCAAAGGTAAAAGTCTCCAAATGGCGTTTTGAAGTTGCAATTGATACCTTATCCATCATCAATTGCTGACGGTAAATGCGGTTGTCCATACCGTTAAGGTCATAACCGCGGCCCAACCGGTTCTCATCCAGCATCAACTTACCCACCTCATTCCAGGCCTCGCCCACCTTCTTGGAATGACGGGACTGACATAGGATATTCATAGTCACCGAGGCTACCAACAGCACCAAGAGTAATATACTTCCCCAACCAAATCCTATGGTAGCAATCAGGCTCACCATCTCTACAAAAAGAACCAGTGCAAACACGATACTTATCAAATCCTTCAGAATGAAACCCACTCCCATTCGCATATGTACCACACCGTAATAGTTAATATATGCATTCTCCTTGATATTTCGTCTGTGCTGACGGATATCCGGATTTTCCAGTTTTTCATAATCAAGGGACAGGGTTTTCCGGTTAAAGGCTGCTGCCTCATTGTTATTTAATATCTCCAGCTGTGTACTCACACTTCGCGTCAAAGCCGCACCGATGACACGGATCAAAAGATTTCCAATCAGGGTAATCAGCACCAGACGGTATATCTCTTCCTTGCTACGTGCCTCGTAAAGTGCTGTAACAATCTCCGCCGACATCCAGAGGTTAAAATACGGTGCAAGATTGTTGAACACTGTCTGCAAAAACAGTAGCGGAAAATATTTAGGATTATAGGCTGCGTAAACACGCAGTGCTTTTCTTGTTATACTGTATTTACGCATTGATTTCACCCTCCTTATAGTACTTACTCTGTACACCGAACATGTAGGCATACTGACCGTTCTGTGCCATCAGCTCTTCATGACTTCCGCTTTCCTGTATTACACCATCCCCCAGCAATACGATACGATCACAGAAACGTGTGGACGCAAAACGGTGAGATATATAGATAGAAGTCTTACCCGCGGTTAATTCCCGATATTTCAGGTACAAATTATTTTCTGCAATGGGGTCCAGTGCTGCTGTGGGCTCATCCAGTACCAGGATGGAACCGTCTTTATAAATAGCACGTGCCAATACCAGCTTTTGCAGTTCGCCACCTGACAGATCCACACCATCATCATAAATACCCTTCTGCAGGTGGGTATCCATTCCGTTCGGAAGGTTCTCAATCTTCTCCCAGATACCGGCTGCCTTCATGGCCGCAATAGCATCCTCTCTTGCAGTCTCACGTTCTAAATCCGCGCTTGCCACAAATTCAAACATGGTAAATGCCACCATCCTGATTTCCTGGAACACCGCCGATATCATAGAATAATATGCTTCTATATTGTAATCTCCAATGTGCTTTCCATTCACTAAGATTTCTCCCTTTGTAGGAGTATACATACCGCAGATTAACTTTATCAGTGTGGTCTTACCGGCACCGTTGACACCAACCAACGCAAGACTCTCACTACCCTCAATGGTAAGATTTACACCCTTTAAGGTATAATCTTCCGCGCCATCGTACTTATACCAAACATCCTTCAGTTCAATCTTCACCGGGCCTTCCGGTAATGCACAACCTTGGCCTCGGTTAAACCGACTTTCATAACCGAAGAGATCCCTGTAATACGCTATCTTATCCGCACGGACACCAAGCTTAGCCACATCGGTGATGATACCCTGCAAGTATCCTGCAATTCCGCCGGCAAGTCCGAAGAAAAACACAAAATCGCCGACACTGATTTCTCCTTCAAGCAACATTCCGATCAACACAACATATACAACGCCGTTCTGGATAAAGCTCATCAGCCCCGCCAGTGCTGAAGCGAAGAAGCCGCGTAGACTGCAACGCTTATTCCACATCAGAAGGTAGGCCTGATAGTCACGCATCATCTTGTCAAGCCAGTTCTCCATGCCATAAAGCTTTATATCCTTGGCATTGTAAAAGTCATCCGAAAGCCCCTGAAGATAGTTTTTCTTACGTTCTTCCTTCTCCCACTCCTTTTTGTGCTTTTCGAAATATTTCGGTTGCCAGCTCGTAGTAATATAAGCCAATACGGAAGTCACGCCGATTACCGCAAAAACAATCGGATTCAATACAAGAAGGAAAGAGGCAAAGGTAACAATACCAAAGAGATTAATCAATGTATTGGAAAGATCCTCCCAGAGAAATTCCATTGCACAATTCCCCTGGCATGCATCGCCCCATGCATAACCGCAAAGCTCCTTGAAGTCCTGTTTCTCCGTATTTTCAAAATCCGTCTCATAATTCTGAAATCGGCCCATCTCATTTTGATATATGGTTGTGGGATAGTATCGCCTTGCTTTGCAGCGGGAGTAAATGTATTTCTGTAACAATTCCAGTGCAAAAATAGCACTGATAAATAAAGCCGCTGTAATCACAAGGTTCTGAAAACTTTTCCCTGCACCGATTTCATCAATCAACGTTTTGGAAAATAGCGATTTCACCAACGGACTGATGACTGCCACCGGCACTGTTGCAAAAATAAAAAATACAAAGAGTTTGTCTAACCGTGCCAGCTTCTTCATGGCCCATACCAGACTGCTGAGCTTTGAATACTTTTTCTTTTGGTCTTTCTTATCATTTTTCATAAACACACCCTTATCCTCATCATTTTTTCTGATATTACAACAATATCATAAACAAAAAGAAAAAGTGTATTTTGATACCAAATGTTGAAAATTTGATACAAAATGCACTTTTAACAACGTCCCTGTCATAATACAGCTTATTGAGGAAGCAATACTTCTGTTGAAAACGCCTCATCCTCCGATGCTCTGGTGATGTAACCGCCATACTTCTCCACCACTGCGTCCATCCGGCTGATACCAAAGCCATGCCCCTCGCCCTTTGTACTGCGGAAGTTCTTCTTTTTCTTGCCGCCAGAGGTATTCGTCAGCGCAAGGTAGAGGAAATTCCCCTTCATCTCCATATAGATTCGAATCAGCCTCTTTTCCACCGGCAGCTCCATACAGGCATCAATGGCATTATCCAACAGATTTCCGATGATAATACACAAATCCAGTTCCGATACGCTCAAGGACACCGGTATCTTCGCCTCTGCCTTTACGGTAATCCCGTTCTTCATTGCAACAGACAGTTTGCTGTTCAGTATAGCATCCGCCATACGGTTGCCGGTCTTTATAACCGTCTCTACATTCGTCAGGTCATCATCCAGCATATCCAGATACTTACTGATTTCTTCATACTCACCATTCGCCGCATGCACCTTCATGGTCTGAATATGATGGCGATAATCATGCCGCCAACCACGCATCTTGGCATACATATTCTCCACTTCTTCATAATGCTTCTGCAGTATTTCACTTTCAAATGCCGCCACTTTTTGGGCAATCAGTTTATCCAATAGCATATCTTCCCTCTCTACAAATGATGTATCAGTGCTGCATGCACCTCATCATAAGTCCCTCTTCTTATGGGCAACACATCACCGTTTTGCATAGTCACATCCGTACGTGATACTTTCTTCACATATTTCAAACCCACAACAAAGGAACGGTGCACCTGATAAAATGTGTCATCCAACTGCTCCATGAATTTCGCCAGCGATATCCTGCTCCGGTATACTTCATTTACTGTATGTACCTGCACATATACCTTCTCTGCCTCCACATACAAAATATCCGCAAGCGAAATTTTGATATCCGCTTCCGTTGTTGACAGGAACACGGAACGTTGTCTGTAGCTTAAATTTCCCACGGCCTTGTCAAGTACCGGAAACAATTTACGCTCATCCACCGGCTTAATCAGATAATGCAAAGCAGATACATCAAAGCCATCGCTGAAATACTCATAATATCCGGTGATAAAGACAATCTGTACTGATGTCTTTTCCTTGCGAACCTCTTTTGCCAGATCGATTCCGGAAAGTTTCCCCATCTCCACATCAAGCAGCAGAATATCAAAATCCTTTTCCTTATCATAGTGAAACAGAAAAGACTCTGCATCCGGGAATTCCTTTACCTCCACCAGATGCCTTCCAAGCTTCGCCCATGCATTCACCAGCCCCAGCACATATTCTCTTTGTTTTGCTTCATCATCACAGATGGCTAACTTAAGTTTCATTTGTTTGACTCCTCATACCATGTCCCCTAATTATTTCAGCTTCTCTGCTAAACCAAATTTTCTACAGTGTCTCCATTTTACCACATTACCGTAATCAATTCCAATATGTTTTCCATATAAGCAATAAGTCAAGTCAAAAATGCAATACCTATCATTTTAATATAAATATAGTAAAATATAGAATTGTGCGAATTACAAACACAATTTTTACAAAAAAACCATTGACAAACAGTAATCAAGGTGCTATTATCATATTTGCTTGGTAAACAGCAGTTTATTGGCAAGCGGAAGTGTCGGAACTGGCAGACGAGCAAGACTAAGGATCTTGTGGTGGTTACACCGTGTGGGTTCAAGTCCCATCTTCCGCAGGAAAGAAAGACTCAGGAGTAAATCCTGAGTCTTTTTGCTTCATACTTTTTTACGGAGGTCATACTATGCTTGATTTTACATACTATACACCTACTAAGGTTTATTTTGGTAAGGACACCCACAAGGACGTGGGGGCTATTATCCATAACTACGGTTTTCGCACGATTATGCTCCAATACGGTCAGAACAGTATCAAGGCCTCCGGGCTTTATGATGAGGTTATGAACTCTCTTTCCCGGTATAATATCAACGTAGTGGAAATGGGCGGTGTGGAGCCTAACCCCAAGCTTTCTTTTGTACGGGAGGCTGTGAAGCTGGCGAAAGAAAAGAAGGTGGAGCTGATTCTGGCAGTAGGCGGCGGAAGTGTTATTGACTCCTGCAAATGTACTGCCGCAGGTGCGGCAAACACTTGCGATGTCTGGGAGTTTTCTTCCGGAAAACAAAGTCCGAAAAAAAGCCTTCCCATCGGCTGTATCCTGACCCTGGCAGCTGCCGGAAGTGAAATGAGTGCCTCTGCTGTTCTATCCAATACGGAAGAAAACATGAAGCGTGGCTTTAACAGCGAGTTCAATCGCCCCCTGTTTGCCATCTGCAATCCGGTTCTTACCTATAGCGTAAGCAAATACCAGACTGCTTGCGGTGTGGTGGATATTATGATGCACACCATGGAGCGTTACTTCACGGATTGTGCCCCTACCGACCTGACCGACCGTCTCTCAGAAGGTTTGTTAAAATCTGTAATCAATGCCGGCACTACCCTAATGACCCATCCGGACGACTATGATGCCCGTGCCACTATGATGTGGGCTTCCAGTCTGTCTCACAATGGTTTAACCGGCTGCGGTCGTATTAATAAGCTGGCTGTTCATCAGTTAGAGCATGCACTGAGCGGAGAATACGACTATATCGCCCATGGTGCAGGCTTGGCAGTTCTCTTTCCTGCCTGGGCAGAATATTCTTACAGGTACAATCTCCCTCGTTTTGCCGGCTTTGCCCGAAATGTCTGGGAGGTAACCGAAGCAGATGATGCGACTGCCGCCTTGGAAGGTATCCTACGCATGCGGACCTTTTTTGCTTCCATTGGCATGCCCACCAGACTCAGGGAATTTAATATACCCCGGGATTGTACGGAGCGTCTGGCTCTCCTTACCACCTTCCATAAAACAAGGGAAATCGAAAGCTTTGTCACCTTAAACTATACACGTATCAAGGAAATCTTCGACCTTAGTTGGTAGGAAAACTCGAACAATTTCTTATACATAAAAAAAGCTCTGAGACTACTCTCAGAGCTTTTCGTATTTCCGATTAAGGTCTCAGACCCATACCGCCTTCCAGTGTCAGGGTTTCACCGGTCATGTACTTAAAGTCAGGATTTGCTACCTGTACACATACACGTCCGATTTCCAGTTCGGAATCACCAAAGTGACCTGCAGGAGGCATCTTAACATTTGCCTTGAATGCATCGGGATATGCTTTCTCAAACTGCTCCAGCTGTGCAGTCCATGCTAAAGGACATACTACGAATACGCCGATACCATCCTTCGCCCATTCGGTAGCTGCTACTCTGGATAAACCGCGGATACCTTCCTTGGCTGCTGCATATGCACACTGTCCGAAGTTACCAAATAAACCTGCACCGGAAGCAAAGTTTACTACGGTTCCTTTAGACTCTACCAAATAAGGATAGCAAGCCTTCATATAATAGAAAGCTGCGTATAATCCGGAATATACTGCCAAATCAAACTGCTCTGTTGTGTGATCATGTAATGTCACACCGGATGCAGATGCCTGTGCATTGTTAATCAATACATCGATTCTTCCGAAAGTATCAATGGTCTGCTTAATTACATTGTTTACTACTGCTTCGTTATCCGCTCCTGCATTAACATCAGCCTGTACCACCAATACTTTGATGCCATACAAACGCTCCAGTTCTTCTTTTGCATCCTCCAGCTTCTTTACATTACGTCCGGTGATAACTAAGTTTGCACCTTCCTTGGCATAAGCAGTGGCAATACCATAACCAATAGAACCACATCTGCCGTCACTAAGTACCGCACGTCCTGCGCCGGTGATAATCGCCGTTTTACCTGTCAAAAAACCCATAACTAACCTCCAATATTCATTTTATAATATTATAATTTAAGTATACTCCCAAATCTTTAGAAACACAAATATTTTCTGATAAATTTGCATTGAAAAATAAACCTATTGGTGATATGATACCTTCGTTGCCTATTTAAATAGTTTAGAAGGATTTCCATTGACATATGATGAAAAACACAAATCAATCAAAAGAAAATTCAACCGTTTTTCGACAGGGTCTAAAAGACGGTATTCCCATAGGGCTTGGCTATTTAGCGGTTTCCTTTTCACTGGGTATCGCAGCCAAAAGTGCCGGTCTTACACCTATCCAAGGCTTTGTAGTAAGCCTCTTATGCATGGCATCCGCCGGCGAATATGTGGGATTTTTGTCCATTGCAGCCGGTGCGGCTTACATAGAAATCGCCATTGCCACCCTGATTGCCAATGCCCGTTATTTATTGATGAGTACTGCCATGAGTCAGCGTATGGACTCAAAGCTTTCCATAAAGCATCGAATCCTGATGGCCTTTGGTATTACGGACGAACTGTTCGGCATTGCCATTGCACGCCCGGGGCACCTGAATCCCTATTACAGCTATGGTGCATTTATCACTTCTGCTTTTCCCTGGGCTCTGGGTACTTCCCTGGGGATTATAGCAGGTAATATGTTACCCATACGTCTGGTAAGTGCATTTAGTGTAGCCTTATACGGTATGTTTCTGGCAGTGATTATTCCTCCGGCTAAGAAGGACAAAATCATTGCCGGGCTGATTATTATTTGCTTTGCCACCAGCTATGCAGCCACTCTCCTTCCCATACTGAAGGATATGACCGATGGTACCCGAACCATCATCCTAACCGTAGTGATTGCCTCTCTGGCTGCCATTCTCTTTCCCAGAGAAACGGCCGGTGAAGAAACACAGGAGGAAAACACATGACAGAGAATGTTTATGTATATATTACCATTATGGCAGCCGTTACCTATGCCATCCGTGTGCTGCCCCTGACCCTAATCAGAAAGCCCATTAAAAACCGATTCATTCAGTCATTTTTATACTATGTTCCCTATGTGACATTGGCCGTTATGACCTTTCCTGCCATTCTATATGCTACCCAAATCCCTATTTCCGGTGCCTTGGCATTAATATTAGGCGTATTGGTGGCGTGGCTTGGATTTGATTTATTCAAGGTTGCCATCATCTGTTGTGCAACCGTACTGATTGTGGAGTTTTTTGGTAGTATCATTTGACCTTCATTTCCTTATGTGCTATACTCATTACATAAAAGATACCGACAACAGCTATACGCTATTATGCGTATTTAAATAAGCGGAGGCACAAATGCATACAAACGAATCTTCTGAGAATTATTTAGAAACCATATTGATGTTAAGCAAGGTACGCCCTGTAGTGCGTTCTGTGGATATTGCAGAAGAACTGGGCTATAAGAAGTCCAGTATCAGCGTAGCCATGAAAAACTTACGCGAAAAGGAACATATTACCGTCACCAAGGAAGGCTTTATCTACCTTACGGATAGCGGCAAGGCCATTGCGGAGATGATTTTTGAGCGTCACGAATTGCTGACCAAATGGCTGATAAGTCTGGGCGTTGATGAAGCTATTGCTTCCGAGGATGCCTGCAAAATCGAACATGTACTGAGTAGCGAATCTTTCGAAGCGATAAAAAAACATGCGGAAAGCATAAAATAACAGAAGTCCGGAAATAAATTCCGGACTTCTTTATTTGTATTATCTTTGTACGCGTCCCGATGCATCTCCGCCTGCCAGCGTCTCTACTTCTTTTCTGGATACCAGGTTGAAATCTCCGGGGATAGTATGCTTCAAAGCGGAAGCTGCCACACCGAACTCTAATGCACTTCTGAAATCTTTGCCATCCAACATACCGCAAATCACGCCGCCGGCAAAGGAGTCTCCACCACCCACTCTGTCTACGATGGGATGAATGGTGTATTCCTTGGAATGATAAAATTCCTTGGTATCGCGGCAATAAATACAAGCAGACCAGCCATTGTCGGAAGCCGAACGGCTAACACGCAAAGAGGATACACAGTATTCAAAGTTAAACTTCTCCACCATCTGTTCGAAGATGGACTTGTATCCTGCCAGCTCCAGCTCACCGCTGGTTACATCGGTTTCACCGGGCTTAAATCCCAGCACTAGCTCTGCATCTTCTTCGTTACCGATACATACATCCACATACTGCATCAGATTGGTCATAACCTTCTGTGCTTTCTCTGAGCTCCACAATTTTTTACGGAAGTTCAAATCCACAGATACCTTTACACCGGCCTTCTTTGCGGCAATCAAAGCCTTCTCTGTCAGCTCTGCTGCTGCATCGGATACGGCGGGGGTAATACCGGTGAAGTGAAACCAATCCGCACCCTCGAAAATAGCCGTGAAATCAAAATCTGCTTCGGTAGCTGTCGAAATGGAAGAATGTGCTCTGTCATATACCACCTTGGAGGGTCTCATGGCTGAACCGGACTCCAGAAAATAGATACCCAATCTTTCCCCGCATCTTGCAATATGCTTGGTACCTACATTATACTTTCTCAGGGCTGCCACAGCACACTCACCGATTTCATTATCCGGTACTGCGGTTACAAACTCTGACGTATGTCCATAATTTGCCAAAGACACTGCCACATTTGCTTCTCCGCCGCCGTAGCACACATCAAATTCATCTGCCTGAATAAACTTCTCATTATTAGGGGTGGACAATCTCAACATAATTTCACCCATTGTAATTACTTTTGCCATTCTTTATTCCTGCCTTTCCCAGTTTCTATTTCTGTACCAAATGCACTGCAAAACCGCCAATTTCCTCATCCAGATATATGGCCTTCAATGCACTCTTGGCATCTCTCTTTGCTGACTCTTCCTTAAATTTCACACCCAGTACGGTTTCCATATAGTTTACCGCTCTGTCTATATAATTGGTGCGAATGGCGATATGACCGTTCTTACCTAAATAGGGTTGCTTCATCACTTCCAGGGCACTGCCTGCAAATACAGAACTGCTTCCCACCTTTGCGGGCATACCAAAGAGAAATGCAAAGCGGTTAGCTGCCTTTACAGCCTCCTCTTCACTCTCTGCATTCACACCCACATGGGCTAATTCAAAGCCCAGCATGGTCTGTACTGCTTCTCTGGTCAACTGCTCTATCTTGTCCCATTCACCGGCACTGATTAAATCACCGGGTACCATCCAAGAACCGCCACAGGCGATAATCTTGGGGAATGACAGATACTCATTGATATTCTTAGCATTAATACCGCCGGTGGGCATAAATTTCATATTTACATAAGGTGCGGACATAGCCTTAATCTTGGCAAGACCGCCGGACTGCTCTGCAGGGAAAAACTTAACCACGTCCAATCCCAGCTCAATGGCTGCCTCTATATCCGTAGGACTGGAAGTACCGGGTGTAATGGGTACATTCTTTTCCTGACAATACATAACTGTTTTCGGATTTAGTCCGGGACTTACTATAAATTTTGCTCCTGCAGCCACAGCTGCATCCACCTGTTGTGCATTGAGGACAGTACCCGCTCCCACGCACATATCCGGAAACTGCTCTGTCATAGCCTTGATGGCTCCTGCTGCCGCTTCCGTACGGAAGGTCACCTCTGCGCAGGGAAGTCCTCCGGCACATAAAGCTTTCGCCAAAGGCACCGCATCTTCCACCTTATTAATCACAACCACCGGCACAATACCGATTTTCTGAATCTGCTCTAAAACTGCATTCATCCACTATTCCTCCATCTGTTTGGACCAAATCTTTCACTGTTAATTCTTTCCAAAGAACACGGAAATATACACTTTTCTCATAATGTAAGCACTTACATTATATCACAGGTTTTTATTTTTGCAACCTGTTTTTATCACTCCTGCGACAATTCTTCTTCCGGCAAAATGCCTTCTTTGGTTCTTTTCATCAAGATAAGCAATAGCAATAACACTACACCACAGATGCTGATGACGATGCCTTCTGCCCTTCCTACCGGCTTATATTCCAAAGCGATTTCATATTCACCCGGCTGTAAAGGAACCATCATAAAGCAGTCCCCATAAATTTCCGTATCCGTTTTCTCGCCGTTTACATATACTGTCCACCCCTTTTCATAGGGTACAGACAAAAAGACCTTGCCCGCTTCTGCCATGGTAATCTGTCCGGATATATGGGTACTGTCATAAACAACATTCTCCATGTGTTGCTGGGACAAGCGATACAATACCTCCTTCAGCACCCCGATCTGCATACGATACGCACTGACATTTACCGCAGAAGCATCTTCTTCCTCCGATGCATTTTGTATGCGCATTCTCTCGGCCTGCTCCATATAACCCACATACATTATACTATTATATTTCAGGTCCTTATAACTTTTGGTGCCATAAGAGCCAACCATATCTACCTTACTGTTTCCTCTTCCGTTTAGTGCAAAATAATATGCATCCTTATCGGCCACCAAAATCAAATCATCCGATTCCTTAATTGTATTCGCACGCACGAACAGATTATCCTTGATTCCCAGACGTTTTACCATATCGTTTTGTACTAAAAAGGGATTGCCCGTCTTCCCATCGGACATCCCAAAATCCATGGGTACCACAAAACCGAAAGGCAGCGTATAATTGCATTGATATAAGGTAACATCCCCGCTTTCTGCCACGGCTGTATAGAGCTTATCATAATTGTCCGAACGTTCCCACTGTTCGCTTTTTTCTTTATCCCCATACATATAGTTCACATTCAGCATCGCCGATATCAGTGGCGTTGCACCGTCAAATGCATAATATACTTTACTATGTCGCATTCCCACTTTCTCGTAGAAATCGGCCACGGAAGAATTCAGGGTGGAAGAAAATAAGGAAGCGGTAGGATAGCCTGCCAAGGTACCGTCATTCTTCGTTCTTCTATCAAACTTTTCCATACGGAAGAAGCCGTCCGTATTCTCCTTGGCATAGTCATATAATACTTCATAATCCTTTATAGGGTTCAGATAATCCTCTCTGCTTACCGTACCGATACTGGTGTTGTAAGTATTGATACCGGCCTCTGTTACCACAAGGATAAAAGCCACCAGACAGAGTACCAGCTGCCATTCTTTCTCCCTGTGATGATAGAAATAGAACAATACAATACCATAGACTGCCATAAACGCCAGAGTCAGCACTTCCAGCCCCATGGTAATATCCTTATCCTCTGCAAACTTCTCACAGAACAGCAGAAACACAGTAGCGCCCAAGAAACAGTAAACCAACTTTTGCTTGTCCATCTCGCGGAAATGAATAAATGCCTCGTAACTCATTACCAGTACTAAGAAAATATAAATAAAGGACTGTCTTGCGGGCAAAGAATCCGGATAGTTCAACCCATGCCAGATGAAGTCCAATATATTGGTAGAAAAGCTAAACAGCAGAACCAGCGAAAGCCCCAGCATGGCAAATCTTCTTTTTGCGGATATTTTCTCACAGATAGCAAACAAAGGCACCAACAAAAGCACTGCTACTCCGCAGTAAATATTGGGCCAATGCTCCAGCTGTCTTTCCGTGGTCACACACATTTGATGACGTGCCAACTCATCCAACACGGAGAAATAGGAACGAATTTCCTTGGGAAACTCCATTGCCCCAAAATCCGTAGCCATGATTGCACATACCTCCGGAATTAATAAGATAGCTGCCAACGCACCTGCCAACAGGGAATATACTGTAAACTGCCAGATAGGACGGATAAAGCGCTCATTATTCACTAAAAGGGTGATAAAATACAACACCAGGAAAATACAAATCATGATGGAAATGTAGTAATTGGTGAAAATAGACAAGGCCAACATGAGGCAATAAAACACCGGCTTTCCTTCTTTGACCAACCGTTCCAATCCCCAAATAATCAAAGGGAATAAAATCAGGCAATCCAGCCACATAATGTTCCAGTTATAGGCCGCCGTATATCCTGACAAGGCATAAAATACAGCAAATAACACCGTCGTAATACTTTCCGTCTGAAAATGCTTCCGCAGATAGATACTGAAAGTCAGTCCGCACAAACCGATTTTCACCACCACCAGATAGCTCATAAACTCCATCAAATAGGCTTGCGGAACTAAAAAAGCCAGCCAATGCAAAGGACTTGCCAGATAGTAAACATACAAAGCCAGGAAGTTTGAGCCCATTCCCACATTCCAGGAATAAGAAAGTCCCTCCCCTGCCTTTATCTTTTCCATAAACTCCGTAAAGAAGGGCATATACTGATGGTACATATCCGAAAACAAAAAGCTTCTGTCACCAAACGGATAGATGCTGCTCACCACAAACAAAACCAACATGATTCCCGCCGGAATCCCCCATGCGGCAAACAATGTCCAGTTCCATTTTATCTTTTTAAACTTAATCCCCTTCCAAGCGATTTTCATACTGCTTCCTCTCATACTTTACACTTACCTAAAATCCGCCACTTGGAAACACTTCTCTTCCCCGGCTTCCATGACAATTTCCAATATCTTATCAGCATATCTTAAGTTCGTCTTTAATCCTGACTTTGCCAGAATACGACACCCTGCCAATTGTCCTGCCTCCCATGTCAAATCCATAGTGGCATCTCCTTTCAGACAGATTCCCTTTATACTGCCGCTTTCCCATGCCTTCGGCAATGCGGGCAATAATACAATACGTTCTTCATTGCTTTGTACCAACATCTCTGCCATAGCTGCCGTAGCACCAAAATTGCCATCAATCTGGAAAGGCGGATGTTTATCGAACATATTGGGATAGGTAGAATGCTCCAAAAGCTGCTGCATATGATGATATGCTGCTTCCCCGTCCCAAAGCTTTGCATAATGGTTGATGATCCATGCCCTGCTCCAGCCAGTATGTCCACCGCCATGAGCCAGACGATACTCCAAAGTCTTGCCTGCTGCCTTGGCCAGGTCCGGTGTGCCGTCCATGGTAATCTGTCCGGAGGGATGGAGGCCGTATAAATGGGAAATATGACGATGTCCCGGCTCCCACTCCTCATAATCCTCCTGCCACTCTAAAATGGTACCTCTGGTACCAATCTGTGTGGGCTTCAATCTTGAACAAATCTCTTTGGTCTTTTCCACAAACGCTCTTACATCCTCTATCTGAGCATCCTCCAAAGCTGACAGTACATCCTCTGTTAATTCCCCTGCATTTTTTAGTATCTCATATGCCTTCTCGCACTGGGTAAGCAAATCCCTTAAAATCTGGTTGTCCATGGTAACACCGTAGCCGTTTGCACCCATTTCCCCATTGGGCAATATATAGGTGTTTTCCGGGGAAACGGAAGGACAAGTCACCAGATATCCATCCTTTTCTACCAGAAAATCATGGAAAAACAGCGCCGCTTCACACATAATGGGGAACTGCTTCTTCAAGAAAGCCATATCCTTTGTGTATTCATAATGGGTCCACTGGTGGGTACAGAGCCATGCCATGCCCATCACCCAATAGGAGCCCGGAATCCACATATCCTGTGTTACCGCATCTCCCTGATAATCTGTATTGTGGTGTGCCACCGTACCTCTGCAACCATACATTTCACGGGCAGTTCTCCTACCATTCTTTGCCAGTCTCTCTATTAACCCAAACAGAGGCATATGACACTCTGACAGATTGCAGCTTTCAGCCGGCCAATAATTCATCTGGGCATTGATATTGATGGTATATTTGCTGTCCCAGGGTGGTGTCATATCCTTATTCCAAAGGCCCTGCAAGGTGGCCGGCAAACCATCCTCCCTGCTACAGGCAATCATCAGATATCTTCCGAAATCAAAATAGGTTTCCATAAGCCCCATATCCTGCATATCGGTAGTGGCGTTGCGAAGTCGCTCATTCGTAGGCATGTCATCAAAGTGCTCATCCTTTTTCAAGGAAAATCTCACCCTGTCAAACAATGACTTATAATCTGCCGCATGCTCTTCTAAAAGCTTTTCAAACTCCTTCTGCTTACAACGAAGTATTCTCTCGTTTATCTTTTTGGACAGGAAATCCTGTAATGCCTGCTGCATCTGAAGCTCTGCCAATTCATAGGAGGAACGGCCTTCCGTAGAACATAAATAGGGCAACTTAGGGTTTTTCACTAAGTATTCTGCAATTGCGGTTTCCTTTTCCTCTTTGGTATAATGGTACGCAGTATCTGCCGTAAAGGTAAGAATCACCTCATCCGCATCTTCCACCAGCAAATGCTCTCCAATGGTTTTCACACTGCCCCCGTCATTCCATGCATGTAATTTCATAGCGAATTCATGGCTTCCCCTTCCGGTATTACCGTACAGATACAACACATGCCCCTCTTCTGCCACGATTCCGTCAAAATACTTTTCTCTGCCCATGGTAGCACACAGACTGATGCTTCCTTTTCTGTCGGCTGTAATGCGCATAATCATAGCGTCCGCCGGCTTGGATACAAAGATCTCTCTTGTATAGTTTACATCACCGGCTGTATATGTAATCCGGCAAAGTGCCTGCTCCAGGTCCAATGTCCGGCGATACTCTTTAATTTCTCCCTGTGCATCAAAACGGATATTAATATCTCCCAAGGTCTGGTAAGGATGTACCCCGTTAGGACAACCGGACATAGCCATCACCATCAGTTCCTCAGCCTTCTTAATCTCACCGCCCCAAATCAACTCTCTGATTTGGGGTAAATACTTCTTTAAGTCCGGATTGTTACGATTCACCGGACCGCCGTACCAGATGCTCTCTTCATTCACTTGTATTCTCTCATTTACGGGATTGCCAAAAACCATGGCGCCTAAACGGCCGTTTCCTAAGGGCATGGCCTCTTCCCATATTTTAGCCGGTTCCTTATACCACAATTGACTCATAATTTCCTCCCAAATCCATCTCAGTCTTTAGACATATTTTCTCTTATAAAACATATCATATTTTCCCATCTTTCACAATCTTTGCTGTCAAAATTTTCTTCCTGTCTGCATATAATAATCAGGATTTATACAAATCACATTTTATGTTACTCATCATGCAACGGAAGGAAGGTTTTATGAAAATCGGTATTGTAGGCAGACCAAAAAGCACAAAGAACTATGAGCATGCATTGTACCACTTACGGACTCCCTTTCTCACCTCCCTGACCATTGGTGAATTGGCCGTTTGCGATGCCCTAATCCTCCCCGGCGGAGGTGATATCAATCCGGAACTGTATGGGCAACCCAATTTGGGCTCCTGCCATATAGACACAGAACTTGACCTTTTACAGTTACGGGCATTTGAACAGGCAATGAAGGTTTCCCTACCTATTCTGGGTATTTGCAAAGGAATGCAGCTGATCAATATCGGTCTGGGTGGGACACTTACCCAACATATGGATTCTTACCACCTTCATACCGATGCGTTAAAGGATGTATACCATACTACGGTTACCACCGAAGGCTCCTTTCTTGCTGCAATATACGGGACTGATTTTACGGTAAACAGCAGACACCACCAGGCAGTGGTTCAGCCTGCAACAGACCTTATCCCCGTCCAGTGGTGTCCTGAAGACTCCTGCATTGAAGCCCTTTGTCACACTTCTCTTCCTATCTTTGGAGTACAATGGCATCCGGAACGCCTGCATACGGATAGTGTTACAGGGATTCCTCTTTTTCAGCACTTCCTCGCTTCTGTGTAATATTATCAATTAATTGTTTGGGCTTGCGGGTAATCTCCTCCCTTACCCGCAACTGTGCAAGCCGCACCAATTCCTTTAAAGTAGCACCTATCATCCGCTTGGTTTCTTCATCCACCTCTTTTATAGCGCCCAGTACGCTTCCGATACTGTTTCCAAAATCTGCGGAAAAAGCAAGCAGATTGTCCTTTTTGGCAGAACACAACACCAGATACAAGGTATCCACAAACACCCTGATTTGTTCTTCATTTAGCGAAAGAATCCATTCATTTAATGTCTCATCTACGATTCTCTGACTTCCTAATACCTGCTCTATATCCACAAAGCGTCCGTAACGGACCTTCCAGCTGTAAGGGTCATGCTGCAACAGTCCCAAAGCCCTGCTCTTTACCACCCGGTAATCCATGCTTTGCTCAAAAAGCATCCCCACCAAGGATGAATGCGGAATGATTTTAACTGTTCTGTCTTTAATGGTCTCATAATGATACTTCTCCAACACCTGCGGTCGGAAGCTGGGACCATCCATATTGTATATTTTAATAATTCTGTCCTGCACAGATTTTGCACAATTCATAGAGGCATATACTGCCAGATTGCCTCCCTTGGAATGTCCCCCCACATAAAAGGGACGGTTCATTTTCTTTGCCACAGTATTTAAATACTTCACACTGTATTCCTGGCCGGGTATGGGATCCAGAAAGGCCATATTCAGGTCTTCCTTCCAGCCAATCAGGGACTCGTCCGTCCCCCGATATGCCACATATACGGTCCCGTCCTCCAGGGTAAACGTAATAGCGGAAAACTGAAACTGCCTCTCCTGCTCTACTATATTGATATAGGAATTCATCCTTAGCTCACAGAATCTGCGACTGGAAAGCATGGTTTCAAACAATCTCCGGTTACTTCTTGCATACATGGTATTTTTGAAAAGCTTCTCGAAATCTGAATGTTGATACAAATCTCTCATATAAACCGATCTTTTATTCTCTGACACTCCCGGAACCATACCGTCAAATTTCAAATAGGCAAATTGGCACAGAATCAGACTATCCACTTCATTTAAAGGTTCCTCCCGGAAGCTTCTTTCCCCGTAGGTTTTTAAATAATCTATCATGGTACCCGCCATATGCTTCACCTCCTTATTTCGCAAGCAGTCTCTGCCTTCTATTATATTTTTCCCCACTTCCTGTTGCAATCCTCTTTCCTAAGAATTTATTTATTCTTAAGACATATTTTTACTTTTTATATGAACACTTCTCTGCTATAATGTTAGTATTGCATGATCAGGAGGGTCTTATGAAATCAAAGAAACAGATTACCATATATTTTTGCCTGTTATTTTTCAGTGCATTTGTCATCCGATGCCTTTTTGCATTCAATTACAGAGGCTTTTTGAGTGATACTGCCTGTTTCTCCGGTTGGGCATCCAGAGTATATTCCGGTGGCTTTGCCAACTTCTACTCACCGGATGTATTTTCTGATTATCCTCCCGGATATATGTATATATTGTATCTTTTAGGAGCCATCAGTCATACCTTTTCTTTTACGTATCTGTCCGGTGCCAGCCTTTTACTGCTTCGTCTGCCTGCGATTCTTTGTGACATGGCTACCGGATATCTGGTATACCGCGTCAGCAAAAAACATTTTTCACAAGGTGCGGCACTTTTTCTGTCCGCATTATATCTGTTGAATCCGGCAGTCTTTATCAACTCATCCATGTGGGGACAGGTGGACTCCGTATTCACCCTGACCATCGTTATCATCTGTCTTTTATTAAGCAAAGGTAAAACCATTCCGGCTTATTATGTATTTGCATTAGGAGTACTTCTAAAGCCTCAGACCCTGGTTTTTACTCCCTTATTGCTTTTTGGCATATATGAGCATGTCTTCCGTCGGGGATTTCGCTGGGAGCAATTTTTCCTTAATCTGGGAAACGGTCTTTTTGCCATAGCCGGTATGCTTTTCTTAAGCCTTCCCTTTGGTTTGGACAAGGTGATTCAGCAATATTCTACTACCTTGGGCTCATACCCCTATATTTCCGTAAATGCCTACAATTTCTGGAGCCTTTTCGGACTGAACTGGTCCTCCCAGGAGAAGCCCTTTTTGTG
Source organism: Lachnospiraceae bacterium (assembly GCA_017520425.1). GTDB lineage: Bacteria > Bacillota > Clostridia > Lachnospirales > Lachnospiraceae > Acetatifactor. The sequence continues at coordinate 97,369 of JAFXFO010000026.1, read as the reverse complement.
GACCACTTATGCCGGCTTCGGCACCTTTGTTATCCTACTTTTGACCTTACTCTCCTTGGTTTTATTCCTGAGAAGGAGTAAATCCACCGAGCGTTATTTCCTTACCGGCAGTTTTTTGATTATTACCATGTTTTTGTTCTCTGTCAGAATGCACGAGCGTTACCTGTTTCCGGGGATGATTCTACTGCTTCTGGCCTATGTAATAAGCAAAAAGAAAGCATGGTTTTATTGCTATCTCATGCTGTCCGTAGTGCATTTTATGAATGTATGGCATGTATTGTATCATTATGATCCTTCCAATTACAATTCCAAATCTATGCCTATTATCCTGATATCTCTCCTGATGGTACTATGCGGCATTTTCTTTTATATTTGCATTTTCATAGATGGACGTGGAAAGCTGAGTACTTCCGATATGGGAGCTAAGCTGACTGCTTTTTGTCCTCCCCAAGCTCCTGTAACTTCCCGGGAGGTCATGCCTTTCACCAAGACAGACTGGCTTATTATGCTGGGCATCACCTTGTTTTATGCATGCTTTACCTTTCATGAACTGGGCAATACCACGGCACCTAAGACCGAGTATACCATGCCCTATTACACCTATTTTGACTTAGCTTCCGAAAACGGCGAAGAGATTGCCACACTTAGTTGGTACCTGCTAAACGAACAGGATATTGATTTCTCTCTGGAGGTTTTGGAAGAAAGCACCGGTGAATGGACCTATGTACAGGATTTTACCATGAAAAGCGTATTTAGCTGGGGAAGTATCAACCTGCCCGAACCGTCCAGGGCCATCCGCATTACCAATATTACGGATGACGCCCGGATTGGAGAACTGGTCATTACCGATTCCGACGGCCGGATTCTTCCGGTACAATATGCTGAATACTATCCTTCCCTGTATGATGAAGCGGATACTTTTCCGGATACCATCGACCATTTAAGCGGCAGCTACTTTGATGAAATCTACTATACCAGAACAGCGTATGAATATATAAACGGACTACCCACCTACGAAAATACCCATCCTCCTTTTGGAAAGGTATTGATTTCTCTCAGTGCACGCATTTTAGGAACTACTCCCTTCGGCTTCCGCTTTGCGGGTGCTTTATTCGGCGTACTAATGCTACCGTTTATGTATTTATTGGGACGTAATATTACGAAAAACCGGTTTTTAGGCGGTTTTGTATGCTTCCTTTTTGCCTTTGATTTTATGCACTTTGCGCAAACCCGTTTAACCACCATAGATGTATTTGTTACCTTCTTCATCATCGTAATGTATTATTTTATGGAGCGGTATCTTTCCTTAAGCTTTTATGATACTGCACTTAAGAAAACCTGGATCCCTTTGGGCGCCTGCGGTATTGCATTTGGCTTTGGTATCGCCAGCAAATGGACCGGTGCCTATGCGGGTGCGGGACTTGCCATCCTGTTTTTCAGTCACTTGCTGTTACGATATCGCGAATATCGTTATGCCAAGCTTTCCCCTAAGGGAAGTACCAATGGTATCTCTCACAAATACATTATCCGAAGCTTTTCGGAACATACTACCAATACCATATTATTCTGTATCCTGTTCTTTGTAGTAATACCTTTTATCATCTATCTGCTGTCCTACCTGCCTTTTGTGGATTCCTATCGGCCGGGACTGTTTGAACGTATGTTAAAGAATCAGGAAACCATGTTCAGCTATCACAGTGCTTTGGAAGCAACTCATCCCTACTCCTCAGCCTGGTATGACTGGCCTATTATGAAGCGACCCATTTTCTACTTCTCCAAGATTTTAGAGGGTAATATGCGTCAGGGCATCAGCTCCTTCGGCAATCCTTTGGTTTGGTGGGCAGGTATTCCGGCCTTTCTCTATATGCTGTATTTAGCCATCCGGAAGAAAAAAGGAACTGCCACATTCCTATGCGTTGCCTATTTGGCGCAGTTCCTCCCGTGGACTCTGGTAAGCCGTTGTACCTTTATTTATCATTACTTCCCAAGTGTCCCATTTATAACGCTGATGATTGGTTATGCCTTCCTGCAACTAAAAGAAACTAACTATTTCCAAAAGCATCAAAAAGGCTTTTATCTCTTATTAGGTGGTTATGCGCTTGCTGCCTTTGTGCTTTTCCTGCTGTTCTATCCGGTACTGTCCGGAAAGCCGGTAAACTCAGACTATGTAGCTCAGGTACTACGCTGGTTTGACTCCTGGGTATTTGTCATATCTTAATTTGCTTAAAACCTAAGATACGGTAAAGAGAAACAGGCTTTGAGCAAAGATACAGTAAAGGGAAATCCCTTTTCAGTTAAGATACAGTTAAGAGCCTTTTACTGCTATTGAACCTCGTAAATTGCTTTGCTACAATGCAAACATCAAATTTTCGAGGTGAACATCCATGAGTATTTTTAACATTTTATTAGTTGGAATTTTAATTATCCTTGGTGTCGGTACTTCCATCGTGATAATCGGCTATATGCTTGTTATCCTTTTCCAGAAATTTGTAGGAAAACTGGTACATGGTAAATCATTATATGACTAATCTATTTTTTGTTCCACATAAAAGGCCACCGCAAAACATTGCGATGGCCTTTCCCTTTTCTATTTTCTGCATTCCTTACATTTTCTTCTGACACTACTAACATATCCCGGTGCTACGGACAGTTCATCCACTCCCATCTGTACAAACTCCTTAGTCAATGTGGTATCTGCACTCAATTCTCCGCAAATAGCCACTTCAATGCCCTTCTTATGTGCATTCTCCACCACCAAACGTATCATACGCAAAACAGCCGGATGCCTGGGTTGATAGATATCTGCCAACCAGGGACTTTGTCTGTCCATGGCTAATGTATATTGGGTCAAATCATTGGTACCGACACTAAAAAAATCCACCTCTTCAGCCAACATATCACTGATTATCACCGCTGCCGGAGTCTCTATCATAACACCCTGTTTGGGATGTCCGTAAACAATTCCCTGCTCCTGTAATTCTTTCTCCAGAGAAATCAAAATTTCCTTAATGCTATGCACTTCTTCCAAACCTGTTACCATGGGATATAAAATATGCAGTTCCCCATAAACAGAGGCTCTTAACAAAGCACGCAATTGAGTCCGCAAAATCTGTTGGTTCTCCAGCAAAACACGGACACCACGCATTCCCAATGCAGGATTCTCTTCCTTTTCCATGGGCAAATACGCACATTGCTTATCCGCACCTATATCAAGAACTCTGATAACCACCTTTTTCTCCGGCATAGCCTGTAAAACGGTGCGATATATTTCAAACTGCTCATCCTCTGAAGGGAAGTCCTCTCTCTCAAAAAACACAAACTCACTTCTCATCAGACCAATTCCATCCACGGGTTTACCATCCAGACTTTCCAAATCCTTCAGACTTCCGATATTGGCACAGATTCGCATGCCCACCGGCTGGTCATCAGCGCTTTCTTCACACTTTGCCTGCTGTAATCGCTGCTTCACCTGTGCTGTTACGGATTGGTCCGGTTGTATAATAAAGACACCGCTTTCACTATCCGCTACTGCAATCTGTTCGTCCATATCTGCATCTACATTCAGATTTACCTGAATCAGCGTAGGAATTCCCATAGTTCTGGCCAGTATAGCAGTATGGGAGTAGAAAGATCCCTTTGTCAACACCAGTGCCAATACCATTTCCTGCTCCATACGCATCAACTCTGAGGGAAGTATATCTTCTGCCAGAATGATCACAGGCTCCAAAAATGTTTCCTCTTCCAGGGCATCCCCACGCAAGGCTTCCAGTAATCTTTCCGATACATCCTTCAAATCCGAGATTCTGGCCTTCATATAATCATCATCCGTCTGTTCAAACAGAAATCGATATTTTTCCTGCACTGCTCCTATAGCATATTCTGCATTGCAGCTTAAAGTGTTTATCAAATTCTCAATATCCCCAACATAATTCTCATCAGACAAAAAAATCTCCTGGGCTTCAAAAATAGTCGCATTCGCCTTACCAATCTTATCAAGACTGTGATGATACCATTCCCGCAGCTTCTTAAGTGCTTCCACTCTGGCATATCCGAATCGTTCTAATTCCTTATGGATGTCCTCCACTTTTACAAATGCGATGGTCTGTCCTTCCTGTTTATGTATGCGGATTTTTCCGATGGCCACTCCTTCAAACACCGGTTTTCCCTGATAAATCTGCATCCTAATCTCCTTCCGGTACATTGGCTACAACCATGTACATTCCTTCCTACAGATAATTTGCGGCAGTAGTTCATTAATTTCCTCTTTCGTGGCAAACCCTTTTGAAAATGCACTGGCGCTGCCGGTAGCTACCGCCATCCGAAAAGCATACGCATAATCCTTTGTTTGCATCCAGCCTGTCAAAAAGCCTGCCAGCATGGCATCCCCCGCACCTACTGTGTTTAGCACTTTTCCTTCCGGGGCCTTGGCTGAAAACACCTGTCCGTCTTCTGTCAAAAGTACTGCTCCCTTACCTCCGAAAGATACCAATACATTTTTAGCGCCCTTTTCCTGCAGCTTATATGCGTAACCGGCCGCTTCTTCTAATCGTCCTATTTCCACATGAAAAAGCTCGCCCAGTTCGTGATGATTGGGCTTAATCAGAAACGGAGCATGGGCAAGTCCCCTCATCAGGCTTTCTCCTGCCGTATCCAAAATCACCAATGCTTCCACATCCTCTATACGCTTCATAATCTTCTCATAAAAGTCCTTGGGCAATGAAGTCGGTATGCTTCCGGATAAAAATAAAACATCACCCTTTTGCAGAACTTCTGTCTTCCGAAGAAACGCCTCGGCTTCTTCCGGCGAAATATCAGGACCCTGTCCGTTTATCTCCGTACCTTCTATGCTTGTCAGCTTCCAATTGATACGGGATATCCCCTCGGATACCTTTACAAAATCCGTAGTAAGTCCGACCTTTTCCAGCTGTCTTTGTATCTCTTCCCCTGTAAAGCCGGCCAGAAATCCCCACACTACACTTTCCATCCCCAGGTTCTTTAAAACCTTGGAAACATTAATTCCTTTGCCGCCGGCTATGATATTTTCTTCCTCTGTTCGATTGGTTTTCCCTATTTGAAAATCCTTCACGGAAACACAAGCATCCAGGGAAGGATTTAATGTCACTGTATAAATCATGAGTCATTCCTTTTCGCTTTTGATGTTTTTATCATCCTTTTTATTGCTGCTGCGGCACCGGATATTATGGGTCTCATCGGTCGTAACAAAAGCCACCCACTTGTCATCAGACGATACGCCCTGTGGGTGCAAGGTATATATTTTCCTTTTCGATACATTCCGACCATAATGCCTAAGAATTGTTCCGGGGCTAATGGTCCCTCCACTTCTTTTTGATTATCGCCCACCATATATACGCCTTCATCAGTCACTTTCCAGACACGGTGCAGTACCAATATCCCTTGAGACTGCCCTTCCATCCTACGATAAAGGGCCACATCTCCACGTTTCAAACGCTTATCTTTCAACGGCTCAATCACCGCCTCATCCCTTTCCGGCACCAATATAGGGTACATACTGTATCCTCTGGGTTTAATCTGTATGCTGTTTCCATCTCGTAAAAGCTGCTCTATATCCTGACATTCTTTTTCCATGTAACCATCCTCACTTATACCTTCTATTATAACATTTTTCCCTCCAATCACAACATGCTTTTTCCAATTCTCGCAGTAGCCTTTTTCCAAAAAGAGTGCTATACTGTACATGATTGGTTCACCATTACAGACCAACGTACAAGGAGAAACCCATGCGACAAAATAACGGCTTTGTGCTAAAAGAAATTGCAAATATTCCTTATCTGCTTCCCTATGGACAAATGCAGGCAGACAGAAAACGCGGCATCCAAATCAACGAAACCGGCGTTTGGCTTTGGAAGCTGTTAGAACAGGACCACACCTTAGAAGAGATACAGGCTTTGAGCGCCGAATATTACAATATACCAAAGGAGGATCTGGATTCTTTTCATAATGATATCTACTGTTTTATTAGGCTACTGCTTACTTATGATATTCTTCTGGATGATTCCTCCAAATATCGGCATAAAAATAGTATGACTCTTTCTATCGGAGGCTTAGGGATTCTTCTTAATGGCCCCAGAGAGGCTTTTCCTACAGAGTTTTGCCCTTTTGCAGTGAATTCCTGTGAAAGGATACATCAAAGAGTCACTTTTCATGCTGGTTTTCCCAAGGTTCGAAAAAATGGGAATCTGCTGATTCGTAATGAGGAATTAGTAGTAATGGAAACCACGGATGAATACATCCTCCTGTTTCCTGCTGCCAAGTCTATTGTAGAAATCCATATGAGTATGGATGGCTCCACTATACACCTGTATTGTATGCCTCCCTATAACGAAGGTTTTCACTATGATGTCTTCCACGCTTTGCGCCTGACCTATCTGTACTTGGCTCAGAAAATGGGCATGGTGGCACTCCACTCTGCGTCCATACTGTATAAAGACAAGGCTTGGCTGTTTTCCGGACATTCCGGCATGGGCAAATCCACCCATACCAATCTGTGGAAGGAGATTTATGATATTTCTCTTATCAATGGGGACTTAAATCTATTGGCGTTTGAGAACGGACAAGCTGTGGTTCATGGCATCCCCTGGTGCGGCACCTCCGGGATATGCACTACCCAAACGGTACCCTTGGGTGGAATCATACTTCTCAATCAAGCACCTACGGATCGAATTGAAGAACTTAACGAAGACAAAAAACAATTGCTGGTAAGTCAGCGATTGATTTCTCCTACTTGGACTTTAGAGTTGTTTGATCGAAATATGGATATTGTAGAAAGTATTGTTTCCAAGATTTTAGTATGCAAGCTCCACTGCACCAAGGAACCCAGTGCAGCACTGGTTATGAAGGAATATATTGATAGATATCTTAATGGATAAAAGGGAAGTGATGCCCCACCATATATACCCTATTTGGACACGCTCTCGCTTGGATGAATTACGTAGCGGACACTAAGCTCGTGACGAAGCAAGCTTCGTCTTGGTACCTCGCTAAGTGCCGACGAATTCATACAGTCCTGCATTAGGGTATATATGGTGGGGCATCACTCCCCTTTTTATCTTAAAATCCTCTTACCATTTCATCAATTTCTTCTTCGTTTAATACCACACACTTTTTATCGCGGATGGCATAAACTCTGGTACAGGCGCTTAATACGGTGGGCCTGTGAGTGGTTACGATACAGGTACGAGGTTTCTCATCCTGCATAATGTTTCGAAGTACCCTTCTCTCCGTCGCTACATCCAAAGCAGAGGTAGCCTCATCCAAAAGAAGGATTGGTGCATCCCGAAGCAAAGCTCTGGCTATGGAAAGACGTTGCGCCTGCCCTTCCGAAAATCCACCTCCTCGCTCCTTTATTTCACTGTAAATACCGTCCGGCAGTTTCTCCACAAACTCCCATGCACAGGCACCCTTCAAAGCTTCTATGATTTCCTCATCCGTAGCCTCCGGCTTCACATTACGCATATTCTCTGCAATAGTACCGGAAAACATGGTATTCCCCTGAGGTACGTAGGAAAACAGCTTACGGGTGGAAGGAGTGAGGGGTACTGCGTTGAATTGGGTAAATATCTCTTCGCTGGTTAATTCCTTGGTTTCTGACCGGAATAAGCTGCCTTCTCTATCCTTGTTCCCTTCTCCTGATAAATAGGCCGTACCATTCTGCGTCTGCATTAAAGACAGTATTAATCGCAACATAGTTGTTTTTCCTTCTCCGGAAGGTCCTACTAAGGCAATAATTTCATGGGGATTCACCTCTAAGGAAGCACCCGCGAAGACTTCCGTACCTGTTTTGTAAGAATACTCTACATCAGACATTTTCAGGCTGATACCATGGTCCTTGTTATTTTCATAGAAGGTTTTTACTAAATCATCGTTACTGTAGTCTTCACGGGGCATCTCTACGATGTCCATGAGACGGCCGGCAGAGGTGGTGAGAGATATTATTGCCGGTACTAAAGATGATAAACTATGTAATGTTCCTGTTAATGTTCCCGATAAGCTCAAAAACATTGTCATTGTACCATAACTAATCTCGCCACTCCATACGCGATAGATTCCCCATCCATATGCAGAATAAGATACTAATAAACCTACTGTAGTTAGAATCAACGATGTTAGCATAGACATCTTTTGAAAATCCAATTTCATATTAATAAACTCTTTCTGAACATTTCTTAGTTTATTAATATATAACCTGATTAGATCAAACGCTTTTATTGTTTGAATATTTGAAAAAACCTCTTGATTAAACCCGGATATCTTAGCGTTCATTGTTGCGCTTCGTTCATTGTTACTTATCATTCTACGCATAAGTGTTCTGGACATTATCAATGTTACAGGCATCCCTAAAAAGGCAAAAATAGCAAATGTCCAGTCGTAATAAATAATAACTGCAAATGCTGAAATGAATTGAAACACATAAATAACCAAATTAGGAATAAAATTTAATACACCGGAAGATATATTAGAAGCATCACTTCCCCATCTTGCCAACAAATCTCCTGTGTGATAATTGGTTAATGACTCCCAATCTGTAACTAGTATTTTGGAAAAAATGTCGCTTTTAATCTCTGCGTCCACTCTCATACTTATCCAAGTAGACGCATATCCAGATAATAAATTCATAATACTTGTGCCAATATTCAGCCCAATCATAACTAAAAATATCGTAACAATTGCTCCTGATTTATGACCGGTAATAATATCCACTAACTCTTTTGAAATCATACTGGTAAGCAAACCTATTGCTGTTCCAATCATTCCCAATATAGTATAAAAAATCATTGAGCGCCAATAATGCTTCGCATATTGATATATCCAAATGCATTGTATATACATTTCCCGCAAACGTCCGGACCGTATTCTATTATATAGAAACTTTATTTTATTATTCATCGATATCACCAAAATTTACTATGAATAAAAAGAGGTTATGTCTAAACATAACCTCAAAAATATTAATCTCATTAATGTTGTGAGCAATCCATATTACACTGTGTACATACAATACCAGTTACCGCAAGACCAGCATCTGAAATCACATATAACTGACCAAGTCCAATATTATCTTCAGCATTATTGTGATAATTACCTGATTCGTTAGTATATTCTAATATTAATACACTGGAACCATTTCCACTAACAGAAGATGCATTACTCTGACTATGTGTTACTGCCTGATTAAATGAAATCTGTACGGTTCTCTCTGTACTATGATGTCCGTCTGCCGCATCATGCTTTCCATCAATTTGGATAGCATATGTACCTCTTCCATTTTCAGGCGTCTGGGTTATTTTAGCGGTAAAAGTATAACATACTGCTCCACTCGCTGCATACACACCTTCAGCCAACTCTTCATTAACCAAAACTACTGGTCTTTCGTATTTTTTCATATTATTGCCTCCCTATAGCAAATTCACTCTTTTACTTAGATAGCATACCATATTTTTACACTTTTGTAAACTAATTCCTCATATTCATTACTATTTTATAGAAAATAGTAGTGAAAACGTTTTTACTTGCTTCTCTATTGTCTATTTTTTCCTACTGATTTTACACCTACCATCCAAGGGAAATATGTCCTTACTATCCATGCCGGAAGAATCAACGCAAACATGGTCAAAACAGTGCATAAGATAGGTACCAAATAGCTATTTTGAACTCCTATTATCTCCAATATCTTATATAAAATAACCCGTACGGTTCCGCCAAAAGCATAATAGAACAATGTGTTTTGTCCCCAAAACACGAATATCCGCTTCCATTCAAATCTTGCTATTAATTTTGAAATTTCTATCATTGGTAATATGCATATCCATGATAATACCAAAAAGACAATAGGATACTCAAACTGCTCTTTATGTATATCCACCGAATTGGGAAATCCGAAAACACCAATACAATATATGATTCCTAACAATATAACAATCCACTTATTGCCCCAGCACGCCTCGATTTTCTCCTCATGCCTTCTGTAAAAATAACCAAGTGCCATATAAAAGCACATCATAAACGCAAGCTCAAGTTGCCAAGGTATATGCATTTTCCATATACACATAAACACCATGGCTATGGATAAAAAAATCCCAGAAACACCAACCAAAAAGAGTTCGTTCTTACACCACTTAATACAACCGAAAAGCTTCAATAACCCATAAAAACAGATGGATGCAGTAAATAAACACGCCACAAACCAAAGCTCATCATATTGACAATTAATTTGTACCAAAAGCCCTATTATCCGCTCTTTCCAACTCCCACCTTCCAATATTTGAGCCAATATAATTCGCATACTCCCCAATACCAAAAGTGGTAGCAATAAACTTCTACACTTATTTAGCAGAAATTCTTTTCCCGACTTTTTCATGGAAAATGTATAGCCGGAAGCCCAAAAGAACATGGTTAAAAAGAATGGGGTGAAAAAATATCGATAGATATCAGGCGGATAACTGTGACTCAATACCACAAAAACAATCAATATACCTTTCAAAACATCAAGCCAATCAATTCTGTCTTTTCTATCCAACATACTCATTTGTTACCTCATAGTTTCAACCATTCCATCAACTCACTTCTTCGTTTTGCTTCTCTCAAAATCTCTCTTGCCGAAGTATTCCTTACCCGCTTATTGTTCCACAAGAAACGAACCAATGTTATCACCCACAGCACCGGCCAAATCAAAAAACATTTACCGGCTCTAGGGAAATTGAGATGCATCTGATGATGAAATTCCTTGATATAAGCTGTCAGGCCAGTTCCGCCCATCATCACCATACGATTGTTATCATTTCGACCAAACTCCTCAGCGTCCAATATCTCCCGCATAAGCTCCTGTGTCGGAATCTCTGTAGCAACATAATCCCAAGCGTAGTTTTCTCGCTTTAAGCCCAGATACACAGCACAAACCTCCGTCACTGCTTCAGCAAACCTTTCAGTAGCACTTTCCTTTGTTAACCGGTGGAAATAATCTTTTTCATCCTTCGACCATTCCTGATTCCAACATACTACCCAGTCACACAAGAGCTTTAGTCCAAATCCCGAGGTAGTAAAATGATGTAGCATATGGAGTAACAATTCATAAGCGTGATACGCTCTACTTAACACGGGAAGTTTTATCCCCATACCATTATCCTTAACAGCAGAAGAAAAAGCTCCTTGTACTTGTTGTTCCATGGATATATTAATTCGTTTGTCTGCAAACTTCTCCGTAAACTCGGTATGTATTTCTACTGCAATACCATCCTGCGATACCAACTCCGTATGATAATTGGCATGCTGTTGCATTTTCTCTACAAAACCGATAGATTTTAAGATATGTACCACCTTAGCTAATTTTATATCCTTTGGAATCAACAGATCCACATCTCCTGACTTTCGTAGCTCTGGTACCGGATACCATGAAGCAGTGGATACTCCCTTTAAAACTACTGTAGGAATTTGATTCTTCTCTAATAACTCTACCAGGTACTTCGTTAGAAACAATAGCCTATAATTCTGTAGTACGATCTGCCGGGAATTCTTTTCTATCTGCTCCCTCTGTTCTTCCGTTAATGCTATTTGTTCTAATACATCGTATAACACAGATAGAACCGCATGTTTCTGGGCCTCTCCTAATATACGATTAATATCTGTTTTTGTATATTCGAATCCTTCTGTCTGTGTTCCGTTTAATGCGGCATTTAATAATGCCAATAAATAAATTTCCTCTTCTGAAAAAGCCATGCTCAATAAATCCGCACCTTACTCTCTGTATTTTTTTGCAATCACCTTTTGATCAATATGTAAACGATTGATTAGCTTCATTCCTACCGCCAACAAACCATACCACTTCATACAACAGCTCCATGCCGTCACACGAATCGCAAACCGCCATATAAAGGAATCTACTTCTTTTACATAAACTTCTTTTTTCAACCTCCGAAACTGCTCTTCGGCAAATTCATACGTACAATATGCCTTCAATGCATCTTTCAGGGAATCTTTTCTACTTTGCTCATCCCGCAGGATTTTATTGGCCAGTGTATATACGCCTAAAAACATATGGATGCCTACCAAATCACCATAGGCATCTCTTAGATTTCTCTCCTGTAGATAAGCATCAAATTCCTCGGCCACCTTAGTCCATACTGTGACAAAGTCATCCTTATCCTGAAAAGGAATCTCTTGCCGTCTTGTCCGATAACAATAAACACTCTCTTTCACAAATGCATACTTCGGCTTATTTGCCGTACAACGCATATTATAGGCTTTATCTTCTATGTATGGATATTCCTGATATTCAATCCGGTACTTCTCCAAAAATTCTTTTCGATACAGCTTTCCCCAATTAAAGCCCAGATGACCATACTGAAAATATCCCCTAAAACGAAATTCTACGGAATCTGTATCTTTCAGTTCATCCAAATGATGGTAATTCACTTCACTTAGTTCCTCATCGCAAAAAGTCCGAAAACTTCCTACCACGATATCTGCCTGTTCCCGTTCTGCACACTCAACCAGTTTTCTCACCACATCCGGCCCATCCATGCAGTCATCCGAATCCACAAACAGAATATACTTTCCCTTTGCCTCTTTCACACCCGTTGCACGTGCAATCCCCGGCCCCTGATTTTTTTGATGTAATACCTTAACATGGCCATATTCCTTACTATATTTTTCGCATATTATGTCGCACTTATCCGGCGAGCCATCATTTATTAAAATAATCTCCAGCGCCGTGTACTCCTGCTCCAAAATACTCTCTAAACATTCTTCTATATATTTTTCCGAGCGATATATTGGTATCACTATGCTAACCAACTCTTCCATTCCACTTCCCTCATATTTTACTACCTGAATTTCTCTTTAACGCTGTTTAAATCCGCATAATTTATTCCACAAGAACCGAAACTCTCTACACCGGAAATAACTCAACAGATACAACGCATTTGGTACAAAAACACAAATCAGCAAACGCATAACACACTGCATAAGTATACTGCCGGACACGAAAGCACATATTTTATCTGTCAAAAACCAAGCCACCAAAGTTACTGCAAAATATCCTGCATACCTATAAAAATAATGTTTTATCGGAACCTTTAAATGCTTCTTATATAAAACATATGGCTCCACCCACATAGAGGTGGTAAGCGTACTAACCAAGGTACCAAGGAAAATACCTACAATTCCCATATAATATCCCAGCACTATGGAAACCACTAAATTGATAATAGCCTCTGCCAATGATTTATATCTATCGTACCAAAACAATCCCAAAGAATCACGAAACACCAGTGTAGCCTGCCTCATCCCCGTAAAGTAAAAATTTAAACACAAGATCAGCGTAATATCCATGCCAAATACATATTGTTTCCCAAAGCAAAGCGTCACAAAAGGTGTCAAAACTTCATACAGGCAAATAGTTGCAAATCCAAAAATCCATTGCCCAATAAAAAAAGAAGCCTCAAATATCTTTTTCACTCTCTCCTTACTTTCCGTTACCCCCAGATTTCCCACACTGGCTGTAATGCCTTGAAACACCTGATTTAGCACTTGACGTATGGAACCGATTACCAGAAAGTAGTTAGAATATATACCCGTGCTGACAATACCAACCAGAGAAGAAATCAGAAGGTTGTCCGTATTTGTTACTACCACATTGCCTACCTTATGCATTAACATTGCTTTGATATTACGATAAATCCCCTGTTTTTCTTCCTGTGGTAGCGACTGCACATTTCTATCCTTAAGGTAGGGATATAATCTTCCTGCCTTGATGGAGATTGCAATATTGTTACCCAATGTACAAAGCATCATTACTGACACAAAAAGTATAAAATTACCGGTAAACCACAAAATGACTATTTGAGCAATATTTTGAATCACCAAAAAAATCGTATGATATAATACCCCCACATAGTTTAGCTGATGGGCATCAATGAGCGTCTGCTTATAAATCAGTAAATAGGAAATCACCGAATTCCCCAAATACATCAGATATATCAGTATCAGATGCTCTATTGACTGTCCGTCTTTTATCAGGATATCCATGAACGGAATTATCACTAACCCTGCCACCAGCACCACCAATGCTACAATATGGTAAAATCGCTTATACAACTGCATTAAAGACTTCTGTTTTTCAATATCCTTTTCCGCGATTGGCTTGTATAGTGCATAGGTTATAGCTGTTCCGATTCCTAATTCCGACAAAGCCAGTACATTTAGAATATCTGTAAACAAGCCATTGATTCCTACATACTCTTCGCTTAGGGTATGTGTAAATACAACTCGGGTAAAAAATCCCATCAAAATAGCTACCACTCTTGCAATCATGGCTACTGATGTATTGCGGGCAGAATATTCCGTTCTGCTCTTTTCTACTTTATTCAGTTGCTGCATCTGATTAATGTTCAAAAGAAGATACCTCCGGAAGAATCACCTCAAAAGCGTCCTGCAATTCCTTTTTTACTCTGTCAAAATCTGCATCCAGCTTTGCATCATTAATACATATCATTTTTTTCTTTTGCTTTTTTATTGAATTTATTAACTTATGATTATCCTGCGCCACTTCAAAATACTCGAAATCCTTTAACACATTCGTAGGCACAAATCGATTTGACAGCTTTTGCCATTCGCGGAATAAATATGGAGATACATCATTTTTATTACGAAACCGATGGGTAGACATTTCTTTCAACTGTTCTTCTTCTCTTTTCCATACTTCTTCAAAGGTTGATTTACAAAACGGGCTTGGATTATGTACCGTATAAAAACCTGTAAATAAAGGAAAAGCCATTTCAAGCATATTATAAAAAAAATACAGTGGTGGATAACCAAGTTTATAGTAATTACCCGGATGCTTCTTCACATTCTCTCTTTTGTTAAAATACTTACAAAGAGTTACTGCATTATTCATGTATATATGGGACATCACCGGATTATTTGGATTAGCTACCACCGGTTGAAAGGCCAGCATATCACAGGGCTTATCATGTTTAAAATAGTCATTAGGTCTTACATCATCTATAAGATAAAAATCATCATTAAAATACACAAAGTGATTTGAGAGCCCTTCTATTTTATGCAGATACAGTTCTATTACAGCGCTGTTAAATGTAGGTAGATACTCCTTTGGTATATAATCCTCATGTCTGACAATATGTAGCTTGGGATGCTCCATCTCCAACCACTCCGGCACATGTCCCCATGTTACAAAATGAATCTTTCTTACCCACGGAGCGAATTTCTCTACACCACGAAACCAATACCGTAACAGTTCCCAATCACGATATCTTTCTGCACTATTATCCACATCAACAGTGGTGTCATACAATGCTTTTTCCTTCAACCACTCTCTATCAGAGCCATCCACCCATGTTATGACAAAATCAATTCCTTCCTGAATCATTCTGCTATTCCTCACTTCATCCGATACTATTCTTTATGAATGTCACCTGTCCAAGCAATACCCTATCTCCTACGTCCCTCTGATTGGCAAAACAAATACTTCTGGCATCCCGCTTTCGACTTACGGATAAATACAACTTACTGTTTCGCTTCGGAATTCTAACTGTCACTTCTGTCACCTTCCCGACATCCCAGCTTCGTATGTCGGTATCTAAAACCCATCTGTTACTATCACCACTATCCTCTATCTGTTCCAGTAATACCTCTGCCTCTTCATAAAAGTTGGCGAAGCCCACATTTTCCACCTCGATGGTTATAATTCCTTCCTGTTCAGCATTTGACACAGAAGTAAGCTTCACGTCCTTCACTAAAAAACGATATCCCAAATGGCTTTCAATATACTCATACAAGCTACTGCTTTGCCATACATCCTGTCCAATCCATTTCCAATCCTTCCATATCCTCAGTAACTTTTTATCATATTCCTTGTTTAAATACGTGATATGCATTTTCCGCAAGGTTTCTATCGTACTCAAAGGATTTTCCAAAGCCAAATATTGTTCTCCACAGATAGCTTCTCCCCCATTGGGTACTGTTTTACACAGCTCATCCTCAAATTCCATCTCATCTGCCTTACGCCAGGGTACATCCCATGCTGCATTGCTTCTCGCCAGTGTTCCAAAGGTACCCAAATGATTCTCTGAGCCAAATATGGCATCATCAAAAAGCCCCATATTGTCCTTTTCACCATTCGGATGCAACAAACGCCAATAGGAAGGCTTTCGAACAGCACAAAAGATTTCCTCCGAGCTTTCCGCCTTTAATATCCTCCACAATTCCTTTAGCTTAAGGGGATGCAAAAAACGTGAAGTATGCATTTCTCCCCAATTTCCGATGAGGAGTCCCTGATACACGAAAATATGCTCACAAAATTCTTTCCATACCGGAATCAACTGTTGCATATGTCCTGTTACGACAGAAAAGAAAAAGGGCTCCCTTTCCAAGGCCTTGCCCTCATGGTCATATGTAATCCGTAAAATAATTTCATACTGTTTCTTCGCAAAAAAGCGCAAAATCTCCCTGATGTGTTCCAATCCCTGTTCATCCAGTGCCTTTTCTTTATAGGCACCGATATTCAGGATGATCATCACTAAAGTATCACCCTCTAAATCGCACCACAACATAGGCTGAAAATCCGGTGTTTTTTCCACCTCAAAGGTATAAATCCGGTACCAGCCTCTGGATGGATTCTCCAGTTTTCCTTTTATTTCCCGCAAATCCGCTTTTTGGAAATTCCAATCACTTTTTTCCGCCAAAAGCTTATGAAACCATCTCCTCATCTGCTGCCCCCACATCAACCTTATATATCTTGATACGTATCCATACCGCTATGATGGAAAACATCATACGGAACATATAAAGAATCGGTTTTAACCCGGAATGCATACTCACTCCTTCTGTTCTGGCATGCATCACAGCCGGTATCTCCTCTATCCGATATCCCAACATAAGCATTTGCATAATCATATTAGCATCCGGATACTTGTCATCAAAATGGTTGTAACCTGCATAAAAATCAAATGCTCTTCTGCTAAGACCTTGTAATCCGGAAGTAGGATCCAATACATTCTTTCCTGTTCCCAGCTTAATCAGAAAGCGGAACATTCTGATAGCCAGCTTCTTCACATTCGATATCGGAAATGTTTCACTTCCCTCCATAAATCGTGAACCGATTACGATGTCCGGACACTTACCGTTCTCATCAACTGTAGTCAGTTTTTCATATATTCTCATCACATTGGACACATCATGCTGACCATCCGCATCCATCTGAATTACATAATCATAATCATTTCTGACAGCGTATTTATATCCCACCTGCAAACCGCTTCCATAGCCCAGATTAAACACGTGGGTCACTACCTCCAACTGCTTGTCGAGCACAATACGACGTGTGTTATCCTTAGACGCATCATCCATGATTAAGACATCAGCCACAGTAGCTATTTCCGGCTCCTTCAGTTGATCCAGCAGTTCCCCGATATTCTTCTCTTCATTGTAGGCAGGAATCATAATAAGCAGTTTCTTTTTCTCTTTCTTCATACCTGTCACCACCTCTTACGTATTTACTGTATTAGCTCCAATAATTTGCTAATCTCCTCCGGATTGGTCAGTTGCTTTTTCCCGGCTTCCTGACCATAACGAAGTCTTTTCCCTTCATCCTCATAGAGTTCAAGTATACCGTTACAAATGCCTTCCGGCGTCAATTCACAAAGTACACCATCCACATTCGGTATCACCTGCTCCCGATTTCCACTGCAGTCTGACACCACCATGGGACAGCCCAGAGTCTGTGCCTCCTGTATGGCTATGCTTTTGCCTTCAAAACGGGTGGCATGCACATACAAATCGGTCTGCGCATAATAGGGATACGGATTGTCCGTAGCTCCCAGTAGTACAAAATCCTCCTGCAATCCCAAACGATTTATCTGAGCCTCCAATACAGCCCTTTGGTCTCCTTCCCCAAGAACATACCAGCGTGCCTTGACCCCCTTTTCCTTTAAAAGCTTCATGGCATCGATAGCAATATCATAAGCTTTTTGGGAAGTAAGACGACCTACCGTCAGGATACGAAAACCTTTATAATCATCCGAAAATCCTCCAGGCAACTTGGCTTTTTCGCAGATGTCCTCCTGATTTAGAATATTATGAAATACACAGGTTTTTTCGGCACAATCAGGATATACCTTTAAAAAACTTTCCTTCACTTCATCCGATACGGTAAACACCCTGTCTAATTGTAAATAACACTCTCTATCCAGACTCCTGCTGTAACCAGCCTCACTGTAATCCACATGCAAAAATGCCACCTTCTTCTTAGCTCTTACATGGTCTGTCACATAATAGGTGGATGCTCCCTCCAGGTAAGCCACTGCCAAATCATAGGTTTCCTCAAAGTGCTCCGCACCATCGGAAATCACTCTCCACAAAAGCTTATCCAGTCGGATTTTCCCTTCCTTCATCTGTCTGAAGCCGTGCTTACACAAATAGGGGAACAAGGTGATGCCTTTTCCCTTGCATACCAATGCTTTTAATACCGTCTTCATCAGGTGTTTTCTGCCTTCCGCACTTAACACTGAGCACGCTGAATAGGTACGGTTTAGAACCTTCACATGAGAAGGTATCCGACTGCGCAACTCTCCCTGTCCCGTCAAAACAAATAGGGAAACCTCATATTCCTTGGGATCCAACTGTTGCAACAGACTCAGCATAGCAACCTCAGCACCGGCAAGTCCCAGAGTATTAATGGTTATCAGTATCTTCTTCATTTACGCCTACACCTTCCATTTTGTCCAAACGTTCTCTATTCTTTTCACATTCCCGTTGCAATATGGAAACCTGTATTGCAAGCTCCCTATTCTTTCTGGTCAGATCTGAAATCATAGTAGAAAGGATGTATGCCCCACAAATCATACAATAAATTCCCAAGGCCAAAATAACCAAACCAGTTGTACTAATATAGTTTTTCAAAATTACCGGTCTTAACAATATTCCCGCTAAAACAAGCAAACAGGATACTCCTCCCCAAATCATACAAAAGGACTCTGTCATTTTCCTTTTAGCAAGGGAAGTCATTGTTACGCAAAACAGAATTATCCCCACCACAATAAAAGAAATACGTAAAATATCGCTCACTTCCATAAGCTATCCCTACCTTTCTTCTTTTTTCACCAGCTCATAGCGGTTATATACCACATTGGACGGCTTCGTTCCATGTCCTTTTTTCATAATGCTGCCCTGACAGAAAATATGGGTATCAACACTTTTTTCAATATGTCTCAAACGGAAATATGCCACAGTCCAACCTACTAATGCTCCAAATACCAAACCAATACCATACCAGATAGGCTGTAATCTTGTAGCAAAGATACTTCCGATCAAAGTACCCAGCCAAAAACTGGCTGAGGTCATCAATGCACCAGTTAAGTCATTGTAATAATACTGAAAAATAATGGCAGAATACATGGTAAAAAGGATAAAATAGCCTACTGCTAAACAGGGATAAATCTTCATCACTAAGCCACCAAATCCCAAATAAGGCAATAAAGTAATACACAAAAAGTAAATGATAACCGAAACAATAAACTGAATACGTACCAGATTCATCAATTCTTCCGAAAGCTGTCTGAACATTCGGCTCTTTGCATTCTGGATATCCATTCCTCTTCCACCGATAACGGCCTCCGAGTAAGCACGATATCTTTCATGAAAATGCATTTCTACTCTGGAGATAAACAAAACACTGGCCGAAATATTGGTAAACATGGCAATAAAGGAAGCCATGTCATAGGGTTGCATGCACACGAAGGTATCCACTACCACCATACGCATATCCGTACCCCAAAACACAAAATTGTGGGTATACAATCCCAATATATACAGGAAATTTGTTAATATCAGCTTCCAGTACTTCTTAAAATACTGAAATACCTCCCTATACTTACCACTGTTTTCTCTAAAATAACTCTTAATAAGAGCAAATTCCAGGCAACCTATTATGGCGAAACCTATAGTCAACGAAAGCAACATGGAATAAGTCACTTCCATGGAAAACAGATATACAAATATAAGAGATAGTATTATAGTTATCGACATTCCTATGAAAAAAAACAAGGATATTTTCTTATAATCCTTACAAATGGACAGATATAGCATTGTGTAAAAGACCAATACCAAAGCCATATAACCGCAATAGCCTGTAAATACATAATATATCGGCACTTCACCAACTACATGCTCCCAAATACAAAAAGGAACACCCCAAATAAAACTGAAGACAATGTTTACTCCCAATCCGAAGTAGTAACAAGCCATAATATCGTCGTAAGTTTCATTATAAATAACATCCGACAAATACTTGGACAGTACTGCATTAAAAGGTGCTGCGGTCAAAAGTGCAAAGATAAAAATATATAGCACAGTACAGGAATACAGCTCACGGGTAGCATATCCAACCTTGGAAAAGCCCAATAGAAGCTGCATCACAATAATGGCGCCGATTACCAAAAACATAGGCGCAATAGTAGCAACCATACTATAGGCAAAACCATACACATGTGTCGTTATCGTATTTTTAGAAAATATCTTTTTCAGATTGACACCGATACCTGCCATTCTTAACTCTAGCTCCTTTTTATTTCAAACTTCTCTTCCGTCCAGTTACTTCCGTATAACGAACCAAGCTCCTGATAAATTCCCTTATAGGTTTCCTTCATTTGCTCGATTCGATAACTCTTCTCCACTCTTTTATAGCCAACCTCTCCCATTTCATACCTAAGTTCCGGTGATTTGGCCAGCTTAACAATTGCCTGTGTAATCTCTGAAACATTCATAATATGGGTCAGAATGCCGGCTGCGCCGAAATTATCACTTTCACCATAAATCAAGCCCTTACAATTTCCCACATCTGTAGCGATAACCGGCTTTTTCGCCGCATAGCTTTCCAAAATAGTAAGAGGCATACCTTCACTGATACTGGTCAGTATGGTGAAATCCATCCGCCCCAAATACTGTCTCACATCCACTCTTCCTGTAAAAATCACATCGGAAATCTGCATACTCTCCACTAAATCAAAGCATTCCTGTGCATATTCCTCATCCTCTTCCGTAGGTCCCATAATCCACAGCTTGATATTAGGCACCTCTTCCTTAGCATAAGCAAAAGCTCGAATCATGGTCTTAACATCTTTAATGGGTGTAACACGAAGCACTGCTCCAATATTAATCCAATCCTTTTCTTCCGTGGTCTTACCCGGTAAATCCGCAAAACGCTCCATATTGATACCGTTAGGAGTCACCATAATCCTACCTTCCGGACACCCTAACTCTATCTGCAGTTCCTTAGCATGGGCATAGAGACTGGTTACCTTATCAGCACGCTCATAGGCCAGTCGTGACATCTTACGAAACTGCTCGATCCAAATATTCTTATAGATTCCGGCCACCCAGAACGCTTTAATAATCTCTTCTTCTCGCTCTCTTGTGTAAATACCATGCTCCGATACCAGCAATCCGCTTCCGTACATGTACTTCGCCATACTTCCCAAAAGACCTGCGTATCCGGTCGCTACACAATGATAGAAATCTGCTTTGGGCAATTTCGTCTGCATCACTAAAAACAGAGGAAGATAAATGGATCGTACTGTCCACAGAAAGTCAGAAAAAACAATCTGTGAATATTTCATATCATAACATTCCTGAACGATTTTCAGAAAATCAGCTCCCATCAGCAAATCATCTACAGAAATCTTTTTATTCTGGAACATATCAAACAGAACGTCCCATTCCACCTGTTGATTCAAAATAACGCTTCTAAGAGCACTATATTCTTTCTTATTCAGCTTCGTACGTTTTCCGTACTTACGCTTCTTACTCCAATCGAAGTCATTCAAATAGGCTTCATAAACCTCTGTCACATTTTCCGGCAGGGTATATAGAAATTTCCCGCTTTGTTCTCTATCAGAAATAATGGTTAATATACAAAATTCTATATTGGGAAATGACTTTATCATACTATCTATCCAACTGGATACACCACCCATTACATAGGGATAGCACCCTTCTGCCACGATACAGATTTTCATATGTTTCACCACGCTTTCTTTTTATTTCATATAGTAATACGTTCTGTTAGAATCCCGCAGATAAATCTGTGCCGCATTACCGGTTACCTTCAATAGATACGCATCCTCTTCCACCTTCTTATAGGTGGCGCCTTCTGCTTTTTCGATTTCCTGTCCGTTGGTTAAAAGCATAAACCATACTTCTCCGGCAGCTCCCTTTACATCCAGATGAATCACATTCTCTTTCATCTTGTCTTCATAATCCAGGCTCAAAAATCTTCTCACCCGAACATCACTTTCTGAAGCCGTAGTATTGTCAAATACATGAAACTTCCTCCAGAAAGTATTGATATTTCGGGAATAATCATCATACATATTTTCCCAAACATCATTGGGCGACTCCGGCCATGCAATAGGATACATATCCAACAAGGTATTGGAATATGCCAAAGCCGTCTGCAGGCTCTTCATCCGCAAATCCTGGGAAAAGGTATAATACACACCATCACTGGTAGTATTCTGTAAGGTCACATCTTTATCCAAATAAGATACAATCGGTGTGCTTGCATCATATCTTTGTATCACGGTTTTAATATTCTGTAATGCATCTGCCTTAGAAATAATCCTTTTCAATTCTTTGGCACTCTTTGTATCATCCGCAAAAGCTGCGGTAAAGGTATATCCGTTGTTTGCCTCCTCATAAAAGGCACTATCCCTTACCATCTTATCCAGTAAAGTAATATTCTTCGCTCTGCTGTTTACGGAAACTCCAGCTTCCGCCTTCTGCTCATTTAATTCCTTTAAATAAAAAACATATTCATCTTCTTTTGGCTCTATGGTATCTTCATAATCCGCCTGTGCCATGAAGAATACTGTCTCATGCAACTGATTCCGTTTCATAGTAGCATTAATACTGGGCCACATAATGTCACGGAACAAATCACTTTGGTCCCTACTGTATAAACGCATAATGGTTTCCGTATTTTCTTCCGCAAATCCCGGGAAATTGGCTACCGTTATATTCTGCGCATTGATTACCGGATATACTTCATAGCTATGAAGCTCTGCCATCATGGCACTTAAGATTCCCAATCCGGTACTGTCACTCATATAATCACCATTGACAGCAAATACCTTAGCGTTCTCATAGCTGTTTCGCCAAATAATCGCCGGCATGTACTCATTTTTATGTTCTTCCTCGACAATCAGTTCTTCATTCACCATGCCCACAATATATGTCTTGGTACCACCAAATGCCACATACCAGGGAACCTCTAAATTCAAATCCTGCCTTTTTTTCTGATTTTCATCCTCTACTGTGTAAATGGTATCTCCACCCAATAAAAAACCACCAAACAGCTTGATTCCGTCTAATTCAACCTGGTAAGCTTCTACACTTCTGATACCCAGTATCTCGCGGATTTTTCCATTTTTTGCAATTACATTGACATCCGGAAGATTACAAAATATCATTGAGATTCCCTGCTTTGCCCAATTACGTAAGTAATCGGTATCTTTACTGCAATCAACATATGCAGAATCTATCAAAAGAACTTCCGGTGCAAACTCTTCTATTTGCTTTAAAGTATCCATGGAAGAATACTCTTGTATGTTTCGCTTTGTATACTTGCACCACTGTGTCACAATATTTCCCAAGGGACTATCCACATCTCCCAAAAAAGCTACATATTCGTACTCTTTTCCTGATGCGGAAATACCCTTTTGTTCCATTTTCCATTCTGCCGAACCATTGATTATACTTTTTTCAGCATATTCATTGACATGATAATCATTACCCGTATCCTTGATTACCTGCGTAAACTGAAACATGAATAGCAAAACCAGCATCATCATGGTCATACTTACGTATTTTCTACGTGATATCATCCTATTCATTTATTTCTCCCCGGTGTTGTAACCATAATCAATCGCCAAATTTACCAGACTGTAAGTATTCTGCTCCAATACATAGCATACAAAATCATCTGTTTCCATGTACACTTTCATCTCATTCGGGTACATCCTCTGAAATTCCTGCGCCCAATAATACATATGAGACATGGTAATCCATCTGTTTTCACCTTGATAAGGAATGATTCCGCTTGCATTCGAAATATTTCTTCCGGCGCCTTCCATAGAAACCAATTGACCGCTTCCTTCATAGGTAACGGTATAATTTATCGGTCTCTTCTCAATTAAGAAATAAACCTTGGGTGTAGGTATTGTTATTGTTTTATCCTTATCCCAGTTCCTCATCTGACGTAGCATGGTAATAATCTCATAATGATAACCATATTCCTCGCACATACGCAATTCATCATTCGCTGAACATATTGTCCATGTGAAATTAGGCTCTTTATTTAAAATATTGGTTACACATGTAATTGCTTCATTTGTTTCCAAACCGGTTGCACTATAGGGCTTCCTGATTTTTTCTCCTAATACCAATCCCCAAACACTTAGTCCTAATAATGCTATTACGAATACATTTCTTAATACTTCAAAACGGCTATCTCTTACCAAACCGTAAATAAAAGCATCTAATACCATTGCCAATAACACGGGACACATATAGGCAAAATAAATACCGGCTCTTGAAGCATCCATCAACGTGATAATTCCTAATCGTCCGGAAGCCAATAACAAAGACATTATTATCATATATATGGCCACGGATACAAGCATGGCACCATAACATATTTTTCGAAACAGTAAATATATAACACCCTCAAGCAGTAGCAATATTATTAATCCCCAAAATACATTGCTACACCAAGCCATATCCGTTTCCCACAATTCGTTTTTCATCACGCTGCTTATTGTCTTGGGAATTTGCTTGATTTTTCCCAAGCGTTCCGTCATGGAAACATTATTCTTATTTTCGCTCGATTCCACATTCTGAATATCCGCATTATCTGTTGCCACATGATTTCCATCGTCAGTAATTGTTTCTTTGTCTGTCTTCGTAACATCTTCTCTTGGAATATTCAGTTCCGTTCCTTCCGTTTCCGGCAATTCATTATTACTCTCTTCCTTATCTTCACCCGCAATAATACCGGTTGCCCAGCGTAAAGAGCCTTGTAAAGGTGTTCCGGTTGCAAAAGCAATTCCCATCGGTAAAATTGCTATCACCAGACTAATCACACAGGTAATAACCACATTTCCAAAATACTGTTTTCTAACAAACAAAAACAGATATCCTATTGCTATGGCAATGCAGAAAAGTCCCACAATAATTGTATTATAAAAATGTGCCGAGAGAGTCATTGCGAATCCCATTGCGAACCCAAACAAACAAAACAGAGATTCTTTTTTCTCTTTCTCCTGCTTTACCTCATCATAACGTACTCTAAAAAACTCAAATCCATAATAAATACAGGGTAATATAAAGATCATCCCATATTCCTGCGGCAAAGTACATACAAAACGAGCATATGTTCCATATAAAAAGAACTCACCCAAGGTATATAAAATCACAGAAATATATGAAATATATGAAACCTTACAACAACCCTTTAGAAAATAAATTAGCGCAAAATGAATACATACTACCTGTACAAAAGCAAACAAAGACAACAATACATAAGTCTTAAAACCAAACACCGCATGCAAATAATACAGCATACAGTGATATGCATGAGGATACACTCCTGCCACAAAAATATTATTATCACTTAATGCATTGATCCAATAATTATGCACGGGTGTATCCGATGCTGTATAGCCATAGGTAGTAATAATACCTTGACCATACAAATAAGCCAAAACACCAAACACCAACAATTGCAATAATATCTCAAGCCAATTCTTACTTATCAGTTTCCATATATAACCAGCTGCTTTTTTGCTTTTTTTATGTAAATTTCTTATGAAGCGATACGCGGCAGTCTTCGCACCCATGTGTTTCTCTGTCACACGTTTTACATTCGTACCTACTTCAGTAGCTGCCTTCGCCACTTCCACCTTATTCAGCTTCACCCATACCACATAAGCCGGCACAACTGTAGCCAGTATTAAAGTTATAGTATGACTAATCTTTAATAACTGCAGAATCTGCACCATGGTGATAATATAAAAATTGCCAATCAAAAAGCTGAAAAGAATCTGATTGATGATACTTTTTCCCTTTAAAAGGCTCCGAAATACAACTAATGGTAATATCAGAGTCACTCCAAAATAGGCGCAAAATATGCCAATCATTTGCAATATCATAAACACCGTCATTGACATATTCTTCACCTTCCTTTCACACAAATTTATAAAAATACTCGAATCATTTCCAAGGTTTCTTTATCAATTACAACATTGGATTTTCTCAATTCCTCTAACACACTGAAAAATTTATCTTTTTGATTACTGGTAAAGTACAACTTCAGCTGCATCGTATAGGTAGACAGCGTATTCGGATGATGATATACCGCACGTTCACACCACTTCTGACTCATCTCAAAGTCCCTGATCTCCATAAGTCGAATTGCCACCGACTCATAATGTGAATTCAGTAGCCGTATTGGTTCCTTTTCATATATCACTTCACAAGCTCTGTCCATAATATGTACGTAAGTCTTTTGCTCTAAATCCGTCAAAACATGCTGCCTTAGGTAATCATCCATATAATTGATCAAATCTGCCGCATAATCCACCTGATGTTCGTCTGCTTTGTCCATGTTGACAACTTTTTTCTGAACATTATTACGAAAATCATTCATGGTATCCTGTAATACAGAGGCTGCATAGTGAGCGGTTTCCGTATCTTCACCATCCAGAGCCATAGATACTTTGGACAGAGATTGACTCACATCCGAACGTACAATATTCAACATAAGAGAACGTAAATTCTCTTTGTCCGTAATCTCTATCGCTTCTTCCAAAGGTACCACATTCCGTTCTGTTTCTTCATCTGCATGCATATAAGTCTTTACACGTTCCTTACTGAAAATAACGTCCTCCAAGTCTACGGCACCGGAAAACACTACCAAATACAGCACATGACTCAACAAAAAGAAACAAGGACCAATCACAGGACAGCAAAGCATTACCAGTGCCCGGATAATAAAACTTCTTCGCTTACCCTCTTTTCGCAATATATTCCATACTGCATACACGATAACAACTATTAAATTAATAATCAGCAGTATCCAGAACATCTTACTCCATTTCCTCCACTACCTCGATGTTGATTCCCAACTGGGCCATTCGATTGATTACATTTAAGGAATGCTCCTTGCTGGTATTGGATAATAGTATGTATAATTCTCCGTCCTCTAAGGTTCCGATATAGTCCGATTCCCTTAATTGGGCATCCAAAAACTGTCCTGCCTGTATAGAATTGCCGGTTTTATTCACCACTCGAAGTAGTGTACTATCCGTCAACCCCTTTGCTTCTGCAGTCATGAACGCATGAGAGAGCGCCGAAAACGCCTCTGTTTCCATGATTCTGGTGCCTGCCTTATAACGCTCATTTTCCAGCACCTTCAGGTACCTGTTTGCACGAAGCACCGCATTCTGAATCAGAGCACTAACAACAGTCAGCTGATTCGCCTGGCCCAGCGTCATTCTTTCCCATGGAATTCCCCAAATGCAAAGAATGGTCTGTATTTTATCATTCTCGAAAATGGCCGTTGCCATCAACGGGTATTTATCATCCAGTGTCTTGTTTATATACACCTTCCGTGACATCAGGACCTCATAAAATTCACCCATTTCTGCATATTTCACGGAATTCCCCATACTTCTGGCCTTCTGGGAAGTAGCAGCGAACAGACGGGCATATTCGGAATTAGAAATGGTATAAATAGCCACATCCCTTGTTCCGAAAAGCTGTACCAACATTTCCGTAGCATAGAACAATACTTCTTCCGCACTATACTGATCCAAGGTAGAAGTAATACTGTATATTTTTCCGATACTGTCGTTCTGATTTACGATTTGAGTTTCCAAGGCATCCTTTACACGCACATTACTATTATTAATATCTTGGATATCACTCAACTGAACGGACAAAAATTGCTGTTCCTCTTCGCTTTCACGTTTCAACACATTCAGCTTATCCTTCATATATCCAATGGTCAAACCTAAGATAAATAACTGTGCTATCCAAATATAGGTATTGGAATCCAGCATAAGCTCAAAACCGGAACGGTCATACATCTGTCGGAAACAATAACCGGCAGTCGCCAACACCGCAGAAAACGTAGCCTGCTGCTGTCCGTAAACAATAGCAAACAGGAGTACATACAAAAGATACAAATCCAGATTAGCAAAATAAGTGCTATCCGCCGTACGATTATTAATCATAAAAAATGGTATGAAGCATATCAGGTTTTCCAAAAAAGGAATCAGGGCATGGATAAACCATCCCGCCTTATTCAGCAAACGCTTCCACCATGGTAGATTGTCCTGTTCGCCTGTCAGAAACAAATTCCTGTGATTCTTCATATGGTCAGCCATTCGCTGAATAATGGTCTCCAAATCACAGCTTAGCGGAATCTTAAATTCTTCATACATTCGGTTATTTGCTAAAACTCTTCTTTGTCCCAGCTTTTCATTGTGAACAATAGCGATTTCTTCTCCCATGGCATCCTTCACCATATGAGCAAGTTCCTGTTCCGAAATCGCTTCAGACACCGACAAATTGTAGATGGAATACTTCTGGCTGTCAGCCTGTATAAAACGATAGATAAACTCTACCGCATCTGTTTCATACATAAAGGACATGAAATGATCGTAAGTAATGGATATAGTCCCTTTTTCCAAAGCTTCCAGGCACATACGCGCACAAATATTATTTACGTCCTTTCGTTCCTGAGGAATGCTGTAAATATTATCTATACGTAAGGTAAGAATATCCAATCCTCTATTTACACGGAAGCTCCTGCAAAGCTCTTCTCCTTGGGCAATCACCATTCCTCTCATGGTCGACGGTGCTGTAGGACTCTCCTCTGTAATAAATCTATCATAATCAAATCCGTATACTTCATCTGAAGAAAGGTAAATAAACCTTCCCACATTATTCATGGAATAAGCCATCAAGATATTCATCAGACTGGCTGAAAAACGTACGGCATCTTTTTCCTCATTCCACCTGAAATTGGTATCATGTGCTCCCATAAATAGTGTTAAATCCGGGTCAATGCTCTTAAATATCTCGTCCAGGCAGGTACAATCATATGTAAAATCATATCTCTCAAACACTTTCTGATAAGGTGCTTGCTTATATCTACTGCCGGTCAGAAGATAAATTCTGTGACCCTCTTTATTCAGTTTAATAATCAGGTTGTTAATAAAGCTTCCCGAACCACCGATTAATAAAATATTCATGTTTTATTCCCCTATTTCAATTCCGTATGTCATCAAACTCTTTTGAAATGCTGACACATCCTGTCGGATATCCTCTTCTCCAGCATCATACTCCTCGGCAAGCTTCCCCACTACCTGCTCAAGTGTACAACCTTCCGCCATCATTTGCCATATTTCCGCGCCAATCTCATTTAACTCCATAGGCCGCTTATACGGCACACCGGGTTGCTGCATATCCAACAAATAAAACTGTCCTGCTACATGACGCAACTGATATCGTTTATACTGTTCCTTAATCGTTTTCGACATTTTGCCAGCCCTTTTTCCCCATAGTTTCCCATTGTTAATTAAATTATAACATTTTTCGACATACAAAAAAAGACCGAAACCTTAATTTCGGTCTTTTGCACAAGTTTTTTTAATGTTTTAACACTTTTATGTTTATTTTACTGTCGTGAATCACTGTAATAAAACGATACGTTGCAACTATTGCTTCTCAAGCGCCTTTCCAAACTGTGTTTCATACAACTCCGTATAGGTACCACCGGCCTTTACCAGCTCTGAATGCACACCTCTTTCAGCAATTACTCCATCCTTAATAACCAGGATTTCATCCGCCGCCAAAATGGTAGACAATCGATGGGCAATCAGAATACTGGTGCGGGAATTGATAATGGGATTGATGGCTTCCTGAATCTTACTTTCGGATATGGAATCCAAGGATGCAGTCGCTTCATCAAAAATAAACAATACCGGATCCTTTAAAAGTACTCTTGCAATAGAAAGTCTCTGCTTTTCACCTCCGGAAAGCTTAAGACCTCTGTTACCTACCATTGCATCCAAGCCCTTCTCCTGCTTCTGTACAAATTCGTAAATATTAGCCTTTTTACAAGCCTCTATCATTTCTTCTTCTGTGGCATCGGGCTTTGCATAAAGCAGGTTTTCACGAATGGTACCGTTAAACAAATAGGTTTCCTGGGATACGATACCTATCTGATTTCTCAGATATTCCAAATCCAGCTTCCGCACATCCACACCGTCAAAGATCACCTCGCCACCCAATACATCATAAAGTCTGGGAATCAGATTTACGATGGTACTCTTGCCGGAACCGGAAGGACCTACGATTGCGATACTGTTGCCGCTCTTTAACTCAAAATTAATATCCTTCAAAATCTGACGTTCTTCGTTGTATGCAAACTCCACATGCTTAAATTCCACGTCACCCTTTGTGCTGGTAGGAATAATAGCATCTTCTGCATTCTTAATCTCAATAGGCATGTCATAATACTCGAAAATACGGGTAAATAACGCCATGGAACGAATCCATTCCACCTGCATGTTAAGCAATGAATTTACCGGTCCGTACATTCTTCCAAGCAAGGCAACCAGTACGGTAATATCACCTACGGTAAGGTCTGAATTGTACTTCATCATCAGAATGCCGCCTACCAGATATAAAAGCATAGGTCCCACACTGGAGAAGGTGGTGATAATCACCATGAACCATCGTCCTGCCATGCTTTCTCTGATATTCAGCTTTATCATTCGGTGATTTGCCTTTTCATACCTGTCATACTCGTAAGTTTCTCTGCCAAACAGCTTTACCAAAAGCTGTCCGCTGACAGAGAGAGTTTCATTTAAAATACCATTGATTTCATCATTACATTCCTGAGATTCCTGGGTCAGAGTCCACCTGGTTTTACCTGCCCATCTGGTGGGAATGGTAAACAGAGGAATCACTATCATACCCACCAATGCCAGTATCCAGTTCTCCTGAAACATAATAATCACAGCCACCACCAAGGTAATCACATTGGACAAAATACTGGTAAAGGTACTGGTTATGACTCTTTCCACACCGGAAATATCACTGGTCATACGGGTAATGATATCACCCTGATTGTTGGATGTAAAAAAGCCCTGAGACATCTGCTGCAGATGCTTATACATCTTATTACGCATATCAAAAGTAATATGCTGTGCAATCCAGGTATTCAAATAGCTTTCTGCCACACGAATCAGGTTTGCTCCCAAAGTTACTCCCAGCGATGTCAGAATCAAAATCACCAGCATCCGCATATCCTGACCGATAAGACCCTCATCGATAATCTTTCCCGTCAGTACGGAAGGCAATAAACTGAATGCGGAAGACACAACGATACAGATTAGTACTACTGCCATCTGCTTCCAATAAGGTGCCAAATAAGAAAAAATACGTTTTAATAAGGGCAAGGTAACCTTTGGCATGTTCGCCTTTTCCTCTTCTGTCAAATATCCCCCTCGCATTGGACCGCCCCTAGGTGCCATGCTAAATTCCTCCTTCTAACTTGCTTGTTTATACTTATTCTGAAACGCACTACGAATCTTCATTTCTTTCCCATTTTTCAGATTCCGGATATTCTCGCGGTGCTTCCACAGAATCACCAGTGAACCAAACAATACAATTAAGGCAACCCATAGATTGGGCTGTATCAAAGCATAATAAACCGGTCCAGCCACAATCGTACTAAAGGTACCCGATACAATATAATCAGTGATAAACGCCACTACAAAAATAAGTACTACCACTGCCAGAAACAGCCGCCAGTCCAAGCCGAAAATCAGACCGATGTATGTAGCAAAGCCCTTTCCGCCCTTAAACTTCAGATAAAAAGGGAAAATATGTCCCAACACTGCTGCCACACCGACTGCCGCCAGCAACCAACACACTTCATTGTAGGGAATATCAAAAATAATCCTTACCGCCAATATGGCGAAAAACGATTTGAGTACATCATGGACCAATACTGCTGCCGCAGCCTTCTTGCCTATCATAGCCAGTGTATTGGAGGCACCAAGGTTTTTAGAACCTTTTTCCTTTAGATTAATCTTCTTAAATTTCGATATGTAGAAGGACATACTGGAAGAACCTATCACATATGCCAATAGCAGGATTCCCGCATAAGGAAGTATCTTTTGAAGTATCTCCATGCTTTTCTCCTTTGTAATATACGAATTTAGAAACCGCTCTTACGGATTTCTTCTACCAGATTTCTGCCGTACCACTCGCAGCCCAGGCAGTTGGGATGAAGCTTATCCAGGAAATATTCCGGCAGATGGGGTACCAGCTTGAAGCCATCTACGATGGTTACATTGTCATACTTTTCTGCGATTTTCTTCAGCTTTCCGCAGAAAGAAATCAATGTGGGCTCACCGCCTTCCACATCACCTCTCCACAAAGGAAGGATGCAAAGTACGGGTGTCTTACCGTAGATACCCATCAGCTTCTCGTAATATTCTTCGATATCGTCCATGGTCTCAGTACCGAATTGGTTGGTTCCCAAAGCCACGATTATCTTATCCGGAGTATAACCCTCCATCTTTACAAGTACCTTG
This sequence comes from Lachnospiraceae bacterium, assembly GCA_017520425.1. GTDB lineage: Bacteria > Bacillota > Clostridia > Lachnospirales > Lachnospiraceae > Acetatifactor. The sequence continues at coordinate 64,649 of JAFXFO010000026.1, read as the reverse complement.
GGATCATATACATAACCACCGATACCCTGATTTACAATATCATAATTCAGCAAACGGTTTGCCACACTTACATAAGTCTGACCGGAACGTAACGGTCCAAAGCCCTGGGTAATGGAATCGCCCAGCCAAAGCACCTTTTCGCCCTTTACGGCAGGTGTATATTCTCCGTTTATTTCAAAATTCTTAATCCAGAAGGTTGCGTCTGCAGGAGTATAAAGAATCACCGACTTCTCACCTTCCGGCAGGTCAAAACTCATTCTGCCCTCTTTGTCAATTTTCATCACATATCTGATATCCGTAATCACGCCGTCCACTGCCAGCTCGATGGAATCCGGCGAACCCATCCATGCGATTTTATAGTCAAAAGAAAAGTTTGTTGCTGTGGTAGTAAACTCCAATGTCTTGGCACTTCCTGCCTTACATCTGTCATACCAGAATTCGGAAATCTCTTCAAAATACTTGGTCTGCGCCTCTGTATACTGATAGACCTCTAAATAACCATCCTCAGTCTCCTGAAAACGATATGCGCCGAAATAAATTGCTTTTAATTGTTCGTTTGTCAATTTCATATATCTTACCCCATCCTGTTATTTTTCTGTGGCCACACCACACTAATTCTATTTTATCACGATGCCAATCTTTTTTCCATACAAATCGTATTGTATTAATATCTACTCAAATATTGTTCAAAAAATATCAGGATGTTATTGCAAAAAAAGGATTTTCGACTTATTCTATTATGGAATGGCATAATGCCTATCTATTTACCTTGGAGGAACTTATGAAAGACAAAAAGAATTTAATAATTATTATCCTTTCCATAGTCGTGGTGATTCTTCTCATTCTGCTTGCTTTTATGTTTGGACTGAACGCCGGAAAAAATAATGCCGCAAACAGTGATCCTGTCACCACAAGCACACCGGAACCTGTTACTTCTGAAAGCACCCAGGCACCTACTGAACAGTTGACACCGCAACCTTCAGAGGGTCCACAGGAAACCGAGGCTCCTACTGTAACAGAAGTTCCTACGCCTACCCCCACTCCGGAACCGGTTGCTACCGAAATACCGGAGGCTCCTATTACGGAAGCACCGAAGGATGCCTTTACTTTGGATATAAACACTGATGAAACCTGGGGAGAAAGTCCCAAGTATTACCGTATGAATATGGTGCTGACAAACAACACGGATACTGCAACAAATGGTTGGACTCTTCGCATTAAAGTAGGTGAGAATGCAGCGATCGACAGCGGTTGGCGCGGCAAATACAGTTTAAATGCAGATACCCTGGTGGTTACTAACGAGGACCACAACTCCAAAATACCGGCAGGTGGTTCTATTGACTTTGGCTTAATCATTTCTGATATTACAGGTGATTTAAGCTATACTGTGGAAGTAAAGTAAATTCTCTAATATTAGGTTCAAATATATAAAGGGTCTGTTACATATAAATAACAGACCCTTAACTATTATAAAGAACAAAGAACAGTGGTCAAAGCTTTCCGTTGCTCCTCTGTAGGCAGCTTCAGCTTGCCATTTTCTAAAAGAACACATATACAATACCATATAAACGCGCCGTCACAATTGAGAGTATACTGCGCAAAATACTGTCTCATCTTCTTCAAATGCTTTGGTGTATCTGCAAGTATGACTTCTTCATAAGAACCCTTCAATTGCTTAAACCTCTCTTTATATTTCTCCTGAATCTTTTTTCCTATGGTAATCAACGCTTTCTTAATCTGCGCATCCTGCAAAATCACAATCTGCCATTCTGCCAGAAAATCCGGATTTCCATTTCGTTTCAGCTTTATATATCCTCTTTCCGCAAGCCATGCATAATCAGACCGGGACAAAACATTATTCTGTTGATAACCATATAATGCCAGCACTTTGCTATGCTCTTCCTGCACATTTCTTTCATCGGGCTTTTCCCGTTCTGACCATGGTGTATCAATTTGCCAAAGCATCAATTCCTCTGTACCGTTCCACATGGGACCGCACCAATTCTTCATTGCCTCGTATAATCCCGTCAATTTTTTATCCTTGGGCAATACAATTGCCTGATAAATATTTTTCCCACCATCCGGGCGAAGGGTTGCCACCTCGTCAAAGGATATCTCTTCCTCCGCTTCTGAGGAATAAGCAATTGCAAAGGGCAGCAGGGACCATAACAGGAAATTCTTATCCTCTTTCGAACAACGAATCCTCTCATCCTCTAAAATACCACTCTTTATCAATTCATCATACAAATCATTGGCAAAGGGTTCTGCTGCCTGTCTGTAAACCTCGCTCTGTAATGCAAGTTCCTCCGAAGTGGCCTCATCAATGACAAAATTGGCAATATACTTATCCTTTTGTTGCAGTAAAAATCCGTACTCCTCCAAAAATGCTACTTCGCCCTCCACAAATACAGGGGATACGCCCAACGAATCGGCAATTTCGTGAATGGATTTTGCTTCTTTTCGTACAATATAGCAGATGTTCTGTGCAATGGCAGAACGCAAAAATTCATCCGGCGACTTCGTTCCCATGGACCCACTAAATCCATAAACATCAAATTTAATAGGGTTAAACTTTAATTCACTCGCTTCTCTCATCTTTTCCATACCTCTTTTCAGCTCTTTCTTAGCTTCAAACAAGTGCCATTTCACCGTTCCCACAGGCACCTGCAGTTCCTCTGCAATCTCCACCTGTTTACGGTTTTCAAAGTAATATGCAATCACAATTTGACGCTGCAGCTTGGACAAATAGGCAATTTCTTTCTGCAAACGGCCTATCTCTTCCTTGTCCTCCTCTTCATCAAAATCATTCCTCGGGTCTGCCAATGTCTCTGCCACATCATCAACGGATACACCTATTGCCATTTTAGATGCACTACGATAATAGTTGCTCAAAGTATTATGGGCAATGGTCCATATAAACTTCCCCACATCCAGGATATCCTCCTTCACCAGAAGACTCTTAAATGCTCTTAATACAATCTCCTGGGCCAAATCCTCAGCATCCTCCTGGGATTTGCAACGCTTCAGTGCAAATCCGAATATAGGCTTTACGTATTCTGCAATTACTTTTTCTGCTTCTTGTTTGTTCATCAACTGTTCCCTCATAATCTGTACCGGTGAATTTAAACTTATTGTACCGGTTTTGAAAGCTTTCACTTATATAGACACAGGTAAGTGAAAAAGGTTGGAAAAATATTTAAATTATATTTACTTTGCTATAAAATGTATCAATCCACCGGCCATCAGCGCTACCATCAATCCTAAAACAGTTCCTTTACAAGCACCTCGGAAGTGAAACCATGGATTTTGATATTCCTTTATCATATCTTCTGTTCCAGGTATTCTGACTCTTTTACTGTGGCAAAAATGCCACCAGTCCAGCACCAGGAAATCATAAAAATTCACCACCAAAAACAATATAAAAACATGTCTGAATGTGGTTCCCAAGGTCCTACATCCCGAAAAGTATGCCAACGCAGCCAATACGATTACAAACACAAAAACCGCTATCAATTTTTGATAAGCATGCTTTTTTTCACGACTCTTGATTGTATCCTTATATTGGGACAATTCTTCTACTCTCTTAATAATCGCCGGCGGATAGGACTTTATCAGGCTGATCGGGTCCTTATAGATAGCCCGCATAACAAACGCAGTAAACAATACACAACACACCACACATTCTATCAATAAAACCATATCTACACCTCTCTTTTCCTTGCAATCAAACAACACAATGGAGATACCTTACATTTGATTATATCACACTCCAATACTTGAAAGCCTTGCTTTTCGATAAACTCTGCAAATTCCTTTCCGTGCAGATTCATATACGCCTTAAATCCGAAAAGCTTAAAGAATCCTGAGCGAATCAAAAATCCACTCCCCTCACGATACATAAAGGTCGGGGCAAATAATAGCCCTTCCGGCTTTAACACTCGTCGAATCTCCTCTAGTGCCTTTTCCGGTTCCGGCATAATGTGAAGAGCATTAGCTATCATCACCGCGTCAAAGCATTCTTTTTCATAAGATAAATCTGTCGCGTCCTGCCATTCAAAATTTAATCCTTCCATACTTTGACCAGTCTTTGCATAGGCATTCTTTGCTTCCGTTAGCATGTTTTCGGAAAAGTCCGTTGCCGTCCAGCTTTCACATTTCTTCGCCAAACGAAAGGTAAATTCTCCGGTACCACAGGCCAGTTCCAACACCTTACTATCTTTTTGTATGTAGTTTCTTATCCGTTCTGAAATCTCGTCATATGCCTTACCTGCGCTTCTAACAAACATCCAATATATAGGGGCATATCTTTGCCAGAAGTTTTTATTGTCCTTGTCTTTGCTCATGTTTCGAATCCTCCTTCATTTCATAAATTACTTTTCTTTCATAATGTATCTCTCTTCATCTTTATATATGATTATATAATCATATATGATTTTGTTTGTCAAGTCATTATTTCCGAATATTACCAACATACTCTAAAGGATTCCATTACTATTAAAGGCCTTTTGGGTATAGACTCTTATTTTTCTTATTCTACACCCAATTCCAAAACCGTCCCAACCTAAAATGACCACATTATTATTGCTTTTGGGCATGCACAGAGATTTTCTTCTTTTTATGCCCAAGTTTCGCCCTATTATACGGGCACTAATCCAATAACTACTCTTTCTATGCCCAAAATGTACATTTTAATCAGATTTTCTCTATAAACGCACATATAAATTGGGCATAGAAGAGTCACCAATCTCTTCTATGCCCAATCTTATTTTTCCAATCTGAAACGTATCACTTAAACCGTATGTACATATCCTCACTGTACACTTACGCCTGATAATACTGCGCCTGAGCAGCAAACATTTCTGCATAGATACCATTCTTCTTATTCACCAGCTCGGCATGGGTACCGTACTCCTTAATCTCCTTATCGGAGAATACTGCAATCCTGTCACAGAACTGGCAGCTGGAAAGTCTGTGGGATATGTAAATCGCCGTTCTTTCATCCACAAGGTCATTAAACTGGCGATAGATTTCATACTCCGCCATGGGGTCCAAGGCCGCAGTAGGCTCATCCAGAATCACCACCGGTGCATTCTTATACAGGGCTCTGGCAATAGCCAGCTTCTGCTGTTCTCCGCCAGAGGGTTCGATACCATCCTCATCGAAATGCTTAAACACATAGGTATTCACCCCTTTGGAAAGTGTGGAAAGCTTTTCTGTCAGTCCCACCTTGTCCAGGACCTTGGTCATCTCCGCCTCCCTCTCCGGTGTATCCTTTGCCTGAATCAACACGTTTTCCTTCATGGAAAAAGCAAAAAGTTTAAAGTCCTGAAATACCGGGGCAAATACATTCATATACTGCTCATAATCATACTCTCTGATATCCACCCCATCCATGTAAATGGCGCCTTCCGTAGGGTCATACAAACGACATAACAGCTTCACCAAAGTAGTTTTGCCGGCACCGTTGAGACCTACGATGGAAAGATGCTCTCCGGGCGTCAGGGTCAGATTAATATCCTTTAACACTTCCACATCCGCACCCGGATAAGAGAAGGACATATTTCTAAATTCAAAGGTATGAGGACCTTCACCAACCGGCTTCGTTCCCTTCATAATGGCAGCCGGATAATCCATAAACTTCACATATTCGTTTGCATAATGGGTCCTTTTGCACAAATCCTGATACCCCATCACCAGATTTCTCATAGAGTTGTAAAAGGTACCTGCTGCCGTAAACATCTGCGTGGTTACACCAATACTAATTCGTCCCCAAATAGCCAAAACACCCACATAAAGATAGATGCCGAAATCACGAATCACATCCACTATCATGAGTAACAAACGTAAGGAGATCAGCTTGTGGGAAAGTTCTCCCCACATTTCCACAAAGGTAGCACTGTAATTACGCCACTTATTTACCATCATGTCTTTAGCGCCATACAGTCTGATATCCTTTCCGTAGCGAAAATCCGTCAGTTCCCAGCCCATATAGCCGAATACTCTGTTGATTTTTGATAATTTCGCATACTGCTCCTGCTCGATTTGATTCATCTTCTTATTGATGACCGCAGACAACACCAAAAGTACCAGAGTAATCAATAGAATAAGTGGAGCCTGACCGGCTATAATCACCACCACACCGGCCACGGTAAGAAGGGCCGTCGCCATATTAAATAAAGGCTCTACAATACCGTTTAACCCTCCGGAATACCAGCTCATACCGTTCTTAGCCAGCTCTATCTGATCCAAAGCCTTCTTATCTTCCGTCAACTGGAAATCCAACTCCATGATTCTGCCACTCATTAGTGCGGTATAATAATTTTCAAACTTCTGACTGTAACGCTCCAAAATATTCCCAAACAGACCGTTTAAATTATTTAATACATATTCTGTAATCAAAATCACCAACACATAGGTGGTAATTCTTTTCACATCCCTGCTTCCCACCAGTTCATCCACAATCCGTGGCATAAAAAGAATAGGGACAAAGGGGGTAATGGTATTTACAATCAAACGTAAAAAACGAATGATAAAGTAGCCCTTATACCGTCTCCAGGCTGATGGCAGGAAATACTTATATACTTTCAAAATTACATTATCTTTCATCTGCTCCGCCCTCCTGTTCCTCATAATACTGTGCCTGTACTCGGAAAATCTCTGCATAAGCACCATTTTTTGCAAGCAATTCCTCATGGGTACCGTATTCCACCATTTCACCGGCCACAAACATGGCAATCACATCGCAGAAACGGGTGGAAGACAATCTGTGAGAAATATAAACCGCGGACTTTTCCTGAATCATCTTATCAAAATTCTGGTACAGTTCATACTCTGCCAGTGCATCCAAGGCTGCGGTAGGCTCGTCCAGTACAATCACCGGTGCATCCTTGTACAAAGCCCTTGCCAGTGCCAGCTTCTGCTTTTCGCCACCGGACAAATCCACACCATCTTCATGAACAATTTTTAGAAGTTCTGTATCCACACCTTTTTCCAAACTTTCTACCTTCTGGCTCAAACCTGCCATAGTAATACATTCCTCTGCCAGTTTCTTGTCCGTATTTTCGGGACTTAGCATGGACACATTCTCCGCCATGGGAAAGGCGAATAGCTCCACATTCTGGAATACCGGTGCAAACACCTTGTAATATTCATTTCTTCGAAATCTTTTAATATTCACACCATTTAAAAGGATTTCACCTTCCGTCACATCATATAAACGTAATAGCAGCTTGATAAAGGTTGTTTTGCCTGCACCGTTTAACCCAACCACTGCCAGACGCTGTCCTGCCGGGAAGCTTAGATTCAGATTCTTTAAAGCATACTGCTCAGCTCCTTCATAGCGGAAGGATACATTTTTAAACTCAAAGCTTGGTGATTTTCCTTCCAACACTTTAGAAAGCTCCAGAAAATCCCCTGTCTCTTCCGTAGGATAATCCATAAAGGTTCTAAAGTCATCGGTCTGCATGGAGCAACGCTGGATATCTCCTACTGTGGCATAAAAATCCGAAAGAGCGGAAGAAAAGGCCGCGCATAGTCCTAAAAACAGCGTAAAATTACCGATTTCCAAACCCTTTTCCAACACTTCCACAATCAGAATATAGTACATGATGGCACCGGAACACAAACTGGTAAAGGAATAGATAAAGGAATGTCGTAGCCAGTAATTACGGCTCTTTGCATATTTCTTCTCGGAATCCCTTAAAACTTCCGCCTGCTTGCCCAAAAGCCAATTTTTCATGTTAAAAAGGCGGACGTCCTTGGCATAATCAAAATCCTGAGTACAACGCTCCATATAATTTATTTTTCGCCAGTTAGGTGCCATCTTGTCCCAATAGGCAACCTTGTCTTGCTTCACGGACAGTAAATAAGAGCCGTAATTGGTCAGCATAGCCACCGTCAGCGCAATAATCAAACGCCAATCCAAACCGATGATGGCAGACGCACTGACAATCATGGTCACTATCAGCGTACCCATCTTGTTCATACAATGCATCATACCTTCCACGCCACTATTATTACTTCCGGTAGCATTATTAGCCTTCTGAAACATATTCAGCATATGGGGTTGCTCCAGAGTCTGATAATCCATGGATAACACCTTGTCGATACGTTCTGTTATCATATCCATACGTACCTTGATAAAATACCATGTTTTACTCTCAATAATGATATTGGCACCCATACAAACCACTTCCACAATAAGAGCGATTAACAACACCCATACAAGTGGTTTTATGTCCTTCTGCGCTTGTCCTGCCTGAATCTGTACGATATCAATTACAAATTTTGCAATGTAGCTCCACAAATACCGCATCACGGACTGAGTCACTGCACCAATCAAAATAAGCCAGATGCAAATCCTTTTGTATTGCCACATCTTTTTCACGATGTAAGCCATATTGGAAAACAGACCATAATCGGTATGGGGCACCTTTAACTTCCCCTCTTTATCTCGCTCCCCCGATAAAACAGTTTCACCCCTACGTATTTTCCTCTTTTTATTTTCTTCTGTTACAGTACTCTTTTTCACGAAGTTTTCTCCTAATGATTTTTATTCTCCAATGAACCTTTTTAATTGTCACACTATATATGTACCCGAAACCACCAAAAGGTTGGTGAATTTCGGGTATTTCTGACTTTTATTTTAATATATTTTTTTAGAAAACTCAATCAACTAATACTAGAAAGGACTCGCTCAATTATTATTTGAGAAGCTTCTTTAATCACCAGCCAAACGACCGGATTATTCACCCGGTCGTTAGTAATTTTTCTATTCTTCTACAAGCTTCTTCCCCATAAACCGTTCCGGCATCTTTCCATAATTAACGTCTCGAATCGCTTCTACGATTTCCGTTCTCCTCCTCTCCGCATCCGGCAAATCGCAAACAACATCATTCAAATCGTATGGGCCATTTCGAAAATGCCCAACAGACGCCCCGTGAAACTCCCCATCAATTAACAAATACTGCAATGGTTCATGGTCATAATCCAATCCTTCCGTCCATACTTTTGCCTTTTCCTTCAGAATATGCTCCTGTGCTTTGTATAAGATATCATTTCTATGGATTGGATATACAATGTGCATTTCCACCGCCTCATAGTTTTTCAGGTGTTCTACATCACTTGCCAACAGATAGCCGGTGCTTTCAGCCACCAGTAAGCCTTCCTCTACCAGCAATGCTACTGCTACCTTGATTTCTTTCTCGGGTATTTTATAAAATGACTTAGCCATAGCTGTGTCAAACCAAACCATTCGATAGGCAAAGCGCTGCAATACTATTTTCAACGCCTCTAATCTTGTGTATCGTTCCAATTTTACATCCGGAAACATCTCCTCAAAGCGATACCACCCACGGTCCCATTCTCCGTCATATTGGTCCTCATAAATCAAAAATGCCTCCTGTAAACGATGCAAAATAGGCGTAATCTGCTTCACTAACATCCCTGTTTCTTCTTTTAACTGCTGGATAGTAAAAGGACCTGCCTTTTCAATCAAATGCAGGATCTGCTCCTGTTCCCAAGTTGGATTGTTTAACGGTTTTCGATAAAGTGCCGCAAACAGTTCCATCTCCTCCGGCACTATCCACCCAAGGTTGCCGCTTGCAAAACGCCCTTTCACCAACTCTCGCTTACCCTGTCTTTCTCCATTAAATTCAATATCATCAAAAGCCACTCGAAAGCTAAGTGTGGGCGGCTGACCAAAGCCATTCCAATACACATTTTGTCCCGGTTGCAAATCGCGATATAACTCTTTGTATTCTTCTTCGTTGGCTTTTTTTACAAAATGCTGACGTTCCATACGTAATGATAGTATTTTTTTATTCATGTTTTGTCTTTCCTTCCGCATACCACTTCTTACATTGCTCAATTCTGGCTCCTTGGGGTGTATCACCATGCTCCGGATCACAGGAATACTGTGTCAGAAGTTCGCAGGGAATATCGCCACATTCCCCACAGTGTACAACGCCCTTCTTCTGACAACATATTGCTATCGGACACTCCCCGTGAAACGGGTGTCCGTTTGTTTCAATACAACCACCGCAATTGCATGAATCTTTGTATTCGCACTCTGTACAGTGAAGCCCGCATCTTGAATCTATCATAGGCATTTCCGCCATCTTCTTAACCGGGTGCCTGATCACCGTTTTCAACTTACTCACATCACACTTTCTTGGGTCTGAAAGATATATTTCATGATGATAGCGTGTCGCTGTAATTTCCGGTTCATATCCATTCTCCTTAGCAAACTTATGCATAGCCTCAATGGTAACCGGCTCATCATCATAGGACCCCATATGCATACATTGCACGCAGATTCCTTCGTTATATGTAAGATACTCCACCTTAGAAAAATCAGCCTTCTTTTTACGGGTAGCTTCAGCCACCGCCCATTCAAAATCTGCATATGTCACAAAATCCGGCAGACGTATTAGAGAAATAAAATTAAAATCTTCTTTACGGTCATAATCGATTCCTTGTACACCTTCCTGCCACCAAAAGCCTTCTAAAGGAGGTACCACATATTCAAAATAGCCCTCTATTTTATGCTCTCCTTTATAACTCATCTTAAGAGTAAACGCTATCCCATACAACAGGCCAATAGAATCCTTGTATTCTCCACTCTCATCATTAGGATTTCCCTTTCCACGAACTGCCAGATAATTCATAGCGGGTATCGTGATAATGGTTGGTGTTTTTGGTGGCATGTAGTATTCTTTATACTCTTTCTTGTAATCAAAAGCCATGTTTTTTCTCCTTTGTGAATCATTTATCTACACCATAACACCTCAAACAAGACAACAGTATGTCATGTTTCATATAAATTTTTGATACGCTCCAATGCGTTCTTCATCCGTTCCACCATTTCCGGTGGTTCCAGCACTTTTACCTTATCTCCGAAACTCAAAAACCATTCTACAGCATTTTCAGGTCTGGTAAATCCCCACTCCATATGCAAGCTTCCATCCTCCTTCTCTATAAAAGAAGTATGACCATATTCTTCCACCAATCTATATTTAACCGATGCATCATATACTGCTGTAATCACATAATCATCCGTCATATTCACACCAAACTGCTTTTTCTCCTCCGGCACTTCTCTGACTAGGAAATTTTCTTCTGTCATTTGTAAATTCCACAACCGTCGCAATTTGTACATGCGAAAGTCCTGTCGCACCTTACAGAATCCGAATACATACCAATCCGACCATTTAAATACAATCAGGTATGGTTCAATGGTCTTATCAGCTTCCCCTTTGTTATAGCAATAGTGAAATGTAATACACTTTGCCTGTTTGATTGCCAACTTTATGGTATCAATTTTCGCCGCCAAATCATCTTTATAAAAGGATGCCAGATCGATTACCATATGATCCGCCACAGGAATACTTTTGTTGCCCCCTATTTTTTGTGCCAGCTTTTCTGCAGAAGCTGATTTTGACACACTGTCCAGCGACTTTAAGCCCGCAAAAATAGCGGATAATTCCTGCTCCGTAAACACCGTAGTATCTAAAGCGAATCCCTCCATGATGGAGATACCACCATTCGCTCCTTGTGTTGTCACAATAGGAATACCGGCTTTACAAATATCTTCAACATCACGGTTTATAGTACGTCTGGACACCTCGAATTTCTCTGCCAGATAAGGTGCCGTCACAAACTTTTGCTGTTGCAAGGTGGTAATAATTCCGATTAAGCGGTCAATTTTCATAGCTTTGCATTTCCTCTCACATCTCTTCTGCCTATTAATACCATTTTACCTTGTATGGGCAGAATTTCCTAGCTATAATTTCTCAATCTTCTACCTATTGTAGCATTTCACCTTCTCTTTAGACAGAACTTTCCATCCTAATCTTCCTAATTTTCTGCCCATAGCCAATTCTCTAGTTCATTTGGGCAGAACTTTTTGTCCTAAAACCAAGTAAGTCTTCTTAATTTTCTACCCATACGTACTCATCACCAGTCCTATGGGTAGAATTCTCTGGTTTAAACCCACAAAAAACTCTCTTATTATATATCATGCAAAACGCCACCAAAAAGCTCCCAACACACAAAGGACTCGCTGTGTATTACACGGCGAGCCCTTTATTTACTCTATACTTCTCTTTCTTTCCAATCCTGTGCATCTGCAAAAGGTCCGGGAATGATATTGATACCACGATGTTCACCGAAATAGTCGGTATTAAAGGTAATGGGCGTTCTGTCAGGATTCTCGAAATACTGCTCGGGTTCAAATGCCTTACCCAGTATCTCGGTGTTAATCATTCTGTCTGAGAAGTCGCCTAAGAATTCATACACATTGGTATCCAGATAATACTTGCCATCCTTTTCTACCAGTTCCACACGAATATCTTCGGAAGTACCTTCCACTACCTGTCCGTTTACTTCCTTCTTCCAAGCCTTCGCACCGCCCAGGTATAAGTTACCTTCTGACCATACGGGCAAATGTCCGAAATGAGCAGGCTCCAGCGCCTTCATATTAGCAGGTTTGCTGAAATCAAACTGTGCACTCCACTCCTCAAAGCTGGGGTATTCATCAAAGGTCCAGGTACCTACCACACGGTTCTCGGAATCAAATCCATCATCCGAATCATGACGGGTGATAACATCCTGTGCAGGATACTTCTGTACGAAAATATTGTTGTAGAATCTGTCATCCCCATGAAGGAAGGTCATAAAGCCCATAACCTCCGTACGATGAGGCATATGATAAGGTGTATATCTCCAGGTAGTACCGCCGCCTACGTCTGTCAGTGCACCGCAAACCAGATTGTGTACCATTGCCACACCCTGGGTTGCAAATCTTACACCGGCTTCGGAAAGCATAATATTATGGTCAATCAAAGTGGGGCCGTGACTTACCTCAATAAAGATATCCTGTGACATCATACCGCCGGGCAGTGCCTTGGCAAACTTAGGTCTCTGGTTGTCATGAAGTAAGTTCTGGCTAATGCGGGTACCCTGTGCTTCCCAGTCACACCATACACCCATGGTACAATGATGGATATGATTACGACGAATGGTTACGTCGATGGCAGCATGCATCTTAATACCGGAAATCTCAGCACCGCCCAGCTCCATCATATTGTTGATGTGATGAATATGGTTGTCCTCGATGATACTGAACACACCACCCATACGTCCGATAATACCGCCCTGTTCGCAGTGGTGAATATTGTTACGACGGATGATATGGCTACCGATTCTCTCCTTCTTCCAACCGTGGAACTGACCGCGACATACCGCATCACGCTCCATCTGGGTAGGGCTCTTTACGTATTTGTTGGTAAAGTAGTGGTTGTTGTCCGGGTCATAATATTTACCTAAGGAAATACCGGAACATTTACTGTTCGAAATATCACAATCCTCGATAATCCATCCCTTACTCCAGTGAGGTCCGATCATACCATCCTGGAATGCTGCGGGAGGTGCCCAGGTAGTTGCTGCTTTATTGATATTAAATCCGCTTACGGTTATGTAGCTCACTCCTGTCTTTGCCGGGAAGAAGCACATACGTCTTACATTGATTTCTACGTTTTCCTCATTGGGATTTGCCCCTAAGAAGTTGGCATAAATAATGGTTTCATCCTTCTCTGTATCCTGCTCAGTGTACCATTTGTAAAGGGAATCTTCCGGTACCCAGCTGTACTCATACACTTCCGGCTTCATACATTCTTCCAAGGTTGCCGTCTCATACAATGCCTTATCGTTCAAATATACACAACCTGTATGCTTGTCTGCCTTGGCAAAATACCAGTCACCATACACATAAGTGGTGTAAGGATTGTAATCTCCAAAGATACTGTTATTTACACGGCAAACCCATACATCGCCTTCATAATTCTTCCAATTCTTCACCGCTTCCGCACCGGTAATGACAGCCCCCAAAGGCTCCACACTACGGTAGGTAATACATGCCTCAGCCGTACCTGCATTGATAGGATTCACATATTCACGGTAAATACCCGGTGCCACCAGCACCTCGTCCCCTGCCACAGCTATTTTTGCCGCATCATTAATACGGCGGAAAGGCATTTCTTTGGTACCGTTGCCGTCATGACCTGCATTTACATTTACATAAATTCTCATGGTAACCCTCCTTCGTTTTGTACCCCAATATTCTATCTTTTATTGTATCATACAGACTACAATTTCAATAGTATTTTTCACTCATGATACAGAAGATTCCTACTGCATCCTCATCTGTTAATTCTCCAAGACGCTTTCAAATCGTGCTGCTAATTCCGGTTTGAACTCCTTAAGTGCTTCGTAATCTCCTATGAAGCTAAAAACGGGGACTCCGGTACTTAAATCCTTTTGGGCACGAATCTCCCAACCATCGCCCCATTGACTTACATTCGCACTTTCTTCAGGCATAATATCAGACATATACTTAATCACATCCGCATTTCCGCAGATGTATTTCCCTCCATCCTGTGTGAATATAACAGTCACCTCTTCCGTCTTCCAGTCGATTGACGGATCGGCAGCAGTAATACATAACACGTCCATCATCGAACCAATGGTCATACAATCATTGCTTTTTCTGGAAGTATCCACATACTTCATGAATCCCCCGGTATTTTCTAAATCTGATACTTCCTCTGCCTTGGACTCATCCTTCTTATTATCCTCTTCTTTTTCCTTATCTTCCTGTTCTTCCCACTCTTCTTCCTGCGTGGACTCTTCCTTGTTTATGGCAGCTACTACTACGATGACACCGCAAACTAATATAATCAAAGCCACTATGATACCATAAACACAGATTTTCTTCTTTCCTGATTTTTTACCCGACATAATATCACTCCATTGTTTATTTTTCTAGCATCACAATACATTCACAATGACTGGTAAACGGGAACATATCACAGCCCACAGCCCTTTTCACCTTATATCCCTGCTTGGTCAGATACTTCAAATCCCTAGCCAGGGTCTCCGGATTACAAGAAATATAAACCACCTTCTTCGGCTTCATCTTTACTACAGAGCTTAAGAAGGCTTCATCGCTGCCGCTTCTGGGCGGGTCCATCAGTACCACATCCACCTTGGCGCCCTGCTCTGCCATCTCCACTAAGAACTTTCCGGCATCGTTTTGATAGAACTGGATATTCTTTACATTGTTGCGTTTGGCATTCTCCCTAGCATCCTTTACGGCGTCTGCGTTTAATTCCACGCCGATGACCTTACCTGCTTTATCACTGGCGATGATACCGATGGTTCCGGTGCCGCAATAGGCATCAAGCACTGTCTCATTACCTTGTAAATCCGCAAATTCCAATGCCTTACCATATAGCTTTTCCGTCTGTAACGGATTCACCTGATAGAAGGATTTGGGAGAGATGCGGAAGGTTTTGCCGCAAAGTACATCCTCAATATAACCCTTGCCGTAAATCACCTGTTCCTTGTCGCCCAGTATCATACTGGTGCCTCGATTATTTACATTCACCACGATGGTGGTAATCTCCGGATGTATCTTCAAAAGTGCCTTTACAAAATTATTCTTAGAAGGCATAATGGGGGACGCCAGCACCAGCACCACCATAATTTGCCCGGTTGTTTGGCCCGTACGAATCAGTACGTGGCGCAAAAGACCATAACCGGTATCCTCATTGTAGGGACGAATCTTAAAAGACTTTAACAGCTCCCGTATGGACACAATGATGGCATCCGCCTTTTCATTCTCGATTAAACAACTATCCACGGGTACGATTCTGTGAGTACCTTCCTCATATATTCCGGAAATGATATTGTGTTTTCTATCCTCGCCGAATACAGCATGAACCTTGTTCCGGTAATGGGTGGGCTGTTTCATACCAATGATGGGTTCTGTCTTGCAAAAAGGCTCCAACAAACCCTTTACCCACTTCTCTTTTTCCTTCAGCTGTACACTGTATTCCTTATCAATCCACTTACAGCCCCCGCATTTTTCGGAAACCGGACAGATACTGCTTCCCTTTTTCTGCTTCCCGGTTGCGGGTTTCTTGTCCTGTGCTTTATTCGCCGATGCTGCAGCGTTTTTTTCGCCTTGCTTCTTTGCCTGTCTGGCCGCCTTCTTTTTAGCGGCAATCAATCTGTCTCTATTGTCTTTCATACTCAACTAGCATTCCTTCATCAATCTAATATAAAATTCCACAGTCTTTACCAAAGTATCCAACGGTATTCTTTCGTTATTACCGTGAATCATGGCTCTTTCTTCCTTGGAAAGTTTCATGGCTGAGAAACGATATACCTTATCCGAAATCCGTGAATAGTGTCTGGAATCGCTACACGCCATCATCAGATAAGGGGATACAATAGCCTCCGTCCAGGTGGCCTGAATGGCGCTCTTCAAGCCATCCCATGCCTTTCCTTGGGTTTGGGATATGGCAGAAGGATTCATACCCTCAACCACACGGATTTGTATCTTATCATTCCTAATCACTTTTCGGATATATTCCTGTGCAGACTTCACTGTATCAGTACCCATCAGGCGCAGATTCATCCCCACGCTTGCCTTGGGGGGCAATACATTAAAGACCTTGGAGCCTTCCATTTTAGTAATAGCACAAGTAGTTCGCATCATGGCATTCAACTCTCCGCCGGACAGCCTGCATACCAGATTCAGCACCGGTTTGAAACACCACAAATTGGCAAATAATACCTTATAACCAAAACCGGAATATCGGCCCAAGGTATCAAACATCTCTGCCACCGGCTTGGTCAACTGCCCCTTAAAAGGATGCTTCTCAAGCTTTACCACAGCCTCGGAAAGCTGACCCAGCATGGTCCTGGTGGGAGGTGTGGATGCATGTCCGCCATTGCCTTCCATCACCAGCTCTATGTCCGTCATACCCTTTTCCGCAATTCCTATGAGGGCACATTCTCCGGTCACTCCCGGAAATACATTTTCCACTACGGCACCGCCTTCATCCAGTACCATACCGGGTACGATGCCCTTTTGCTCAAACCATTCCACCATCATAGGACAGCTGTCTCCTGAGGTTTCCTCCTCACCGGAAAAAGAAAAATACATATCCTGCTTCGGTACAAAGCCTCCTGCCAAGAGACGTTCTGCTGCCTCCAGCACGCCGCAAAGAGTCCCCTTCGTATCCAAGGTACCCCTTCCCCACATCATGTCATCTTCGATAATCGCATCAAAGGCAGGCTTCTCCCAGCCGCCTTCTGTCACAGGCACCACATCATAATGGGCCATGAAAATACAAGGGCTATCATGCTCCGTACCTTCCAGATGATACAGCAACCCTGTCTTACCGATTTTTTTAAACTTACAATGCTTATGTACCAAGGGATAGCAATCCTTTAAGACCTGCTCAAATTTAGCAAACTCTTCCCAATCTATTAACTCTTCTTCACGATAAGAAACGGTCTTGCAACGAATCATGGCCTGCATATCCCGAATAATCTTCTCCCTATCCAAAGCAATTTCTTCCGGTATCGGTTTTGTTTCTTCGCAGGGCGTAAAACGATAAGCCCTTATCAGTACGACTGCCACGAAGGCCACAAATAATAAACCTATAATACCACCAACCACATAACCCATTGTATCCCTCCAATCCCGAACCACTTAGGTTCATCAGGATATTTCATTTGTATTTAAACAATTCCTTTTTTATACAATATCCTTGCCACTCCGATGGATATCAGTGCTCCTACAGGCACCAGTACGCCTACGGAGCCTGCCAAAGACGGAACCAGCAAAAACAGTATCACCATAAATACCACCGGTGTCACCGCAATCTTCCAATTTTTGCTGATATATACCACACCAAGTCCACCGAACAGAGCAGGTAGAATATTGTCAAAAGCCGGCTTTAATACCGGAGAATTCAAAATCGGTGTCAGCTGTGCCAGCAAAAATACTCCCACCGCAATAATAACCGCAGTCACTATGGAACTGGTGGCGATGGCTATCGTGGAATACACTTCCCCTTCTTCCGTTCCCGGCTTCACCTTAGCACTTTCCATGGCATTCAAAGCGGACGGCACCTTCAAGCTGGTGACATTTCCGGTCACAAAGCTCAAATAAGAGCCGGCCGTTCCCAGCATAGGCGTAAAGGTAACTACCTCAATGGCTCCTACGGTCCAAAAAATGGGTGCCACTCCCAAAAGTCCCTTTAACACGGGAGTAAATCCCGGCCAACAGTCATAAGCCACACAAATAATCACCGGTACGGACAAAATCACAAACACTGCGGTCCAAGTCCACAGTTTGCCCCAAAAATGAGTCTGTTCTTCATAACTTCTCTTCATATCCGCACCCCCTTATCCTAAAATCGCCGGTGTAATCACCATGGCGAAAATCATAGCCGCAAGCATGCTGATAGGAAGCGCATAGTTTTCCAACCACTTCATTTTGCATTTCTTAATTAGCAAACCGCAAACGCCCATTACCACAGCAGAGCATAGCAGCACGAATACCGGTATCCAACCTTCCAGACCATTTCTTACATCTGCAAATACCATGCCGGAGAATGCCGCAATCAT
This sequence comes from Lachnospiraceae bacterium, assembly GCA_017520425.1. Lineage (GTDB taxonomy): Bacteria > Bacillota > Clostridia > Lachnospirales > Lachnospiraceae > Acetatifactor. The sequence continues at coordinate 46,166 of JAFXFO010000026.1, read as the reverse complement.
ACCTAAGAATAAGGATGTACTGAACAAATCTCCCCATTTAGCATCCTTATTCTTCATCTTCAAAAGCCCCTTTTGTATCTTCTTTAGCAATAATGGTACCAAAATAATACTGGGCAGGATTCCCAAAGTCATTACCCAAGCTATGGCCGAATAAATCCTGGGGTCTGTAATCGTTTCTGACAAAGAGATTCCTAAAGCCTTGGCGGTAGATGTGGCTGCCGGAAGCTCATAAGTAATGGCTCCGATGACACTCATACGGATCCAGGGCAAAGGAAGTCCCAAAAACTTAGACAAAGTAATCACTCCCAGCAAAATGGATACTGCCGGTGCAATGGTAAACAGAGCACTTGACCAGATGGTCTTTCTTACCTGCTTCATATCCATCCCCAATTCCTTGGCTCGCCGGTAGGCTCTTATCAAAAAGAAGAATGACTGAGCCAGTACAAATATAATTACACCCCCTGCCACCACAAAAAGCAGGGTACTATTTGGTGAAAAATTCATATCTTAGTCCTCCTGAAAAATGGCACGTACGAAATTATGAAATCCGCTCTTAATGGCTTTATTATCATGGTCCGCTCCGGTAATCTCATACCACACATGCTCCACGCCATTGGTCTCCATGATGGTATGATAGCTCTTGGGGAACTGTCCTACCACACTATCATTGGTACCGCAGCAAAGCATCAAAATCTCAGGTAAATATTCCTTTCCGTCAAAGGTCACCTGCTCTTCTGCGATCTGTCCCGGATGCTCCATAGCCCAATCCTTACCGGGAGTCAGGCCCGGTGCCGGTGCAATGGCGCCCACATAAGCAAATAAATCCGGTCTCTGAAGACCGATAAACAGCGTTTCTCTTCCTCCCATAGAAAATCCTGCGATAGCACGATGCGCTCTGTCCTTCTGCACGGAATAGTTGCTTTCTATATAAGGTATCAAATCATTGACTAAATCATTGATAAAATTGTCATAAGGTGCCATGGATTCATCGGTAAATCCCGGCTGCTGAGCAGGATCCGCTGACGCATACATATGAGGAAATACCACTATCATCTCCTTTGCCAGACCATCTGCCGCCAGATTCCCCAAAATCTGCGGAATCTTATTACTGCTGTCGGAGGTAAAGGAATGCTCATTACCAAAGATACCATGAAGCAAATACAAAGTCGGATATTCCTTAGACGCATCATAGTCAGCCGGAAGCAGAATATTTACGCCTCTCTCCCCTCCTGTTGTGGTAGAAAAATAGGTTTCATGCTGCACCATTCCATAAGCCACATCAGCCCGATTCATGGTGATTTTTACCGGACACTCTTCCCAAATCTCCATACCGCCGATCACTTCCGGCTGTGGTTCTGCCTCTTCAGCAGTATCCCCGTCTTCCTTACTCTCCGGCACAGCCTCCTGAGTCGTCTGTGTCTCTTCTATCTGATCTGCCTCTAAGCTTTCCTTTTGTTCTGTCGCTTCACTACTTTCTGAACCACTCTCAACCTGCGTCGGTTCCGCCGAAGACTCCCCAGAGGTACTCTCCTGTTTTCCGCAACCGGTTAACATTACTCCTAATATCAATGACATAATAAGAATTTTCTTCATATTTATCATTCCTTTCCACTTTATATCTACTTCTCTATCATACCTTATTTCTTCTGTAAAAAAAAGTCTTTCCTATCAAAAGAGGACGCTTCATAACGTCCTCTTCCAATCATATTATTTCACTTCATCTACCACAACTGCACAACCATAAGCCTTTACAGGTTTGCCACCTTCATCAAATACCACATTGTATTTCAAATGATGCATCAGCTTGGCCTTGGTCATGGGTACATAGATTTCCGCCTCTTTGATACCGGTTGAAAGCTTCTTGTGCAACTCTATGTATTCCTCTGCCGCTTCGGAAGGGATAATCCCCATCTCAACAGCACTTTCCGGATAGTTGTACATCACCTCAGGAAGACCTCGCTCCCTGATACATCTTGCACAGGGATACATCTCCTTCGTATCAAGTACGTACTCCCAATAATATACCTTTGCCTGCTCTGCCAATATACGGAACCGTTCAATGGTATTCAACATCTCCGTATGCTCTCTCTTCTCTGTAGTTACATTCCGTACCATAGCATAGAAGAGATAGGTGTCCTCGCTCCTACCAATCAGCTGTACATTTGTACGGATACATAACCATTCTCCGCCACAACGTGAAGTCTCCATCTTACGCCAGGTCTCGCATTCCTGCTCCTCTCCTGTCGCAATAGCTCTGTCCAGCATGTCTGTATATATTTTCTTATTCTCTTCATCGAAGAATCGCATGGGGTCATTTTCAATGATATCCTTCTCTGCCACACAATCTGATAATTCTTTCAGATATCTCTGATTTACCCTCAAGACCTCTACTTGGCCATTTCGATATTCAAAGATGGATGCTCCGCCCACATAATTACTGAAAATAAGCGTCTCCTGGGATTTGGGACTCCAGAAATTATTTGCATCCAATGCTTCTAACAGCTGGAACTGTGCCACCTTATAACCGGTTTCGCTTCCTGACAATAACTCCTCATAGGACTCCTCCGGCAAGGGTCTGGAATACAAATATCCCTGAATATAATTACATCCGATGCTACGCAGATAATCCGCCTGTTCTACCGATTCTACACCCTCTGCAATAATGGGCATATCCAGCCACTTAGCCATACGAACTACGGAACTGATAATAGTACCGCCTCTGGTATTTTCGTTTTCCTTGGACAAAAACAGCATGTCCAGCTTGATGATATCCAGTTCAATATCCTTCAACACGTTCAAGGAAGAATAACCGCTTCCAAAATCGTCCATTTCAACAACATAACCGCAATTATGCAGTTTTCTGACGATTTCATTGGCCTGCATGCCTGTTCCCGTAATAGCGGATTCCGTAATCTCCACTCTCAGATATTCCGCAGGGATATTGTACTTTTCACGGATTCCTTCCAATCGGGAAATAAAATCCGGTTGGAAAATATCATGTCTGGAGAAGTTCGTGGAAATAGGTACCACATTCATATTTTTATCTATGCATTTGCGCAAGAATATACACACTTCCTCAAATACACACAAATCAAGCTTGGTAATAAATCCGTTCTTTTCAAAAATAGGAATGAAAATGCCGGGAGATATCAATCCTTTCTCCGGATGCTTCCAACGTACCAATGCTTCTGCACCCACCAAAGCTCCCGTAGTATGGTCATACTGGGGCTGATAAAATACTACAAACTGTCTGTCCGCCAATGCATAACTCATGATGCCCACCACTTCCTGTTCCGTAAGCATCTCATCACGCATCTTCTGATTGTAATAATTAAACTTATTTACATAACTTCCCTTAATCGCAGACTGTGCTAACATGGCACGGTCCAACATAATATTCACGGGAATTTCTTCATCGGAGGTCACATAAACACCAATATTACAAGCAATTTCAAAAGGCAAATCATATTTACTGATAAGTTCAGAAATATCATTTACAAGCTTCTCCAGCTGCACATCCGCCATCTTCACAAACACTGCAAAACGATCTGCATTCAATCGGCAGGCTTTATCCTCCGGACCAATTAGCTTCTGCAGCACATTGGCGATATATCGTAACAGCTCATCGCCCACTTCCATTCCAAAGAAATCATTTATAGCCTTGAAACGTATTACATCAAAATAAACGAAAGCATATTCTCCCCGAATGACATCCTCCTTGTTTTCCTGAAGGATGGGTGTAATCTCTTTACAGAATTTCTTTCGATTCATCAATCCGGTGAGTTCATCAAATTCCGTTTTCTTCAGCAATTGATTCTTCAGTGCCACTTCTTCATCAATATCCACAAATGTAATACTCACCAGCTCGCCGGGAATGGTATTGGCAAAGCTGACACGATACCAGGAAGTCAAATACTCCTCATTACCTAAAATAAGCTCAGCAGAATAAACCTGCGGCCGCATCTCGGCTGCAAGTTCCTCCACCTTCTTTTCAATTTGTTTGATTGTATCCTCTGATGCAAGTCCGTTCTCTCTTAAAATTTCCCCAAAAGGTTTGCCATCTGAGTTTCCGCTACCCATTGGATAACGATACTCTTTTTTCTTACAATCAAATACTATGAATTCATCAACATTGGGTTTTCCATATGCATCCATGCAAAATACCCCTTTCTGATTCAGTATTTGGGCACTCCCTATTACCCCACTTTGAAATAATTATAGCACTTATTTCAAAAAAAAGCTAGTGCTTGTTGCGAATTTTCTGTAAATTTGTGTTGTGCATTTTATTCTTTCTATCTTTTTTATACCAGCACACAAAAAAAGAAGCCGATTATATCGACTTCTTCCTATCGGAGTGACAAGATTCGAACTTGCGGCCTCCGCCTCCCTAAGACGGCGCTCTAACCAAACTGAGCCACACCCCGTGAACAAAAATGATTATACAAGGTCTTGCCGAAAAAAGCAAGACCTTTTTTTAATTTTTCGAATTTTTGTAATATTTGATACTTTTCCTTATCGACTGAGAGGATATTTGGGGGAAATTAACATAACCTCTTTGTTTTTCATCGCTCCCCTTATATAACCTATTTGGACACGCTTTCGCTTGGATGAATTACGTAACGGCACTAAGCTCGTGCCGAACAAGTTCGGCTTAAAACCTCGCTAAGGGCCGACGAATTCATACAGTCCTGCATTAGGTTATATAAGGGTGGCGACTCAAAACATAACTTCCTCTCACACTTCAAAAAGAAGGTCCCTCAATTTGGGGTGAACCTCTCCATATGCCATGCCGCAGTTGCGCACATGCTGGAGATATACCAAAGATATCTTGGACTCGGTATCCATGAGGATGCAGCTTCCTGCGGCACCATCCCAACCGAATACGCCTGCCGGTGCGGGACTTCCCAGTAACTCAGGCTGTAATAGTACCTGAACGCCACAGCCATAGCCGTAGCCTAAGCGGCCCATATTCATGATAATCTCCTGCTGTGATGCTTCGCATAAGAGATTCTTTTTCATAAGCTCAATAGTTTCCGGCTGAATGATTCGTACGCCGTCCTTGCTGATACCACCACTTGCCAAAGTATCTGCAAAAATCGCATAATCCTCTGTACAGCTGATCAGACCGGCTCCGCCACTTTCATAGCTTTCCGAAAGCTGATAATTGCAGGTGGGGCCCATGGCCTTTGTATTACCCTTTTCGTCCATTTCAAACTGTGTAGCCAGCTTTTCCAAATGATTCACAGGCTTAGCAAAGAAGGTTCGCGTCATACCAAGAGGTTCCCAAATATTCTTTTTTAAGTATTCACCATAGCTCATGCCGCTTACCACTTCCACGATAGCAGCAGCCACATCATGGCTCAGACTATAAAGGAAATGCTCACCCGGTACGAATTTCAATGGTGACTCTACAAATGCATCCACGATTTCACGAGTAGTAGCCTGCTGTCCCTTTTCCTGTAAAACTCTTTTGATGCCGGGACGTTCCAAATCATAATCCAATCCGGACTGCATGGAAAGCAAATGCCAAACTAACAAGGGCTTTTCACATTTCTCCACTTTGCCGTCCACTTCCACGGTTAGCTCTTTGTAGGCAGGCAGGAATTTGCTCACTTCATCCTCTAAAGAAAGCTTCCCCTGCTCCACCAGCTGCATCACAGCCGTCATGGTCTGCACCTTAGTCATGGAGAACATGATGTATAGCTCATCCCCCTCTATGGGCTTGCTGTATGCCTCATCGGTAGTACCGCACATATGGCGGTACACCAGCTCATGTTCCTTATAAATCATACAATCCGCGGAAGGGATGCCCCTGCCGGGTAAAGTTTCTAAATATTCCGTAATTTTCTCTAAATTCATGTAGTATCCTCCGTAGGTTCCTTAGATATCCTGCTTTCTATACTACACCATTTTTCCTGATTATGAAAGGGGTTTCATATCAAATTTTCTCTTTAAGACTACAAAGAATACCACACCAATCAATACGATGGGCACCATTTGCACCAAATCCACCACATAGCGGTTGGCCTCATAAAGGCTATTATCCACCACCATGAATCCACTAAAGGCAGCTGTCAGACCATTTAACAGGCAGTGAAATACGGATACCGGTACCACGGAACCGCTTTTCTTAGTCAGCCATACACCCACGCACACCAGCACAATATGCATCACACAACGCATAACCATATTGTAGCCCAGATATTCATCCCAAGGTGTCATCATCAGATGCCAGCCGGCGCGGATTACGATGGACAAAAGCACCGCTCCCGTAAGTCCAAACAGCTTCTCCATCCTGGGATACAAATAGCCCATCCATCCCAGTTCTTCTCCCATACCCACAAAAAACTGGATACAGGCCGTAGAAATCACCGCCAAGATGGTATAGAACATAACCTCCGCTGTTGCTTCCGGGTGAAAGCTTGCCATCTTAGGGAAAATATAGATTGTTGGAACCATCTCCAAGCCAACTACCAGAATGCCTAATACAATAGCCACCACATAGATTAACCCATTCTTCTGAAGCTTGGGCATAAACTGCAGATTCCAAAGACTTTCCTTAGTCACAAGGCTTAAAAATATAGCGGTCAATGCCGGCATAAAACAAGCCAAAACATGTAGGGTATTGGCCCAGGGGAGCACTTCTTCCCCAAACAATCCGTCATAGGCGATCCAGCCTAAGAGCCAGGTTACGGGCAGACAAATCACCAGAAACAAAAATATCTGCTTCTTCTCTTTTCCATTATGCTTCATAATTCTCCACCCCCTTCAAATACCATCTGCAGGACAGTTTATAGGACAGATAAAAGATCAGCATGGTCACATAGGGCAGGAAAACTCCCATATACTGCACGTACAGGGGCAGTTGTACCTCACCTGCGGCAAGCTTGGTAAAATAATCAAAAAGCTCATAGGTATCCGGTACATTCCCAAATAGTATGTAAATCATAAATACATAAAATAGCAAGATCATTAAAACACATCGAACCTTCGCGCCATTCTTAGAGCTGTATCGGAAGGAAAAGGGATAGTCTATGGCTTGATATAGCATCAGCAGATAAAATACGGTTACAGCCGTCTGTGATGCTCCCTTCACCGTCCCCGGTATAAGACCTCCTAAGATTTCGCCTATCATAACTGCCACTACCACCAACCATCCTGACACCAGTGTAAAGAAATATTTAGACAAAACCTGCTGTTTATATCCTACGGGAGTAGATGTCACAAATCCGCTCCATCGGCGTTTTTCATCAATCACCACATATTGTCCATAAAAAGCACCAAGGTACAACATTGCATATATGACTACCAAACCGGGAACCAGGGCATAGCAATTTGCATCCTGCAGTACCTGTATTTTTGAAAAAGGGATGCAAGTGGCAGCGATAATGAAAAGTCCACACCAAATAGCCAAAGACCGTATCCAAGTTTTCATTACACACAAATCTTTATAAAGAAGTCCCAGCATTACTTTTCCCTCCTTTGATAAGCTTTCACGGATAAAAAGAAGCTGACTGCAAACAGTGCCGGCATAATAAGGGGCGACAGATACAGGAAACCATCAAAAAATCTGCCTGCATTCTTCCAAACATAATTATATATCTCCCACAATATTCCTTCTTCCATATTTAAGCTAATAGAAAAAATCATACCTACTACCATCATGATAGCAGTATAAATATATGTTACTGCTCGAAAGGAAAAGCCTTGATACTGCGGCATTCCCACCAAAAACAATACCATAGCCAGCAATAATATAATCACCATATTCTTAAACATGGTCGCTGTGAGGGTTCGGCGAAACATTAGTGCCATCACACCTCCATTTATAAGTCCCAGCAAAAAACTGACAACCAACAAAATGCCCGAAGTAAGATACCATGCACCTATTTGTTTTTTCGCTGTGATGGGCATGGTATATTCCAACCTTCTCCAGCCGGCCACTTTATCCCGTTCTATAGCAAAAAAACCTTCCACAACCGTGAATAATATTATCCCATAGGTAGCATACACAAATATATAAAACATGCGGGTCACCTCATCCGCCGCCATATCCTGTATATTTCCGTAGCGGATTCCTAAGCTTACCAGGATTCCCAAAATGGCCAGGCCCAATGCCACTGCCAGAAGACCCAGATAGGTTTTCTTTCCCAGAAACAGTTCCTTATAGATTAATCCCTTCATTAAGACCACTCCTTTTTCCCGGCATTCACGTAATACAGCATGATTTCCTCCAAGGTAGTCCCATCCATGGCAAGCCCCGAATATTTACTGTTGCAAAGAGCCCTGTCCTTCACCATCACCGATGCTCCAAAGTCTGACAGACGGGCACTGATATAGTCCCCCGGATCCATATCCTTGTACTCACTCTTCTTACACTTAATCACCCCATGGTTCTCCAGGATTTCATCCTTGTAGCCGGTGACCAGAAGCTTTCCCTTGTGAATAAAGGTGACACTGTCACATACCTTTTCCAAATCCGAAGTAATGTGGGAAGACATAAGGATGCTATGCTCCTCATTCTGCAAATACTCCATAAACATATCCAGACATTCATTACGAACCACCGGGTCCAAACCACTGGTAGCCTCGTCCATAATGAGCAGCTTGGCGTTGTGAGACAGAGCCACAGCTATCTGCAGCTTCATCTTCATACCACGGGAAAAATCCGCAATTTTCTTACGCTCCGGTAGGGACATTCTTTCCAGATATTCCTTAAATACTGCACCATCCCAGTCACGATAAATATGCTTCATAATGATATTTAAATTCTTCGCACTCAGCTGGTCGTGATAGGGCAGCTCATCAAACACTGCGGATATCTGCTCCTTTATGGCCATCTCATCCCGGATATTATCCAACCCGAACATTTTGATGGTTCCTTCATTTCTTTTGATAATATTCAATATAGCCTTAATGGTAGTGGTTTTACCGGCTCCGTTTTGTCCTATGAAGCCCATGATACTGCCCTTTGCCACATCAAAGCTGACATGGTCCAGGGTAAAACCATCATACTTTACCGTCAGGTCTCTGACCTCAATGGCATTCTCAAAATTTGACATGTTTTCCTCCTATTCCCTGCTGCTGTCATACAGAAGACCCAGCATTTCTACCAGTTCTTCCAGGGATACCTGATTTCTGTTTGCTTTTTCGCAGGCCTGTCCCAATAAACCTTCAATCTGACGTAAGTTCTCCTCCCGAAGCAGCTCCGTATTTTGTGCTTTTACAAAGCTTCCCTTCCCGGAATAAGACTCAATAAAACCTTCCCGTTCCAGATCCTCATAGGCACGTTTCGTAGTAATCACACTGATCCGAAGCTGTGCCGCCAGATTACGCATGGATGGAAGGGCGTCCCCCTCCTTTAACTCACCGCGCATAATCATGTCCTTAATCTGGGATGTGATTTGCAGGTAAATTGGCTCACCTGAAGAATTTGTAATAATAATATCCATAGTGCACCTCTTTAATGTATATATACGATATATACATTATGCACGTTATATCCATTTCTGTCAATCCCCTTTCACAAAAAAAGATCGAACCCGGTTGGATTCGACCTTTTTGTACCTCTACGTGCGAGGTGTATTTGCTTTTTTCTTATGATAATTTCGGTTTCGATAGTAATTGTTCTTTTTTGCAGGCTTCTTCTCTGCTCCGGCTGCAATTTCCGTAACCACTGCTTCTGCCTTAACCGGCTCTGTCTTTGCAGTCTCCGCTTTTGCTGTATTGTCCTGCTGCTTCTGCTGTGCCGGCTTCTGATGGTTTGCCTTCTGTTGCTTGGGCTGTGGCTTCGGCTGCTGTTCCTTCAGCTCCTGCTCCAGCTCAGACTTCACCTTCACTTCCTGCTCTGCCACCAATCTGGCTACAATCTGCTCCGGTGAGTTCTCATCTGTAGGTTCCTGCTTTACTGCCTTACCTTTTGTTTCTGCCCTCTGAGGCTTAGCCTTGGTTGCCGACTTATCCTGCGCCTTCTGCTGTTGATTATTATCCTTCTTGCCCTTATTACGGGTATTGTTTGTACCACGCACTTTGGTGCCCTTAACACCATTACGACGGTTCACATCATCCCGAAGCAATGAATACAGAGTAGACATCAGAGGGATAAATACCAGCATACCTGCCACACCAAAGAGGCTACCACCCACGGTTACAGACATCAGCACCCAGATAGATGGCAAGCCTACAGAATTACCCACTACCTTAGGATATATGAGATTGCCTTCAATCTGCTGAAGGACTAAAAACAGGATTACAAACCACAAAGCCTGCATGGGGTCATCAATCAATATCATAAAAGCGCCCACGCCACAACCGATAAAGGCACCTACGATCGGAATCAAAGAAGTGAAGCCAATCAAAGTACCAATCATAATGGCATAAGGGAAGCGGAAAATAGTCATGAAAATAATAAACAGACATCCTAATACCACTGCTTCCAAACACTGTCCGCAAATAAAATTGTTGAAATTGGTATGCAATCGTCCAAACAAATCGCGAAGCCACTTATTAAGGCTCGGCTTGGTATAAGCATCAATAATACGAAGGCCTTGACTTTGCAGGATTTCCTTCTGGGACAAAATGTAAATAGCAAATACTAAAGCAATCAAAGCATTTACCACACCACCGATGATATTCCCGGCTACGGACAAGGTAAATCCAAACATGTTACCCACACCATTCTTTAGGAATCCGCCCACACTTCCGATAATAACTTCCCAATTAAACTCTATATTCTCAAAATTCTCAACATAAGAGGACAATTCCGGATAATCCGCCAAAATCCCCTGTAGCCATATCACTACCTCATCCAAAAAGGGAGGAATTTTAGCACCCAGTGTCTTCAGGGTAATTCTAAGCTGCGGTATCACAGCAACTAATACCATGGCAACAATAGCCACCACAAAGATTAATGCCAACACCATACTCACAGGTCGCTTGATACTGTTTCCCATCTTTCCCTTTGCTTTGGAAAACAGACTCTTCTCTATGGCCTTCATGGGTATATTCAGAACAAAGGCAATTACTCCACCGATAATAAAAGGGAGCAATATACCCAAAAACATCTTTATCCCCGAAAACAGTACCTTGCTGTAAATAAGTGCAAGCCCCAATGCCGCTATATATAAGGCAACCAGACATATCTGCTTCACTTTTACTTTATCAAAACCCATACGTACTTACCAAATCCTTTCTGTTGCACTACCCTTTTCTTTCCAGCAAGGCAATCAGATACTGCCATACTCTTTTTGTGGAAGAAATACTTAACGTCTCTTCTGTGGTATGAATATTACTCATATTCGGTCCAAAAGAAACACAATCCAAATCACGTATCTTTCCTGCCAGCAAACCACATTCCAGACCGGCATGAATCGCCTCTACCTTCGGCTCGTTTCCGTACATCTCCTTGTAGAGTGCAATCATCTTATCCCTCAAGGGAGAGTTTACACGGTAAGACCATCCCGGATAATCACCGTCCACCTCTGCTTCGCCGCCTGCCAGCACCACCACTGACATCAGTTTCTCTATCAACGCCTTTTTACTGCTCTCAATACTGCTTCTTACAGAAAAAGATGCTTCCACTCCGTCCTCGTTTACTTTCAAAATGCCCAGATTCAGGGAGGTTTCTACCAGCCCTTCTATATCCGCACTCATGGCCTGTACTCCGTTGGGCAGGCTGTTTAAAAAGGCTGCAACCACTGCAAAATCATTGTTGCAGATGGCTTTCTTACATGTGTTTTCACTCTGCTTCACAGAGATACAAAATCCCGAATCCTTGGTAGCCAGCTCTGCCTTCACATCCTGTTCAAAAGAATGTACTGTAGCTTCAAAGACTTCCTTTTGATCCATAGCCACCAATATGCTGCATTTGGTCTCTCTGGGAATGGCATTGTCTGCCAAACCGCCCTGTGCGCTGATAAGACCTGCATTGATTTCTTCTAAATATAACCGCCACAAGAATCTGCCCAGCAATTTATTGGCATTGCCTCTTTCCTTGTGAATCTCCACTCCGGAATGTCCGCCTGCAAGGCCGCCCAATAGCAGTTCATATTCTACGCCTTCCATCTGCGTAAAGCTTACGGGAAGCTTGCAATCCACTCTGGCTCCTCCCGCACAGCTGGTCAAAAAGATGCCCTCCTCCTCGGAGTCCAGATTCAACAATCGACTGCCTTTCAGCATGGACAAATCAATCTCTCTGGCACCTTCCATACCGGTTTCCTCATCCACCGTAATCACTACTTCCAAACGGGGGTGCTTAATCGTTTCATCATCTAAAATAGCCAGTGCATAAGCTACTGCGATGCCATCGTCACCGCCCAGACTGGTACCTTCCGCATAGACCTTATCCCCGTCCACCTTCAGTTTCAAAGGATCCTTGGTCATATCTATATCAAGCTCCGGCTTGTGCACCGCCACCATATCCATATGTCCCTGGATAATCACTGCCGGCTCCTCTTCATAGCCTTCACTTGCTTCTTTAATTATCACTATGTTTTTTATCTGATCCTGATATACTTCCAGATTTCTTTCTTCTGCAAATCTTTTTAAATAATCACTGATTGCTCCCACATTTCCCGAACCATGGGGAATCTTACAAATCTCCTCAAAAAAATAAAATACCTTAGCGGGTTCTAAACTCTCTAACACTCGCATTCTGCATACCTCGCAAAAACCATTTTCTACTATTTTAACCTATTTCCGGTAAATATACCACTAATTTTTCATAATCATAACAAAAAACCTCGGAAATACTGCTATTTCCGAGGCCTTATTTTTCTTAAGCTAATTTGCTCTTTGCTAACTCAGCTAAAGTTGCGAAACCTGCAGCATCATTTACTGCCATTTCAGCTAACATCTTTCTGTTCATTTCAACGCCTGCTAACTTCAAACCATACATGAACTTGCTGTATGATAAACCGTTCAATCTTGCAGCTGCATTGATACGTGCAATCCATAACTGTCTGAACTGACGCTTTCTTTCTTTTCTACCTGCGTAAGAGCTGGTTAATGCTCTCATAACAGACTGCTTTGCGATTCTGTACTGTTTGCTTCTGGCACCTCTGTAGCCCTTTGCAAGCTTTAATACTCTATTGTGTCTCTTCTTAGCGTTTAAGCCGCCTTTAATTCTTGCCATGTCTTATTCTCCTCCTTACCGATTAGATATATGGTAAAATCTTCTTCATTGTCTTGATATTCGTTGCATCCACCATTGCAGGCTTTCTAAGATTTCTCTTATTCTTTCTGGTCTTCTTGGTTAAGATATGGCGCTTATAAGCCTTGTTTCTCTTTAACTTACCTGTTCCGGTTAATTTGAAACGCTTTGCTGCTGATTTGCTTGTTTTCATTTTTGGCATGTCAATTTCCTCCTAAATATCCTTAATCTATTTTAACTAAGCGATTAACGCTTTTCAGTTAAAAACATGGTCATGCTTCTTCCTTCTACCTTCGGTGCCTTGTCGATGACTGCTACATCTGCAAGTAACTCTGCGAAGTCGTCCAGAATATGTTTGCTACTGTTCATATGTGCCATTTCACGTCCGCGGAAACGTAACGAAACCTTTACCTTATCACCCTTGGTCAAGAACTTTCTTGCAGCGTTTGCCTTGGTATTCAGGTCGTTGGTATCAATGTTGGGAGAAAGACGAATCTCCTTAATCTCGATTACCTTCTGTTTCTTCTTTGCTTCTTTTTCTCTTCTCATCTGTTCGTATTTGTACTTGCCGTAGTCAGCAATCTTACAAACAGGAGGCTTAGCGGTGGGTGCAATCTTAATTAAATCCACACCTGCTTCTTCTGCCAAATCCATGGCTTCCTTGATGGACATAACACCTAACTGTTCTCCATCTTCTCCGATTACACGTACTTCTTTGTCTCTGATTTGTTCGTTGATTAATAAATCGCTAATGGCTTTGCCCTCCAAAAAAATAAATCAGTTAATTGTTGCACAAAAAAATGAGTAGACACAAATATCCACTCACCATCGACAAAACAAACCTGTAGAATCTTTCCACATAATTTATTTAACTCAAATCATGAACGCTTACGAGCCCGATTGCTGTAAGGTGAGAGTGGATACTCTGCTTGCTGTCATGTGTACTCACATGCTTAATTACTTTAACATATGCTTCATATATTGTCAATACCTGTTTTACATTTTTTGCACGATTTAATAACACAGGGCAGAATCTCTTCTGCCCTGCTCTAAACCAATTTACTTTTCTTTGAAAGTTGCACAAGCGGTTTCTCTGCTTTCGTTTGCCTGTCCGCCGCGGATGTCCACATGCTCTGCCACACATTTATAGTTCTGATTGTATACGCACTTTACTGCTTCGCAATCAATACTGATAATCTTGCCGGCATGAGAAAGAGAACTGGTGTAGGAATCCTCGCCTCTCTTTACTCTGAAGCTTTCACAGCAGGTGTCGTCACTCTTGTCTGCATGCTTACCGCCCACCATGATATCACCCTTTGAGCAAAGGTGCTCTTTATTGTAGGTACATTCTTTTGCTCCACACTTTAATTCAGCCATATTTCCTCCATTCTGTCAAAAAGTATTTTGACCTTTTATTATTACACTTTTAGTATGAACGGAGTTGAACGGCTTTATTCAATTATTTGCTTTCTTCAATCACTTCTTCTTTGCGAATTTCCTTAGTGCGGATTTCCTTGCAAATCTGTTCAATAAATGCATCCAGAGACTTCTGGCCTTCATCACCTGCAAAACGGCTTCTTACGGATACCAATCCCTGTTCCTCTTCCTGCTGACCAACTACCAGCATATAAGGGATTCTGGACTTTCTGGCTTCACGAATCTTGTAACCAATCTTTTCAGAACGGTTGTCTACTTCTACCAACACGCCGTTATTCTTAAGCTCTGCTTTTACCTTCTGTGCATAATCAGCATATTTTTCAGAAATGGGAAGAATTCTTACCTGCTCAGGACACAGCCAGGTAGGCAACTTTCCTTCATATTTTTCAATCAATGCTGCCAAGGTTCTCTCATAGCAACCCATGGAAGTTCTGTGGATGATATAAGGACGCACCTTATCACCGTTCTGGTCAATATAGCTCATATCGAACTGCTCTGCAATCGCATTGTCCAGCTGGATGGTAATCATGGTATCTTCCTTACCATATACATTCTTTAACTGAATATCCACCTTAGGACCGTAGAATGCTGCTTCACCTTCTGCTTCATAGAAAGGAAGGTTTGCCTCTTCCAAAATCTCACGAATACGTCCCTGAGTAGAGTTCCAATATTCATCATCACCCAAATATTTCTCACGGTTATTGGGATCCCACTTAGACAAACGATAGGTTACATCCTGATCCAAACCTAAAGTCTTCAAGCAGTACATAGCCAGTTCCAGACATCCCTTAAACTCATCATTTACCTGATCCGGACGTACAATTAAGTGTCCCTCGGAAATGGTAAACTGACGCACACGGGTCAGACCATGCATTTCGCCGGAATCCTCGTTACGGAACAATGTTGAGGTCTCACCATAACGCAGGGGCAGATCTCTGTATGACTTCTGACTCGCCTTATATACATAATACTGGAAAGGACAGGTCATGGGACGAAGTGCAAATACTTCCTTATCCTTTTCCTCATCGCCCAGTACAAACATACCGTCTCTGTAATGATCCCAGTGACCGGAAATCTTGTACAAATCACTCTTTGCCATCAAAGGAGTCTTAGTACGAACATAGCCTCTGTTGTTATCTTCTTCATCTTCAATCCAACGCTGCAGAGTCTGGATAATCTTCGCACCCTTAGGCATCAGCAGGGGAAGTCCCTGTCCGATAACATCCACGGTGGTAAAAATTTCCATCTCACGACCTAATTTGTTATGGTCACGAAGCTTGATATTCTCTAAATACTCCAGATACTCATTCAATTCTTCTTTCTTATTGAAGGCAGTACCGTAAATACGCTGCAGCATAGCATTTTCAGACTTACCTCTCCAGTATGCACCGGAAGAAGAAATCAACTTATAAGCCTTAATGTTCTTGGTACTCATCAGGTGAGGACCTGCACAAAGGTCTACAAAATCTCCCTGGCTGTAGAAGGAAATCTCCGCATCCTCAGGTAAATCATTAATCAGTTCTACCTTATAAGGCTCCTGACGTTCCTCCATGAACTTGATGGCTTCTTCTCTGGAAAGAGTAAACTTCTCCAGTTTAGCGCCTTCTTTGATGATCTTCTTCATCTCAGCTTCAATATTATCCAAATCCTCTCTGGAAAAAGGAGCATGATCAAAGTCATAGTAGAATCCGTTGTCAATGCTGGGACCGATGGTCAGCTTTGCATCCGGGAATAATCTTTTCACAGCTTCTGCCATTACATGGGCAGTGGTATGACGAAGGGTTGCCAAACCTGCCTTATCATTAGCTGTCAGAATGGACAATTCGCAATCCGTATCAACCACGGTACGTAAATCCACTACCTTTCCGTCCACTTCTGCCGCACATGCCACTCTGGCTAATCCTTCACTGATATCAAGTGCTATTTCGTAAATACTTTTTGCTTCTGCGTACTCTTTTACTGAGCCGTCCTTTAATGTGATTTTCATAGAATCCTCCTTGAGTATGAACTCATAAACATAGTCATTATAATACAAGAAATTCTATTTTGCAACTGTTTCACATTCCTCTATTGCAGGAAAAGTTTTTGTGGCATTCACGTTCTTTTTCCAAACAATAATTGCCTTAAATAAATCACCGTCAATTTCTATATTGAACGTACCGCCCTGCAATTCCACAAAGGTTTTTACGATAGCCAGGCCCAGACCGCTTCCCTCGGAAGTACGTGATGCCTCTCCCCGCACAAACCGCTCTGTCAAATGCTCTGCATCCTCTGAAATCTCCATGGCTGAGGTATTCTTAAAAATAACCTCCACCCTATCCTCATAATTACAAACATCTATAAATACCCTGGATCCGCTCAAAGCATATTTCATGGCATTACTCAGCAGGTTTTCAAATACCCGGTAGGTACGCTGTCCGTCCAAAGACAATATTACCTTTTCTTCCGGCAGATTCCAGCGGAACATCAAATCACTGTCTGCAATCTTATCCTCCATCTCCAGACGAAGCTGCTTTATCAGACTGACTACATTCACATCCATGTAATTCATAACGATATTACCGGACTGGGCTTTACTTACCTCAAACAAATCCTCAATCAGCACCTTCAGTCTTTGGGACTTCATATCCAAAGTATTGACATAGTTTTTCCTGGTTTCCTCCGGAATATTATCCTGCTTCAAAAGATTCACATAAGTAATAATCGCCGTAAGGGGAGTCTTTAAATCATGGGATACATTACTGATAAGCTCGGTTTTCATCTTTTGACTCTTTGCTTCTTCCGCTACTGCCTTGGAAAATCCCTCCTGCACCTTAGAAAGCTCCTGCCCCAACGGTGTCAGATATCCCAAATCCTCCTCCAGCTCAAATTTTAGTTCACCCTCTGCAAGTTGCCTGGTGGCACCCAGCAGGCTATTATAATGCTTCTGTAGCTTTTGTCCGTTTTTGGAAAAAATATAATATAGAATAAGCGAATAAACCACAACACCCAGGATACCGAAAAACCAACCGCAACAAAACAGGGACACTATCACAAAATTGATTACAACCATCTTGATAATAATATGGCGCATGCCTTTTGTTACATCTATGTCCACGACAGCATGATATGCTCCCCGAATTTTTCTGCCCAACCACCTTACAATACGAACCACCAGGATTCTGTTTTTCAGATACTGCATGGGACCACATAAAAACTGACGACAATGTGCCACGATAATATACTCCATGAAAAACAGAAGCGCCCAGCCCAATACATTGCCGGCTAAAGCCCAGCCATAGATTTCTCCACTGTCAAATACATACCCCAGGATTTCCACACTGGCTCCCTCAAATTCTACGGTAGAGGTATGGCACATGGCTTCAAACATCACATAGGCCCAGCCCACGCCTGCCACTGTCAGACATCCGATTAACTCAAAAGGCATACAAAACAGCTTTTCCCAACCGGTATTCAGTTTCTTCACAAAAGGAAGCAAAAGTGCTACCAAAGCCACAAAAATCATGGCTGCCAATAACAAAAATGGCGCTCCGATTTCCACATACATATTTTCCGCATTATTAAAATAATGTACGTAATAATCCAAATTTATACTAAACTGATTCCAGAAACTACTTTCTGCCGGCAACAAAAATACCGCCTTAAAATCCCTGGGCAATACTTCCATTACATCCAAATCTGCTTTATCCCTGTGGGTATCCTTATAAATTACCGCATTCTGCTCATACTGGAGTATGGACTCCCTGGCCTTTGCATACAGGTTCTGGTCACACTTAATATCCGCAGCTCCTACAAATTCCACATTCCTGATTTTGCCGTACTCATCAAACTCCAGCAAAAAGGCACCCATAATATTCTGCTCTTCTGCCAGCTCATCAATTCTGCTCTTTAATACATTTCCTTCCAGCAGCTCGCCATACCTTGCCAAATCCTCTACACCGGAAAGATTGGTATTAATACACAAACCATACGCCCCATTGTACTCAGCATAGTATTTTGCTTCCTGATTCATGGTATAAAAATCATTGGGCCATCCGTAGGCATCCAATACATGGAATGCCACTTCACTTCCCTTAGCCTCCTGAAGCAGACGTCCATATAAATAATAGCAGGACTCTACCGCATAATTGATAGTATTCGGTTGCAGGGAAAAGGCTTCCGGATTGCCGGATGCAATGCCATAAAAATCTACCTCTCCCGAATCTGTCGTCCCTGCATTTGTATACTCCTGCATTTCATCCCGGTAAGCTTCCTGTTTTTTCTCTATCAGCTCTTCCATCCGGGGATAAAAAGCAACCGTAACCAAAGCGGCTGCCAATATGGTAATAAAAATAATAAATTTCGCTGTTTTCTTAGATTTTCTCGATTTTGTATCCAACGCCCCACACCACCTTTAAGTATTTTGGTTCCTTCGGGTTATACTCTATCTTTTCCCGAATATTTCGTACATGAACCAGCACCGTATCCGTGTTTATGGCCATTTCATTCCAGACTCTTTCATAAATTTCATCCGTGGAAAATACACGTCCCGGACTTTTGATAAGCAGCTGCAAAATCTTAAACTCAATAGGAGTCAACTTTACAAGTTCTCCGTCCACCTTGACCTCCACAGTATTTTCGTTTAACTCCAGTCCGCCCACTGTGTATACACCTGCCGTATCCTCCGTCTCGGTACTTCCCAGCATCCTGCGATATCTTTCGTAACGGCGCAGATGAGAATTCACTCTTGCCAACAACTCCAAAGGCTGGAAAGGCTTCGTCACATAATCATCCGCCCCCATATTCAGTCCCATGATTTTGTCCACTTCTTCTGATTTAGCCGACAACATTAACACCGGGAAATCATACTCCTTACGCAGCTGTATCACCATATGTATGCCGTCCATTCTGGGCATCATCACATCCACAATAGCCAAATGAATCTCTTCGTTTCTTATGATTTCCAAACCCTCGATTCCGTCTCCGGCCTTAAATACCTTATAGCCCTGACTCTTCAGATAAATCTCGATACCATCCCGAATCTGTTCATCATCCTCCACTATCAATACGTGATACATATCCTGCATGTCTTTCTCCTCCCGGTAACCATTCTTTCATGTACGAGTATATCATAATCCCCAAAACGAAAGAAGTCTTTTACAAAAAATTAAAGAATTTCTAAAGAAAACCTTATAAAACCGGGAAGCTCTCTGCCACACACAGCTTTCCGAAGCCTACACGCTCATTGGGATACGCATTTTCTCCCCGTAACGGCTGTGCACCTCTTCGAAGATAAGCCTTTACCTTTTCTCCATAAAGATATCTGTCATTCCCCCGAACAATCCCCCACTCCATCAATAGGGCGGCACTTCCCGATACAATAGGCGTGGCAAAGGACGTACCGGTTACCTGTCCAAAACCGCCTCTTACATCCGGTGCCAATATATCCACACCGGGTGCTACCAAATCCGGCTTAATCAAACCGGCTATGGTCAGACTGTTTTCCCTGCTCACCTGCGGAAGTCCCCTTCCCGAAAAAGCCGCATACTGTTCAAACGACGCATTGTATGCCCCCACTGTCACAATCTTAGAAGTAGTTGACGGCACTGTCAGTGTCATTTCCGGAGTTGCCCGCAAAAAACCGGTTCTGCTGTTTCTGGCCTCGGAAGCCGGCAAATAGCAATCAAACTTCCCCGTTATCACCCTTACAGGTACCATCTCCAGCTTCCAGATGCCGGAAGCAATATACCTTCGCTCTCCCAAAGGTACCATATCAAAATAAATCTCCTGTAAAACCGAATACGGCTTTGGCTCTCCCACATATACCAAAATACGTGTCTCGTTTAACTCAAACTCCTGTTTCCCGCCATTGACCGTATCGGATAAACTTATTATCGTATTGTCCGGTGCTTGCAAACGGATTGCATACACATCCCCAAATTGCTTCCACAGCTGGATACTCAGTGTCCTCTCATACTCTCCCACTGCAATCTCCACTTCCCGCTCATTCCTTATGTCTCCGGCAAAATGACCACCGCTGTCTCCTTCATTTCCCGCTCCCACACAGATGACTGTCCTGCCTATCTCAGCGGCATTATCCAAAAAGCGCTCCACTAAAGAGCCACCGTCATGAGAGCCGTAAGAATTTCCAAAGCTTAAGTTTATGACAACCGGTTTCCGTAGCTCTATTCCTTTTCTGACTGCATAGGTCACAGCTCTCATTATCTCAGTGGTTCCGAGAAAATCACTTTCTCCCGGGGTCCCCAGCTTCACCACAATAAGCTGACTTTCCGGCGCAATTCCCTGATAAATCCCACCATCCTCCATCCGTATCCTGCCTGCTGCCGCTATTCCCGCCACAGCGGTCCCGTGGCCGCTTACATCCCTGCTGGATACCGCCAGAAAGCCTTCCCCACTTTCCTGTTGAAGAGCTCCATCTATCTGTGCTTTGCTAAACTCCACGCCGGTCCGGAATCCCTCCGGTGGAGCCCCCATTTCACCGGGCACCAAAGTTTGGTCCCACAAATAAAGAATCCTGCTGCTGCCATCCTCATTTCGAAATTCCCTGCGCCTGTAGTCAATCCCCGAGTCCGGTATGGCAATCAAAATATCTGCGCCGGTCAATGCTTCTTCTCCCAGAGTGACCGGATATACACAGGAATTCTCACCGGGAAGCGCTTCTTCAAAATAATATCTCTTGGGTTTTTCCACATACTCGATTTGCTCCACCAAAGCCAGCATTTCCACCAGTGATGCCGGTACTTTCAATATTCCGTATCCTGCGATCAGCTCCTCCACTTCGATTCCGTATTCTTCCAGAAAGCCTATCTCTCCGTGATATTTTACAATCACCTCCCAAGCATTTTCTTCCTGTATATAACCAACATTTAAATCATTCGTTTTCTCCCTGACAGACTTTTGCGTCTCCAATGCCAAATTCCACAAATTCTCAAACTTCTGACTCATACTCCTCCTTAATTGTGACCTTTTTCCCATGTTTTTTCTGTTGAATTTTTGTGCCACAATTGATATATTCATATTGTGTATCTTTCACAGATATGATAAGGAGGTGACGGAATGCTGTTTCAGAATAATAACGACAATTATACCCTGAAAACAAATGACAATCTGCAAACGATTCGTCCCTTTTCCGACCCCACCTTTCCTTTTGTAATTACACATTTGAATATGGCTCAATTGTCCATGCCCTATATTCCCTGGCATTGGCATGATGAGTTCGAATTACTCTGGGTCAAGTCCGGCACTCTGACCATAGGTACCTCCGATGGTTCCTTTGATTTACAGCAGGATGATTGTGCTTTTTTAAACAGCGGCATTTTACACATGCTGAAAACCAATCCCGATGAGGATTGTGAGTTCTTTTCGGCACGTTTTTACGGCAGACTTCTTTTTCCGGATACCACTGCCACCATAGCGGCACAATATATGCAGCCCATCCAATTGGCACCGGAGCTTCGACACATTCACCTTTCTGCGGACAATCCCTTGAAGGCCCGCATGATACAATTAATGAAGCAAATTATACAAATTTATTATACCAACCAACCCGGTAGCGAGCTGATGATTCTCAGCAAACTGTATGCATTTTGGTCCGAACTTAATGAATATATGCAGCAGTACCCAACATCATCCCCCATCAGTAGCCTGATAATTTCCGACCATGACAGAGTCACTGCCGCCATTCACTATATTGCGGAGCATTTTGCCGACCAGATTACCCTGGAGGATATTGCCGACTCCATTCACCTTAGTAAAAGCGAATGCTGCCGCTGCTTTAAGCGTTCCATTTCCCTGAGTCCCATTGAGTTTCTTATTCAATACAGAGTCATGGAAGCCATACGAAAAATGCAAACAAAAGAAGCGGTAGCCAAGTCCATTTCTCAGCTGTCCGCCTCTGTCGGTTTTAATAATGCAAGTTATTTTAATAAGCAATTCAAACGTTTTATCAACTGTACTCCCTTGGAGTACCGTAACAAATTACTGTCCGAGTCCCAAAATGCCCGGATAGAAAAAGATTTTATGGATTTTTTCTACGCACCTGTAAACATGGATTAATTATTCCCCATAGAATATTTCAAACACCTTTATGGCAGCCACGCTATCCGCACCGGCTGCCATTTCCATTGCGGAATGCATAGCCAGCTGCGGTAATCCCACATCCACAGATGTCATGGAAACCTGAGCATTGGATATATTACCCAAGGTAGAACCGCCCACCATATCGGAACGGTTGTAAAATGTCTGACAAGGTACCTCCGCCGCCTCACACCATAGCTTCATACATGCCGCAGACATACCGTCAGTAGTATATTTCTGTCCGCCATGATACTTTATCACCAATCCCCCTCCTAAATAAGGGCGATTGGCCGGGTCAGCCTTTTCCGGATGGTTGGGATGCACAGCATGGGCATTGTCTGCGGAAATCAAAAAGCTTTCTGCCAGCTTACAACACTTTTCCTGCGTGTTCCATCCAAGGGACTCACCGATTCGTTCCAGGGTATCCTTCCAAAATGTGGAATCCGCCCCCTGTGTGGTAGTGCTTCCCACCTCTTCATTGTCAAATACAGCCAACACATTAATATACTGATGAGGCTTTGCTTTGGCAAATGCCTCCAAAGAAGCATGTACGCATTGCAAATCATCCAATCTTGGACTTAATACAAATTCTTCCTGTACTCCTGTCAATCTTCCCTTTTCCCTTACATATAAGAATAAATCACCTGTCAGGATATCTTCCTTCTTCACCTTTACAGCTTCCGCCACGGTTTGAAGCAGAAGGTCATTCGCTGTCTCCTTATTTCCCAACGCCATTAACGGTAATAAATCCACCTGTGGATTGTACTCATATCCTTTATTGATGTCACGATTCATATGGATGGCCAGATTGGGAATCACCAACAAATCCTTATCCACGTTTACCAGCTTTGCAACCGGTTTATGTCCGTCCTCCCTTATAAATACTCTTCCCGCCACGGATAACGGTCTGTCCAGCCAGGAAGAATGAATCATACCACCGTATTTTTCGGTATTTAGGCGGATATAATGATCCTCTGCTACCAGCTCCGGCTTTTCCTTCAGCTTGAAGGTAGGGGCATCGGAATGTGAGGCAATCATGTGAAATCCCTTAGCCTCTTTCTTCGGTGTCCGGAAAGCAATGACAGAAGAATCGTTTCTTACCACAAAATATCCTTTTCCGCCTTCTATCTTCCAAACCTCCCGTTCCTTCAACTCCTGAAAGTCCTGTTGTAACAGCTTGGTTTTTATGTTATCTACCACATGAAATGCACTGGGACTGTTCCAAATAAAATCTATCAAATCCACTGCTAAGTTCTTTTCCTTTTTTACTTTGGACATCTGTTGCCTCCGATTATTGATAAATGATAGCCTTGGCTAATTCCGTAGCCTTAGCTTCTCCACAAAGCTTACTGATAATAGCCAGCGAAAAATCAATGGCACAACCCATACCTCTGGAGGTAATCACATGGTCTGAAACAGCCACACTGTCAAATACCACCTCAGCACCGTCCAAATCCTTTTCGAAGCCCGGATAAGAGCATGCCTTACGGCCCTTCAGAAGCCCTTTATGACCAAAAATGCTGGGAGCCGCACAAATTGCCGCAATGTACTTTCCTGCCTTGTCAAATTCCTCCACACGTGCCATCAAACCTGCATGTGCCTCCAGATTTAACGTACCCGGCATGCCACCCGGCAACACAATCATGTCCAACCCGGCAAAATCCACTTCCTCAAAAATCTGATCCATTTCTACTGCGATTTTATGAGAACCGGTCACTTTTCTTTCTCCGGTCACGGAAACCATACTAATAATAATACCTGCTCTTCTGCACAAATCTACCACTGTTAATGCTTCAATTTCTTCATATCCTTCTGCAAAAAATATACCAATGTTTTTCATAACTTCTCCCTTCTGCTCTCAGATCAGTTTAATAACTTAAGTATAAACAAATTCTTTGTATATGTCACTCTTTTTTGCTTCATTTTTTGGTAAGTTTAGGTTATAATGTACTTAGGCATAGAAAAACAAGCGCCGACAAAGTCGGCATTTGTTTTTCTGCCTAAGTAATGAGCAATCCGTCTGCGCAAGCAGACAATGAGCACGTAAGTGCGTGATTGCGAATCTACATTCCAAGTGACCAAGGAGAATTTACAAATGGAAATAGAACGCAAATTTATTATTAATGCTCTTCCCTCTGATTTGGAGGAATATGAATGTCTACATGTGGAACAGGCATATCTCTCCACTGACCCGGTACTTCGTGTCAGAAAGCAGAATACCAAGTATTTTCTGACTTACAAAGGACAGGGCATGATGGCCAGAGAAGAACACAACTTCCCCATTTCCGATGAGGCATATTATCATTTACGTGAAAAGGCTGACGGCAATATTATTTCCAAAAAGCGTTACCTGATTCCTTTGAATAATCCCACCTTCCGGGAAGGCTTTCCCGCTCCTCCCAAGGACTATACCCTGATGATTGAGCTGGATGTCTTTGATGCACCCTTTGCACCTTTGAAACTGGCTGAAGTAGAATTCGGCAGCAAGGAAGCTGCAAATGCTTTCGTACCTCCCTCATGGTTCGGAGAAGACGTTACATACAATAAGGAATATCACAATTCCTACATGTCTAAGCAAACCTTTTAAGCTTAATACTTTAACAAAAACGGAAGGCTTTACAGCCTTCCGTATATTATTGTCAGTTCTTTTATTCTGTTTGCCAATTCTTTTGTACATACTCCCGCTTTCATACGCCATTCCCAGTTCTTACCTAAAGAGGAAGGCATATTAATACGCGCTTCATCGCCAAGACCTAAATAATCCTGCATGGGAATCACCACTGTATCTGCCACGCTGGAAAGCGCCACACTGATGAATTTCCAGTGTATGTCTTTGCCGTCTGCCAGTCCGAAATATTTATTCACATGTCCTCTGGTCCAACCATTCAAATTATGATACCAGCCCACCGTCGTTTCATTATCGTGGGTTCCTGTATATACCACAGAATTGACTTTGTGATTATGAGGCAGATACAGGTTCTTTGCATCCCCGCCAAAGGCAAACTGAAGTACCTTCATGCCCGGGAAACCGGTGTCTTCCAAAAGTTGCAATACAGAAGGGGTTAAAAAGCCCAAATCCTCTGCAATCACTTTTAACTCACCGAATTTACGCTTCATAGCCTTAAACAACTCCAGTCCGGGACCGGGAAGCCATTTACCATTCTGTGCGGTCTCATCACCATAAGGAACAAACCAATACTCATCAAATCCTCTGAAATGGTCAATTCTCACAATATCATAACGCTTATAGCAATGCTCAATACGCTTCAACCACCATGCATATTTGGTTTCTTTATGATACTCCCAGTCATACAAGGGATTGCCCCAAAGCTGACCCGTCTCACTAAAAGCATCCGGCGGGCAGCCTGCCACACCGATGGGCAGATTCTCCTCATCCAGCTGGAACAACTCCGGATTCGCCCAGATATCCGCACTGTCAAAAGCCACGTAAATAGGCACATCTCCTACGATTTCAATCCCCTTCTCATTAGCATAAGCCTTTAATTTATCCCACTGTTTGGTAAAGAAATATTGTAGGAAATAGTAAAAGCCCATCTGCTCAGAATACTCATTTGCATAACGCTTTACTGCCGCAGGGCGACGTAAGCGGATGTCCTCATCCCAATCCGTCCAACATGCATTGTCAAACACACCCTTTACAGTCATATACAAGGCGTAATCCTTTAACCAGTATTTATTCTCCTTCAGGAATGCCTGATAATCCTCCTGCTCGGTCAGTCCGGCCTCCAAAGCACTTTCATAAGCCTTTTCTAAAATCAGATAACGGTGATTGTACATCTGTCCGTAATCCACATATTCCGGGTGGGTACCGAAGTTCAGTCTGTCACAATCTTCCTTAGTAACATATCCTAAATCAATAAACTCCTGCAAGTCGATGAAATAGGGGTTGCCTGCAAAGGTGGAAAAAGACTGATAGGGTGAATCCCCATACCCGGTAGGTCCCAAGGGAAGAATCTGCCACAACTTCTGACCTGATTCTACCAAAAAATCCACAAATTCATATGCCTCTTTTGAAAAGCTTCCTATACCGTATTTTGAGGGAATACTGGATATGGGAAGCAAAATACCGCTTCTTCTCATGTGAAATTTCCTCTCTAAAAAACATCTGATAAAGATATTTTATCAGATGTTTTTTACTTCATCAATATTTACTGTATCAAATAAATAAAATACGCCACATAGCAGACCAGCAAGAGAATACCGGCCGGTCTTCCCAGTTTCTTTTTCGGTATCACGCAAACCCATAAGAGAACCATTGCTGCCACTGCTGTAATAGTATCCACCATAAAACCGGCACTATAAGCCACCGGGGTAATCAATGCGGTAGTACCTACTACAAATAAGATATTGAAAACATTACTTCCCACGACATTACCTACTGCAATATCTGCCTTGCCCTTAATAGCAGCTGTTACACTGGTCACAAGCTCAGGCAGGGAGGTTCCTAATGCCACGATAGTTAAACCGATTAAACGCTCACTCATACCGAATATCTTGGCGAGAGCTGTTGCTGCATCCACAGTGATATCACTACCCCAAACGATTAATACCACGCCAATTACCACTAAAAAGAGAAGCTTAAGCATAGAGTCCGTTTTTGCTTCCGGTATAATCTCTTCCGCTTCTTCTGCCTGACCTTTCTTCGCCATTAGCAGAAGATATGTCAAATATACGATGAATACCGCCCAAAAGATAACACCTTCTAATCGGCTTATTTCCCCATCACTCAGACCCAATACTCCCATCAGCACTGCCACCAATATCGTGAAAGGCATCTCGTATTTAATGGTTGATTTCTGAACTGCGATAGCACGTACTGTCGCTGTGAGACCTAAAATAATCAAAACATTCAAAATATTACTACCCAGCACATTACCGATGGTAATTTCTGCACTTCCTTTTAATGCGGATGCAATACTTACAGCCGCCTCCGGTGCACTGGTACCCATTGCTACAATGGTAAGACCAATAACCAGCTGAGGAATCCCGAACCGATCCGCTATCTTGCTGGCGCCTTCCACAAACCAATCTGCGCCTTTAATTAACATCACAAAACCTACAACTAACAACGCTGCTTGAAATACGATATTCATACATGCCTCCTATATTTCAAAATAATTGTCACCCCGTTACGAAAAAAAGACTTTTAGCACATTTCTGTGCTAAAAGTCTTGTTCTTTTACTTGGGTAAAAGCGTGTAACCACGGTTTAAATACCGGGGTATGTTGATTACACGTTATAACTACTCCCTTTTAACTAGTTGCTATTGTATCTGATTTTCAGCTTTCTGTCAATAACAGAAGTAAAGTTTTCTTTCCTCTTAAGGATATGTACGCTTATACTTCCTCAGGCTGATTTGCATTCTGTCCTACACTGATGGTCAGGAGCTTGTCCTTTAACTGATTTTCCATATTCTGTAAATCAATTTCCGCCTGACGACGCTTCTCTCTGCCTTCGGTCTGAATACGCATTACTTCATCCAAAGTAGAAATCAGGCTTTCGTTGGTATTTCTCAAGGTTTCCATATCTACGATACCTCTTTCTGCTTCCTTAGCAGTCTCAATAGTTGCCACCTTAAGTGCAGATGCATTCTTCTTTAACAATTCGTTGGTCATATCAGCCACTTGACGCTGTGCCATTGCTGCATCTGTGGAATGCTGGATACCGATTGCGATTGCCATCTGATTCTTCCACAGCGGAATGGTATTTACCAAAGTAGACTGAATCTTATCAACCATAACGGTATCAGAATTCTGAATCATACGAATCTGAGGTGCAGTCTGTAAAGCAATCATTCTGCTGAGCTCTAAGTCGCTTACCTTCTTCTCGAAGCGCTCTAACATATTCTCATAATCGCTAACCAGCTGTGCATCTTCAGGAAGTCCCGATGCCATTGCCTTCTGCTTCAGGTTCTCCAGCTCGGTTGTTCTTGCAATCTCCAACTTTTCCTTACCGGCCAGAATATACATAGAAATTTCCTTGAAATAGCTTAAGTTCAAGTCATACATCTTATCCAAAGACTCAACGTCCTTCAAAAGCTGTATCTGATGACCTTCCAAAGCATCGGAAATCTTTGCCACATTTACCTCTGCCTTATCATACTTCGCCTTCAGATTGGTCAGGCTGTTTGCTTTTTTCTTAAAGAAGCTTAAGAATCCGCCGCTTTCTTCTTCCACATCAAAACTCTTCAACTCGGTTACCAGTCCGGTAATCATATCACCGATTTCACCCATATCCTTGGTCTTGATGTTAGCTAATGCCTTATTAGAGAAATCAGCCATCTTCTTCTGGGTAGATGCACCATACTGAAGTACTGCATTGGTATTGTTCAGGTCAATCTTGTCTACGAAAGCCTTCACCATCTCCTTTTCCTTGGGAGAAAGCTGTGCCTCTGCCAAAGCAGTCACTTCCTTCTGTGTTGCATTCTTCTTTACTTCCAGGGGTGAATCCTCAGACTTAACAGTCTCTACTACCGGTGCCTCATCAATCACCTCAAAGGTTAATGTAGGGATTTCTTCTTCCACTAAATCTTTTACTTCGTTTTCCATTTTTCTTCTCCTTTTATTGTATATTTTCTGTTTTTTACAAATTATTTCACATCATCCAATTCGAAATCCTTGCCTCCGGTAAGACCTTCCTTGGCAAGAAGTGTTTTCATGGTAGATATCTCTGTGGAAATATCCCATGCCGCATCTTCGAACATATCATCAAACAGCTTTCCAAAAGCTTCATTGATTACATCCAGCGTATTCTCTATCTCTGTCTTGGTATTGGCCACATTATTGCCTCCGTAGGAAGGCTGTCCATCCAACTCTCTGTAGGTATCAATCAACTTTCTGGTACTGGGCAGATAAAATTTCATCATCTTCTGCACATCCGACACATTGTCCGGATTTTTCTTCACCTGGTCAAAAATGCGTCCCATAATGTCTTCCAGTGTTTCCAGCTTCCTGCTGATTTCCTCTCCGGGTATGGCATCATTCGCCTCTCGGATATGCTTGATATATTCGTATCCTTCCTCCAAAACCTTTTGAACCTCAGGAGAATACTCGCCGTCAACATTCTTAACCTCCAGAAGTAGCTGTTCCTGTTTTTGGGTTTCTATTTCCCGTATTTTACGAGACTTCTCAGAATCTACATATTGCTGATACATCTCATCACTGGTAATCAAAGTGGTACCCAGGTCATCTAAATGTCCCTGCAGGAAGAATTTCTTGTCAATCATCTTACGGATATCTTTCTTAACAAAGGCAACCTTTTTACCCACTGACGCAGCCAACTGTTCCAGCTCGCAATATTGGGCTTGACCGATACGACTGACATATTGTTTATAGCGGGCAACTCTTTCCTTTAAGCTGCTTCCCTTTTTCGCCAGTCCTAAGCTTCCCAGAAAACAACCGCCTACTATACCGGTTGCCAACCACAACCCCGGTCCACCAATCGCTAAAGATACTATTGTCAAAACACCGGTACCCACACCGGTCAAAGCAGCTCCGGCAATACCGGCACCCTTTAAAAATGGTCCTGAAAAGGTACCCGGCGGTCGCTTGGCGTATAACTGCGGCACCTGTTTAGGGTTCATTATTACCTGACCATTGCTGTACGTCGCCACCTCTGAAGCCTTGGCATAATGATTGGGCTGTTGCTTCCGATAGGTGGAGGACTTCATATTATTCTGTCCGTAATGAATCCGTCCGGTATTTCCAAACTTATCATTTATGCGCTCAATAGTATTATTAAATTTGTTTTCAATATTCTTACTGAGTCCGGAAAAATCCTGTCTTTCCACAGCACTTACTACGGATTTCAGGATATCCTCTCCCGCATCAAACCAATCTTTATTCTGCATGAAACCTTACTCCAATAATACATTCTTGCTTCTGCAAGACATTAATACATAATTATAATCATTTTATCATATTTTTTTCATAATTTCCATAGTATTTTCACTAAGAATTGGGGAATCTGTACAAGATATATTACACTCTTTCCTTAAAAGGCCAACTATCCGCCTTATATACTCATTATACACATCAATTCCTTCCGTTTAAAGGTGATAATATACACTTTAAGCATCGGTAAAGTGCAAATAACATATACCAATGGCCTATAGAAAAAAGGATACCCTTTTCGCATAAAGAAAAGGGATATCCGACCGGATATCCCTTTTCTTTATGCGGGTGACAGGACTTGAACCTGCACGGTCGCCCACTGGAACCTAAATCCAGCGCGTCTGCCAATTCCGCCACACCCGCGTATTCATGGCCGCTTTGCAACCACGAAACTTATTATATACATAGAACAACTGTCTTGTCAAGCACTCTACAACTCAATTACTTTAAACTGTACCAACGAGTAAAATATCAAAATAATCATCATACAAACCGGTGCAATATATTTGACCATAATGCGGAATACCCTTACTCTTCCCATCTTGTCACCATTCTTGGTTACTTCCTCTTCAATAACATTGGTGCCTACTCTCCATCCTATCATGATACAGGTACCAAGCGCTACGATAGGCATCAATACACTATTGGCGAAATAATCAAAGAAATCCAGCATTCCCATACCTAAAATCTTAATAGACTCCAGCACACCATTCCCCAAGGAAGTAATCACACCCAAAACCAAACTGATAGCAATAATGATAACTACCGCTTTCTTTCTGGTAATCTTAAAGGCATCCATCAAATTGGAAACAATTGCTTCCATAATGGAGATGGAACTGGTGAGTGCAGCAAATAGAACTAAAATAAAGAACGCTGCACCTATTGCAGTACCCATAGGCATAGTATCAAAAACCTTGGGTAAGGTCTTAAACATAAGACCCGGACCACCGGTAGTCAGACCTGCTTCACCACTAAATACATAAACTACAGGAATAATCATAAAACCGGCCATAATAGCAATACCTGTATCAAAAATCTCAATATGTCCTACAGACTTTCCTATGTTTACATCATCCTTTACATAAGAACCATAAGAAATCATAATACCCATGGCCAAACTCATGGAATAGAACATCTGTCCCATGGCACCGCATACCGTCTTAAAAGAAAACTTCGAAAAATCCGGAAGAAGATAATACTTAATACCCTCAATGGCTCCCTCAATGGTAACCACATAAATACAGATACCGATAGAAATCAATATGAGTATCGGCATCATCAGCTTACTGACACGCTCTACACCTTTCTCTACACCTGCCAATACTACAACAATAGTAATCGCAAAGAAAATCAGGAACATAATCAAAGGTGTCCAGGTTGCACTGATAAATTCTCCAAAATATACATCTGCTGCCGCTGCCGAAGCGGTACCTTTTCCTGACAGGAATACCAGCATATACTTCAACACCCATCCACCGATTACACAGTAATAAGGCAATATAATCATGGGAACTATCATAGCCAGATAGCCAAAGATACTAAATTTTTTATCTAACTGTTTAAATGCACTAATAGCACTTTTCTTTGTTTTACGACCGATACCAATCTCCATCACCAGCATGGAATATCCGAAGGTCAACACCAATATTAAATATACAAAAATAAAGATACCGCCACCATACTGTGCCGCCAAATAGGGGAATCTCCAAAGATTACCCAAACCAACTGCGCTTCCTGCCGCTGCCAAAACAAATCCTAATCCGCCGCTAAAACTACCTCTTTTTTCTTTCATCTCATTTGTACCTTCCTAATTAACATCACTGCCTAATAGCTTAACAGATTTCCCATTCCTTTGGCAACCTTTATTTTTCTTTTCATATGAAATAAACCGATTCTTATCCCAATTGCATCATCTGTATTAAAAGTAACCATGCCAAACCATAGTAAAACACTACCGCCAGCAAATCATTAATCGTAGTAATCAATGGTCCGGACGCTACTGCCGGGTCAATTTTCAGCTTGTGAAGAAACATGGGGATAGCCGTACCTACAAGACTGGACAAAGCCATGGCTATCAGCAGTGCGATACCCACACAACCGGATACGGCAAAGGAAAACATCAATCCGTAATCCTTAAATACCCAAATATAGAATCCAATAAACACAAAAGACACCAAACCCAACAGTAATCCATTGCCTATGCCAATCCGACTTTCCTTAAACACATGCTGCAATTTTTGTTTTGTGGTCAGATCCTCATCCATAAGCACACGAATCGTCACCGCCAGAGACTGGGTACCCACATTACCTGCCATACCTAAAATCAAGGCCTGGAAGCACACGATAACCGCTATTTGCTCCACTACCGCTTCAAAAAGGCCTACCACTGCCGAAACTCCGATACCCATTCCAAGCAATACAATCAACCAGGGAAGACGCTTTTTCATACTTTCAAAAACGGTCTCATTAATATCTTCCTCTTCCGTCAAACCAGCCAGCTTTGCATAGTCGTCTGCCAGCTCTTCATCTACCACTTCGATGATATCCTGTGCCGTAATAACACCCAGAATACAATGATTATCATCTAAAACAGGGATGGAATCCTCCGCATATCCCCTGATGCTTTCCAAACAATCCGATACCTTTTCATGATCATGTACATAGGGATATGCATGACTGATCAAATCCTCCAAATCCACATGGGCTCTGGCAGTAATCAAATCCTTCAAATCCAAAGCACCGTAAAAAGATTTATCTTCATTATACACATATACCGTATATATATTGTCATTGTCTTCAGCTTGAGAAACCAACTCCTTCATGGCTTCCTTCACAGTCATACCCTTGCGAATAGAGATAAAGTTTGTGGTCATTTTACTACCGATTTCATCCTCTTCATAGGACTGAATCAATCGGATATCGTGCATACTTTCCTCATCAATGAGGCTTACCAGCTTCTCTC
Source organism: Lachnospiraceae bacterium (assembly GCA_017520425.1). Taxonomy (GTDB): domain Bacteria; phylum Bacillota; class Clostridia; order Lachnospirales; family Lachnospiraceae; genus Acetatifactor. Next base: position 12,628 of record JAFXFO010000026.1, on the reverse strand, counting down.
CAATCTCTTCATCGATATTTTCCAGGATGTCTACCGCATCATCGGAGTCCATGTTTTCGATGATTTCCGCAGCCTTTTCCAACTCAATTTCTTCGAAATACTCCGTGGCATCCTCCAAATAGGCGAAAACTTCCGAAACACGCTCGATTCCCAGTGCGGTATATAAGGCAATACGTTCTTCTTTGGTAAGGAACTCCAACGCTTCCGCAATATCATTCTCATGGTAGCTTTCCAATGCTTCCAACAGACTCACCGGATTTTTCTGTTCATGAACCAATTTCACTATCTCGCTGATGTAATCCTTCTGCATAAAATCCATCATCCGCACCTCCTGTTTCTGTCAATATTCTAACCCTCTGTATGGCCTTCTATGTATCCTGCCACATCCTCTGCTGCTTCCTGCAACCAGACCTTAATATCGTCTTTTTCATTCAAGCGTAATGCCCGCAAAGTATTGGTGTAATCCGGCGGCATCACTTCTGCATTTATCAGCATGCATTTTCGTCTGGCTCCTATTCCGAATACTCCCTGTTCATCCAACGTACTCATTACCACTTCCATGGTTGTCAAAAGTGCATTCTCCCAGCTAAACCAATCTTCTGCATCATCAATATTTTTAGGCTTATTAGCCAGCACATATTCTTCCACTTCCTTGAAATGCTCCCAGCCGTATGCGCAATAGGGGGAATCCGCATAGGACCATTTGTAATCAACAATTTCATCCTTAGAGATATGTTCCTGATCCATAAAATTCTTCAATGCCTGCCAGGACCAGGCGGATATATATGGACAGTTACCTTCTCCGGTGGTCACTAATGTACAATAATAAAAGAACTCATCATGACTCTTGAAAAGTTCCGTAAATGCAGTTTTCGTAGCCTTTAAAAGCTTCATGTACAATACGCCATCCATAAAAGAGACCTCTCCACTTCTTGCGCCCACACAACACGGGCAATTCTACCCCAATTTAATTTATTTTACCATACTTAACAGAATATTGGCAACAAAAAAACCACATCCTTTCGGATATGGTCTCCAGTGAAGCACGGGGGATTCGAACCCCCGACAACTTGATTAAAAGTCAAGTGCTCTACCGACTGAGCTAGTGCTCCATAAATAAAAAAAGCAGGGCTAGCTGGATTCGAACCAGCGAGTGCAGCAGTCAAAGTGCTGTGCCTTACCGCTTGGCGATAGCCCTAAAATGACACCAAGCGTGTCATACAGACACATTAGTAAAAAGAGGGTGGATAATGGGATTCGAACCCATGGCCTTCAGAGCCACAATCTGACGCGCTAACCAACTGCGCTATACCCACCATGCGGATAAAATATCCATGAGGTTACCCTCTAATGTGCCCAAAGGGATTCGAACCCCCGACCCACGGCTTAGAAGGCCGTTGCTCTATCCAACTGAGCTACTGACACACATTACCAAACGTTTATCGTTTAGTAAAAGCGGGTGATGGGAATCGAACCCACGTATCTAGCTTGGAAGGCTAGTGTTCTACCATTGAACTACACCCGCATGCAAAAACAATATATAAATGAAAAAATCGGGGTGACAGGATTCGAACCTGCGACCTCCTGATCCCAAATCAGGCACTCTAGCCAAACTGAGCCACACCCCGGTTTCTTTTGTCGTTCTCTCGAACGCAAGATAGATTATATATCACGTCCCTAAAAATGTCAACACTTTTTTTAAACTTTTTTTAATTATTTTTTTGAATTATTTTAAAAGCATGCAAAATTTCACTAATTCCGCGGTTCCTTACAGTTCCACCCGGTGCTGTTCCGCCCGAAATGTACCGTCTTCTCCTATATATAATAGCATATACGTTGGATAATGATCTGCTTGTCTGGGCAGGGAAAGACTTCCCGGATTTGCCACCAGAATTCCGTTTTCTTCCTCCAGATAAGGCATATGGGTATGGCCGAACAAGGCTATTTTTGCCCCCCGCTGTACTGCAGCACTACGGATAAAATCTTTTCTTGCATTGACATAGTAATAATGACCATGGGTCAGAAAAATCGGCACATCATTTAATTTAATCAATCGTTCTCTAGGCATAGTCGAGTAAAAATCATTATTTCCCGACACGAAACAGCAGGGACACTTTGCAATGACTTCGATATAATCCACATCATTTGCAACATCGCCCAGATGAATCAATTGATCTAACGGCTGCACTAGCGGTAAGATTCTTTCCAGATACTTTGTGCGTCCATGCGTATCACTGATTACCAGAACTTTTTTCTCAGGCATCGTGTAAAAGTTCCTCCTTCATGGCCATAAGTGCTTTGGCACGATGGCTGATTTTGTTCTTTTCTTCAATGGAAAGCTCTGCTGTTGTTTTGTCAAACTCCGGCACCATAAAAATCGGGTCATAGCCGAAACCGTTCTCTCCCCTGATTTCATAACCAATATAGCCTTCTATGGTAGCTCGCTTTGTAACGGCACTGCCATCCGGCTTTGCCAGGGCAATGGCACAAACGAACCTTGCAGAGCGCTGTTCCAGCGGAACAGCCTTTAATTTGTCCAGAATGTAATTATTCTTAATATCGTAGTCGGTATCCTCACCAAGAAATCTGGCAGAATAAATTCCCGGCGCTTTGTCCATGTAATCTACTTCCAGACCGGAATCGTCTGCCATGGCAAGTTCTCCGGTGAGTTTTGCAATCGCACTTGCCTTAATCACTGCATTTTCCTCAAACGTGGTTCCGTCTTCCACAATATCCGCAGATATTCCTGCTTCCTTTAAAGAAACAACCTCATAACCGGAATCTTCCATAATTAATCGGATTTCCTTCATTTTTCCTTCGTTTGATGTTGCAAATATAATACGCTTCATTCTTAGTTCTCCTCCATACGTTCATACGCAGTGAGCACTGCTTCATATACCGCATGTGCTGCGGCTTTCAGTTTTTCTTCATCCTTTAACAATTCCAGATCTTTTGCATTGGAAAGATATGCCGTTTCCACCAGCACCACCGGCATGGTTGCCCGACGTACAATATGCAGATCCTGCCGGTCAGACAGCCCTCTGTTTTTTGTTCCCAATGCAGTTGTCAGATTCTCCAGACAAAGCTTTGCAAACGCTTTGGAATTGAAAGTATCCTCTGTTCCCTGCAATGCATTATAAATAATTTCCGTACCGGCACGACTTTTGGATTCCGCCGCATTACAGTGCCAGCTGATAAACAGATCCGCCTCCAGACCAAGTGCTAAATCTGCACGTTCCTGCAGTGTTGCATATACATCCTCTGTTCTTGTACAGAACACGTTGATATCCGTATTTTCTTCCAACAGCGATTTTAATTCCAGAAGTAACTTCAATGCAATGTCGGATTCTTTTACCCGGTAGTTTTCTGCTCCGGCACCGGGGTCTTTTCCACCATGACCGGCATCCAGCACCACAATTTTATCATAGACCTCACTATACTTCTTCAAATGAATGATATAGTATTCTTCCTGCTCTGCCACCTCCGGAACATAACACTTATCAAACGTCATAATGACTTCCGATGTCACGCCGTTTTCCTCTTCATAGGATAGCACAGAAAAATTCTTTAAAAGCTCTTCTGCTTCCGGCAAACCAAAGTACATCAGATTGTCCCACATACGAAATACAGAAGCTGCATGCAAATTCTCTTTTGCCCCCCGCAGAGTAAAAGAAATCTGATAGCATGGCAGGTTCTCTTTCACTTCCCACGTAACACCGGTTCCGACAGGTTTTTCAATAATCACACATCTGTCACTCACCTGTTCCATCAGCACATCCATGTTCTCCGGGGAAATCATCTGCCAGACCTCCCATACTTCTTCCTCTGTATTGTGCCGGTCCATCGTCATCTGTTCCACCGGATACACGGTAACCTCCGGCAGAATGGTAGGCGTTGCCTCCACATACAAAAGTTCTTCCTGGGCAGTTGCATCCCGCTCCTGCATAACAATATTATATTCTTCTTTGTAACGCAACGCGAAAGTCAGACATATCGTAAGCAGCATTACCGCAAAACTATATCCCGCAACCCGCCGCAAAAACTGTTCTTCTTTCACAGACCAATCCCCGCCTAAACTCATTTTAATCAATTATCACTTATTTAGTATATACGAAGCTTGCAAAATTAACAAGAATTAAATCTACGATTCTCAAAGTAATCTATGGATTTCACAGCACAAGTAACGCCTGTGGAACTTTACAATCCACAGGCGTTATTTTACTCTTCCTTACGTATCAACGGCTTCTTAGGCGGTTTTGGTCCCATAAACTGATATAAATGGGTTTTTAGCATACCGTTATATATTTTACGGTTTTTTTCTGCCTTTCTGCCAATATATTTCTGGGCATCCTCATAGCTGGTAATAACATAGAAAGACCAGGTATCCAGTCTTGCAAATGCCTCTCCGATTTCTTTATACAAAGCAGGCATGGCTGCCTTTTCCTCCAGACGCTCTCCATATGGCGGATTTGTAATAACAAATCCATATTTTTTCGGATGATTCAACTGGTTTACCGGACGTTGCTGAAAATGAATATACTGTTCCACTCCGGCCATTCTGGCATTCTGTCTGGCTGCTTTTACTATTTCTCCATCCAGGTCATATCCCTGAATATTTAATTCCACATCCGTGCGAATGTTAGCCTTTGCTTCTTCTATTGCCGCAGGCCACATCTTCTTTGGAATGTTACTCCATGTCTGAGCCAGAAATTCACGATTCATTCCCGGTGCAATATTGGCACCAATCATAGCCGCCTCAATCGGAATAGTTCCGCTGCCGCAGAACGGATCAACCAAAATGCGATCCTTATTCCATGGAGATAATAAAATAAGAGCTGCTGCCAGTGTTTCCGTAATTGGTGCCTTGCTGGTAAGTTTACGGTACCCTCGTTTATGCAGGGATTCACCGGAAGTATCAATGCCTACCACTACTTCATCCTTCAAAATAGACACCCTTACCGGGTACTGTGCACCTGTTTCTTCGAACCAGTTCACCTTATAGTGTTGTTTCATACGCTCTACCATGGCTTTTTTCATGATAGACTGGATATCTGACGGACTAAACAGCTTACTTTTGACGGAATTCGCTTTTGTTACCCAAAACTTACCGTCTACCGGAATAATTGTTTCCCACGGAATAGCTTTCGTTCCCTGAAACAACTCCTCGAACGTTTCCGCATGGAAACTTCCTACCTTCCAAAGCACACGCTCTGTAGTCCGCAAAAACACATTAGCTCTTGCAAACGCAGTGGCATCTCCGGCAAAGGTTACCTTGCCATCCTCCACCTGCACAATTTCATATCCTAAATTCAGAATTTCCTGCTTTAACACTGACTCCAGTCCAAAATGACAGGGACAGACAAATTCGTATCGTTCCATTGCCTACTCCAATCTCTTGTTTTTTATTACTTCTTTTGTGTACCATTTTATAGGCTTTTTCTCATTCCGTCAACAAGATTTCTCCCTGTATTTCCTGCTTTTACTTTTGGTCCTTTATATGCAGAAATTCCTCCATATACATTTTTTACGTTAAATCCCCAATTATATAAATCTCTGGCAGCCCGAATGCTGGTATTGCCACGATCACAATATAAAATCAGAGCCGACCGGCCAAATCTCCTGTTACACTGTGCAGTCCATTGTTTCAGCCTTGCCATGTTTCCACGCAATTCCTCATATGGAATGCAGATTGCCCCGGGAATATGCTCTCTTGCATACTCAGCCCTGTCGCGCAGGTCAAGCAGCAAACAACTGCCATTCCCCCGCTGTCGGAAAATATCTTCCGGACGAATATTCTCAAAAGACATACGAAATCCTCCAAACATAGACTCCATATAATATATTCTTACAAACTCTCCGGGGTGATATATCGGTCGTATTTCTCCTGTTACCCAAGCTTTAATTTTGCGTTGTTCTTTTTTTCCAGTTCCTCCGCAAGCCGCATTGCTGCCTCCGGCTTTTTTATACGTTTCAGACACTTAATTATTTCTTCTAAAATAACAACTTCCTGACGATATGGCATACGGAAAGATTCCCGCTGATATTCCGGCATTGTGTACCGCAGACATTGTTCCAGCCCAGCCAGTTCTTCCCCCATGGTTATCTGGTTCTTCCGACGTTTTTCCATAAGTTCTGAACTCTCAATAAACTGCCTGTTTACCGGAATACTTTCATCAAGCCTTTTTCTGATATCCCGGAAAAGATACCTTGCTTCTTCCGGATAAGCCGTTCTTTTCTGCTGGTATAATTCTACCTTCTCGTATATTTCATATTCCAATGTGACAACATACCCGTAATACTTCCGGTACGGTTCACCCACATGATCCATGAGCGTTTGTACCGTCTTTAATTGCGGATTTCTTCCATGTTCTATTTTTGAAATAGTTTCACGCGCACAGATATCAGAACTGAATCGCTCCTGTGACAAGCCTTTTACTTCTCTGATATCTTTTAAATAGGAACTTTCTGCAATCACCGTCGTTTGCATCAACATTGAGTCATCATTTTGCAGCAGACGCTCATATTCCTTATTTGATACTACAATCTCAAAAGGCAACAAAGATTTTCCGAGACGCTGAAATAAAGCATGCAGAACAAAAATATCCGGCTCGGCCTGTCCGTTTTCAATTCTTGACAAAACCGATTTGCTGATAATTCCTTCGCTTAATTCCTGTTGTGTCAAATTCCGCTTTCTTCGCATCTGACAAATTAAGTCCCCCATTTGCAATGCCATATCCGATTTCCCCCCTGCTCCTATCGTATCAGTTACATTCATATTTTAATGATAACTGTTCCATTCGCAGAAAGGTACCCGTCAGAGTTGTCAAAACGACACTTTTTGACAACTCTGGCTAATGTCAAAAAAGCAAATCTCACTTACTATTATGTATGCGAATATTTTATCCGCGAATCATACTATACAAAAGAAAGAAGGGCTCTCCTATGAAGAAAATTGTTGCACTTGGTATTGCAGTTGTAATGCTTCTGTTCGGTTTTGTAGCAACTGCAGAAATTAATGTGGCAGAAACGGGAATTACTGTGTGTGAAGATTTGGAACCTAAGCCTAATCCTCATGATGGTCCATTTCTTCAAAAAATATGTTTATAATACTTTTTCTGTAAGTAACATGTCAATTAAAGGTCTTCTGTGATAATTTTATCTAAGGAGGCCTTTAAATATGAGTCTTCCTTGGACACTCAAGATGGGTACGGGACAACTTCCTGTACCATGCATTTTTCTAATTTTTTCTCGTATAATGATTTTCTATCCTGATCCCTATCTAATAGACTTAATATAATACAGGCGTTTAATTTTTCTTTTTTATATTCACTGTCACACTTTTCATTATACTGTTCTTGATTCCAGAGTAATCCATACAAAGCCTCATGCAACCCACGAATTTTTCTGTTTTTTAGCAGTAAAGACAACACTTTTTTCTTTATTCCATCTGATTCTTCATACTCTCCACAATTACCCATATAACTTGATACAGTAGCCATTATAAATTCATACATTCTAAGATAATTTGTTGGATAATTAATCTGAGTACAAATTTGTTTCAGGACATGAATACAGTCTCTTAATTCCCTTCTCTCCTTATCAATTTTTAATGTAATATTTTGGACACAAGCTATTTCCTCATTTGTTAGATATAATTCTTTTGCAACAATAATCTTTTCATATGATACCGTGCATTCTAGTGCTTCTTTCATTTTTTCTACATACTCATCTCTGGTTAATTCATTACAATTATATTTATTTACTATTTCATTTCGTGACAATACCTGTCGATTTATATCATTATTTTGACTAACCATTTGTTTTAATTCTGCCAACAGTTCATTTACTAAATCATAATTTCGGTTATTATTCTCATACCGTAACTTCCTATACTTCTCTATCGCCTTTGGATTTTCTGTCACCAGTTCTGTTCTGCATAACTCCGTAGACAGATTTAACCGTTCAAATAATTCCTGTACAATTTCCTTATGCGGCTTACAAAGATGTTGCTCTAATCGGCTAATGGTACGACTGTCACAGATTCCCCGGCACAATTTTTCCTGACTTAATCCTAACATTTTTCTCCGGATACGTATTACATCCTCAATACAATAATTTTCACTTTCCACATATAGATAGCAAAATTCATACATAGCAATGGAAATCCCGTATTCCTCATATAATTCTTCCAGCGTCATCCGCCACAAATTGCACTCCTGTCTTCTACGAATAAACGAATCCTCCTGTTGCAACTGCTGCGGCAAAAACATAGTCAACTCTTCCCGCATGCAAAATAATTCCCATAAATAGAACATCCGATTGGCATCCCGTAAAAGCTCTATTGCTTTGTCACACAACAAAAGCATTCGTGAGGCACGAATCTGCTTCGATTCCTTCGACTCCTTCCAAGCACAAAAATAATAAAACACCGCCTTAGGATAAATCTTCGCCATAGCAAGAACAGTTCGTTCCATCCTTTCTATATACTCTAACAATGCCTCATAAAACTGCAGGGATACGCCTTGCTTTTTACAGTATCTGTATTCCAGCAACAGATTTAACTCCTCTAATGACAAGACTCTGTTATGAAAACTTCGGGTATCAATATCCGGCACAGTAAGCTGCAAGGCCGTTTCAAAAATTTCACTTAACTCCGCTTCACAACTGCCTTCATACCGCCTGATCTGGGCCAACATAGCCAGATAAAACTGTTGCTCCAAAGCATCACTCATTTTGTATTCACTGCAATACGCATCTAACAGACGCATGGCTTCTGTCATATTTTCTTCCAAAATATTGTGAATGATTCCCTGACGTTTTTCCCAATGGCAATAATCCTTGTAATACAAAAAATTCTCATAGTTTTCCGGCACTGCCCCTAATCTGGTCAGAAAACGGTTTTGTAATAATTTATCCGGCTCACGTTCTCCCCTTTCAAATCTGCTCAAAATACTACAATCGCATAACCCATCGCTTAACTGCTCCAATGAAATTTCCTTTTCCCGTCTCAAATTTGCGATAAATTCTCCAAAACGATTTTTCAATTCCATGAAACTCTCTCCTCTCTCTAAGCTGACAACTCTATCCTACCACAGCTTACATAGTGATTTCCGTAAAGAAATCGTGAGTTTTCCTTGTGTTTCCTACTTTCATCAAGTATAATGGATTCGTTATTGACAATTATGTACCAAGCGCAAGGAGAAATTTTCTTATGAGCATATTAAATGTATCCCATCTTTCCCACGGATTCGGAGACCGCATGATTTATCATGATGTAACGTTCCGCCTTTTAAAAGGCGAGCACATCGGCCTTATCGGTGCCAACGGAGAAGGAAAATCTACTTTTTTTAATATCATCACCGGTAAGCTTATGCCGGATGAAGGCACCATTGAATGGAATAAAAATGTTCGTGTAGGTTATCTGGACCAGCATTCCGTATTAACTGCAGGCATGACAATCCGTGATGCGCTCAAGTCCGCCTTCAACTTTTTATTTGACATCGAAGAAAAAATTAATGAAATTTATTGTTCCATGGGTGATGCGGATGAAAATACCATGACAGAACTTATGGAAGAGGTTGGTACCCTGCAGGATTTGCTGGAATCGCATGATTTCTATAATATTGATCCAAAGGTAGAAGAAGTGGGACGTGCGCTTGGACTGGAAGACATCGGACTTGATAAAGATGTTACAGAATTGTCCGGCGGTCAGCGTACTAAAGTATTGCTCGGAAAGCTTTTGCTGGAAAAGCCGGATATCCTTCTACTGGATGAGCCAACCAACTATCTGGATGTGCAACATATTGAATGGTTGAAACGGTACCTGCAAAATTATGAGAATGCTTTCATCTTAATCTCTCATGACATTCCATTCTTAAACAGTGTCGTCAATTTGATTTATCATGTGGAAAACGGAGAAATCACCCGTTATGTCGGAGATTATGACAAATTTTTAGAAGTTTACGAAATGAAGAAATCCCAGCTGGAAGCTGCTTACAAACGTCAGCAGCAGGAAATCAGTGAATTAAAAGATTTCGTTGCACGAAATAAAGCAAGGGTTGCCACCAGAAACATGGCTATGTCCCGTCAAAAGAAATTGGATAAAATGGATCTTATTGAACTCGCTCCGGAACGCGTAAAACCGGAATTCCATTTTAAAGAAGCCCGCGCTGCCGGCCGATACATCTTCCAGACAGAAAATCTTGTCATCGGCTATGATTCCCCTCTGTCCACCCCGATCAATTTCTCCATGGAACGTGGTGACAAGCTGGTACTGACAGGTGCCAACGGTATCGGAAAAACAACGCTGCTAAAAAGTATCCTCGGTCTGATTCCTTCCATTTCAGGCAAGGTTACTCTGGGGGATTACTTATACACCGGTTACTTCGAACAGGAAATGAGTGGTTCCCAGAACAACACATGCATTGAAGAACTTTGGCAGGAATTTCCTGCTTACACTCAGTACGAGGTTCGTTCTGCTCTTGCCAAGTGTGGTCTTACCACCAAACATATCGAAAGTCAGGTACGTGTTCTCTCGGGTGGAGAACAGGCAAAGGTGCGTCTGTGTAAACTAATCAATAAAGAAACCAACGTTCTTTTATTAGATGAGCCAACCAACCATCTGGATGTAGATGCCAAAGAAGAATTAAAGCGTGCGCTGGCAGTCTACAAAGGTAGTATCGTCTTAATCTGTCATGAACCGGATTTCTATGAAAATTTTGCCACCAAGGTCATTGACTGCTCTACCTGGTCTACCAAACTTTAAATCGCAGCAAAGCATAAAAAACGAGGTTGTTGTAAAACTCCTACCGGGAATTTTACAACAACCTCTCTCTGTTTTCTTACTATATCGTATTTATTTTGGCTGATTTACAATACCCACAAAAAGTGGTTGGCCATCCTGACCATTGATAACAAACATAAATGGTCTGTTTAGTACAAAATCAATCTTCTCCTCCGGCGGTCTTGCTGCTCCGCAGGCAAGCATTACCGTAAAAGCAGCAGCTACACATCCTTCTTCATCAATCATTACTCTGGCTACATGTGTAGCCTGATTCAACGCTACTTCTGTGTCTGTTGTCAATGGTGTAAAATCAGACTTGCCAAAATCAAATACATCTGTAATGCCAAGCTTTTGTAATCCATCCACGATACTGTAATCCGACACTACATCAAACTTTGGTACAGACTGATTCACAATCAGAAATTTCTCATTTTCCCAAGAAGCCCCGGCTTGAATAAAATCCATCACTTCTTTGTCACTTAACAAGCTTTCTGCCGTCACATCCTCATCAGGTAAAATCAGCAGCATTTCACCGCTATTCTCCAATGGTCTTGAAATTGCACTGAAATTTTCACCCCAGTAATAATGATCACTACCGGATTGGTGCATAAATTCAGTTGTCACATCACCGGACAATGTATGGAAAATTTCCTCCGTATTATTTGCTTCATTAAACTCATCGGCCCATTTTGCACGAAAATATACTGTGGTTGCTAAACCAAGAACCGTAAGCGGATCCATCTCAATCTGAGATGCCTGGTCTTCTAAAAGTCCTCCGGTTTGTTCATTCAACCAATTTTGCAACATTTCATTGTATTCCGGCGAACCCATAGTTCCGGAAAAAGAAGATGCATAATAATGCTCTGCCAAATTTTTCAATGTTTCCATATTATAGTGAAGAGACTCACTTAACCACACAGAAGACGCCAACAAACTGGTCACGGTGCCATCATCACAGTAATTGGCATTCCAGAGAATAGAGGCAGAATTACGCAATTCCTCTATCGATTTTGAACCAAGCAAATCAAGAATCTGTTGTCTGCTGTTTCCATCAGTAGTTTCTGCCAACATTGCCAACGCCATATAAACATTCAAAGGAGAATATACTTTATTCTTTCCTTCCGTATCCGCTAAAAACTCCTGCATGGTACATTCATAAAACTGTCGAATACCATTTTGATATTCCTTATTCTCCGGACGTCGTGCCGTCAGCGATGTTCTCCACGCATTATACGCTTCCATATCCACATCAAAACCATCCGTTTCCGGATACTGAACCATTTCCGGATACTCTGCCTTAACCAGTTGTCTGGCTACGCCTTGCTGATTTTCTTCACCGGGTGCCGCACAGGCGCTTGTCGGAACAACACCTACAACAACAAGTAAAAACGCCAGCATTCGCTTTTTCCATGTTTTCATACGTTTTCCTCCTCATATATTTCTTTACCAATTAGACGTAAATCATTTATAAAGGTTTCATTATAAAATAAAAAACCTCAAAACATTTCTGCCTTGAGGTAAATAACGTACGTGAGAAGATTCGAACTCCCGACACCTTGGTCCGTAGCCAAGTGCTCTATCCAGCTGAGCTACACGTACAAAGCGAACTCTATAAGGAGTTCGCTTAAATGCCGGCGACCGGAATCGAACCGGTACGGGAGATTAGTCCCGCAGGATTTTAAGTCCTGTGCGTCTGCCAGTTCCGCCACGCCGGCATATTAGAAACCTAAGTTTCTAATAGTGGGACCTATAGGGCTCGAACCTATGACCCTCTGCTTGTAAGGCAGATGCTCTCCCAGCTGAGCTAAGATCCCAAATTTTATGCGAAAAATATATCAAGTTTTC
>JAFXFO010000025.1 GCA_017520425.1 Lachnospiraceae bacterium | reverse complement strand
TGAGATACAGGTAGTCGGCACACCGGGCGAAGGTTTTGGCGCTTGTGGTGAAGGATATTTCCGTTTTTCTACTTTCGGTTCACCAGAAGATACGAAAGAAGCCGCAAGGAGATTGGTTGAGTTGCTTTCGAAGTAAAGGATCCATCCTAAGTAAATCTTATCGCCAGATTCAAAACATGATACAGTTATACTGTCACAAAAGTAGCAAGCAATGCAAACCTGTACAGGTTTTGCAAATTAGTAAGCAGTGCAAAGGTATATACCTTGCACTTGCTGCGCAAATCTGCTTGTTGGGAAACATCCCAAACCCTTCGAATTCTTCAAAATATATTTTGAAGAAGCTGCGCCTTCGGCTAATAAATTGTTAATGTTTTGTAGATATTTTGTCTACCTTTTGTCAATGGCGGTATGTTTCAAAATGTGATAAAGTGTATGTGACGGAAATTATAAAAATATCAAAACAATATGTTTAGCACAAGACAGATTTTCATTCGAGGAATCTGTCTTTTTTTGGGGCATCGTTACAAGCGGTGCCTTTTTTATTACCCATTTTTAGGAGAATCATGAAAAGTTTAGATTTTGAAGCACAAAGCACTTTATCTTATGCACTTTCTAATGGTATACTCGATTTGGATAGAGTGCATGAACTGTGTATGGCATCTAAGAGAGAGCAGGCGAAAGCCTTGCATCCGTATTCCATTACGCCACCAGCAAAAGAAGGTGAGCGGTGGAGAACCAATTACACTGATAGGAATGGCAAGAGAAAGACCATTCGTGCACAAACGGAAGAAGCTTTACTGGATAAGCTGATTCCTTTATATCATGACAGGGAGAACCTTGAAAAGAAAACCTTTCAGGAATTGTTTGAGGAGTGGATTGCGTACAAGGCGCAGATTACTACAAGCCCCAACACCATTCTTCGGCACAGGCAGCACTTTAAGAAGTATATCGCTTCTTCCAAGCTGTATCAGATTCGGATTTTAAAGATTACGGAGATTCTGTTAGAGACAGAGTGCAATCGAATCGTGAAAGGCTTCAAGCTGTCGAATAAAGAATGGGTAAATCTGAAAACAATTCTGAACGGCATGTTTGAGTATGCTTACCGCATGAAGTATCTACAGGAAAATCTGATGCCGAAGATTCGCATCAGCATGAAATTCCGACAGATAGTGAAGAAGACAGGCAAGACGCAAACTTACAACACCGAGGAACTGGAAAATCTCAATACCTATCTGGATGAGATGTATGAGCAGACCGGTGATGTTGCTTTCATGGCTGTGAAGATGAATTTCTTTATGGGACTGAGAGTGGGAGAGCTGGTTTCCCTAAAATGGGAAGATATCTGCGAAGGTAATCAGATACATATCGTCCGTGAGGAAGTCCGTGACCAAGTGGCAAACGAGATTACCGTGGCAGACCACACCAAGACCCACACAGACCGATTTGTATATCTGATACCGGATGCTTTGGAGATTCTCGAAAAACTTCCCAAAGCAGGCGAATACATCTTCATGAGAGATGGTAAGCGGCTGACTTCAAGGCAAATTAACTATGTGTTGGAAAAATATGCGGAAAGGTTTGATTTGCAGGTAAAAAGCTCCCACAAGCTAAGAAAGACCTATGCCAGCATGTGCAATGCAAACGGCGTACCAATCGATTTCATCAGAGAACAGTTAGGACATGCTTCATTGTCTACCACCTACGGATATATCTACAATCCGTTGACGGAGGCGGAAAGCTACAAGATGTTAACTGATGCATTATCACGAAAGAAAGATACGGCACCGGAGCAGAAGACCGACAGTATCGTATCAGCGCCAATGCCAGACAATGCAGTTGCTACAACAGTGAATATCACTGATAATGTAGTGTCCCTCGAAGCATTCCAAAGCAAGAAATTAACTGTTCCCAAAATGTCCTCAAATGTCCCCACTTTTTCAAATGCATAAAAATAACGGAAATGCCTTAATCTAAAGCATTTCCGTTACAAATAAAAAGAGCGCGAGACGGGGATCGAACCCGCGACCCCCTCCTTGGCAAGGAGGTGCTCCACCGCTGAGCCACTCGCGCGAATTATTGTGTTCCTTCGAACAAATAATAATATACCTTATAATGGGGCGTTTGTCAACAGTGTAATTGTACTTCTTTATAGAAAGTTTTGGTAAATTGTAGCACAATAACAAACAATTAATAAAAAATTGTAACTATTCAGAGCCCTCATGCGCAAAACTGCCGCTGCGCGGCTTTCCTTTTGCTTATGAGTGCTTCACGCCATATGAATTTTCGAGAACAGCCTTCTGTAAGCAAGCTTACTCAGTCTGTCTTCGAAAATTCGCATGGCTCTGAATAGTTACAAAAATTATTTGAAAAACTTGCGCAAATATCCTGTGAAACGTTTCTCAATCAGGACATAGCTTACGGAAGCTATAAGTATGACTATCAGCAATCCGCAGATGGTCACCGGGAGGGCCATGGGAGTGAAATGCTCCAGATTGTAGATTTTACGGTCAATAAACATAAGCGGATAGTAATGGAGCAAGAATACGGAAAAGCTGATATTCCCCAGGTATACCAAGGGCTTTGGCGTGGTGAGTTTGGTGTCCATGATAAAGGTCAAGGTCACGATAAGCAATGCAGGAAGGCCCCAGTAAACGGCACGACCAAAAGGAATCAGGGGTACATTTTGCTTGGTATAGGCCAACACTCCAAACAGCACCAATACGGCAGGCACAGAAAGATAAGCCGCAAGAGTAGTGTACTTTTTATTGCTGAGAGGAACATAAACCTTGCTCATCACATAGTATAAAAGCATACCGAAGATAAACTCCAGCAGGATATAGTCCCCGTAAAAAGCAAGGATAATACTATCCACCGGCAGGGTATGTGCCAGTACCATCAAAATAACCAGAAAACCGCTGCAAATCAGACCTCTGTAGCGATGACTCAACCGACAGGCCAAGGCAAACAGTACATAAAGCAGGACCTCATAATTGATGGTCCAGCCTACCCTTACCAAAGGCTGGATGATGCCCGGACTGATTTCAAAAGGGATGAACAACAGGCTCTTAAGTAAGGATACAGGGTCTGCCTTGGTCAAATGGAACATACCGGGGAAAAGCAGCAGTAAAAAATAAGTCCCCAGAGTAACAAGGGCGTATAACGGATAGATACGGATAAAGCGCTTGCCTAAAAAGTGCCTGGTATCCTTATGGGTAGAAAACATGACCATGAAACCACTGATGACAAAGAAGATGTCCACACCAAAAGCACCGCAGTTTAAGAATCGGACATGCTCCAATGCCACAAACAGTGCGGTGATACCACGTAAAGCCTGTATGCTGTTAAAATGTCTGGTATGAAAAGTATCTGTCATAATGGTTTGCTACGCTCCTTCTGTAGTATCATACCATTTTTTGTATTGATTGCATAGAGGCAGTTTCTGTGGTAAAATGAAACTATTCAGAGCCATGCAAATTTATGAAATAGGACTTACAAGCTTGCTTGTATAGGACTACTTTTATAAATTTATATGGCGAGAAGCATACATGAACAAAAGGAAAGCCTCGTAGAGGCGATTTTGTGAATGTATGGTCTGAATAGTTATAGAGTAAATGGAGGGATTGCTATGAAGCTTACGTTTATTGGTGCTGCTCACGAGGTGACAGGCAGTTGTCATTGCCTGGAAGTAGGAGGCAAGTATATTTTAGTAGACTACGGTATGGAGCAGGGAATCAACCTGTTTGAGAATGCAGAACTGCCGGTAGCAGAGTCCATGATTGATTATGTGCTTTTGACCCATGCCCATGTGGACCATTCCGGTATGTTGCCGCTTTTGTACGCAAGAGGTTTCAGAGGACAGATTTTTACTACCGATGCTTCCGCAGATTTGTGCGGTATCATGCTTCGTGACTGTGCCCATATCCAGATGATGGAAGCAGAGTGGAAGAACCGTAAGCTGAAGCGTAAGGCAGGAGCCCAGCTGGTAGAGCCGCTTTTCACTATGGAAGATGCGGACGGCTGTATCAAGAAAATCGTACCCTGCCATTACAACGATGTGATAGAGATTTGCGAAGGGGTGAAGATTCGTTTTACGGATATCGGACATTTACTGGGTTCTGCCAGCATCGAGGTCTGGGCTACGGAAAACGGTGTGACCAAGAAACTGGTATTTTCCGGAGATATCGGAAACAAGAATCAGCCTCTTTTAAAGGACCCCAGCTTTACCGAGGAAGCGGATTATGTGATTATGGAGTCCACCTACGGGGACAGACTTCATGACAAGGAACGTCTGGATTATGTGAAAGAGCTGGCGGCCATTATACAGGAAACCTTCGACAGAGGCGGTAATGTGGTGATTCCTTCTTTTGCGGTAGGTCGTACTCAGGAGATGCTGTATTTCCTGCGCCAGATTAAGGTGAATAAATTGATAAAGGGACACGAGAATTTCCCGGTTTACGTGGATAGCCCCATGGCGGTGGAAGCTACCAGTGTGTTCACGGAGAACCGTTACGAGTGCTTCGATGAAGAGGCTATGGAATATGTGCGGGAGGGCATCAACCCCATTTCCTTTGCGGGACTGCGTCTTTCCATCACCAGTGATGAGTCCAAGGCCATCAATTTCGATGAGATGCCCAAGGTCATCCTTTCCGCTTCCGGTATGTGTGAGGCAGGTCGTATCAGACATCATCTGAAGCACAACTTATGGAGACCGGAATGTACCGTGCTTTTCGTAGGATACCAGTCCGTGGGGACTTTGGGCCGTGCGATTTTAGAGGGTGCCAAGGAAGTGAAGCTTTTCGGTGAGTCCATCGAGGTACGGGCACATATTATGAGTATGCGCGGCTTAAGTGGTCATGCGGATAAGGAAGGCTTGATTGAGTGGCTGGAGGGCTTTAAGGAAAAGCCCAGAAAAGTATTTGTAGTGCATGGTGAAGACAGCGTGTGTACCAATTTTGTGGAATGCTTAAAGGTGGAGCATGGTCAGCGCGCCTATGCCCCTTACAGCGGTACCGTATTTAATCTTTTGACCAATCAGCTGGAATTCGAAGCAAGCCCTATTCCCAAGGAGAAGAAGGTACAGCCTGCTACCGGTGCCTATGCCCGTCTGTTGGCTGCAGGTCAGAGACTGCTTGCCATTATCAAGAAGTCCGAGGGCTATGCCAACAAGGATTTGGCTAAGATGGCAGACCAGGTGATTGCACTCTGTGATAAGTTGGAGAAGTAAATGAAGAAGATAGGTTTAGTGGGTGGAACCGGTCCGGAATCCACCCTAATGTATTATAAAGAATTGAATGCAGGAATTGATGAGACCACCGGTGGCAAAAATATGCCGGAGATTGCCATAGAAAGCGTGAATTTCCGTAAGGCATGGGAGTTAGTTTCTGCCGGACAGAATAAAGAATTGGCAGACTACCTTTCGGAAAAGGTCCATAACCTGGCAGCAGGCGGCGCCGAGGTAATATCCTTAACTGCTGTAACCATGCATATGGTCTTTGATGCGGTGGAAAAGAATACTGGGGTTTCCTTGGTAAGTATCCCCCAAGCGGTATGTAAAGAAGCGATGAAGCGGGGCTATAAGAAGGTGGGCTTACTGGGAACCATGGCTACCATGGAGCAGGACTTTATGAAAAAGGACATGCAAAGAGCCGGGATAGAGGTAATCGTGCCGGCTCGGGAAGGCAGAGAGCTGATAGCCAAAAGGATTTTGGAGGAGCTGGAACTGGGAATCGTGAAGGAGTCCACCCGACAGGAGTTCAATGCCATCATAATGGACATGCAGCAGGCCTACGGAATAGAGGCAGTGGTGCTGGGCTGTACGGAGATTCCTTTGCTTCTGAATGATGAAAACTGTGTCCTGCCCTGTCTGGATAGTGTGGCCATACATATTGAAAGACTGAAGGAGCTGGCTTTAGATGAAGTATTATGATTATCCGGAAGAGAAAATAGATATCTTTGAGGAGAGTGATAAGAACTATTTTTTCAAAGGCACTGCTTTCACCTATCTTTGTACGTATGATGAGGTGAAAGCTGTTAATATGTGGAACGCCTTTACAGGCTTTGTTTTGGTGGTTTATAAGCGGTATGCGATTGTAAAATGGGGGAAAGTGAGCTTCTTGAATGAGAACTTTTCGGACGGCAACATAGCCAAGGGAAGACACAAAGAAAATGGTTATGTGATTATTTCGAATAAACCGAAGAGGTACTTGATTCAATCTTGGGAAAATAAGTTGACCAGCTATGAACTGCGTGATGACAGCACAGGCAGCAGTGCATTAAATCCTATTATATTCCCAACTGCTGAAGAGGCTTTGGCAAAAGCTATTGCCCTCTCGAAACAGAAGATGGAAACGTTTCTGGTAGCCCAATGGTTTGATGATTATGACAGGCGTTGAGGTGGATGAATTTACGGAGGGAATAGAATGAAATATGTAAAATTATTATTCGTGTGTATGTTACTTATGGTCCTTGTGACCGGGTGCCAAAATAAGCAGGTTTTGGATGGGGACGATAAGGAAGAATCATTAATAGACGAAACCAAGGAAAAGAAAGAGAACAAAGAAAATAAGGTCTATAGGACGGATGAACTATATGAAAAACAAGCATCCGGTGCTTCCTTTGTAGCAGTTAAGCGGGAAAAATGGGACTATGTGCCGGAAAATGAGGAGGATGACGGAACCTATTATACATACTACGAAGCGGGGAAATCGATGCAAGATGTCTGGACCAATGAGAATGACATTGAGCTGCCGGTGGAGTTACGACTCGGAGAATTCGCCTATGTAGTGGCAGATACTACTTTTATAACAGGTGGTATTGATGGCCGGATGTGTGTGGAATTTAAAGAAATCAAGGAGTGCAAGAAAATCAGTTTGGAAGAGGCGGTAGACTTATTGGAGATACCGGATTTTTATCAGTGTGAATCGGATTGGTTTGTAGGTTGTGGTTATTTTGGTATACATTCTAAGGTAGATGGTTTTCTGATGGTAGGATATATGGTAAACAGATATGATTATCTGGAGAAAAAGGAAAACTCTTACGAAGGTGAGGTTATAGCATACTTGCAATCGAAAGAAATAGGGCGTTACAATCGGCTGGATTTTGTAGGGGATTACCTGGTCTTATATAACCATGAAGGCGATAAGAACGATATTACACTACCGGAAATTATTACGGTTGACGTCATAGAGAAGCTATTGGACTCCGGAATGCAGTACAATGATTCTATGTTTGTGTTGCATAAGAGGGATGGCGCAATGACAGCTTATACCAGATTTTTACAAGGGGATAGAGCGCTCTTGGATGAATCGCAGACAGATATGTGGTATATTCCGGATTTTCAAGATGATATGCTGCAATATGAGTATACATATTTAGATGTGAACGCTGATGGTAGCAGTGAGCTACTGGTGCAATTGGCGGATGACCCATGTGGCTATAATGGAGTGTTTCATTACGAAGAAGGACGCATATACTGTTGGAACAGTGATTCGGCGGAGATGTCTTGTAGAGATTATCCTCTGCAGGATGGCATTATGGTAAGACAGTATGATCAATCCGGTGCAAGAAGCTATACGCTTTTTAAATACAACTCAGACGGAACAACGGAGACGGTTTCCACATTGTTTGTCAGGGAAGAATTGATACCCGAGGATAGTACGGAAAAGTGCCCCTATTATGCAATCGATGGAATGGAAGTGGATAAAAATGATTTCGACGAAAAGCTGAATGCGTTGGTGATGGATAAGCTGTTGGAACGTACAAAATGGATTAGCCAGTAAGAGTAACATGGTATTGGATTGACATGAAAGCGGAAGACTCATGAGGATTCCTTAATGAAAGAACTAGTTTGTCACAGAGAGGAGAAAAGGGAAGCATGCAGGAAATAAGATGCCCGAAGTGCGGAGAAGTATTTCAGGTAGATGAAAATGGATATAATCAGATCGCCACACAGGTAAGGGATAAAGAGTTTGCCATCGAGCTGGAACGACGGGAGAAGGAATTGGAGGCAAAGCGGGAGCAGGAGCTTCAATTGATTCGTCTGGAAGAAGAAAAGGAGTATGCCGCAAGTCTTGCCCAAAAAGAGGAAGAGCTTGTAGAAAAAGAGCGTACGATTTTGGAACTTCAGGCCAAATTAGAGACCAGCGAAACGGTAAAAAGCCTTGCTGTGTCAGAAGCTTTGGAAAAAAAGAATGTGGAGTTTGCGAAAGAGACAAAAGTGCATTCTGAAAATCTCATACAAAAGGAAGCTGAGATAGCAGACAGAGACAAAATAATTGCCGAACTGAAGGCTAAATTGGAAAGTAGTGAAACGGAGAAAAAACTTGCTGTTGCACAAGCGGTAGAGGCAAAGACGGTTGAATTAAACAACAAAGCCATGGAGATTGTAGAACTGAAAGGCGAGCTAAAAAGCAAGGAAGATGAGAGCCGTTTAAGTGAGCAGTCTTTAAAAGAGCAATATGAAGAAAAGCTTAAGCTTAAGGATGAGCAGATAGAATACTACAAGGACTTCAAGGCCCGCCAGTCTACCAAGATGATCGGTGAGAGTCTGGAACAACATTGCCTCACACAGTTTAACTCTATACGTATGACAGCATTCCCCAATGCTTACTTTGAGAAAGATAATGACGCACGAAGCGGAAGTAAGGGTGACTTCATTTACAGAGAGTACGGGGATGATGGTACAGAATTTATTTCCATTATGTTTGAGATGAAGAATGAGGCCGATACTACTGCCACGAAACATAAGAATGAGGACTTTTTTAAAGAATTGGACAAGGACCGTAAGGAAAAGGGCTGCGAATACGCCATTCTGGTTTCCTTGCTGGAAATGGATAATGATCTATACAATGGGGGTATTGTGGATGTTTCTTACCGATATCCTAAGATGTATGTGATTCGTCCCCAGTTTTTTATCCCTATGATTACGCTTCTTAAAAATGCGGCACTGAATTCCCTGCAGTATAGGCAGGAACTTCAAATCGTAAGAAATCAGCAGCTGGATATTGTTCATTTCGAAGAAAATATGAATGCCTTCAAGGAAGGCTTTGCCCGTAACTATCGTCTGGCCAGTGAGAGATTCGCAACCGCCATTGATGAAATCGATAAGACTATAGATCATCTTCAAAAGACAAAAGCTGCACTTCTTTCTTCCGAGAATAATTTGCGATTGGCAAATAATAAGGCGGATGAGCTCAGTATTAAGAAGCTTACGAAGAATGCACCCTCAGTAAAGGCTATGTTTGATGAGCTGAAGCAGGGGGAATAACACACAATCAAAAATATAGGAGAAAAAGAATGCAAAATAATTTATTATTAAACCCCAATGATTTTGAAATTGATGAGTTTGCCGGGGATGTAGAACAGGGTGAGATATATTGTAGAAAACTGATAGACAAGTGGACTCCACAGCTGGAAACTGAAATGCTGGAGGCTTTTATACGTCTTTATTATGACGAGATGTATGAAGCGTGGGGGCCTGATGATGAGGAGGAGAGTAAAGAATATTGGCCTGAAATAAGTTCTGCAGAAGACCTTATAAAGTTTATAGGCACGGATGTTACTCTTTATGCTTTGGAAGATGCAATATATGCAAGAAGTAAAACCGGTAATCCCCCGTATGAGTCACAAAATGTTCCTGTGTGCGTAATCTTAGTGCTTAATTGTCCATGGGATGAAGATCATGGTTGGGCGGCTGTCTTTATAGATGAGAAATTTGTAAAGGCGGATAGGGATATTGTTGATTGCGTTTGGTTGGATTGATTCTATTAAAAGTGAATTATTGGGCATTAATGTAGATTTTTGTGAACTGGTGCCCAATAATGATAATAAATGGATAAGTGGAAGTAAGTTTTCGGGTTTACGAGGTGAAATAAATTGATAAAATACGTGAGAAATATTGATGATATAAGTCAATATCAGTGTGGGGACCTTCCGGTAAATGCACAAAAACTTAATACACCTGCTACAACAGAGGAGATGATGAAGAAAGCAATTCCTATAGCAGCTTTTTTGTGTGTAGTAATGTTTTTGACTATGTTTATTAAAACATTTGAAAGTAAAACATTGGTTGTTTTTTTGCCGGCAGTGTTAGGTGGCGCCTTGATTGGTTTTGGGCTTCTTATCGTTCATGAATGGTTACATGCTATCGTTTATCCGCCTGCAGCAAAGGTAACCATTGGCAAATTGAAAGGTAAGGTGGTTTGGGTTGCACTGGCATCTTTTCCGCTAAGAAGAAGCAGATTTATAGCTATGTGTTTATTGCCGTTTATACTTGGTATTGTGCCTTGGGTGTTGTTTATATTGTCAGCACCTCAAAATACAATATTCAATGGATTGATGTTTGGAATGGCCGGCATAGGCATGGTATCCCCGTATCCGGATGTGTATAATGTCATTTTGGTATTCAGGCAATCGAAAAAAGGTGATAAAATCATGTTTTATGAAGATGACACGTATCGGATTTCTTGATGTTAAAAGTGGAGAAGAAGTGATGGTGTAATTAAGAAAAAATGATGCTTCGTTAGCTTTTTATGAGAATGTATTGATATTTTTGAGTACTGAGTATATACTATGTATATACGGTATGCGAGGAGGTTTTTATATGCAGGCACAGGTAAAAGAATGGGGAAATAGTCAGGGAATCCGATTGCCAAAGGAAGTATTGAAAAGTGCAGGGATCGCTTTAAATGAGTTTTTAGATGTCACAGTATCTGATGGAGTAATTACTTTAGTGAAACCTTTTCGGCATAAAACATTAGAAGAAAGAGCTGCTGAGTTTGATGGAAAGTTAATGCTTGATGGAGAATATGATTGGGGTGAGCCTGCCGGAAGAGAGGTGTGGTAATGGAAATACTGCATCAAGGAGATATTTTGAAAATTGAAAAAATAAAACATCCGGTATTGGTGGTTAGTAAGGATTTCTTTAATAGCAGTGGTGAAATAATAGGATGCCCAATTATTGGGGATTCTGTTCCCGGTCCACTTCATATTCGGATGGCTGCGGAAGAGATAGAAGGCTATATCCATTGTGAGAAACTTGCATTATTGGATTTGACGGTTCGTGGTTACAAGAAAGTGGATCGATTGCCAATTTCAGAAATGATTAACATATCCGATGCTATTCAGGGGATTTTTGAATATATTTGAGAAGAATTAAGGTAAGAGGAAATTTGGAGAAGAGAGAGGAAAAGTAAGATGAGTTTAGCAGATCATATTTTTATCGATATGTGTAAGGACATATTGGAGAATGGGACAAGTACGGAAGGCGAGAAAGTGCGCCCTCATTGGGAGGACGGGACACCTGCCTATACCATCAAGAAGTTCGGTGTGGTAAACCGTTATGATTTGTCCAAGGAATTCCCCATTATGACTTTGCGCAGGACCGCTTTAAAGAGTGCTACCGACGAAATTCTGTGGATTTGGCAGCAGAAGTCCAACAATATCAATGATTTACACAGTCATATCTGGGATGAGTGGGCGGATCCGGACGGTTCCATTGGTAAGGCTTACGGCTATCAGCTGGGCGTGAAGCATCAGTACAAGGAAGGTATGATGGATCAGGTGGACCGAGTGATTTATGACTTAAAGAATAATCCCTTCAGCCGCCGTATTATGACCAATATTTACGTGCATCAGGATTTGCATGAGATGAATCTGTACCCCTGCGCTTACAGCATGACCTTTAATGTAACCCAGAAGCCGGGGGATGATAAGCTGACCCTGAATGCCATACTGAATCAGCGCTCCCAGGATGTGCTGGCTGCCAACAACTGGAATGTGGTACAGTATGCAGTGCTGGTACATATGCTGGCACAGGTCTGCGATATGAAGGTGGGCGAGCTGGTTCACGTAATCGCAGATGCCCATATTTACGACAGACATATCCCCATCATCAAGGAATTAATCAGCAGAGAACCCTTGGAAGCACCTAAGTTCTGGCTGAACCCGGATATCAAAGATTTCTATCAGTTTACCAGAAATGATGTGCGCGTGGATGGCTATGAGACCCACGAGCAGATACTGAATATACCCATTGCCATTTAGATTTTGGGAAGAAGTAAGCAGGAGACATGGTTCTTTGTTTGTGTTGCAAGCTCCCGCAGGATTTCATGCGTCCGAGGACTTGCGCAACACGAATAAAGAGCCCTGTCCCCTGCGTATTCGTTACAAGAAACTTCCGAGATAAGGAGGACTTATTTATGAACCTATACGTTACCGCCGACGCCAACTGGGGCATCGGACATAACGACAATTTACTCATACAGATTCCACGAAGCCAGAAAATGTTTCTGGAGGAAACCAAGGGAAAGGTGCTGGTGATGGGCCGCAAAGCGTTGGCTACCCTGCCTCAGGGCAAGCCTTTGGCAAGCCGGACCAATATCGTATTGTCCACCAATCACAAGCTACAGGTGAAGGGCGCCACAGTGGTACATACGCTGGAAGAACTCTTTGAGGAATTGAAACAATACCCGGATGAGGATGTTTATGTGGTAGGCGGAGAAAGCATATATAATCAGCTTTTGCCCTATTGCAAGGTGGCACATGTGGTGAAGATGGACCATGCATATGCGGCCAACAAATTCTTCCCGGATTTGGACAAGGATGAGGAATGGAAGCTGACCGCAGACAGTGATGAGTATACCTATTTTGACATTGCCTATGAATTCCTGCGCTACGAAAGAACGACTTTTGCAGATTCCTAAACGCAGTATTGACTTTTGACGCAAAAAGTTTAATAATAAAGCTATTCAGAGTCTTATAAAAGAAAGAAGGAATACCGATGGAAAAGAAAAATATTGACTGGGGAAATTTAGGATTCGGATATGTACAGACTGACTACAGATATGTATCCAATTATAAGAACGGAGAGTGGGATGAGGGAACCATTACCACAGACCCTACTATTACATTGAATGAGTGTGCAGGCGTGCTTCAGTATGCACAGACTATATTTGAGGGCTTAAAGGCATATACCACAGAGGATGGACATATTGTAACCTTCCGTCCTGACTTAAATGCAGAGCGTATGATGGCTTCTGCAGAAAGATTGGAAATGCCCGTATTCCCTAAGGACAGATTTATCGATGCTGTGAACCAGGTGGTTACCGTAAACGAAGCATTCGTGCCTCCTTACGGAAGCGGTGCTACTTTATACATTAGACCTTATATGTTTGGTTCCAACCCTGTTATCGGTGTTAAGCCTGCGGACGAGTATCAGTTCCGTATTCTGACCACACCGGTAGGTCCTTATTTCAAGGGCGGCGTGAAGCCTCTGACCATCCGTATCAGTGATTTTGACCGTGCGGCACCGAACGGTACCGGTCATATCAAGGCAGGCTTAAACTACGCTATGAGCTTACATGCTATCGTAGATGCTCACAAGCAGGGCTTTGATGAGAATATGTACTTAGACCCCGCTACCAGAACCAAGGTAGAGGAAACCGGTGGAGCAAACTTCCTCTTTGTAACCAAGGATGGCAAGGTTGTAACTCCTAAGTCTAACAGTATTTTACCTTCCATTACCCGTCGTTCTTTGATGATCGTAGCAAAGGAATATCTGGGACTGGAAGTAGAAGAGAGAGAAATCTATGTGGACGAGCTGAAGGATTTCGCAGAATGTGGTCTTTGCGGTACTGCAGCTGTAATCTCTCCTGTAGGAAAGATTGTAGACCATGGCAAGGAAATCTGCCTGCCCGCAGGTATGAGCGAGATGGGACCTATCACCAAGAAGCTGTATGATACCCTGACCGGTATCCAGATGGGCCGTATTGAAGCTCCCGAAGGATGGATTCACGTAATTAAGTAATAAAAAGTTAAGAGTTTTCTCATAGTCTGTATATAGACCAAAGACAGGAAAAGGTGTTATAATGCAAGTGGTTGCATTATAGCACCTTTTTGAGATGAGAATTTATAAGCAGATTGTGATAAAGAGAGCCGGAAGCGGAAGTGTTTTGAAGATAGTGGAGGAACCATGAGAAAAAGATTGAGAAAGAAGGGGCAGTTAATACTTTGCTGCCTGTTATTGATAGTGAGCTTATGTGCCTGCGGAGACAGTGACAGAGGCAAGGTGGTGTTTACTACGGCACTGGCCAAGGATGAATTGTTCCGCATTGACAAGGTGTCCTGTACACTGACGGAGTATATGCTGTATTTGACCAATGTGCAGAATCGTTATGAAACAGCCCTGGGTCCGCAGATTTGGGAAGTGGATTATCAGGGGGTGACCTTGGGAGATAATGTAAAGGATAATGTGCTGGCGCAGATTGCACGTATGAAGTCCGTATATCTGCTTGCGCTGGAAAAGGAAGTAACTCTGACGGAAAGGGAGGAAGAACTTTTGGCACAGGCAGCTAAGAACTATGTAAGCTCACTGACCAAGACCGAGGCGGAGGCCCTGGAAGTGACAGAGGAACTGGTGTTACAGCTCTATAAAGAAAATGCTTTGGCGGATAAAGTATACCAGCAGATTATTGCCCAAGTAAATCCGGAAATCAGTGACGATGAGGCCAGAACCATTACCGTGGAGCAGATATACAGAAAGACGGTCAATGAGGACAAGGATGGCAATAAAATCCCTTATTCCGAAGATATGAAGAAGGCCGTTTTGGAGCAAATGGAGGGACTTCGGCAGCAGGCAGTGGACGGTGAAAGCGGATTTACGGAGTTGGCAGGAAAGTATAGCGAGGAGGAAACTATCAGAATCTCCTTCCAAAAGGGAGAGGTGGATGCCGCCGTGGAAAAAGTGGCGTTCGGCCTGCAGACAGAGGAAATCAGTCCGGTATTTGAAGCGGAGGAGGGCTATTATCTTTTGAAATGTATCAGTACCTTTGACAGAGCCCAGACAGATGCCAATAAGCTGGTGATTATCGAGAAGCGTAAGAATGAGGCTTTCCGTAAGGAGTATGATGCCTTTGTGGAGAAAAAAGCCAGAAAGCTGAATGAGAAGCTGTGGCAGAAGGTAGAGATGAATCAGACAACAGGGGTGGATACTAAGAATTTCTTTGAAGTTTATGAAGAATGTATGAAGGGATTTTGGTAGTTTACAAAGATTTAATAATTTGTGAATAGACTTGTAAAGCCCTGTAAAATAGCGAAATTTTTCGATTTATTAGCACTCATACTTATTGAGTGCTAATTTTGTCTTGACATTTGTTTGAGAGGGTTATAAACTTGTGATTAGTGAGAAATCCGCCATGGATTTTGAGAAGAGAAAGAAGAAAAGGAAGTGATTTTATGGCAGCAAGAAGCGGTAGTCTGTCAATTAACAGTGAAAACATTTTTCCCATTATTAAGAAATGGTTGTATTCCGACCATGATATTTTCTACAGAGAGTTAATCTCCAATGGTTGTGATGCAGTGACCAAGCTTAAGAAGCTGGATATGATGGGTGAGTATACCTTGCCGGAAGGCTATAAGGGTAAGATTCAAGTGGTAGTGGACCCTCAGAATAAGACATTGACCTTTACGGATAACGGTCTGGGTATGACTGCGGATGAAGTGGATGAGTATATCAATCAGATTGCTTTTTCCGGTGCTACGGATTTTATTGAGAAGTATAAGGACAAGAGTAATTCTGACCAGATTATCGGTCATTTCGGTTTGGGCTTTTACTCTGCATTTATGGTAGCTAATGAAGTGCATATTGATACTCTTTCTTATCAGGAAGGAGCCAAGCCGGTGCATTGGGAATGTGACGGCGGCACAGAGTTTACCATGGAAGATGGAGACAAGGCAGAAGTGGGTACCACCATTACCCTGTTTTTGAATGAGGACAGCCTGAAGTTCTGTAATGAATATGAAGCACGTGAGGTGATCAAGAAGTATTGTTCCTTCATGCCTACTGAAATTTACCTTTCTAAGGCGAATAGTGAAGATACACAGACTATTAAGGCGGAAGAAAAGCTGGATACGGACGAAGTGGTAGAGGTGATTAAGCCTGAAAAGGAAGAGGATGGCGAGAAACTGAAAATCAAGAAGCGTCCGGAGTTATTAAACGAAACTACACCTCTTTGGGCGAAGCATCCTAACGAGTGTACCAAGGAAGAATATTTGGAATTCTACCGTAAGGTATTCCAGGATTATAAAGAACCTTTATTTTGGATTCATTTGAATATGGATTATCCTTTTAACTTAAAGGGTATTCTGTACTTCCCTAAGATTAACATGGAGTACGAATCCATCGAGGGTACCATCAAGCTTTATAACAATCAGGTATTTATCGCAGACAATATCAAGGAAGTGATTCCGGAGTTTCTGCTGTTATTAAAGGGTGTAATTGATTGTCCTGATTTGCCTTTGAATGTTTCCAGAAGTGCATTGCAGAATGACGGCTTCGTGAAGAAGATTTCCGAGTATATCTCTAAGAAGGTGGCAGACAAGCTTTCCGGTATGTGCAAGACCGAGAAGGAAGAGTACGATAAGTACTGGGATGATATTAGTCCGTTCATCAAGTTTGGCTGCTTAAAGGATGATAAGTTCTGTGAGAAGATGACCAATTATATTCTCTTTAAGAATCTGGATGGCAAGTACCTGACTCTGCCTGAATGCCTGGAAATCAAGCCTTTGGATGAAGAAGGTGATGCTGTTGATGAAAACGGTGATGTGGTAGAAGCAGAAGTAGTAACTGAGGATGCTGAGGATTCCGAGGAAAAGAAGGAAAAGGTCATTTACTATGTGACCGATGAAAAGCAGCAGGGACAGTATATTGAGATGTTTAAGGCTGCTAAGATGGATGCAGTGATTCTGACTCACAATATCGACCAGCCCTTCGTTTCCCAGCTGGAGGCTAAGAATGAGGGCATCAAGTTCCAGAGAATCGATGCGGATTTGACGGATGTATTTAAAGCCAAGACCTCCAAGAAGGCAGAAAAGGAGATGGAGGAGCAGGCAGCTTCTTTAGGCGATATGATGAAGAAAGCTCTGAAGAATGACAAGCTGAATGTGAAGCTTCAGAAGCTGAAAAATAAGAAGATTGCTTCTGTGATTACCTTGTCCGAGGAAAGCAGACGTATGCAGGATATGATGAAGATGTATGCGATGCCGGGTATGGATATGAGTGCTTTTGGAGCAGAGGGTGAAACCCTGGTGCTGAATGCAAACCATCCGTTAGTAGAGTACGTGGTGGCGAATCAGGAGGGCGAAAACACAAAGATGATTTGTGAACAGCTCTATGATTTGGCAAAGATTCAGCATGAACCTTTGAGCCCTGAAGCCATGAATAAGTTTATTGCAAGAAGTAATGAGATTATGATGTTATTAACAAAATAGATGAAACATAGCGCCCGGGTGTAAGCCCGGGCGTTTTCAGTAACCGAAAAGCGAATCTACGCATATACTATCCATAAAGTCCCCTTTAAGGAAAAAGCATGGACATCAATAGCAGACAATATTTTGGTACCCTCCGTATCAGTGTAGTATCCAATCAGGAGCTACGTCCTATCCCCGGAGCTCGGGTTACCATATCCTATACGGAAGAGCCGGCAGAGGCTATTTTTACAGGGGTTACGGATATTTCAGGAGAAACGGAAGAAATCACGCTGAGCGCTCCGGATTTCGAATATTCTCAGGCACCTTCCGAAATCCAACCCTACACAGATTATAATATTACAGTGGAGGCGGAAGGATATGAACCGGCTCTGGTCAGCGGTACGGAAATCCTGCCGGACAGAGTAGCCATTCAGCAAATAAAGCTGGCTCCATTAACACAGACGGAAGAGGAACAGATTGTAGTAATTCCCGTGCATACCCTGTTCGGAGAGTATCCGCCTAAGCTTCCGGAGGATGAAATCAAGCCCATGGCGGAGTCCGGAGAAATTGTCTTGAGCCGGGTAGTAATTCCGGAATATGTAATAGTACATGATGGGTTGCCTTCTGACAATACAGCTCCCAATTATTGGGTGCGCTATAAGGATTATATTAAGAATGTGGCTTCCTGTGAAATCTATGCCACTTGGCCGGAAGCGGCACTGTATGCTAACATTTTGGCGATTATGTCCTTTACTTTGAACAGAGTGTACACAGAATGGTACAGGGGGCAGGGACGAGACTTTACCATTACTTCCTCTACTGCTTATGATCAGAAGTTTATTTACGGCAGGAATATTTATGAGAATATAGATAATCTGGTGGATAATGTGTTCGCCAACTACCTGTCCAGACCGGGGGTGCGTCAGCCCATTCTGACTGCTTATTGTGATGGAGACAGGGTACAGTGTGCCGGTTTAAGTCAATGGGGATCCAAGAATCTGGCGGAACAGGGATATTCGGCCATAGAGATTCTGAGATATTATTACGGAAATGATATGTTTATCAATACAGCAGAAGTGATTTCCGGTGTGCCGTCCTCTTATCCCGGATATAGTCTGAGTGTAGGTTCTTCCGGAGAAAAGGTGCGTCAGCTGCAGAATCAATTGAACCGAATTGCCCGTAATTATCCGGCCATTCCCACACTGACGGCTGATGGTATTTACGGCCCCGCTACGGCGGAGGCAGTAAAGGTATTCCAAAAGGTATTTAATCTGCCCCAGACCGGTGTGACGGATTATGCTACATGGTATGAAGTGTCGGATATTTATGTGGGTGTTAGCAGGATTGCAGAACCCATGTAAGGTGAATGTAAAAAGTCAGGAGTCAACTGGGGAAATAGTGACTCCTGACACATTTTTTAATATAGTTCGTGGTATTTGCCGGGGGATACTCCGAAAGTCTTTTTGAAGTTTCTTAAAAAGGAGGAGTAATCCGAAAATCCGGAATCCTGATACACCTGAGAAATGCTTTTGCCTTCCCTTAGTCCCGCTATGGCAGAAATAAGTCGCTTGTTTGTAATAAAGTTATGTACCGTGACTCCTGTCAAATCCTTGAATTTACGTAGAAAGTGATATTTACTCATATGTACCTGTAGTGCCAGCTCATCAACGGAAATATTGTGCTGGATATGACTGTCAATATAAGAGGAAACGGTGGCTACCAAAGGGTGCGAGGTGGTTTCCTCCTCCTTGAAAAGGTATTCCGGTGTGCTGCACAGAAGGTTCAGATAGGCGAAAAAGAGGGTCAGATATCCTCTGTCCATAACTTCCTTTGAGCCTGCCACCTGTCCTTCTATCAGCTCTGACATAACCAGCTTCATGAGATAGGTGTGGAACATATCTTCATACTGAACCGGGAAGTGATAGGCACAGTAATCATGCTTATGAAAGCAGGCGGTCAGATCCATATTACCGTTGGAAAGCTGTTCCAGGGTAGCTTTTGTAATCCATAGAATAATACGGAGAGAAGAGTCGTGCTTTTTTTCGATATGGTGGTATTTATGCATAACATTGGCATCAATTAATAGGAAATCTCCCTTTTTCAGGTGATACATCTGATTTTCCAATAGAGAAGAGTATTCTCCTTCTGCAACATAGATGATTTCATAAAAGTTGTGGTAATGAAAAGTTGCAGCACCGATAGGAGCACCATGCTTTACATAAACTTCGTAATTCTCATGTATCATATACTGGCGCTCGTCAGAGGCATCCAGTGTTTTTATTTTTGAATTTTTCATAAGAATAGGCCCTTCTTTCTCTTTCATCCAATTCTTTCATATTTCATTTTGAAAAAATATGTTGTATAATGTTGTTTGAACCACCGAAAAAGTGGGAACAATCATGAATATATGAATCTTTATTTATAGTTATATAGCAATTTTTGCTCGGTTTCAAGCAATATTTGGTATTTTTAAGCAAAACAAATGTGATATACTATATCCGTTAATTCAGAATGGCTATATGACATTGGTATTTTTGATTGGCGACAGTAATCATCAAACAGGAGGAACTGATTATGCAGATGACATTAAGATGGTATGGTAGCAAATTTGATACCGTAACCTTGAAACAGATTAGACAGATTCCGGGAGTGACCGGTGTGATTTCTACCCTTTATGCTACTTCTCCGGGAGAGGCATGGGAGATGGAGGATATCCTTGCACTGAAGAAGGAAATAGAGGATGCAGGGCTGAAGCTGGTAGGTATTGAAAGTGTTAATATTCACGATGCCATCAAGGTAGGTACTCCTGACAGAGAACAGTATATTGAGAATTATATAACCACTTTGGAAAGATTGGGACAGGCTGATATCCATATGGTTTGCTATAACTTCATGCCGGTATTTGACTGGACCAGAAGTGAGCTGGCACGTGTACGTCCCGATGGTTCTACCGTACTTGCGTACAATCAGGCGGCGATTGATGCCATTAATCCGGAGAAGATGTTTGAGTCCATCGCCGGCGATATGAACGGTACGGTAATGCCCGGTTGGGAGCCGGAGCGTATGGCAAGAGTAAAGGAACTTTTCGAAATGTACAAGGATGTGACTGACGAGAAGCTTTTTGAAAATTTGAAATATTTTCTGGAGAGAATCATGCCGGTTTGTGATAAGTACGATATCAATATGGCGATTCATCCCGATGACCCGGCATGGAGTGTATTTGGTCTTCCCCGTATCATTATCAACAAGGAAAATATCCTGCGTATGATGAAGATGGTGGACAATCCGCACAATGGTGTGACTTTCTGTTCCGGTTCTTACGGTACAAATCTGAACAATGATTTGCCGGATATGATTCGTTCTTTAAAGGGCAGAGTGCATTTTGCCCATGTGCGTAATCTGAAGTTTAACTCTCCTACGGATTTTGAAGAGGCGGCACATCTTTCCAGTGACGGTACCTTTGATATGTATGAGATTATGAAGGCACTTTATGATATTGGATTTACCGGCCCCATCCGTCCTGACCATGGACGTATGATTTGGGACGAGGTAGCGATGCCCGGTTATGGTTTGTATGACAGAGCACTGGGCGCTACCTATTTGAATGGTTTGTGGGAAGCAATTCAGAAAAGTCAGGAGAGAAAGTAATCATGGAATTAACTTTACAGAGTTTAAAGGAACATCGTCAGAGCTTTTTGGATGCAGGATACAGCCTGCCGGAATTTGATTATGACAAGGTGATGGAGAATACCAAGAATCGTCCTACGTGGGTGCATTTCGGCGCCGGTAATATTTTCCGTGCATTTCAGGCCAATGTGGTGCAGAAGCTTTTGAATGAAGGTGCAATTGACACCGGTCTTATAGCCGCAGAAGGTTTTGACTATGAAATCGTGGAAAAGATGTATTGGCCCCATGATAATCTGGGGATTCTGGCTACCTTAAAGGCGGATAATACGGTGGACAAGACTATTGTGGGAAGTATTATGGAGTCTTTGGTACTGGATAGTGAGAACGAAGCCCAGTACGGTCGCTTGAAGGAGATTTTTGCCAATCCTGCTTTACAGATGGCTAGCTTTACCATTACAGAGAAGGGGTATTCTTTGGTAGATGGTAAGGGTAATATTGTACCCGCTGTGGAAGCAGATTTTGTGAATGGACCGGAGAAGCCCGCAAGCTATTTGGGCAAGGTGGTTTCCCTGCTTTATACCAGATATGAAAACGGCAAATTACCCATTGCCATGGTGAGTATGGATAATTGCTCGCACAATGGTGACAAGCTGGCAGCAGCAGTATATGCATTTGCAGATAAGTGGGCAGAAAATGGTGTGGCGGACAAGGGCTTTGCGGAATATGTACGTGACGCAAAGAAGGTGTCCTTCCCATGGAGTATGATTGATAAGATTACACCACGTCCTGACAAGACTGTGGAGGAGATGCTAAATGCAGACGGTATTGACGGGCTGGATGCAGTGATTACCTCCAAAAACACCTATGTGGCACCTTTTGTGAATGCAGAAGAATGTGAGTATTTAGTTATTGAAGACTGGTTCCCTAATGGTAAGAGTGCTTGGGATAAGGGTGGTTTGATTTTTACAGACAGAGAGACTGTAGATAAGGTGGAGAAGATGAAGGTTTGTACCTGCCTGAATCCTTTGCATACTACTTTGGCAGTGTATGGATGTCTGTTGGGATATACTTTGATTTCTGCGGAGATGAAGAATCCGGACTTAAAGAAGTTTGTAGAGATTGTAGGTTATAAGGAAGGTCTTCCGGTAGTGGTAAACCCCGGCATTATCGACCCCAAGAAATTTATCGATGAAGTGGTAAACTGCCGAATCCCCAATCCTTTCATGCCGGACGCACCACAGCGTATTGCTACGGATACCTCACAGAAGCTGGCTATCCGTTTCGGTGAAACCATCAAGGCTTATGCGGCAAGTGATAAGTTGGATGTGAAGTCACTGAAGCTGATTCCCCTTGTATTTGCTGGATGGTTGCGTTATCTGATGGCAGTGGATGATCAGGGCAATTCCTTTGAACCCAGTTCCGATCCTCTGCTTGATACAGCAATGCCTTATGTGGCAGGGTATGAGCTGAGTGAAGAACCTAAGGATTTAAGCAAGCTGGATGAACTGTTAAAGAATGATAAGATCTTTGGTGTGGACCTGTTTGAAGTGGGGCTGGCAGATTTGGTGAAGCAGTATTTTGCCGAGCTAAGCTGTGGTTATGGAGCAGTGGCTTCTACCGTAAAGAAATATGTGAATGAATAATCAAAAGCGCATTCCGTGAGGGGTGCGCTTTTGTTGTAAATTGTAGTCAACCGGCGATAATTTTTTGTTGGGAAATACGGAATATTTATTTGCCATGTAAAGGCTTCCATGGTATACTTATAAATAGTGGGGAATTTTAGGCTTTTGGTGCTTAAAAGGCCTCTGAGTAACGAAAATGACAAGGAAAAGTCGAAGTCAGGAGAGTATGTATGCGAGAAGCGGTAGAACAGATATTAGATGGTACATATGATTATGAAAAAGGTGCTTTGGACTTTTCATGTGCAAAGTTGGAAATAGAGCTGCAGAAGGGGGAAACCTATGAAGGCAGCTTTATCGTGTATGCTTCCGAAGGGAAGTATACGGTCGGATATATTACCACCACCGATCCCAGAATGGAGTGTTTGTCAACGGAGCTTCATGGGAATACGGAGGAGATTGCTTTCCGTTTTCACGGAGAATGGATGAATGAGGGTGAAGTAACCAAGGGTGAGTTTCGAATTGTCAGCAATAAAGGGGAATATTATCTGCCCTATGTGGTAAGCATGATGCACGGAGCACCCGGCACAGAAGGCGGCAAGGTGAGAAACCTGTTGCAGTTTGCAGGACTGGCAAAGAGCGACTGGCAGGAGGCGGTCCGAGTATTTTATACACCGGATTTTGCCAATGTGATAAAGGAAAGCGGCAACCAGCTCTATTTGGCTTATCAGGGTCTTTCAGGGTTACCGGGCAACGGACAGCATGTGGATGAATTTCTGGTGGCCACCAATAAGAAACAGAGGATAGAGTATCTGGTTTCTGAGAAGAAGATTTATTTGGAAAATCCGTCAGGAGTGACGGAGCAACCTGTTAATATTTTCCGTAATGGCTGGGGATATACCCGGTTAGAGGTTTATTGTGAGGGAGACTTTTTGTTTACGGAAAAGGACGTGATTACAGAGGATGATTTCCTGGGGAACCGTTATACCCTTCCTCTGTTTATAGACCCGTCCGTGCTTCACGCCGGCAAAAATATGGGAAAGCTTGTGTTAAAGTGTGCCCATATGACTGTTGAGGTGCCCATTACCATTGCAAAGAAAAGTTATGATAAAGAAGCGAGAGCAGAGCGGCTGGAGTACAAAAAGAATATGCCGGAGCTGGTAAGCACATTTATCAACTTCCGACTGGAGAAAACGAAGAAAGCGGATTGGCTGAGGGAGATAACCCCTATTATTGACCGTATGGTAAGCGCCAATGAAAAGGATGCGGCTACCAGATTGTTTCAGGCGCATCTTCTGATAACTAAGGAGCAGATGAATGAAGCGGGATGGATTCTGGAGCATGTGGGAGAACTGTTAAGTAAATCCCAGTCCCCTACTTTAGAAGCATATTATTATTACCTGAATACTTTGTATCGTAAGGATGACCGTGACTTTGATATGAAGTGGCAGGTGGAAAGAATCTACAAAGAGTCCGGAAGAGACTGGAGAGTGGCTTGGTTGCTACTGTTCATGTCTGAAGAGTATGACAGGGAGCCTATGGCTCGATGGAACTTCCTTCAGGAGCAGTTTGAAAACGGATGCAGAAGTCCCTTGATTTATTTGGAAGCATGGCTTTTGGTGAACGAGAATCCCACATTGCTTAGACGATTGGATGCTTTCGAGATGCAGGTGTTGTATTTTGGCAAAAAGCAGGGGAATGCAGGCATCGAGGTACTGGAGCAGGTAGTATATCTGGCTGAGAGAGTAAAGGAATTCCACCCCCTATTGTTCGGATTCCTGACACAGGCTTATACCAAAAAGGCGGATGAGCGGATTTTGAAGGAAATCTGTACTCAGCTGATTAAGGGAAACAGACTGGATGGAGAAGCACATGAATGGCTGGTCAAGGGTGTGGTAGCAGAGCTTCGCATCACCAATTTGTACGAGTATTATATGATGTCCATGGATTTGGGGAAGGACGAGGACATCCCCAAACAGGTACTTTTGTATTTTATGTACCAGACCAATTTGGACTATTTACATAATGCATATTTATTCTATTACGTGACCAAGCGGGAAAGGATGCTGGCAGAGATTTATCAGAATTATCGTCCCCGCATGGAGCTTTTTGTGAGAGAGCAGGTAGGAAAAAGACGTATAAATAAGCATCTGGCATATTTATATAGGCATTTCCTGTCCGGCAATAAATTGGATGAAGCCGACATCAAGAACCTCTCCTTCCTGTATTTTACACATGAAATCACTCTGGAGCAGGATGACATGAAGTATGTGGTGGTATGTCAGCCCAACCATTTACAGGAGCAAAAGTATCCCCTGTCCGGCAGGAAAGCCTGGGTACCTCTGTACGGCAAAGCCAATATGATTTTGTTTGAGAATCATCAGGGCATCCGTTTTGCTTGCAATATCGCTTATAAAGCAGAGGAACTGGTACTACCGTCGGAACTGTTGGATGATATTCTGGCAGTGGTGAAGGACAATCCGGCGTTGGATATCTACATGTATGAAAGACCCCAGAAAGGGATTGCAAACCAGGATATGGAAGTGGAGCGTTGGAGACGTCTGGCCCGTTACGCTTATTTGGCGGACGGAGTGAGAGGAGATGTTGCCATTCGCATTATGCAATATTATTATCAGAGAGATGACAGAAAGGGCTTGTCGGATTATCTGAATACACTGGCGGGAAGCTTCATGTCTGCCACCCAACGTGGGGAAGCTGTCCGATACATGGTACTGTGCGGCAGCATGGATTTGGCATATGATTGGATCCTGCGGTACGGCAACTGTAAGGTGGAGGACAAGATACTCCTTTCCCTGTTGGAAGACAGGATAGAGAAGTGCTGTAATGAGTATCAGTATGAGCTGGTACTGTATGCTTTTGCTTTATTGGACAAGGGCGTATACAGCGGCAATCTGATTGCCTATCTGTCAGAGCATTATCAAGGTCTTTTGAGAGATTTGAAAAAGATTTGGAAGGCTTCTAAAGAATATACCCTGCCTATGCAGGACTTTTGCAGAAGGTTTGTGGAACAGACACTGTTTTCCGGCTACTTCGTAGCGGAACAGTCGCAGGTTTTCAAGGAACTGGTTTTGTCCGGTAAGGATGAGGAACTGGTAAGAGCGTACCTTGCAAAGCATAGTTATGATTACTTTGTTCGAGACCATCTGATTCAGAGAGAAGTCCTGTTGGAAATCAGCCGTTTGCAAAGCAGCGGTCAATCGGTGGATGAAATCTGTCAGTTGGCGTATTTGAAGTATTATGCAGAGAATCGTGAGGAAATACAGGATGCGGATACTCCCGTGATACGTTATTTCCTGGATTCGGTGTTGAAGAAGGGTATTCGCTTAAGCTGTCTGATGGAACTTCGTGAGTACAGCACCTTATCCACTCTTTTGGAGGACAGAACCATTGTGGAATACCATGCGGATTCACAGGTACAGCCGGTGATTTATTACCTGATTACGAGAGAGGATACGGACGAGGGTGAATATCTGATGGAGCCCATGAATCAGGTAAAGGAAGGTATTTTCGTAAAAGAATTTATCCTTTTCTTCGGTGAGAGTGTGCAATACTACATCGTGGAGAGAGGGGAAGCAGAAGATAAATTGACCCAGAGTGGTACCATGCAGAGAGTGGAAATGCTGGGTGAGGAATTGTCCGGAAGGTATGGCATGATTAACGATATGATTATCAGTAAAACCATGCAGGATTACAGTACCTTCGACAATTTGTTGGAAGAGTATTACAAAACCAATTTCTATAACAGGGAGCTGTTTGTTCCCAGATAATAGCCAGGAGGAAACGGGTGTT
This sequence comes from Lachnospiraceae bacterium, assembly GCA_017520425.1. Taxonomy (GTDB): domain Bacteria; phylum Bacillota; class Clostridia; order Lachnospirales; family Lachnospiraceae; genus Acetatifactor. Next base: position 23,023 of record JAFXFO010000025.1, on the reverse strand, counting down.
ACTGAATTCAGCAAATGAAAATATAATAATTGGATATGATTTGACGAATACCTGCTCCCAAATCAGTTATCGGTATTTGAAAAACGGTAGTAAGGTAGAAACCTTTACGGCAGTGGCAGGACAGGAGAATTATGATATTCCTACCGTGCTTTGCAAAAAGTGCGGTGTGAATCAGTGGTTGTTCGGTAAGGATGCAGTCCGCTTTTATGAGAATGATCCCTTTGAAGGTATTCTGGTGGATGATTTATTGAACCTGGCCATCCGGGGTGAGATGATACAGGTGGGGGGCAAAGGATATGATCCGGTTTCCCTGCTTACCTTGTTTGTGAAGCGCAGTCTGGGACTTTTGTCTTCCATAGCCACACCGGACCGTATTTATGCAATTCTTTTTACCTGTGAGGTGCTGACACCACGGTTGATTGAAGTATTGACTATGATGGTTAACGGTTTGGAGCTTCGCGGAACCAAGGTGTTTTTTCAAAGCTATGAAGAGAGCTTCTATGGATATATGCTGCATCAGCAGCCTGAGCTTTGGCAGGAACAGGCCATACTTTTTGACTATCGCGGGGATTCCCTGATAACAATGAAGCTCAAAAAGAATGCCAAGACCACACCCATAGTGGCTTATGTGGAGAAGCAGGAGGGCGCCTTTATAGGGGGTGACAATGAATTTCTGCGTATGGCCAAGGGTGTTATGGAGGAAGAGGATATTTCATCCGTTTATCTGATTGGGGAGAAGTTTTCCGGCGGATGGATGGAAGGTTCTTTGAAGTATCTTTGTGAGGGCCGCAGAGTATTCCAGGGAAACAACCTATACAGCAAGGGTGCCTGTTATTGTCTCCAGGAACGTTTGATACCAAGCAAATTGGGAAAAGAATATGTATTCTTGGGCGAGGATAAGCTGAAGGCTAATATTGGTATGTTTGTGTGGAAAAGAGGACAGGATTCCTATTTTGCCATATTAGATGCGGGTGTGGATTGGAGAGATATCGCTTTTGAGTGTGAGATTTATCTGCAGGATGAAAGCAGATTGGAGTTGGTTGTGACTCCCATGCTTGGCGGCAAAGTCAGCATCGTGGAAATACCCTTGGACGGTTTGTATTTAAAAGAGGGTGAGACCACTCGAATTTATATGAATTTCACCATGCCGGAAGAAAAACGAATCAATGTGGAGATAGAAGATTTGGGCTTTGGAATGTTTAGGGAGCCGGTAGAAACCACCTGGCAGAAGGATATACTGCTGGATTGACGAAAGAGGTATTTATGAAGGCAAGATTATGTGTGGGAAATTATGCCACAAATGCATATTGTTTTGAAAGCCTTGGACTTATGGTTTACTGTATGGAAGAGCTTGCATACTGTCTGAAGCAGCATGCTTTTTTGCTTGGAACAGAGATAATGAATGATGAGTTGTTGCATTTTATCGGTTCGGATTGTCAGGTGCCGGATTTGGCCAGGGAACTGTATCCCATGGTGCATCAGAAGGGCACTTTAAGCGATTTCGTTACAAGCATACTGGATTATGTGGGTTTTTTTGAAGAGGCAGAAGTCAGGGAAATCGAAGATGCAGTACGTCTCGGTTCGGGTCTTACGGATTATGAAAAGAAGAAACGTCAGGCCGACCATCTGATGGAGAAGAAGAAATATCATGCGGCCATAGAGGCTTATGATAAACTGATTGAAGAGATGGGAGAAGAGGCAGAAAGGGATACCAAGAAGGCTTCTTTTGTGGCGGATTTGTATTTTAATCGCGGTGTAGTGTATGCCCATATGTTTTTGTACAAGCATGCGGCAGCCAGTTTTCGAATCTCCTATGATTGGAAGAAGGACCCGGAGACCATTAAGAATTATTTTCTGGCCAGAAGAATGGAACTTCCGCAGCAGGAATATGTGGCACTGATGGCAAAGCATCCGGAATGTTATGAGATATCCATGCAGATTGAAAAGAATATGCAGGAAGTAGGAGAACAATGGAATACCTCAGAGAGTGGAATGGGACTGGAGAATATGCGCTCCTGGCGTATGACGGGTGACAATCACAAGTATTACAGTGAGTGTGACCAGATGATAAACATGATTCAGGAAGAATACAGAAACTATATCTAAGAAGCAACGGAAAGCGGAAGGATTTGAAAAGCATGAAGTTTTGGCAAAAGCTTTTTGGAAAAAAGAAACGGTCCTATGAAGAAGAGGACTGGAACGAGATTATATATACCAGAGACGGCGTAAATTTTGAGAATCACGAGGAACGGGAAAGCTTTGTGAGTGATTGTCTGGACCAAATGACGGTTGCTGCCAAGGAACTGGAGCTTTTAAGCGGAGAGTATTCTTTGGTGACTGCATATCTGACCGATACGGAGGAGGTAGAAGCCTTACCTCAGGATGAGCAGGATGCTTTAATGGTTTCCGCCAAACGTTTGAGAGTGGTGGAGCAGGAACGTTGGGATTATCTGGAAAAGGCAAACCGAATGCCGGACTCTGTTTATTATGCCATGAAGGAAAAGGAAGAAGAGTTGGAAACCGGCATACAGAAGCTGAAGGAAGCGGAAGACTATGCCAAGGTGGTGAAGCAGGATATGCAGCGTTTGTCCAGAGAAAGGCATGCTTATGCCTATCGTAGGGATGAGCTGATCGGCATGATGGTTAGTCTGTGGAAGCTGATGTGGACTTTTACGGCGGCCTTGGCGGTTTGTGTTATTATTTTATTGATTCTGCAATATGGTTTTCAGATGGAAACCTGGGCCGGATATCTGGTGTCAGTAGTGACGGTGGCCATAGCGGTTACCGTAATCTGGTTTAAATATACGGATGCCCGGAAAGAACTGACCCGTGTGGAGAAGGCTTCCAATAAGCTGATTCAGCTTCAGAATAAGGTGAAGATAAGATACGTAAACAATACGAATCTACTAAATTACCTATATCTGAAATATCAGGTAGAAAGCGGTAAGGTGCTGGAAAAGCAGTTTAAGCAGTATCTGAATGAGAAAGAGGAACGAAAACAGTACGAAGAAGCAGAGGCGAAGCGAGAGTATTATATCAAACAGCTGACGGAGCAACTGAGTCGCCAGAGAGTGCGGTATCCGGAGCGTTTCCTTGCACATGTGGATGCTTTACTGAATCGTAAAGAACTGGTGGAAATGCGTCATGAGCTGATTATCAGACGTCAGGCTTTGCGCAAACAGATGAGTTATAACAGTGAAATTATTAAGAATCTGAAAGCTGAGATTCAGGAGATAGTGATATTTCATCCGGAATATGATGAAGAGATTAGCGCTAAGCTGGAGGCGTTTGAAAAGCGTTATCCGGCTATGCAATAGTTGACATTGTTTGGGTGGTATGGTAACATACTTGCAGATTGATGTATTACCATGCTAAAGTGATAGCAAAGTAATACGAGGGGAGATGTCAGGAAAGTATCAAAAGGATACGAAGGAGGATATTATGAAGAAATTATTTAGTTGTTTATTGGTAGCTGTGATGGCTGTTGGTTTGTTTGCCGGATGCGGTAAGAAGGCAGATAATGCTTTTACGGTAGGCTTTGATGCAGAGTTCCCGCCCTACGGATATCGTAATGAGAGCGGTGAGTACGTAGGCTTTGACCTGGATTTGGCAGCAGAGGTTTGTGCCAGAAATGGTTGGGAATTGGTAAAGCAGCCCATTGACTGGGACGCTAAAGATATGGAATTGTCTTCAGGCGCTATTGACTGTATTTGGAATGGTTTCACCATTAATGGCAGAGAGGATCAGTATACCTGGTCACAGCCCTATGTGGATAACAGCCAGGTAGTGGTTGTTGCAAGTGATTCCGGTATCAAGTCTAAGGCTGATTTGGCAGGTAAGGTAGTGGCAGTTCAGAAGGATTCTTCTGCACTGGCTGCATTGAATGATGAAGAGAACAAAGAAAATATTGCATTACGTGATTCCTTCAAGGAATTAATTGAGTATGCTGATTACAATACTGCATTCATGGATTTGGAGCAGGGTGCTGTTGAGGCAGTAGCCATCGATATCGGTGTAGCACAGTATCAGATTGAAAAAAGAGAAGCAGGTGCTTTTGTAATGCTGGAGGAAAAACTGGCTACCGAGCAGTATGGTGTAGGCTTTAAGCTTGGCAATGAAGAATTAAGAGATAAGGTACAGAAGACTCTGGATGAGATGGTAAAGGATGGTACCTTTATGAAGATCGCTGAGGAGTGGAAATTGACCGATAGCGTTTGTCTTGGAAAGTAATTTACAAAGAGCTGTTGCACTATGTGACAGCTCTTCATCTCTGTTAGGGAATAAGAAAGGTTTGGTTTAGGGATTATGAACATGGTATCCATGATTTCGCAATTGGCACAAGGTTTTGTGTTGACCGCAGAGGTTTTCGCACTCACTCTTATATTTGCAATGCCCTTAGGTATGATTATTGCATTCGGACGTATGTCTAAGAATGTGATTCTCAGGACCTTTGTAAAGGCATACATATCCATTATGCGCGGTACACCACTTATGTTACAGATATTAGTGGTTTATTTTGGTCCCTTCTATGTGTTTGATATCAAGATGGGAACAGGATATCGTTTCCCGGCAGTTATTATTGCGTTTGTGATTAATTATGCGGCATATTTTGCAGAAATCTATCGTGCCGGTATAGAGTCCATTCCCTTGGGACAGTATGAGGCTGCGGAGGTACTGGGATACAGCAAAAGTCAGACCTTCTTTAAGATTATTTTGCCCCAGGTGATAAAGAGAGTGTTGCCTCCCGTGACCAACGAAACCATTACTCTGGTAAAGGATACTTCTTTGGCATTTACCATTTCTCTGGCGGAAATGTTTACCGTGGCGAAGCAGATTGGTGCAGCACAAACCAGTATCATGCCTCTGATGGCAGCCGGTGTGTTCTATTATGTATTTAATCTGTTAGTAGCAACGGTGATGGAATTCATAGAAAAGAAACTGTCATATTATCGCTAGGAGGGAGGAAAGAGATGAAGCTGTTAGAAATCAATCATTTAAGAAAGAACTTTGGAGAACTGGCAGTATTAAAGGATATTTCTCTTTCCGTGGAAGAAGGAGAAGTGGTATCCATTATCGGACCTTCCGGTTCCGGTAAGTCTACTTTGCTTCGTTGTGCTACCATGCTGGAAACCATGGATGGCGGTGATTTGGTATATATGGGTGAGACTGCGGCAGCAGGGGACCCTTGTATTTATGCACCTAAAAAGCAGTTGAAGAAGATTAAGAAGTGCTTTGGTCTGGTATTCCAGAGCTTTCATTTATTCCCTCATTATACGGTAATGAAGAATATTATTGATGCCCCTGTCAGTGTGGAGAAGGTTTCTAAAAAGGAGGCACAGGAAAGAGCACTCAAGTTGTTGAAGCAGTTAGGTCTGGAGGACAAGGCGGACAGCTACCCTCACCAGCTTTCCGGCGGTCAGCAGCAGCGTGTTTCCATCGCCAGAGCGTTGGCACTACAGCCCAAGATTTTGTTCTTTGATGAGCCCACCTCTGCCTTGGACCCTGAGCTTACCATCGAAGTGTTGAAGGTAATCAAGGAATTGGCAAAGGAGCATATGACCATGATTATCGTAACCCATGAGATGCAGTTTGCAAAGGAAGTTTCAGATAGAATTATTTTTATGGAACAGGGTGTGATTCAGGAACAGGGTACTCCTGAAGAGATTTTTGCATCCGAAAATTCAAGAGTAAGAGAATTTATCGGAAAAATGAATACCTAGTCATATTTTAGGCACAATGGTGAAAAAAACACAAAAAAACTTTCACCATTGTGTTTTTTGTTATATTGATTTCTAAACTGACGTAGGCTATAATTATTTAGTCGAGTAAATAATGAAAGAAGGAAGGTCGTAAAAATGGGCGGTTTTTTTGGCGTAGCTTCAAAGGAAGATTGTGTTTTTGATTTGTTTTTTGGAACAGATTATCATTCACATTTAGGAACCAGACGTGCGGGCATGGCTGTATACAGTGAAGAGAAAGGATACGACAGAGCGATTCATAATATCGAGAATTCCCCTTTCCGTACCAAATTTGACAAGGATGTAAATGCTATGGTAGGCAATCTGGGTATCGGTTGTATTTCCGATTATGAACCCCAGCCCCTGATTGTGCGTTCCCATCACGGAACTTATGCGATTACTACCGTAGGTAAGATAAATAATACGGACAAAATCGTACAGGAGCTTTTTGATAGAGGACATTCCCACTTTCTGGAGATGAGCGGTGGTGATATTAATGCTACCGAGCTGGTGGCATCCATCATCAATCAGAGAGAAAATGTTGTAGAGGGTATCCAGTATGCACAGGAGTTGATTGAGGGCTCTATGAGTATCATGCTGATGACTCCTAAGGGAATTTATGTGGCCCGTGATAAGATGGGACGTACTCCCATCGCCATCGGTAAGAAGGATAATGCTTACTGCGCCGCATTCGAAAGCTTTGCTTATTTGAATTTGGGCTATCAGGATGTCAGAGAATTAGGCCCCGGTGAAGTCGCAGTGATTACTCCGGAGTACGTAACCACTCTGGTACAGCCCGGTAAGGATATGAAGATTTGTACCTTCCTTTGGATATATTATGGATATCCGTCTTCTTCTTATGAAGGCATCAGTGTAGAGCAGATGCGCTATAACTGTGGTGCCAAGTTGGCAGATAGAGATAATGTAAAGCCGGATATTGTGGCAGGTGTACCGGATTCCGGTATGGCACATGCTATCGGTTATGCGAACCGTTCAGGAATTCCTTTTTCCAGACCCTTTATTAAGTATACACCTACCTGGTCCAGATCCTTTACTCCTACCATCCAGAAGCAGCGTAACCTGATTGCTAAGATGAAGATGATAGCAGTTCATGATTTGATTCAGGACAAGAGTCTTCTTTTGATTGATGATTCCATCGTAAGAGGAACCCAGTTAGGTGAAACTACCGAATTTTTATATCAAAGTGGTGCCAGGGAAGTACACATTCGTCCGGCCTGCCCGCCGCTTATGTATGGCTGTAAATATTTGAACTTCTCCCGTTCTTCTTCCGAGATGGATTTGATTACCAGAAGAGTGATTAAGGAGATGGAGGGTGAATCCGGTTCTTTAGATTTGATAAACTATGTAAATCCTGAAACCGCAGAATATCAGGAAATGGTGGACCGCATTTGTAAGAAGTTAAACTTCACTACCCTGCGTTACCATCGACTGGATGATATGCTGGATTCTGTAGGTATTGACCGTAGTAAGCTTTGTACCTATTGTTGGGATGGACGTGAGTAATTCTTATGATAAAAAATATTATTTTTGATATCGGCAATGTATTGATGCCCTTTGCATACCGGCCTTTTTTTGAGAGCTTCGGCTATGATGAAAATACAGTGGAACGCCTGAGCAAGGCTACTGCCCAAAGTCCGGATTGGAATGAGCTGGATCGTGGTGTTCTAAGCTATGAAGAAGTGCTGGAGCGATTCATCCGAAACGACCCGCAGCTGGAAGATATTATCCGAAAAGTATTTGTGAATTTGCACGGAATCTTAGGCTTATATGATTATACGGAAGGCTGGATTAAGCAACTGAAGGAAGACGGTTACGGAGTCTATTATTTGTCCAACTTTTTTCAAAAGGCTGATGAGGACTGTAAGGAGCTGATGAGCTTTCTGGAGCTGACGGATGGCGGTATCCTGTCCTATAAGGACAAAGTGACCAAACCGGATAAGCAGATTTATGAGTTGCTGTTGGATAGATATGGTCTGAGGGCAGAGGAATGTGTTTTTCTGGACGACACAGAGAAGAATGTTATGGGTGCAAGAGCAGTCAGCATAGAGGGCATTCTTTTCAAAAACAGAGCACAGGCTGTGGAAGAACTGCAGAAACTGGGTGTTAAAACCAAATAGTTTGAAAATGATAATCCCTCCCGCAAGATATTTGTGGGAGGGATGATTTTGTCTATTCTTCAGTTGTTTCTTCGGTTTTTAAGTAATCCGGGTCCGCAAAGGTATGCTTGTTGGTTAACTTGCCGTACATCCATACGTAAATCCAAATCAAAATCGGTACTGCAAAGGTGCATACCAGACAAATCTGGAAATAGTTGCCCGATTCGCCGGGATTCACAATGGCTACCACTAAGGTGATGATATATATTGCAACCAGCAGAATAACACCGGCCAGTGCGACCACCTGCTTGGAGGTGACTTTCTTTTTGGGATTGGAATTGTCTTTCATAAAGGTTCCTTTCTTTTTGTCGAATGTTTTATTGAGTTTAGCATACCATTACCCGGTTAAGAACGCAAGCAAAAATCCCGAACCTGCACGAAAGCGAAGCCCGGGATTTTATTAAGGGGAGGATTTAAGTATTATTTTTATCAGGTGTATCATCAAAGGAGGGTTCCAATGATAGTACTATTATGGACCGGTATTCAAAGAAATATTCATCTTTTTTCACGTTTTTATTGTGTTTGCGAGGATTTTGTTATATACTAGCAGTTAGTAGAGAAATCTATGTTCTCTAAGGAAAGAAGTTTCGCTATGAAACAGAAGATAGAAAGGTATGGTATTAAGAGATGGCTTTATTGGCACAGTGGAAAGAAGTAGCATACAACGAGAAGCTGGGAAGTGACAAACTGCAGCAGTTCTGGGGTGCTTACTTCATGAAGGAAAAAGAGATTTATCAGCAGTTATTGGCAAATCCCGATGAGGAAGTAAAGGGTACCGTAAAGGAATTGGCAGAGAAGTACAATGTATCTATCATGACTATGACCGGTTTCCTGGATGGAATCAATGACAGCTTGATTAAGGCAAATCCTATCGAAGAGATGGAAGAGGATACAGAAGTAAATCTGGTATTTGACAAGACTTCATTATATAAGAACATGGTTGCTGCAGAAGCAGACTGGTTGTACAACCTGGAAGAGTGGGATGGTATCTTTGATGAAGCTACCAGAAAGGTACTCTACAAGCAGCAGAAGACATCTACCACCATCGTAAAGGATGCTAAGGTATATCCTAATGATCCCTGCCCTTGCGGATCGGGCAAGAAGTACAAGAAGTGCTGTGGTAAGAACTAATTACACATAAAAAGCAAATAAGCCGCCCCGATATTCGGGACGGCTTTTCTTTGCATAAAAAGGGCTGAGAATCAGCTTACTTCATCTGCTCTTCCTGCTTCTTGATCATTCTACGAACCATTTCGCCACCGATAGAACCAGCTTCACGAGAGGTTAAGTCACCGTTATAACCTTCCTTAAGGTTTACACCAAGTTCAGATGCTACTTCTGTTTTGAAACGATCCATAGCTGCTTTAGCTTCAGGAACTTCCATTCTGTTAGAATTCTTGTTCATAGTTGTTTCCTCCTATATTTCTACTGTTTATTTTCCAAGATAAGTGTATGTGCCACACTTATCCCGGAAACTTGCCCGACTAAGTGTTTGTTGTCATCACTTATCTTGGTTTTAGTATGAGCAAAGCAAAAAGAATTATGTTGGAAAGTTTTTCAAATTCAAGGCCTTGCTTGTAGGACACTATATTGCTAATTGCATGTATTGAACGAAGCAAATAGGACGTTTTACATGAAACGCATTTGACAGTAGAAAAAGGATTCATTATAATAAGCCATGAAAAAATATATTAAAAAACTGACATTTTAGGAAGGACAGAATGATGAAAAGAAAAATGAAAAAAATATTAATTACAGGTTTAATGTTTGCACTGGTATGTTTGTGTATTGTAGGTTGTGGGAAGAAAGAAGAAAGTACCACCATTCGAGTGGGCGGTATGAAAGGACCCACTTCTATGGGACTTATGTTTTTGCAGGAAAAGGACGCAAACGGACAGGCAATGGAGGATTATGAGTTCCGGATGGTGACGGCGGCGGACGAACTGTTGCCCCTGATGATAAAGGGAGAAATGGATATTGCTTTGGTACCGGCTAATGTGGCAGCCATCTTGTATCAGAAGACCGAAGGACAGGTCAGTGTCATCGATATTAATACATTGGGTGTTTTGTACATGGTTTCCGGGGATACGGGCATTCAGTCCGTAGAGGATTTGAAGGGGAAAACCATCTATCTTACCGGCAAGGGAACTACGCCGGATTATGTGTTAAACTATATTTTAAGTGCCAACAATGTGCTGGAGGATGTGAAGCTGGAATACAAGTCAGAAGCTACCGAAGTGGCAGCGCTTTTAGCGGAACAGCCTGAGGCTATCGGTTTATTGCCCCAGCCTTTTGTAACCGTGGCGTGTATGCAGAATGACAAGTTGCAGGTGGTATTGGATATGAATGAAGAGTGGACTAAGCTGCAGGGTGAGGAAGGTAGCCGCATGGTGACCGGTGTTACTGTAGTGCGCAATGAGTTCCTAGAAAAGTATCCCACTGCTGTGAAGAATTTCCTGCAGGAGCATAAGGAAAGCGCAGAAGCTATTAACAAGGACGTAAAAAAGGGTGCAGAGCTGGTGGTAAATGCAGGCATCATCGCAAAGGCTCCTATTGCGGAAAAGGCTATCCCTAAGTGTAATATCGCCTTTATAGCAGGAGAAGAAATGAAGCAGTACTTAAGCGGTTATCTGCAGGTGCTTTTTGAACAGAATCCTACTGCGGTAGGCGGAAAGCTGCCGGAGGATGGATTTTATTATGTGAAGTAGAGGATATTAATCTTCGGTATTGAATGCCTGATGGATAGGCGTAGAAAGGTGCTTGAAGGGTGGCGAATATGACAAGAGAAATGGCTTTAAAAATCATAGAAGATGAGAAATTAACAAATTATCATTTCTTTGATGGCAAAGGAATATCTTCGGATGAAATCGTAATTCTGAAAAAAGATGGAAAATGGATTGTTTATGCGACAGATGAAAGAGCATGTATGGTTACCAATTCTGACTTTGTATATGATAACGAAGAGGAAGCCTTGGAATCCTTTGTGTTCCGGTTAAGGGCCATGAATGCTTCTATCAGAAGAAGATATTCCGAGTATCATGTATCGGAAGTGTCAGAAGTCAGCGAGGCTGACAGAAAGAAGATAATGAAGCAAAGAATAGAAAGAAGCTATGGGAAAGCGGTAGAGTAAGTATGAAACAACTCAGAAAAGCAATTATTATTTTCTGCTGGCTCCTTGTTTGGGCGTTTGTTAGCAGAATCATTCAAAATAAAATATTGCTGGCAGGACCCATAGAAACACTACAGGCCTTGGGAAAACTGGTAACTACCGGCTTCTTTTGGGATGCCTGTATAGGTACCATACTGCGTATTGCCACAGGGTATCTGGCGGGTATGCTTTTGGGTATCCTGCTGGCGTCCGTTAGTGCGGGAAGGTCATGGCTGGAGGAAATCCTGGCACCGGTGATTACCCTGATGAAGGCAGTGCCGGTGGCTTCCGTGGTGGTGATTTTCCTGATTTGGTGGGGCTCAGGCAATCTGGCGGTAGCCATCAGCTTTTTTATGGCGCTACCTAATTTTTATCTGAACACACTGGAAGGAATCCGCAGTACGGATCAGAAACTATTGGAGATGGCCAAGGTATTTGCCATGCCTGCAAGGAATCAGTTTTTCTATATTTACAGACCGGCGCTACGTCCCTTCTGGGACAGTGCCATTAAACTTTCCGTAGGTATGAGCTGGAAGGCAGGAGTGGCGGCAGAGGTCATAGGTTTGCCGGCGAAGGCTATCGGGGAACAGTTATACATGTCCAAGATTTATTTGGAGACGGATAAGGTATTTGCCTGGACCTTGGTGATTATCCTGCTCAGTCAGTTGTTTGAAAAGCTTTGCTTAAAGCTGTGGGCAACCTTTACAGCCTGGGAGCCGGGATGTAAAAGCGTGGCATATGAGCCCAAAGTGGAGACGAAACCTTTAAACTTGCAAGGGGTATCGGTAAGCTACGGGGAGCAGGCGGTATTGCAGGATGTTACTGTTACCTATGAACCGGACAATTTGTATGTGCTGGACTCCCCCTCCGGAAGCGGCAAGACCACATTGCTTCGGGTGATTGCAGGATTGATCGGGGCGGATACCGGAACCGTGGAAACGGGAATCCAAAAGGTGGGCATGCTGTTCCAGGAGGATCGTTTGTGCGAAGAATACTCCGCCTTAAAGAATGTGGAGCTGGTGGCAATCAGCAGAAGTACCGCCAAGGAGCATCTGTTACAACTTTTGGATGAGGCAGATATATATAAACCATGCAAAGAGCTGAGCGGCGGTATGAAGCGGCGTGTGGCTTTGGCCAGAGCTTTTGCATCAGGAGCAGATATCCTGCTTTTGGACGAGCCCTATAATGGATTGGATGAGGAAAATCGTATACGCGTGGCCCACTATATTGAGGAAAATGGTAGGGGCAAAGTGGTGATTATGGCCAGTCACATTGGGAGCCATGCATAAATTTAAGTTTTTTCTTGAAAACATAAGGAAAATCAAGGAAAAAAGCTATAAAAACATTTGCAGATTTTAAACATATATGCTATAATCGTAAAATGACTGTGACTATGTTCAGAATTTGGACGTATTTTTATATATGCAGCCTACACAGGGGCAATAAAGGAGGAAATGTAACAATGAGTTTACAGGTAGAAAAATTAGACGGCAATATGGCCAAGCTTACTATTGAAGTGGCAGCTGAAGAATTAGAAAAGGCGATTGAAAACGCATATCAGAAGAGCAAGAACAAAATCAGCATTCCCGGTTTCCGTAAGGGCAAAGCACCTCGTAAGATGATTGAGCAGATGTACGGTAAGGGTGTATTCCTTGAGGATGCTGCAAATGACTTGATCTCTGAAAGCTATGAGAAGGCTTTGGACGAGTGTACCGAAGATATCGTATCTTCTCCTAAGATTGACGTAATCCAGTTAGAGTCAGGCAAGACCTTTATCTACACTGCAGAAGTAGCATTAAAGCCTGAAGTTACCTTAGGTAAGTACAAGGGCGTAAAGATTGACAAGATGGATATCGATGTAACCGAGGAAGAAATCGAAGCTGATATCGCAAGAGAAAGAGATAATGCAGCAAGAATTATCCCTGTTACTGACAGAGCTGTTAAGGACGGCGATATGACCGTTATCGATTTCGAAGGTTTTGTTGACGGCGTTGCATTTGAAGGCGGCAAGGGCGAGGATTATCCTCTGACCATCGGTTCCGGTGCATTCATCCCCGGATTTGAAGCAGCACTTGTAGGCGCTGAAATCGGTGTTGAGACCGACGTAAACGTAACCTTCCCTGAAGATTATCAGGCAGAAGACCTTGCAGGCAAGGCGGCAGTATTTAAGTGTACTGTTAAGGAAATCAAGGAAAAAGAACTTCCTGAATTGGATGATGATTTCGCAAGTGAAGTATCTGAGTACGATACTTTTGCAGAATACAAGGAAAGCGTAAAGGCAAAGATTGTAGACAGAAAGACCGCAGCTGCAAAGAGCGCTAAGGAAGAAGAAGTAGTGGCAGCAGTAGTTGCTGATGCTAAGATGGATATTCCGGAAGCTATGGTAGAAACCACTCAGAGACAGATGGTAGAAGAATTCGCACAGAGAATGCAGTCTCAGGGTGTCTCAATGGAGCAGTACATGCAGTTCACCAGTACCACTCCTCAGATGCTGTTAGAGCAGATTAAGCCTCAGGCAGAGAAGAGAATCAAGTCTCGTCTGGTATTGGAAGCAGTAGTAGCTGCTGAAGGTATTACCGTAACCGAAGAAGAATTCGAAGCAGAAGTAACCAGAATGGCAACAAGCTACATGATGGAAGCTGACAAGGTGAAGGAATTACTCGGCGAAGGCGGTAAGAAGTCTGTAATGGAAGACTTGGCAATCAACAAGGCAGTTGAATTTGTTGTTGAAAATGCGAAGGAAGCAAAGGCAAAAGCAAAGAAGGCAGAGGCAGACGCTGAGTAGTGTTTGTCGATAAATGTCGATAAATAAAGGAATGTACGAACAGAGGATTAAGTTTTTCTTAAATCCTCTGTTTATTCTTGAAAAATGAGTTTATCTAAGATATGATAAATAAGGAAATTGGGTAAAGTTGGTACCCGTATATGTTAGACAAAGAGGAGGCAATTATGAGTTTAGTACCTTATGTCATTGAACAAACAAGCAAGGGTGAAAGATCCTACGATATTTACTCCAGATTATTAAAGGACAGAATCATTTTTCTGGGAGAAGAAGTAAATGAAGTGACTGCCAGTCTGGTAGTGGCACAGCTTCTGTTTTTAGAGTCTGAGGATCCTGAGAAGGATATTCATTTGTATATTAACAGCCCCGGCGGTAGCGTAACCGCAGGTATGGCGATTTATGATACCATGCAGTATATTAAGTGTGATGTTTCTACCGTATGTATCGGTATGGCAGCCAGCATGGGGGCATTCCTTCTGGCAGGCGGCGCAAAGGGCAAGCGTTATGCACTTCCCAATGCAGAAGTAATGATTCACCAGCCTCTTGGCGGTACCAAGGGTCAGGCAACTGAGATTGAGATTGCTGCAAGACATATTTTGAAGACCAAGGAAAAGTTAAATCGTATTCTGGCGGAGAATACCGGAAGAGATTATGAGACCATTTGTGCTGATACCGAGCGTGATAATTGGAAGAGCGCAGAAGAGGCACGTGAGTATGGTTTGATTGATAAGGTGATTACTTCACATGCTTCTGTATAAGCAGAACGAATTTTAGGAAAGGGAGAATAACACCGGGAAGTCCCGGTGATTATCGGTAAAGAAATGGCAGGAAAAACAATAGGGAGTGACGTCCGCTGTTCTTTTTGTAATAAAACACAGAACCAAGTACGCAAGTTGATTGCGGGTCCCAATGGTGTATATATTTGTGATGAATGTATTGAAATCTGTGAGGATATTCTGGAAGAGGAGTTGGAAGAGGATGATGATTTCTCTCCTTCCCATGATATCAACCTGATTAAGCCCATGGAAATCAAGAAGTTTTTGGACGATTATGTAATCGGTCAGGAACAGGCGAAAAAGGTATTGTCCGTAGCGGTTTACAATCATTACAAGAGAGTTATGGCTCCCAAGGATTTGGATGATGTGGAGCTTCAGAAGAGTAATATTATCATGATAGGACCTACCGGTTCCGGTAAGACTTATCTGGCACAGACTCTTGCCAAGATAATCAATGTACCCTTTGCCATCGCAGATGCCACCACTTTGACAGAGGCCGGCTATGTGGGCGAGGATGTTGAGAACATATTGTTAAAGCTGATTCAGGCAGCAGATTATGATGTGGAAAGAGCCCAGTACGGTATTATTTATATCGATGAAATTGATAAGATTACCAAAAAGGGTGAGAATGTTTCCATTACCAGAGATGTATCCGGTGAAGGTGTACAGCAGGCACTGTTAAAGATCGTGGAAGGTACCGTGGCAAGCGTGCCACCTCAGGGCGGCAGAAAGCATCCTCATCAGGAGTTGATTCAGATTGATACCACCAATATTTTGTTTATCTGCAGTGGTGCGTTTGATGGCTTGGACAAGATTATTGAGTCCCGTCTGGACAGAAAGTCCATCGGTTTCAATACTGAGATTACTCAGAAATCTACCAAGGAAATCGGTGAGTTGCTGGCAGAAGTAACACCCCAGGATTTGGTGAAGTTCGGTTTGATTCCTGAGTTTGTAGGACGTGTGCCCATTAATGTTTCTTTGCAGGGCTTGGATAAGGAAGCCTTGATGAAGATTCTGACAGAGCCTAAGAGTGCTTTGATTAAGCAGTATAAGAAGCTTTTTGATTTTGACGATGTAGAACTTACCTTTGAAGAGGATGCGATTGAGACCATTGCGCAGAAGGCCTTGGAGAGAAAGGTTGGAGCAAGAGGATTGCGTTCTATTATGGAAAATGTTATGATGGATGTAATGTATCGGATCCCTTCCGAGGAGTCCATTAAGGCATGTGTAATTACAAAGGGTGCTGTAGAAGGTACCAGTGAACCCATCGTCATCCGCGAGGAAGAATAAGATTTGTAAACGCCGCCTGATAAAGGTGGCGTTTTGTACGGAGAGAAAAATATGATTATTAAGAATGTAGGATTGGAAACCGTATGCGGAATAACCAGTAAATTGCCGGAGAATACCAAGCCGGAGGTGGCTTTTGCAGGAAAGAGTAATGTGGGCAAGTCATCTCTAATTAATGCATTGATGAACCGTAAGTCCCTGGCCCGCACCAGTTCCCAGCCGGGTAAGACCCAGACCATCAATTTTTATAATGTAAATGATGCCATCTATTTTGTGGATTTGCCGGGTTATGGCTATGCCCAGGCTAATGAAAAGGTGAAGGCACAGTGGGGCAAGATGATAGAGGATTATCTGCATAAGTCTAAGCAGCTTCAAGTGGTGTTCCTGTTAATTGATATCCGTCATAAGCCTTCGGAAAATGACTGTATTATGTATGATTGGATTTGTGACCATGGTTACAGCCCGGTGATTATAGCTACCAAGCTGGACAAAATCAATCGTAGTCAGGTTCAGAAGCAGCTGAAGCTGATTCGGGAGACACTGAATGTGGAGAAAGGTACAGTTATGATTCCTTTTTCTGCCACCACCAAACAGGGCAGGGAAGAGATTTACGAAATCATTGATGGTTTGATAGAGGTAGATGCATGATTTTATTAAAGCAAATGATGGTATTATTTATCCTGATGCTGGTAGGTATATGCTGCAGAAAATGCGGGATTTTTAATGACGAGTCCAATAAGCGGATATCGGCATTGGTTTTGAATGTGGCCAATCCTGCATTGGTTTTGTCTTCCGGTATTAATCAGGAATCGGCCATCGGCGGTATGGAGTTTGTGAAAACTTTTGTGTTGGCATGGGCGATGTTCGGTGTGTTGATGTTGATAGCATATTTTATTCCCATGATCCTGAAAGCGGAAGCGTCGGAATATGGTATTTACAGGACTATGACCATATTCTCCAATGTCGGATTTATGGGCTTTCCTGTGATTGCCGCTTTGTTCGGAACGATAGCACTTCTGTATGCATCCCTGTTTTTGATTCCTTTCAATGTGTTGATTTACACCTACGGAATTAGCGTTATGAAGGGAGAGAAATCTGGCTTCCGGTTACGAAAGATTTTGAATGTGGGAGTAGTTTCCTGCGTAATAACATTGTTTATTTATTTGACGAAGTTGCCCATACCCATCGTGATAGAAAATGCAGTGGATTCTGTCAGCGGACTGGCGGCACCTTTAAGTATGATGATTATTGGTGATTCCCTGACAAAGGTGAATCTTAAGAAACTGTTTTGCAATGCACGAATGCTGGTGTTTTCCGGTATTAAGTTATTGGTGATTCCTCTTGCAGGAGTCAGTGTGATTAAGTTGCTGGGATTAAATCCCATGCTGACAGGTGTTTGTATGGTTATGCTTTCTACCCCGGTGGGAAGTATGAACGCCATGCTGGCGCAGCAGTATGGCGGGGATTATGAGCTGGCATCCCAGGGAGTTACCATTACTACCCTGTTGGCAGTAGTTACCATGCCGTTGGTATCCTTTTTATTGAAAGTATGATGTTTAAGGGAAGGGTGTTATGAGGAATATCCGTATTAAAATAACCTATGAGGGAACCCGCTACCAGGGATGGCAGAAGCAGGACACCTCGGACAATACCATACAGGGAAAGTTTGAAACACTGCTTAGCCGCATGTGTGGGGAAGAAATCACCATACAGGGAAGCGGCAGGACGGATGCCGGTGTACATGCATTGGGACAGATTGCCAATTTCCACACCGGTTGTACCATGACCACAGAAGAAATGCTGACTTATATCAATCAGTATTTACCGGAGGATATTGCTGTGGTGGAAGCGGAAGAAGTGCCGGAGCGTTTTCACAGCAGACTCAATGCCAAGGGGAAACGATATGTTTATCGGGTTTGGAACAGCAGCATTCCCAATGTGTTCTGGCGTAGATATGTGCACACCGTACCGGAGGAGCTGGATATACAGGCTATGAAGGAGGCGGCAGTACATTTGCTGGGTGAGCATGATTTTAAATCTTTTACATCAACCAAGAAAGGGAAGAAGTCCACGGTAAGAAGGATTGACCGGATTGGTATTGATAAAGAAGGAGACATGATTACCTTTATCTATGAAGGGAATGGTTTCTTGTACCATATGGTGCGGATTTTGACAGGTACTCTATTAGAGGTAGGAAAAGGGAAGCGTACTCCCCATTCAATACCAGACCTTTTATTGGCAAAAAACAGAGAATTAGCCGGAGAACTGGTACCCGGAAAGGGCTTGGTGCTGGAAGAAGTGTATTATTAGCATTTGGTTGTATGACTATAAAGGGGAATAAATATGTTAAAGATGATAAGAGGAAGCTTAAAAATCATGTTAGTGGGTATTCTGTTATTTCTATCAGCGATCTCAATAATAGAAACTCAAAGAAGAGGAAGAGAAGCTTTTTCAGAGATTATGAATGGAGCGCCCATATACAAGGAAAATGACAATGTGCTGATACATATTATGGCTATTATATTACTAATTATGTTATTTTTGGGGATAAAGTCTATTGTAAGAAAAAATGCTCATATATCAGACTTCCTTTCAAAATACCATAAATTAATTCAAGTGGGAATCGCTGTTCTGACGGGGGTTGTGTCATTTCTGATTTTTCTTGGAGGGACACGAACACCTATTGCCGACCAAATTCAGGTATATAGTGCAGCATTATACTTTAATGAGGATAATTATATTAATTTATCAAAGGGAGGATATGTAATGATGTATCCACAGCAGCTGGGATACATATTATATATGCAACTGGTTCTTAAATTGAGTGGTGGGCAGTTTGGATTTCAAATATTACAGGTAATAAATATCTTTTTTATAATGGGGATTGTTTATTTTGCAAGTTGTTTTATTGATGATTTAACAGACGATGTTGTTACGAGATTGCTGGGATCTTTGCTCTTTTTAGGATTATTACCGTTGCAGTTATTAGGTACATGGGTATATGGAGATATTCCGTTTTATTTCTTTCTGTTTTTGTTCTTGCACTATTTTAGCATATTGGATAAGAAGAAAATCAAGTATGCTATTATTTCAATTCTGGCAGCGATTTTTTGTTTGATATTTAGGCAGCATGCGTTGATATTTTTGTTGGCAATATTACTGGTTTCGGTAGTTAGCTATTTTGAATGTCGCAATAAATGGATATTATTTGTAGGTATATTATCGTTTATCCTTCCTTTGTTTGTAACTGCAGGCATAGAAAGGATGTATTCATTGAAAAGCGGATATGAAATAGAAGGCGGGATTCCCAGTGTGGCTTGGATAACAATGGGAACAATAGAGGGAGATAGTAAACCGGGATGGTTTAATAATTATTGTGTTCCGTTATTTTATGCCAACGATTGCGATAGAGAATTAACCCAAGAGAAGGCATTGGAGCAACTTAAAGTACAGTTATCCGGTTTTGTGAAGAATCCCATAGGTGCCGTTAGTTTCTATAAAAGAAAGATTTGTACACAATGGAATGCACCCTATTTTAATACAGAACAATTGATTGAAGTGGATGAAGGAGAAAGTATAAAAGGATTATCTGAGTTTATTGCCGAACATGAAGAAAATATATTGGTTTACTTATCCATTTTACAGAGCATTGTTTATTTGGGGACAGTGTTGTACTTCCTGAAGAAATCATATAAAGGAAAATTCGCAGAGACGCTTCCGGAAATGTTTATTCTGGGTGGTTTTCTGTTCAGCATTATATGGGAAGCAAATGCAAGATATGTATTTACGTATTTTCTTGTTATGCTTCCGTTGGCAGTAGTAGGCTGGAATAGTGCTGCCGTTTTTTTGAAGAATAAAATTATCTTGAAAAAAATTACATAATTGTTGTAACCAAAGGGCCTCTAATTACGTCTATATAATTAGAGGTTTTTCTTTTAGAAAATCCTAATTATTATGATGCCCTTATGATGCTTTTTGTTGATAAATTAGTATCAGAAGACATCAGTTAAAAATTGCGGTAACTGTTCAGAACCACTCGAAAATGCTTTGCATTTCCTCGTTGTTTGGCTCTCGCCAAATAGATTTGCGAAGAACTGTACTTATGAATGCAAGCATTCAACATAAAGTCCTTCGCAAATCTGCTTGGTTCTGAACAGGTACAAATAGAGAGTACATAAGAATGGAGGCTGTTATGGAGACAACAATTATCGTTTACAATAATAATACGGGAATTTTGGAAGTTATGATGCCCTTATTTCAGAGGGAAGGATATCAGATACAGATTGTAAAAGAAAAAGAGGAATTGCAAAGTGCTGTATCCGGGGAAGGACTCCGGCTGTTGCTTACGGATATAATGATGGAGCACAGCACTCTGGAAGAAGGTCTGGAACAGCTGAGAGCGATCAGAAGCGCCAGCAAGATTCCCATGATTGTGGTATCGGAGGAAAAAAGCGAGGATGCGAAAATACTGGCATTGAATGCAGGAGCGGATGATTACTGTAATACCAAGTGCAGTTGTGAAGAGTTATTGGCACGTGTGAAATGTCAGTTGCACAGATACTTGGCACTTTCCAAAATTTGTGATAATATTGAGCATATCTACAAGGTGGACCGGTTAGAGATTGATGATATTACCAGAAAGGTGACTGTAGAAGACAGGGAAGTTAAATTGACGCCCATTGAATACAAAATCCTGAAGCTTTTGGTAATGGAGCAAGGAAAGGTATTGTCCATACCTGAAATCTATCGTGCCATCTGGAAGATGCATCCCGTAGGAGCGGAGAATACGATTGCGGTACATATCCGTCATATCCGGGAAAAAATCGAGGAGAATCCCAAGAACCCAAGATACCTGAAGGTGGTATGGGGAACTGGATATAAGGTAGGATAGTATGTATAAAGGACTGACGGGCAGTACACTGAAATGGATCGCCATGATTACCATGTTTATAGACCATGTGGCAGCTACCATATTAGTTCGGCATATGCTGATGTATGGAGCCACTATAGAAGTTTATACGGTATATGATGTGATGCGTAATATAGGAAGAGTAGCCTTTCCCATATATTGTTTCCTGTTGGTAGAAGGATTCTTGTATACCAAAAATGTATATCGATACATGGGGCGTATGGCGGTATTTTTGGTGCTAACGGAGATTCCCTTTGATCTGGCATTTGCAGCGAAGCTTTCCTCATGGGGTTATCAAAGTGTCATGTGGACCCTGCTAATCGGTCTGATAACAATGTGGGGATGTAGCCTGATAGAAAAGAAATGGCCGGAGAATTATCTGATTCAATGGATTGGTTTTGCACTGTGTCTGGCGGCAGGGATGTTTTTAGCTTATCTATTAAAAACAGATTATTCCTACAAGGGTGTGATAGCCATTATGGCCATGTATTTCTTCCGTAAGGAGAGGAAATTACAGCTTCTGGCAGGTGCTGTGACCTTTCTTTGTTGGAAGGATCCGGAGCTGTGTGCGTTGTTGGCATTCCCCTTGTTGTACTTCTACAACGGACAGCGGGGGATGAAGATGAAATACTTCTTCTATGCCTTTTACCCGGCACATTTATTGATCCTTTATTTGATAGCAGTAATACTTGGAAATCAATTTATATCAGTAATATAACGATACGGGCAGACCGTTGGAAACCGGCCCCCTATATATCCTAATGAGGTAACCCTGAAAGACGTCACCCCTTGGCGAGGTACTAAGCCGAACTTGTTCGGCACGAGCCTAGTGGTGCTACGTCTTTCATAAGCGAAAGCGGGTCCGAATAGGATATATAGGGGGCCGGTTTTCGTCCGGTCTGCCCGCTTTATTATATTTTATAAGTATTTCAACAGTTCTTCACGTACGCTGTCCAATCTTTCGTCAGACAAGCCGAAGTCCATCTGCTTGTAACTCCATGCACTTCTGGAGATGTTGTACTTTTCGAAGATTTCGTTGATGGCCTTATACCATTTAACCGTATCTTCGGGAGATACCACGTCAATGACACCGTATTCGCCGCAATACAGAGGAGTGTTGTTCTTCTTAGCCGCGTCAATGGCAGAGGCAAAGAAGTCATCAAAGAATGCGGGAGTGATATCAGTATCGTCAAAGGCGATTCTTTCTGCAGGGTCAATCTGGTCGGTCCAGGTAGCCCCCTGATGGGTGAATTTCAAAGGATCATAGCAGTGGAAGTTGTAGATTACCTTATCGTCAACAGGTGCGGCCAAATCCTTTACGGCACAGGCACTGTTATTGTAGTAGCTGCCTACTAAAATAAGGGTGTCTGGAGCAAATTTGCGGATTCTTCCGATACAGATAGCAGAAATCTTATTCCAGGTATCGATGAATGCCTTGTCGGTTACTTCGTTTAATAATTCGAATGCCACATGCTCCGGATCGCTACCGAAATGCTTTGCAAGCTCTTCCCATAAGCAGTAGAAACGTTCCTGAAGCTTTTCGTTATCAAAGAAGCCGGACTGCTTTTCGCCGAAGTCAAAGGAGAAGCCTAAGGTCTTGTGCAAATCCAGTACCAGATTCAGGTTATTTTTTCTACACCATTCAATGGCCTTGGCAATTCTTTCAAATCCGTCAGCCTTGTAAGTGCCGTCTTCATTTTCTACCACATTGTAGTCGATAGGGAGTCTCACATGGTCCAATCCCCAGGAAGCAATTTTTTCGATATCTTTTTCTGTAATGAAGGTATCCAAACGCTCTTGGCTGTAATCACACTGAGAAAGCCATCCGCCTAAGTTGACACCTTTGTAAAAGCCTTTTGTTTTTAACATGATAAATCTCCTTTCTGAATATTACATATTTGATTTTTGTTAATCCTAATATATCACATTTCAACACTTAAAAATATCATAACGATGCTGATTGTGTCATGAAAATGATGGATGATATTGCATAAAGAAGCAAGAATGTGATAAAATAAGCAACAATACGATATTTTGAATAAAAAGAAGCAGATATAATAGAACAAAAGAAAGACTAACTATTAAAAGTCAAGTCTAAAAACAAAATTTTATGAATGATTTGCAGAAATGCATTTCAGGATATAAAAGAACTCTTGCAGAGTTCTTTGAACATTGAAAACTGCATGACAAATAGAGCATCATTATA
>JAFXFO010000024.1 GCA_017520425.1 Lachnospiraceae bacterium | reverse complement strand
GCGGCAGGTATCGATGTGGAATTCGTACAGGACAACCAGTCTGCTTCCAAGAAGGGAGTTTTACGAGGCTTGCATTTCCAGATAAACTACCCTCAGGACAAGCTGGTAAGAGTCATCAAAGGTGAAGTGTTTGATGTGGCAGTGGATTTGCGTAAGGGTTCCCCCACCTTCGGACAGTGGAAGGGCGTGGTATTAAGTGCTGAGAATATGAAGCAGTTTTTCGTACCCAAGGGATTTGCACATGGCTATCTGGTGCTTTCCGATTATGCAGAGTTTTGCTATAAGGTAACTGATTTCTATCATCCCGGCGATGAGGGCGGTATTATGTACAACGACCCGGGTATCAGTGTGGAGTGGCCGTTCCCTGAAGGTGTGGAACTGACCTTGTCAGATAAGGATACCAAGCATGGCGGTATCGCAGAGTATATAGAAAAGTTTGGAAAATAAGCATGAAAGAGAAAAAATCCTTTAGAAAATGGAATAGTCTCATATTTTTTGTACTTGCTGTTGCAATGGCAGGTGTTATTGTGCTACATAAAAATCCGCTGGCAGATCCGCAAGAGGAGCTGTTAAAGAAGCTTCTTTCCTGTGGTGTTATCGGGGCGATTTGTATTATTTTCCTTACCTGTTATGAGAAGATTGTAGCGTTGCCAACAGAGCTTTGGCAAAACAGACATTTAATTTGGAAGCTAGCAAAGAATGATTTCAGAAAGCGCTATTCCGGTTCCTACCTGGGAGGAATCTGGGCCATGGCACAACCGGTAGTTACGGTGGTTATGTACTATATGGTGTTTGATATCATATTTAACAGTCCGGGACCATTGTTGAATAATGGTACCAGAGCCCCTTATGTATTGTCCCTGACGGCAGGATTGGTTCCTTGGTTTTTCTTTAGCGAAGCCTTGAATCATGGCACCATGGCATTGTTAGAGTACAATTACCTGGTAAAGAAGGTGGTTTTCAAAATCAGTGTTTTGCCCATTATTAAGGTAATTGCGGCAAGCTTTATCCACGTATTCTTTGTGGGGGTATTATTGGTAGTGGGATGTTTTTATGGTTATTATCCCACGATTTATACCATTCAGCTGCTTTATTACAGTGCTTGTCTGTTTATGTTCATTCTGGCGCTTTGCTATACCACCTGCGCAGTAGTAGTCTTTTTCAGAGATCTGTCACAGATTATCAATATTGTGTTGCAGATCGGTATGTGGGCCACCCCCATCCTATGGAACCTGGGTGATATGCAGGCAAGCTATGGTGATGCGGTACTTTTGTTTAAGCTGAACCCCATCGTTTATATCGTGGATGGTTATCGCAGTGCCATAATGGAGAAGCAATGGTTTTTTGAAGACTTCTTTTCCACCATGTATTTTTGGATTATTACAGCCCTGTTGTTTGGTATCGGTGCGTTGGTATTTAAGAGATTAAAGGTACATTTTGCAGATGTGCTGTAAGCTAAGGTTAAGTGGAATCCCTAAAGAAAGGACACATTATGCAGGAAAATTCACAGATTGCAATTGATGTGCAGAATGTTCAAAAAATATATAAATTGTACAATAAGCCTTCAGACCGTATGAAGGATGCGTTTGGTCTGTTAAAGCACAATCCCCCCAAAAAGCACTATGCATTAAGTGGGGTGAGTATGCAGATTAAAACCGGTGAGACGGTAGGTATTATCGGAACCAACGGATCCGGAAAGTCCACCATTTTGAAGATTATTACCGGCGTGCTGAATCCCAGTGCGGGTGAGGTGACGGTTAATGGCCGTATTTCTGCACTGCTGGAGCTGGGTGCAGGCTTTAACATGGAGTATAACGGTATCGAAAATGTGTATCTGAATGGTACCATGATGGGCTTTTCCGAAAAAGAAATTGATGAAAAGCTTCCTGCAATCTTGGAGTTTGCAGATATCGGAGATTATGTATATCAACCTTGTAAAACTTATTCCAGTGGTATGTTTGTGCGACTGGCTTTTGCGGTAGCAATAAATATCGAACCGGAGATTTTGATAGTAGATGAAGCGTTGTCCGTAGGAGATGTTTTCTTTCAGGCCAAATGCTATCATAAATTTGAAGAATTTAAGAAGATGGGTAAGACCATCGTTTTTGTCAGCCATGATTTGAGCAGTATCAGTAAGTATTGTGACAGAGTGTATTTGTTGAATAAAGGAAAGCTTTTAGGCGAAGGTAAGCCTAAAGAAATGATAGATACCTATAAGAGAGTGCTGGTAGGACAGTATGAAGAAACTGCCATAGAGGAAGCAAATCTGCTGGATGACGAATTGATTAGGAAGAAGGCCGCGCAGGCGGCACAGGGCCAGAATCCGCAGACCTTGGAGTATGGCACGAAGCAGGGTGAGATTGTAGAGTGTTTTGTGACGGATGACAGAGGAATCCAAACCAATGCCATTCTAAAGAATGCTGAGTTTACCATACACATGAAGGTAAAGTTTTATGAGGATATCAAGATGCCTATTTTTGCATTTACCATAAAGGATGTGAAGGGCGTGGAGATTACCGGTACCAACAGTATGGTAGAAAAGGCTTATCTGGAAGGCGGAAAGGCCGGAGAAACAAAGGAGATTACCTTTACCCAGAAAATGAACCTACAGGGCGGAGAATATTTATTGTCCCTTGGCTTAACCGGTTATGATAATGATGTTTTTGAAGTATATCATCGTCTGTATGATGCGATTAATATAACTGTAATTGCAGACAAGAATACTGTGGGATATTATGATATGAATTCCCGGATTACGGTAAAGGATGTAATAGAAAATTAATTGGAAGTCCCTAAATAAGGAGGTTCCCTTGGAAAACAGAGAACAAATCGGAAAAATTTGGTTGGATTTAAGTAAATATCCCGGCGAAGATTTTTATTGTGACGGAGCAGTTGAGGATGAAATTCTGAAGATTGCCAGAGATTATTCTCCGGTGGAGTATCCGAAACTGATAGAAGAGAAAAAAAGTTGGCCCGTATTCTATCATTTGTCTGCACAAAGAGAAAATATCGTAGAGTTTTTACCCATTACGAAAACGGATAGAGTATTAGAGGTAGGAAGCGGTTGCGGTGCCATTACGGGAGCTTTGGCAAAGAAGGCCGGAAGTGTAACCTGTGTGGATTTGTCCAAGAAGAGAAGCATGATTAATGCATATCGTCATGGTGAGTGTGATAATGTAACCATTCATGTGGGCAATTTTAAGGATATCGAACCGGATCTACCGTCAGATTACGATTATGTATGCCTGATAGGAGTGTTTGAGTATGGTCAGAGCTATATTGGCGGGGATAAGCCCTTTGTGGAATTTTTGAATATCCTGAAGAAACATTTGAAGAAGGACGGCAGGATTGTCATAGCCATAGAGAATAAGTACGGTCTGAAATACTTTGCAGGCTGTGCGGAGGACCATTTGGGCACTTATTTCAGCGGCGTTGAGAATTATGCGGCCGGTGGCGGAGTACGCACCTTTTCAAAGAATGGGCTGGAAAATATTTTTAAGGAATGCGGCGTCGAGGAGTACCATTTTTATTATCCCTACCCGGATTATAAGTTTATGACAATGGCATATTCCGATAAGAGACAACCGAAAGTGGGAGAGCTGTCTAATAATCTGCGTAATTTTGACAGGGAAAGAATGCTTTTGTTCAATGAAAAGAATGCTTTTGACGGCATGTCCGAGGATGGTCTGTTTCCGGTATTCTCCAATTCTTATGTGGCAATATTGGGCCGAGAGTTGCCCCTTCAGTATGTAAGGTATTCTAATGACCGTGCAGAGGAGTATCAGATTAAAACGGTTATTTTGGAGAAGGATGATCATCAGAAAGAGGTGCGTAAGTATCCATTGACAGAGGCGGCCAGAGAGCATGTAAGGAATATGCTGACGGCTTATGAAGGGTTGAAAAAGAGATATGCAGGAAGCAAACTGACTATTAACAAATGCCGTTTGCTGGATACTTCGTTAGAATGCTATGCGGCATTTGAATTCGTAGAAGGAAGAATGCTGTCAGAGTTGATGGACGATTGCCTGGAAAAACAGGATGTGGAAGGTTTTCATAAGCTTTTTGATGAATATGTGGAACGAATCGGCTATGGAGACGATGCGAATGTGACAGACTTTGATTTGGTATTCTCCAATATTATTGTAAATGGCGATGAGTGGACATTGATTGATTATGAATGGACATTCGGCAAAAATATCGAAACCAAGGAGTTGGCATTCCGTGCACTGTACTGCTATCTGATGGAAGATGAGCGCCGAAACGGTCTGCAACCGGACCGTGCACTGGATAAGTTGGGAATAACCCAGCAGGATGCGGAGAATTACAGACAGCAGGAAAGAGAGTTCCAAAGATTTGTAACCGGAAAAAGGATGTCTATCAGCGAAATATATCAGTTAATCGGAAGAGGGGTATATACGCCCCAGGATTGGATAGACGGCTATCGTACCAATAGGGAAATCCGCAGGATACAGATATACGAAGATACCGGAAACGGATTTAGAGAAGAAACATCCTATCTTTTGTATGGAAATTATGAAGATGAAAACACGGTGGAATTGGAATATGTGGTGACCGGTAATGTAAAGGTGCTGCGTTTGGATCCGGCATTTGATTCCTGTGTGTGCAGAATTTTAGATATTAACATTAACGGTCAGCCTTTGATGCTGACGAAGAAAGGCTTACTGCAAACAAACGGTAAGATTCTAAAGAGCAGGACAGAGAATGAAACCGGCGTGAGTGTGGTATTTGCTACCCAAGACCCGAATATCAGTATTGATATGAATGAGTTACTGCCGGATAAAGAGAATCTGTTGAGAGTGCGGATGGAAGTGGTGAGACTTCCTCTGCAAATTGCTAAGGATATGGCAGGAGCGGTTAAGAAGTTGATTTAGGATCCTTAAGGAGGATGACATTGGGGATTAAGCAAACAGTTAAATGTTTTTTGACTGCAAGAAGAAATGAAAAGTATATAAAGGAGCTTGCCGGCAAGAAGTATTCCTATGAAGCCTGGGTGAAGCAGGACGAGAATACGAAAAAGGTTTCTGCTCAGGATACAGCAGAAGATTTTGTGATATGGAAGCTGGCAGATGGTGTGATTTCCGAAGGTGCCATGGCTCAGCTGACAGTGTATTTTAAGAAGCATCCGGAAGCAAAAGTGGTGTATGGTGACGAGGATGTGAGGGGAGAAGATGGTATAAGGAAGAATCCCTGGATTAAACCCTGTTGGTCTCCGGATACCTATAAAACCTATTTTTATGTGGGAAGCGTGGTTGCAGTCAGACAATCCCTGTTGGCAGAGATGGGATATGAGAAAATGGGACCCATAGTAGAATACAAGGCTACGGAAGAAATAAGAGAACGGATGGACCGTATACTTGTTGAAGCGGGAGCTTTTGAAAGAGGAACTTGTGCCGTACAAAGAGTACCCTATGTGCTGTTTCATGCTGCATCCGATTCGACCCGGGATACCCATTTTGTGTCCAAGAGCAGTATATCAGAGCCCAAGACAGAAACGAAGGTATCTGTAATTATTCCCTCAAAGGATAATCCGGACATGCTAAAGCAATGCTTGGATTCCTTATGCAAACAAGATGCGGATTTAGACATTATAGTGGTTGACAACGGCAGTAATGAAGAGAATCGTGGAAAGATTGAATTGCTTACAGAGGGTATGAAGTATATTTACCGCCCTATGGAATTTAATTTCTCACAGATGTGTAATATAGGTGCCCAAGCGGCAGAGAATCCACTACTTTTGTTCTTAAATGATGATATAGAGGTGGATGGCAGTGCCTGGTTGGAGCGCATGTGCCAAAAGGCCATGAATTCTTATGTGGGAGCAGTAGGATTGAAGCTTTATTATCCCAATGGGAATCTGATTCAGCATGCGGGAGTCATAAACATGCCGGTAGGACCGGACCATAAGCTGCGGACACTGCCGGATACGGAGGATTATTATTTCGGATGGAATAAATATACCCATAACAGCAGTGCGGTGACAGGTGCCTGTCTGATGGTGGAAGCAAAGAAATATTGGGAAATCGGCGGTTTTGAGGAAAAACTGGCAGTTTGTTACAACGATGTGGATTTGTGTTTCCGTTTGTATGAGAAGGGATATCATAATGTGGTGATTAATGAGCTTTATGCATGGCACCATGAGTCTGTCAGTCGTGGCAGTGATGAGGAAAACCCTCAGAAGCAGGCCAGATTTTGGAGAGAATGGACCAGGCTCTATGAATATCATCCGGATTTTGTAGAGGAAGACCCTTATTATCCCATTGAAATGGACAGATGGAGCCTGAATAATAGAATACAACCGGCATACATTTATGGAGTTTACAAGCCGCAAAAGCCTTTATGGAAAGCTTATGCAGGGATAAAGGGATTACGCCATGATCCCTGTCTGATGGCTCGTGTTGAGATGTATGACAAGAAGAAAATACAAGGCTATGGGATTGTCTTAGGTGATGACAATGCCTGTTATGAAAGGTATTTGGTGCTTAGCCCTGAACTTGAAAGTGATACCATATCCGCAGGAAGCTTTATGTTGAAGCTGGAAGGAAAGTATCGCTATGAATTGGAGCAAAATGTTCCCGATCAAAGGAACGTAGCATTATGCGGCTATTGTATCAGCCGAGAGAGTGAAAATCTGCCGTCAGGTTCTTATAAAGTGGGAATGATAGCAGTAAATAAAGTGACCGGACTTAAACTGTTCAGTTGGTGCGGAAAGGTATTGGATATATGACAGAGATGAATTATAAGGAAGCTTATGAAAAAGAGCGTGAAAAGTGTATAAAGCTGGAGGACAGACTTGCTACACTGGAGTCTCAGAATGCGGATTTGCAATGCAAACTGGATAAGATTAAGAACAGCATTTTTTGGAAAATGAGCAAACCCTTCCGGGTGGTAATCAATTTTGTGTTGCGCCAGAAGCAACGTTTGGAACGTTGTGACGGATTGGGAGATTTTCTTAACAGTGTCCGGATTAAGTTGCAACAGAAGGGGAAAATGAAGAATTACGGTACCAATAGTTTTCCCACGGAAGAGGAAGCTAAGCTTCAGAGGGAGACCAAGTTTGAGCGGATGGTAAAAATCAGTATTCTGGTACCACTGTGGAATACTCCCAAGGATTTCCTTCGTGAAATGATAGAGTCGGTTGTAAATCAGACCTATACCAATTGGGAACTTTGTCTGGCGGATGGTTCTGATGAGGAACATGCCTATGTGGGCGAGATTTGCAAAGCGTATCAGGCAGATTCGCAGGGACGGATTGTTTATGAGAAATTGGCCAAAAATGAAGGTATTGCAGGCAATACCAATCAGTGCTATCGTCTGGCTACCGGTGAGTATATCGGATTGTTTGATCATGATGATTTGTTGCACCCTGCTGTTTTATATGAATATGTAAAAGCCATCAATGAAAAGCAGGCGGACTATCTGTATTGTGATGAGATTACCTTTCACAAAGGGGATATTAATAAGATGCTGGTAATGCATTTTAAGCCGGATTATGCGTTGGATAACTTGAGGGCGAATAACTATATTTGCCATTTCAGTGTATTCTCAAGGGAGCTTTTAGAAGGAACGGAATTGTTCCGTACGGCATTTGACGGAAGTCAGGATCATGATATGATTCTCAGACTGACAGACCGTGCTAAGAATGTGGTGCATATTCCCAAGGTGTTATATTATTGGCGTTCCCATGCAGGCAGTGTGGCTTCCGGAATCGGTGCAAAGCCCTATGCCATTGAAGCGGCTAAGGGAGCAGTGGCAGACCATTTGCAAAAGCATGGTATGGACCATTTTCAGATTACCAGTACAAGGGCTTGTGAAACCATATTCAGAATCCGTTATCAGGTATTGGGCAATCCCAGAATATCCATTGTGATAGCCAATAAGGACCATGCAGCGGATTTGAAGCGTTGTGTGGATTCTATAATGGAACGTTCCTCTTACAGTAATTATGAAATCATTATCGTAGAGAATAATAGTACCACAGATGAACTCAGGAAGCTTTATAAGGAATATCAAGAAAAGTATCCTTTCATCAAAGTGGTCACATATGAAGGTGCATTTAACTATTCGGCAGTTAATAATCTGGGTGTGAAGTATGCAGAGGGTGAATATATTCTGCTTCTGAATAACGATACGGAGGTAATTACTCCCGGTTGGATGGAAGAGATGCTGATGTATGCTCAGAGAGAAGATGTGGGTGCAGTAGGCGCAAAGCTTTTGTATGGGGACAGAACCATACAGCACGCGGGAGTGGTTCTTAAGCTGGGAGCACACCGTACGGCAGGGCACGGGCATTACAAGCAGCCCGACAGTAAACTGGGATATATGGGCAGATTGTGTTATGCCCAGAATGTTTCCGCAGTGACAGGAGCCTGCTTGTTGGTGAAGAAGAGTGTATTTGAGCGGGTAAACGGCCTGGAGGAAAGCTTTCAGATTTCCCTAAATGATGTGGATTTTTGTTTGAAGCTTCGAAAATTGGGCTATCTGAATGTATGGACACCTTTTGCAGAGCTTTATCATCACGAATCCATCTCCAGAGGTCTGGATGATAAGGGAGAGAAGGCAGAACGTTACAACAGAGAATCGGAGCAGTTCCGCAAGAAGTGGAAGGAAGTGCTGGAGAAAGGGGACCCTTATTACAATCCCAATTTCTCGTTGGATAGAAGTGATTTTTCACTAAAGTAAGCAAATGACAATAAACTACTATCAAATATAAGAGGACTGTGGTATAATTGAGGTAGTGCAAATATGGAGGAAAAGGAAGTCTGTTTACTTGGGGTAAAGAGGGATAAATTAACATTGTATTAATATATTTCATAGGAGGATATTTAGTATGGGTTACATGGAAGAATTTAAGTTTTGGCTGGAAGATGACTATTTTGATGCTGACACAAAGGCAGAATTGGCGGCAATATCCGGCGATGAAAAGGAGATAGAGGATCGTTTTTATAAAGAATTGGAGTTTGGTACCGGCGGACTTCGCGGTGTAATTGGTGCAGGTACCAACCGTATCAATATTTATACCGTAAGAAAAGCCACTCAGGGTCTGGCTAATTATATTTTGAAGCAGGGTACTCAGGAAAAGGGCGTAGCCATTGCCTATGATTCCAGATTTATGTCTCCCGAATTTGCAGATGAAGCGGCACTTTGTCTGGCAGCAAACGGTATTAAGGCATACGTGTTTGATGCATTGAGACCCACACCGGAGCTTTCCTTTGCACTTCGTACATTGGGATGTACAGCAGGTATTGTAGTAACCGCAAGTCATAATCCTCCGGAGTATAACGGATACAAAGTTTATTGGGAAGATGGCGCTCAGGTTACCGCTCCTAAGGACAAGGAGATTATAACCGAGGTTCAAGCTATTTCCGATTATCATACCGTAAAGACCATGGATAAGGCAGAAGCAATGGCAGCAAGCCTTTATCAGGTGATTGGTGAAGAGATTGATGATGCTTACATGGTTGAATTGAAAAAACAGGTAATCCATCCGGAAATCATTAAGGAAGTAGCGGAAGATATTAAGATTGTATATACCCCTCTTTGCGGTACCGGTAATGTGCCTGTGAGAAGAGTATTAAAAGAGCTTGGCTTTAAGAATGTATATGTGGTACCGGAGCAGGAGAATCCGGATCCTAAGTTTACTACTTTGGATTACCCGAATCCGGAAGATCCCAAGGCATTTACCTATGCACTGAATTTGGCAAAGGAAAAGGATGCAGATATTATCCTGGCAACAGACCCGGATGCAGACCGTTTGGGTGTTTATGCCAAGGATGCGAAAACCGGCGAATATGTGGCATTTACCGGCAATATGTCAGGTATGCTGATAGCAGAATATTTGTTGAGAGAAAAGGTGAAAACAGGTACCATGCCTGCAAATCCGGCTATGGTGACCACCATTGTTACCACCAATATGACCTTCCCCATTACTGCAAAGTATGATGTAAAGCTGATTGAAGTATTAACAGGTTTTAAGTTTATCGGTGAGCAGATTAAGCTGTTCGAACAGACCGGTTCCAACAATTACGTATTCGGTTTGGAAGAAAGCTATGGCTGTCTGGCAGGAACCCATGCAAGAGATAAGGACGCTATTGTAGCAGTTATGTGTCTGTGTGAAGTGGCAGCATATTGCAAGAAGAATAATCAGACATTATGGGATATGATGCTTGAGATGTATGAAGCATACGGATATTTCAAGGAGACCCAGTATACCATTACCTTAAAGGGTATTGATGGTTCTAAACAGATTGCAGCTATTATGGATAAGCTTCGTCAGAATCCGCCTAAGGCAATTGGTGAGGCGAAGGTATTGAAGTTCAGAGATTATCAGGAAGATAAGGTGATTGATATGGAAACCGGTGCAGAAACCAAGACCGGATTGCCGAAGTCTAATGTACTGTATTTTGAGCTTCCTAATAATTGCTGGTGTTGCGCAAGACCTTCCGGAACAGAACCTAAGATTAAGTTCTATATGGGTGTGGTTGGAAGCAACTTAGACGATGCTCAGGCAAAGGTAGAGCAGCTGACAGAAGATTTAAAAGCATTGTTGTAAGAGATAGACCAAGCCGCTCGTTATGAGCGGCTTGTAACTTGTAAGAAAGAGAAAGGAGTCCGTATGGGGAAGTTGAATAAGGATAATTTACGAAAAACCGTATATTATCTGAAAAAGAATGGAATACGTAATACCATGTATGCTGTTGCGGAACGGTTACAGCCCAAAGAAACGGACTCCTATACTTATAAGGAGCCGGCAGAGGATGTGTTGGACAGACAGCGGAAAACCACTTGGGAAAATCCGGTAACTTTCAGTATTCTGGTTCCGGTATACCATACGCCGGCGGAATATTTTAAGGAAATGGTGGAGTCCGTGCTTCAACAGACATACCCGTATTTTCAATTGATATTGTTGGATGCCGGAGAGGAACCGGAGCCCCTGAAAACATTGGCGGAAGAGTATCAGGATGACAGGGTTTGTTATTATAAGCTGGATGATAACAAAGGCATCGCGGAAAACACCAACGCAGGAATCCCTTATGCTACCGGTGATTATATTGCTTTGCTGGACCATGATGATTTGCTGACGGCAGATGCGTTGTATGAGTTTGCTACAGCCATTGAAGAAGGAAAGAAGCAAGGCATTGATTATCAGATGATTTATTCGGATGAAGATAAATGCGACGGGGACGGTAAGAGTTTTTACGAGCCTCATTTCAAATTGGATTTTGATTTGGATTTGTTAATGACAAATAATTATATCTGCCATTTTACGGCCATAAAGGCGGATGTTTTTAAGGAATTACAGCTTCGTGGTGAGTATAACGGTGCCCAGGATTTTGATTTGGTGCTTCGTGTGGCCGGAAGGTTTATGAGCGCACCACAGGTCATTTGTCATGTGCCCAAGGTGCTGTACCATTGGAGGTGTCATAGAAATTCCACCGCGGCCAATCCGGCCAGCAAGATGTATGCTTATGAAGCTGGCAAACGTGCAGTGGAGAGCTTTGTGACAGAGAGAGGATGGAATGCATCTGTTGAACATTTGAAGCATCTTGGTTTTTACAGGGTAAACTATGAAGGGGATATATTTAAGCAACGTCCGGAAGTGGGAGCTTTGGGCGGCAGTTTATTAGGTCCTAAAGGAAGAATAGTGGGAGGACTCAGAACGGCTGATGGTGCTCTTGTCTATGAAGGTTTGAAGCACGGATTCAGCGGATATATGAACAGAGCCGCATTGGTTCAGCAGGCAGAGGTTTTGGATATCCGTTGTATGAATATAAATCCGGCATGCAGGGAACTTCTGGAGCAATGCTTACAGGAGTACGGATTGACTATGGCAGAGTTTCAACAGCTGCATATACCCCGGAAAGATATTGATATCAAGGCACTTAGTGTTAAGGTGAGCAAAACCCTGAAGGAAGCCGGTTATGTACTGGTCTGGGATCCTTGGTGGGAGCAACTGCACAGTGGCGAATAAGAGAGGAAAGGAGTAACCATGCAGGAAACGAAAGTAACAGTGGTAATACCCAATTACAACGGAATAAAGTATATTCAGGACTGCATGGATTCCCTGCGTCTTCAGAGCATGAAGGATTTTGAGATATTGGTAGTGGACAATGGCTCAAAGGATGGCAGTCTGGAGATATTACAAGAAGAATATCCGGAGGCAAGGGTGATTGCTCTGGAAGAGAATACCGGTTTTTGCCATGCTGTAAACTTAGGAATTCGGGAGAGTAATAGCCCCTATGTGATACTGCTTAACAATGATACTATGGTACATGCGGATTTTGTAAAAGCCTTGGTGGAAGCCATAGAAGAAAAGGAAGATATTTTCTCCGTCAGTGCCATGATGCTTTCCATGCAGAATCGGGATATTATAGACGGTGCCGGCGATAATTATTGTTTGCTGGGATGGGCTTATGCCAGAGGAAAAGGCCGGAACAGCAAGGAATATGAAAAAAAGACCGAAATCTTTTCGGCTTGTGGCGGAGCTGCCATTTATCGGAAAGCAATACTGGAGAAAATCGGCTTTTTTGATGAGAGACATTTTGCTTATTTAGAGGATGTGGACTTAGGATATCGTGCCCGAATATACGGTTATCGTAATATGTACGAACCCAAGGCCAGGGTAGTTCATGCGGGAAGTGCGGTCAGCGGTTCCAGATACAATGAATTTAAGACCAAGTTGGCGTCGGTCAACAGCGGCTATGTGATAGCTAAGAACATGCCCCTGTTATTGATTCTGATTAATGCCCCGTTTTTATTGGCAGGGTATTTCGTGAAATGCTTGTTCTTTACCCGTAAGAAAATGGGTAAGCTGTATGCAAAGGGATTTTGGAAAGGGATATATAGTGGTCTCTTGGGAGAGGGCAGGAAGCAGAGGGTTCGCTTCCGATGGAAGCATCTCACCAATTATTTGAAGATAGAAATAAGGCAGTTTATTAGTCTGTTTGGGTTCTTAATGAAATATTGAGTTGTGCTTTTTGTAATAATATTGTAAAATATGAGTAGATTCGTGAAAACGGGTGGCGCTTATGATAAAGGATAACCAAAAGATTTTAAATAGAATGCATGTGGTAATGGATGCGTTTATTACCACTATTTCGTATGCGTTAGCATATGTTTTAAAATTTTATGTGATAGATGCCGGATCCATGGGGATTGGAGTACTTCCGCCCAAGGATTATTTTAGTATGCTTCTTTTTTTGGTGCCTGCATATGTGCTGTTATATTATTTATGTAATGTGTACGGTCCCAAGCGTACCGGAAAGCAACATCGGGAAATAGGCGCAATTATTAAGGCAAACACCGTGGGAATGGCCCTGTACATTGTGATTTTGTATATCTTTGTGCAGGAAATCAATTATTCCCGTTCGATGATGGCCCTTTTTTATGTCTTAAATATTGTAATTACCACAATTTCACGCATTATTTTACGAAAAACCTTGCATTCTATGCGTAAAAGGGGTTATAATCTAAAGCATGTTTTGGTGGTAGGGTATTCCAGGGCTGCCGAAAGCTATATCGACCGTTTGCAGTGGAATCCTCATTGGGGCTATGTTGTCTGCGGTGTATTGGATGATTTTGTTCCGCAGGATACCTTGTATAAAGGGATAAAGGTGTTGGGCGAAATCGACAGATTGCAGGAGATTTTGCAAAACAGCAAGTTGGACGAAATCGCAATTGCATTATCACTTCGTGATTATGACAGATTGGAAGAGATTGTTAACATATGTGAGAAGTCAGGTGTTCATACTAAGTTTATTCCCGATTATAACAGTCTGATTCCCAGCAGTCCGTATACAGAGGATTTGATGGGCTTGCCGGTGATTAATATCCGTTATGTACCTTTGACCAATACAGGGAACATGGTGATAAAAAGAGCAATGGATATTGCAGGTGCATTGTTTGGTATTTTGATTACATCGCCCATTCTGCTGTTGATTGCTGCGTTGGTGAAAATCACCAGTCCGGGACCCATTATTTTTAAGCAGGAAAGAGTGGGACTGCATAAT
The DNA here is from genome assembly GCA_017520425.1 of Lachnospiraceae bacterium. Classification (GTDB taxonomy): domain Bacteria; phylum Bacillota; class Clostridia; order Lachnospirales; family Lachnospiraceae; genus Acetatifactor. Next base: position 183,086 of record JAFXFO010000024.1, on the reverse strand, counting down.
GTGCCCTTTTATATGTATAAGTTCCGCAGTATGGAGCAACAGACTGAGGCGGATGAAAAAAAGGCATGGACAGTAAAGAACGACCCCAGAGTGACACCAATAGGAAAGTTTATACGCAAAACCAGTCTGGATGAGTTGCCACAGTTGTTCAATATCTTAAAGGGAGATATGAGCCTGGTAGGTCCCCGTCCGGAGAGACCGTTATTTGTGGATAAATTTAAAGAAGAAATTCCCAGGTATATGATAAAGCATCAGGTGAGACCGGGACTGACCGGTTGGGCACAGGTGAACGGTTATCGTGGAGATACCTCCATTAAGAAAAGAATAGAATATGATTTGTATTACATTGAGAATTGGACATTTTCGTTTGATATAAAGATAATTTTACTGACGTTTATTACCGGATTTATCAACAAAAATGCCTATTAAGCAAGGAGAATTGTAATGGCAGCGAAAGTAAACAAAAAAGGAAAGCAACGTTTTAAAATCTTTATTTTTCTGATTGAGATTCTGATTATAGTAGCAATGCTTTTAGTGGTATGGAAGGTTTTTGAAACTACTGATAAGACAGAAGGACCTCATATGGTAACTATCGAAGAAAGCGATATTATAATAAATTCAGAGGTAAAGGAAAGTCTGGAAAACAAAGATACTTCCATGGAGAATGATAAATCAAAAGGTTATTGGAACATTGCTCTTTTTGGTGTGGATGCTGTTAAAACAGAACAGCTTTACAAGGGTAGCCGTAGTGATACTATTATGATTGCTTCCGTGAATATGGATACCGGTGAGATTAAGCTGCTCTCCGTATATCGTGATACCTATTTGAATAAAGGTAATGACAAATATGGTAAGTGTAATGGTGCTTATGCAGCTAATGGTGCGAAGCAGGCTATGAGTATGCTGAATCTGAACTTGGATTTGGCAATTACGGATTTCGTAACCGTAGGATACAATGCCGTAAAGGAATGTGTTGATGGTCTGGGCGGTGTTTGGATTGATATTGACAGCGCTGAGTTAGAGCATATCAATAATTATCAGTTGAGTATTATCCGTGATACAGATATTCCTAAGAGCGAATATGTACCTGTTACAGATACCGGTCGTCAGCTATTAAATGGTTTACAGGCGGCAGCATATTGTCGTATCCGTTATACAAAGGGTGATGACTTCATGCGTACTGCCCGTCAGAGAGAAGTTGTGCAGGCTATGTCAGAACGGGCTAAGGAAATGAGCTTAAGTGAATTGACAGATTTACTTCCTAAGGTACTTAAGCATGTATATACCAGTGTTGATGAAACTGATATGGTAGAATTGTTAAAGAATATTGGAAAGTATTACATTACGGATGAGGGCGGTTTCCCGAAACAGGAATGGTTGGATACGAATAATATCGGTTCCAGCGGAAGCTGTGTAGTACCGATTGATTTGGAAAAGAATGTTGTTTGGTTACATGAGATTCTTTTTGACAAGGAAGATTATCAGGTTTCAGAAGCAGTAAAGGAATGCAGTAAACGTATTAAGTCAGATACAGCACCTTATTTAAATTAATGATTGCAGAACAAAGGGAGCTGAAAAGCTCCCTTTTTGGTGGATTATGAAGATAGATGTGATAATACCGGTATATAAGCCGGATAAGACTTTTTTTGAATTGATTGAAAAATTGGAGAATCAGACGTTACCCGTAAATCAGATTATTATCATGAATACGGAAGAGAAATATTTTGATAAGCTGGCTTACGAAAACCGCTTTTTTGAAAAATATCATAATATCAAGGTGACCCATATTTCCAAGAAAGAGTTTGATCATGGATATACCAGATGTATGGGAGTCAAGAAATCTGAGGCGGATGTTTTCGTGATGATGACTCAGGATGCCATACCGGCAGATTTGGAACTGGTGGAGAGGCTTGTTAAGGGACTGGAACAAAAGAAGGTGGCGGCAGCTTATGCCAGACAATTGCCCAAAGAGGATTGCGGTGTCATAGAAAGTTATCAGAGAATGTTTAATTACCCGGAAGAATCCATGTTGAAATCCTTAAAGGACAAGGAATCATTGGGAATTAAAACGTATTTTTGTTCCAATGTCTGCTGTGCCTATGACAGAAAAATCTATGATGAGCTGGGAGGATTTATCCGCCAGGCCATTTTTAATGAAGATATGATTTACGCTGCCAAAGCAATCGAAAAGGGATATCAGATTGCTTATGTGGCAGATGCTTGTGTATATCATTCACACAATTATACGGCCGGTCAGCAGTTCCACCGGAATTTTGATTTGGGAGTTTCCCAGGCAAAGCATCCCGACGTATTTGCACAGGTACCTTCAGAAGGCGAAGGAATCCGAAGCGTAAAGGCGACCATGCAGTATTTAAAGGAACAAAAAAAGAGTAAATTGATTCCTAAACTAATCCTACATAGCGGATGCAAATATATGGGTTACTTTTTAGGGAAACGTTATCAAAAATTGCCACAAAAGTGGGTGGTGGCCTTTTCCATGAATAAGGAGTATTGGGAAAAGGATAAGAGAAAACAGGATGTGGCAAAAATAGATGCTACAAAGGGATATGGCAAAACCAGTGAGGAAACCAGATACACTAAGTAAATATCTGTACAAATGTGTGTGCGGCCGGAAAGGATATGCATGGAACTCAGTAATATAAAAACAAAGCGAATTGCATATTTGGATATGGCAAGGGGAATCGGCATGGTATTGGTGGTTTTAGGCCACATCGAATACCTTGGTGCAGGATGGCTTCAATATGTTACTGCATTTCATATGCCCTTGTTCTTTTTGGTGTCAGGCATCCTGATACGTAAGAAGAAAGAAGAAGAAAAACTATTTGCCGGTTTGATAAAGAAAAAGCTGGTCAGTATTATGGTGCCCTATGCCATATTCAGCCTATTGTCTTTTTTGATCGAAAGCAGCAGAATATGGATCAAAGGGTTGGATGAATGGAATGTGGTGTTAAGACAATTGTTCCAGTCCTGTTGCTTGCAGGGGGTATCCACCTTATGGTTTCTGCCGGCACTGTTTATGGGAGAGGTTATCTTCATAGGTATCCGTAAGAAGACTCCACTATGGGGAACTGTGATTTGTGTGTGTGTAATCGTGACGGGCGCCGTTGTAATAAATGATTATGAGCAGAATTTCGCCCGGATACATGCTGTAAGCAGGGCATATCGATTGCTGCATGATGTTTGCTCCATGTTTATACGTAATCTGTTTTGTGTGGGCTTTTTAGCAGCCGGTTATTTTGCGGAAATAATATTTTTTGAAAAGAAGTTAAAGGGATTTGCAGATATCTGCCTGACGCTTGTATTTGGCGTGATTACTGTTGTGTCTATTCAAATGAGCGGGCTGGTGGATTTGCGTTTCATGCGTTTTACATCCGCACCTTTATATGTGGTAGTTGCAGTGACAGGAAGTATGACGGTTATTTTTCTTTGTAAATGCCTGATGAGATTGCCTTACAATCCCTTGCAACAAATCATGGAGTATTACGGACGTAATTCCCTGGTTATTATGGTGACACATATGGATTTCAGGGTGATGTATATAGCCATTCGCCTGTTATTACTGCTTACCATAGAACCCATATATTCTATCTTGTTTTGTCTTGTGATTGTTACAATTGTATTTGTGTTGGAGATTCCCATTATATGGGTGGTAAACAAATATTTTCCTTTTGCGGTGGGCCGTAGCAGTAAAAGTTCATAGCAGTTTCATTTTTTAATCACAGATTCATCACAAATTGTGAATATACTAAGCTCATGGACCAAATACTGATGGATGTGCTTGTTAGTAGGGAGGAATGACAGAATGTATAACGAGTTGGATGGAAAGAAGGATATGATGGCAGAGCAGGTAAGTACTGAGGATTCTGTGAAGTCACAGGAACCTATAGAGATAGAAAAGGTTGAGGAAACAGCAGAGATACAGGAAGAGGAAAAGGTGCAGGAACCGGTATCAACCATTGAGAGCAAAACCTATGAATTAAATCAGGAACCTGCAGAAAAGAAATCCAAAAAGGAAAAGAAAGCTAAGAAGTCCGGCGGCGGAATCTTCCGTAAGATTTTGACAGCAGCCTGCTGTGGCCTTTGTTTTGGATTATTTGCGGGTGCGGGATTGTTTGTAGTAGACAAAATCATTGATTTGACGACAGTCCCGGTAGAGGAAGTTTATCAGACCAATGGTAAGGAAGTTACCATCAGCAAGGTGGAAGATAAGAAGAATGAGAAGGTAGAATATATCTCCGATAAAGAGGTGACGGTGGTTACTTCCGACTATTCGGATGTGGTAGAGAGGGTGATGCCGGCCATGGTATCTATCGAAAACACCTATCAGGAGAAAATTAATTACTGGGGTCAGACCTTTACCGAAGAAAGTAAGAGCAGCGGTTCCGGTATTATTATTGCACAGAATGAAACGGAGTTGATGATTGCCACCAATAATCATGTGGTAGCAGATGCTGTTAAGCTGGAGGTTACCTTTATCGACGGCAGCGTGATAGAGGCACAGATTAAGGGCAGAGATGCAGACATGGATTTGGCAGTAATTACCATTCCCTTGAGTAATATTCCGGATGAAGTAAAGGAAGCCATTGCCATTGCCCAGATGGGGGACAGCGATGCTTTGAAGTTGGGAGAACCCGTTATTGCCATAGGTAATGCATTGGGATACGGACAGTCTGTAACGGGTGGTTATATCAGCGCATTAAATAGAGAGATAGGTTTATCCGATGGTTCAAAAGGAACCTTTATACAGACTGATGCAGCGATTAATCAGGGTAATTCCGGCGGCGCACTATTGAATATCAATGGTGAGGTAATCGGTATTAACTCGAATAAAATCGGCGGTACTCTGGTAGAGGGTATGGGATATGCCATTCCGATTACCGCAGCAGAGCCCATTATCGGTGAGCTGATGAACAAGGAAGTGAAGCTGAAGGCGGATAAGGTGGGTTATATCGGAATTGAGAATCCCATTACCGTTCCTGATGAACTGGTGGAATACTACAATTTCCCCAGAGGTGTATTTATCCGTAGCGTAGCGGAGGGATCACCGGCGGATCAGGCAGGTATTCTGAATAATGATATTATTGTGAAATTTGATGGTACCAAGATAACAACCTTTGAAGAACTGCAGGAGGAATTGACTTACAACGGACCGGGCAGTGAGGTTGAGATTGTCATTATGAGACAGGTGGAGGGTAGCTATGTGGAGAAAGCAATTACCCTGACACTTGGCAAAAGACCTGATGACAAATAGCAAGTAGGTATGTTATACTGAAAAACAAGATATCCCCGGGGATGCTTCCCCGGGGTAACTCATTTGAGCTGAATTGGAGGATATTATGGCAGATTTTTATGATGAGGAGAACGATTTAATCATAGAGGATGTAGCAGAAGAAGAAAAGGACTCGGATTCCGAAAAGCAGTCTGAGGACAAAGACAACGAGTACGAAGATGTCTGTTTTGTATGTCGCAGACCGGAAAGCAAAGCCGGAAAAATGTTTAAGCTTCCCAATAATATTTGCGTGTGTGATGACTGTATGCACAAAACCATGGAGTCCGTCAGCCAGTTTGATTATCAGGGTATGCTAAATGATCCGGCTTTTAAGAAGGACATGGACCAGATTATGAAGGGAGGATTTCCCAACATCCGTTTTGTAAATATGTCTGATTTGCAGGGCAGCGGCGGGATTCCCAATAAGCAGAAGCTGAAGAAGAAAAAGAAGGCGGAAGATACCAAGCCGGTACTGAATATCAAGGATATTCCGGCTCCCCACAAGATTAAAGCCAGTCTGGATGAATATGTGGTGGGACAGGAACATGCGAAAAAAGTAATCTCAGTAGCAGTTTACAACCATTATAAGCGTGTGGCTACCGGAACCATGGATGAAATAGAGATTGAGAAGTCCAATATGCTGATGATAGGTCCCACCGGTAGTGGAAAAACCTATCTGGTAAAGACTCTTGCCAGATTGTTGGACGTGCCCTTGGCTATTGCAGATGCCACTTCCTTGACGGAGGCAGGATATATCGGTGATGATATTGAAAGTGTGGTATCCAAGCTTTTGGCTGCTGCGGACAATGATGTGGAGAAAGCGGAAAGAGGTATTATCTTTATTGATGAAATCGATAAGATTGCCAAAAAGAAAAATACCAATTCCCGTGATGTGAGCGGTGAAAGTGTACAGCAGGGTATGCTGAAGCTTCTGGAAGGAGCTGAGGTAGAGGTTCCGGTAGGTGCCAACAGCAAGAATGCCATGGTTCCTTTGGCCACCGTAAATACCAAGAATATTTTATTTATTTGCGGCGGTGCCTTCCCGGATTTGGAAGACATTATCAAGGAGAGACTAACTAAGACTGCTTCCATAGGCTTCAATGCCATGCTGAAGGATGCTTTTGATAAGGAGAAAAACATTCTTTCCAAGGTAACCGTGGAAGATTTGAGAAAATTTGGTATGATTCCCGAATTTTTGGGACGATTGCCTATTATCTATACTTTAGAGGGGCTTACCAAGGAGATGATGGTGAAGATACTGAAAGAGCCTAAGAATGCCATCTTAAAGCAGTATCAGAAGCTGTTGGAGCTGGATGAAGTAAAGCTGGAGTTTAATGATGAAGCATTGGAAGCTATTGCGGAAAAGGCTATGGAAAAGGATACAGGCGCCAGAGCGTTGCGTTCTATCATAGAGGAATTTATGCTGGATATCATGTATGAGATTCCCAAGGACGATAATATCGGTAGTGTCACCATTACCAGAGAATATATCATGGGAATCGGAGGACCGGTTGTGGATATACGAAGCAATCAGAATGCTTCCAAGAAAGAAGCGGAAACAAAAGAGTAACAGAAGACGGCAGAGGATGATAAATTAATAATCATCCTCTGCCATTTTTGTATTCATAAATACTTGACAAATGAAGGAAAATAATATAAATTTATATATGAACAAAGGAACATATATAAAACCGATATAATATAGGAGGATGATATAATGAAAAAATACGGAATCGAAGTGGATTGTGCCAATTGTGCTTTGAAGATGGAGGAAGCAGCCAATAAGGTGCCCGGCGTGGTAAAGGCAACTGTCAGCTTTATGACCCAGAAGATGAAGGTGGAATTTGAGGAAGGTGCGGATGAGACCGCAGTAATGCAGGAGGTTTTGAAGGCTTGCAAAAAGGTGGAAGCGGATTGTGAGATTTTCTTGTAGTGTAGGGGCTGTTAAGAGGATAAAAGGATGAATATGACAACGAAACAGAAAAAAGTGTTTTGGCGTATTTTACTTACCATACCGGTGCTGCTAATAGTACACCTTTTACCTTTGGAAGGTTGGTTGAATGGGATATTCTATCTGATTCCATATCTGTTAATAGGGTATGATATCCTAAAGAAGGCGGTAAGGGGAATTTGGAATCGGGAGATTTTTGATGAAAATTTTCTGATGGCGGTGGCTACGGTAGGTGCCCTTTTGCTGGGAGAGTATTTGGAAGCAACGGCAGTTATGCTTTTTTATCAGATTGGTGAATTGTTTCAAAGTGTAGCTGTAGGGAAAAGCCGAAAGAATATTGCAGACTTAATGGACATCTGTCCCGATTATGCCAATGTAGAAACAAAAGAAGGGCAATGGAAGGAAACAGATCCGGATGAAGTGCCGGTGGGAAGTCTGATTCTGGTAAAACCGGGAGAAAAAATACCTTTGGATGGAACGATATTAGAGGGCGTATCCTGCTTAAATACAGCGGCACTAACCGGCGAAAGTGTACCTCGGGATGTGAAAGCGGGGGATGATGTGGTCAGTGGCTGCATCAATCTTTCCGGTGTATTGAAGATCAGAACAACGAAAGAATTTGAGGATTCTACCGTTTCAAAAATCTTGGAACTGGTGGAGAATTCCTCCATGCATAAAGCAAAATCGGAACAATTTATTACGAAATCTGCACATTACTATACACCGGCTGTTTGTTACAGTGCATTGGCCTTGGCACTTTTGCCGCCTTTAATTCGGATACTGGCGATGGGAATGGAAGCACAGTGGAGCGTATGGGCAATCCGGGCACTTACCTTTTTGGTAATCAGCTGTCCCTGTGCCTTGGTGATTTCCATACCTTTGAGCTTTTTTGGAGGTATCGGGGGAGCATCGGCGAAAGGGATATTGATCAAAGGTGCCAATTATCTGGAAGCATTGGCTAAAGCGGAATGTATGGTATTTGATAAAACAGGAACCCTGACAAAGGGTGTATTTGAAGTGACAGAGGTGCATGCGCAGGAAGGTTTTTCAGAAGAGGAACTGTGCAGAATAGCAGCGAATGCGGAAAGCTTTTCCAACCATCCTATCAGTAGGAGTCTGGTAGCATATTATGAAAAACAGAGCGGTATTACCCCGGAGCAGGAAAGTGTCTCAGAGGTAGAAGAACTGAGTGGATACGGAATCCGTGCCAATGTGGATGGAAAGCCGGTGTGGGTAGGCAATAGGAGACTCATGGAACAGATGGGTATTGCGGTAGAACCCATGGGAGAAGCGGCGGTGGTTTATGTTGCCGTTCAGGGAAAATATGCCGGTTGCATGGTGCTTGAGGACAGAGAAAAACCACAGTCTTTAGAAGCGATGCAGAGATTAAAGCAAGCCGGTATCCGTAAGCTGGTAATGCTGACGGGAGATGTAAAAACGGTTGCAGAAAAGGTGGCGGCAAGACTGGGTATGGATGAGGTGAAAAGTGAGCTGCTGCCGGAGCAGAAGGTAGGGCAGGTGGAAGTGCTGTTGAAAGAAAAAACACCCGGCCATACTTTGGTATTTGTGGGAGACGGCATCAATGATGCTCCCGTATTGACACGGTCGGATGTGGGTATCTCCATGGGAGCCTTGGGCTCGGATGCTGCCATAGAAGCGGCAGATATTGTATTGATGGATGATAATCCGCTGAAAGTAGCAGAGGCCATCCGTATTAGTCGAAAATGTCTTAGAATCGTATATGAGAATATCGCTTTGGCCATTGGTGTAAAGGGCATCTGCCTTGTATTGGGCGCTTTGGGAATCGCTAACATGTGGCTTGCCATATTTGCGGATGTGGGGGTAATGGTTCTTGCAGTACTGAACGCCATACGATGTTTGGAATTCAATAAAAAGTAAAGGTCAAAAGTCCCTGCTGTCAGCATAAGATAGTAGGGACTTTTATTTTAGCAGAGGCTTTTATGGATGTTTTAAGATGCAAGGAAAGGATTCTGTCTGATGACTATGCGGACGGTGTCATTGATTTTCCCATAGAGCGATTGATTCGAGAGGGGGATGACGTGTGCTATATTCCCTTGGATGAAAGATTTTCTGTGGCCTATTTGAATCGGGATATAGCTCCGGATTTGGAAGAAAGTGCGTTTCAGTATCAATATGTACCTAAACTGTACGGTCTTATGCAAACCGAAGGCGAAGCTGGTGCAGGACAACAGATTTTCGACCCTTCCGCACTTGTCAGCAGCGGAATAAAGCAACTTCAGGGTCCGCCCCTTAATCTGCGTGGACAGGGGGTCATATTGGCATTTATTGATACAGGTATTGAGTATACGAATAGTGCTTTTTTAGATGGATTCGGTGAAAGCAGGATTCGGGCCATTTGGGATCAGACGGACCAAAGCGGTGAACCACCGGAAGGATTTTACTTTGGCTCGGAGTACACAAGAGAGGATATCAACGAGGCCTTACGAAGTGATAGACCGCAGGAGTTGGTGCCGGTATCGGATGTGCTGCGTCATGGGACCATTATGGCAGGAATTGCAGCAGGGAGCAGTGTGAATGGCGGAAGTACCTATCAGGGAGCGGCTCCGGAAGCTGAGATTGTGGTTGTTAAATTGAAGGAGGCCAAGCCGTATTTGAGGGAATATTATTTTATCCCCGGGGAGACACCGGCTTATGAGGAAACGGACATTATGATGGGGATTGCTTATGTCAATCGGTTTGCAGAAGAGTTTCGAAGGCCGGTGGTGATTTGCCTGGGAGTGGGAACCAATATGGGAGATCATGCGGGGAATTCTATCTTGGGAAAATACATGGATAGAGTGGCACTTCAACGAAGCAGGGCACTTTTGGTATGCGGAGGAAATGAAGGAATAGCGGGGCATCATTTCGCCGGGCAGTTCGGGGTGCAGAATGTGACCGGAAGCAGTCAGGATGTAGAAATCCGTGTGGGAGAAGGGGAGAGGGGATTTTTGCTGGAGTTTTGGGGAAATGCCACAGATACCTACAATATTGGTATACGTTCTCCGGGTGGGGAAACCATACCGGGTATCCGTCTGGGAGTAGACCAAATGAATACCTACGGATTTGTGTTTGAAGATACGGAGATTGCCATACAGAGTTCTTTGGTGGAAAGTGGTTCGGGAGCACAGTTTATCCGGTTTCGTTTTTCGGCTCCTACTCCGGGGATTTGGACCATACAAATCCGGACAGAGGGGGAGATTTATAACGGAAGGTTTCATATGTGGCTACCGATCAGTCAATTTTTAAGCGGTGAAACGTTTTTTTTGGAAGCTGGCCCGGATACTACACTGACAGAGCCTGCTAACGGGGAAGAGATTATGAGTATCACTACCTATAATCACGTAAATAACAGCTTTTTCCTGGAATCGGGAAGAGGATACACAAGGGAGGATAAGATAAAGCCGGAGCTGGCGGCTCCCGGAGTAAATGTTCCCACCTTATACGGCAATCGGACCGGTAGCAGTCTGGCAGTGGCTATGGCAGCAGGCGGTGTGGCACAGTTTATGCAATGGGCGGTGGTGGAAGGAAACAGTCCGCTGGCGGATACCAGAGAGGTACGTAATTACTTTATCAAGGGAGCAAAGAGGTCAAATGCATTGGATTACCCCAATCGGGAGTGGGGATACGGAGCCTTGGACGTATATGGGGTTTTTCTGGAATTGAGCGGAAATCGAAGGGTAAACTTATAGTTATAATTTTAGCCTTGGCAAAATAGGAAATTAATGCTAGTATTATATATGTGTAAAAGGTTTTTACTTTGTGTAAATAGGAAAAAAGGAGAGGAAGAAAAGTGGCTTCAATTAAAGAGGTAGCTAAGCATGCAGGGGTAGCGATTTCTACCGTATCCAAGGTATTGAATAATTACCCTAATGTGAGCGAAGAGACCAAAGAAAAAGTGAAGGCCGCCATCGATGAGCTGGGATATGTGCCCAATGCCGTGGCTGCCGCATTATCTTCTAAAAAATCGGGAAGAATTGCGATTATATTACGATTGTACAACAGTACACAGCCTGTTGATGAAGTAAATATGCAGTATCTTTATGGTACCTTGAATTGTGCAAGTGAATTGGGACTGGATGTAGTGACCTTGTTTTTCTCCAGCCTTGAGAACAAGACTGTGGAGGAGATGATGAATTATCTGAAGTCCCAATCCATAAGCGGTTTTATCATTTGCGGTATGGGTTATGATGAAGAGCAGTTTCAGGGGCTGGTTGCAGCCAGCAGTTTAAGGTGGTTTCCATTGATTCTACCGTACTCAATGCCAGCACATCCTACGTGTCGATTGATCAATATAAAGCACAGTATGAGGTGGCAAAAAAGACCATGGAGATGGATCGGGGACCTCATAAAAAGCTTCTTTATATATCGGGTATGCCGGAAAGCTATGTGGCAGCTGCCAGAATGGAGGCCATCAAGCAATTTGCAAAAGATTATGATATGGAGCTAACCATGAGAAATGGTGATTTTGTGGAGAAGGTAGCCAGAGAGATTACCTTAAAAGAAGGTGCCGAGCATGATATGATAGTATGTGCTTCGGATTTGATGGCCATCGGTGCCATGAGAGCGCTGATAGACATGGATATTTTCCGCCCGGTATGCGGGTTTGACGGTATTTCTTTAATGGGCTATGTGGGACAGCAAATGAATACCGTAAAGCAGGATTTCAGAAAGATTGCACAAACTGCCGTGCAGGAGTTAAAACTTCTTTTAGACGGAGGAGAAGGACGTGCGGTTCTGCTGGATTATGAATTGGTACGTTTAGAGTATTCTGATGTAATCCGCTATTCCAATAGAGATGGTATGATAAAGAAATAATACGAACGGACACTTCAGAGGAAGTGTCCGTTTTCGGTTTAGTTATTTAAGATATGGAGTTCATGTAGGGCTCTGGTACAGGCTACATAGAGAAGTTTGGCTGTTTCGGGACGTTCCAGACCGTGCTTCATATCCGGATTCCAAAGGATAACCGAATCGAATTCCAGACCCTTTACCAGACGTATGGGCAGGACCATGGTTCCCTGAGAGAAGTTATTGAGGTGACCATCCGTAAGGGGGATGTGGTCGGATAATAATTCTCGAACCCTGGTGGCTTCGTTCTCCGAATTACAGATAATAGCTGTGGTGATATAGCCTTTTTGGTGTATCTCATCCATTAATTCTGAAACATATTCCGCCATTTCCATATCGCTCCAGAATTGTCTTTCGTTGACCGGTACACCGTGGCGGATCACAGGAGTGATTTTGTATCGGCCAAAGGAAGCCTTTTCCAATATTTTGCCGGCATACTCTGAGATTTCTATGGTATTACGATAGCTCTTTTGCAGTAGCATAAAGCAGTCTTTTTCAGAAGTGAGAAAGAGCTTTTGTAATTCATACCAGTCGTTTAGTCCTGTGTGATAATTTATATTCTGTGACACATCTCCCATAATCGTAAAGTAGGTGGCGGGCAGCAGCTTGCGTAATACATAATAAGCACCCATGCCGAAGTCCTGTGCTTCATCCATGAAGAGAAGGCCGAATTCCTGATTGGGTTCCTTTTGGGTGACGCGGTAATGAATCAGTGCTAGGGCGGCAATGTCGTACAAGTCGTATTCTTTACAGGCAAGATGGCTTAAGTGGGTCTGCAGGTTTGCAGAATCCTCAGGGGTACAAGGGTGCTCCTGCATCCATTGGGTGAGGAAATCCAGATAGAAGTCATAGATGGATGCTTTCGGGCGCATGTTTTTATAATGTCCTGCATGTTCCTTCAGTTTCGCCTGTATCAGTTCTTTTTCCATGCCGCTCATGAGGAACTTGATACGTGTTTTCACCCTGTCATCCAGCATACCCAGAAGGGTGTAAATGCTGGCAGTGGGTGTTTCACGGAATAAGGTTTCATTGTTGGAGGCGGAAAGGATGGTGCCCAACTGACTGTCTGTATAGATGCCGGTATCAACGTATTCTTCTCTTTTGTTTAACAGATATAAGTCCAGCTCCTGCATGAAGGTTTGGGTACAACGTAAGGGTGCTGTTTGATCAGGATCAACAACTCGGTTCTTTTTTTGCCAGTCCTTTTCGCAGAGACGGATGAACAGCTGGTCCATACGTAAATTCTTGATATTCGGTACATCCAGCTCAGGTAGGCCGCTGGTGATATAATTCAGTAATAAATCATTGCTGCCTACAATACAGTATTCATTGGATTCAAAGCGATGCTTGTAATTGTAAAGTAGGTAGGAGATGCGGTGCATGGCCACGGTGGTCTTGCCGCTACCGGCTACTCCCTGCACGATAATGTTGGCAAAGGGAGATTTGCGGATGATTTCGTTTTGCTCCTTTTGGATGGTGGATATGATTTCACCCAATACGGCATCCTTGTTACGGGAGAGGTATTGCACCAAGAGAGCATCATTGGAGGCCACATCCGAGTCATAATAGCCCTTCAATTTGCCGTCAGCCACATCATAGGTACGCTTCAGATGAAGGCGGATGGGGATGGGCTTTTCATCAGCCAGGCCATATTCTCCGTCGCCCAATTCGTTTTCATAATAAACAGTGGAAATGGGCGCTCTCCAGTCTGCAATTAATACATCGGTGCGGTTTTTAAAGATACCGTTTTTGCCGATGTAGACCTGTTCCTCCTGTTCTAAATCACAGTCGGTGTAATCAATCCGCCCGAAATAGGGCTTTTGAAAAGCCGCCCGGTTTTTGCTGAGAGATTGTGAAGCATGTTCCTCTAAGCTGGCTGCGGTCATCAATTGGTTGTAAAGCTCTACGTCTCCGCTGTTAATGGATTTGTACAGCTCCTGAACCTGTGCATGGTATTTGTCATACTCTGCTTCATAGCGGAGCAGATTATGCCGGATAATACTTTGGCAATAATCAAAATGTTGCATTTCCTGATTCCAATCTTTTTGCATAGAAAGCCTCCTTGTAGGAAAGATGAATGGTTTACACGTGAGATGCTGAAATTTATTATAACGTATTATTAAATAAATACTAGACTTTAATTTCATAATGTGGTATGATGCTTGCTAGAAGTGTTGATAAAAATAGCTATCGGTTCACCGATAGCTATTTTTCGTTATTACAAACAAATTGCGGATTTAGAAAAAGTTTAAAAAAGTTCTTGACATATTATCAAAATGATAATATGATAATACCAGAAACAGATATTATCAAAATGATAATAACAAATAAATAACAAATGGAGGGCAATATTATGAAGAAAACATTAATCGTAGTGGATATGCAGAAGGATTTTATTGACGGAGCGTTAGGTAGTAAGGAAGCGGTGGCTATCGTAGAGAATGTGAAGAAGAAAATTGCAGAGTATCAGGAAAACGGAGATGAAATCATTTTTACCAGAGATACTCATCAGGCAGATTACCTGACCACCAATGAAGGTAAGTATTTGCCGGTGGAGCACTGTATCGAGGGAACCGATGGCTGGCAGATTTATGAGGGATTGGAAGTGCCCGGTGCGATTTATATCAATAAGCCCAATTTCGGTTACACCGGCTGGGCAGATTTTCAGCTGGAGGAAGTAGAAATGGTGGGCTTGTGTACGGACATTTGCGTAGTGTCTAATGCACTGATTTTGAAGGCTGTTTTCCCTGAAATCAAAGTAAGCGTGGATGCAAGCTGCTGTGCAGGTGTGACACCGGAAAGCCATGAAGCGGCTCTTACCACCATGAGAATGTGCCAGGTGGAAGTAAACTAAGTCGAATTCTTTGAGGGAGGAGATAGAAGATGATTAAGCTGAATGACAAACAAGTGGATTTGAATAAATTTCCGGATGGCACCTTTCTTATTAAGGAGGGGGCACCGGCAGAACCGGTTACCATTACCTGGCTGTTTGAGAAGAATGAAGAAATGCTGGCTTTATATTTTCTAACAAAGCATTTGCAGTCCAAGGGCGTGGAGAAAATAGAATTGAAAATGCCCTACATCCCTAATGCCCGCCAGGACAGAGTGAAGACCAAGGAGGATGTGTTCACCTTAAAGTATTTTGCGGAGTTGATAAACGAACTTAAGTTTCAGAAGGTAACCGTACTGGATCCACATTCCTATGTAAGTGAAGCTCTGTTTGAGCATATTGAGATACAGACTCCCAAGAAATACGTGGAAAAGGTATTGGACCGGATAGCTACCGATAAGCTGATGCTTTTCTTCCCGGATGAGGGTGCCATGAAGCGTTACAGCAATATGTTCGATTTGCCCTATGCTTTTGGTATTAAGAAGAGGGATTGGGCTACCGGACAGATTAAGGGTCTGGATGTGACCGGCCAAACAGAATGTATTCCCGGAAGCATCGTATTAATCGTGGATGATATCTGTAGTAAGGGAGGAACTTTTTACTACAGTGCCAAGGAATTGAAGGAGTTGGGAGCTAAGGAAGTGTATCTGTATATTTCCCACTGTGAAAACAGTATTTTTGAAGGGGAATTATTAACCGGTGATTGGGTAGATAAGGTGTTTACCACCGACAGTATTTTCGCAGGAGAACATGAGAAGGTGGAGGTATTTAACTATGAATAAAGTGAATCCTATGTTATTAATTGATTTCTATAAGGCCGTGCATGCGGAGATGCTGCCGAAGGACATTACCAAGTCCGTGTCCTATTTTACTCCCAGAATGAGCCGTGTGAATCGTTGGGATAAGGTGGTTATGTTTGGCTTACAGGGCTTTATTAAGACCTATTTGATAGAGTATTTTAATGAGGAGTTTTTCGGAAAGCCCTTTGACGAGGTAATAGGCGAGTATAAGAGAATCATGGACGCTACTTTGGGTGCGGAGGCTTACAAGATTGAGAAGATTGAAAAGCTGCACAAATTAGGTTATCTGCCTATTGAGATCATCGCTTTGCCTGAGGGTACTTTGGTGCCCATGCATGTGCCCATGTTCGGCATCACCAATACCCATCCTGAGTTTGCATGGTTGCCCCAGTCTTTGGAAAGCTTGATTTCTGCGGAAAGCTGGCATCCCATGATTGCAGCTACGGTTGGTTATACCTACCGTCAGATTGTAAATGCTTATTATGATAAAACTTGTGATGATAATGTGGCCCGCTCAAAAGCATTGGGAGCTTTCGACTTCCGCGGCGAGGAATGTACCGAGTCCGCTATCAAGGCCGGTGCCGGTTGGTGTTTATCCTTCTTGAATACCGCTACCGTGCCTACCATTCCTTATTTGGAGCAGATGTATGACTGTGACTGTACCAAGGAGCCGGTGGCTTTCGGAAGTCCCAGTACGGAGCATAGTGTAATGTGCAGTAATTACGCCATGGACGGAGACGAGGAGACCTTGCTTCGAAGACTTTTGACAGAGATTTATCCCAATACCAGCTTCAGTGCGGTGCTGGATTCATACGACTACTGGAATGTGATTGACAACATCCTGCCACGGTTAAAAAAGGAGATTCTGGCACATAATGGTTGTATGTTGATGCGTGGTGATTCCGGCGAGTGCGTGGATGTGGTAACCCAGACCGTATTTAAGCTTTGGGACCAGTTTGGAGGTACCGTAAACAGCAAGGGTTATAAAGTCTTAGACCCTCATGTAAAGGCCATATACGGGGATTCCATTACCATACAGCGTTGTGAGGAAATCTATCGTATTCTGGAAGAGAACGGCTTTGCCTGCTCTAATGTGGCCTTGGGCGTAGGTTCCTTCTCCATGCAGTGTATCGAAGAGGATGGTATCTTAAAGCCCTTTACCAGAGATACCTTCAGCTCTTGTATCAAGGCTACCTACTGTGAAATCGCACATCAGCCCTATCCCATCTTTAAGAATCCTAAGGATGGCGGATTTAAGAAGTCTCAGAAGGGCTGTTGCGTGGTATATGAGGACTTAAGCTTCAAGGATGGCTTTACCTGGGAGGAGGCATGCACAAATACAGAAAATCAGTTGCTTCCCGTATTTAGAGATGGTAAGCTGTTGGTGGGGCAGAATTTGCAGCAGATACGTGCAAAGCTGCATAACGGTAAATTTTAGTGGATGAAAAGAGAGGACGAAAATATGTATCAGTTTAATGCAAAGGAAATGACAGAAAGGTGTGTACAATGGATACGTGACTGGTTTGAGGAGAACGGCAAGGGCTGTAATGCGGTACTTGGCGTATCCGGCGGCAAGGACAGCTCCATCGTGGCAGCCCTTTGTGTGGAAGCTTTGGGTAAGGATAGAGTCATTGGTGTCATGATGCCCTGCGGCGTGCAGGCAGATATCGATATGGCACAGAAGTTGGTGGACCACTTAGGGATCAAGAGCTATGTGATTAATATTGAAAGTGCCATGAAGGGGATTTTGGGAGAGATGAAGGATATCGAAGTGTCCAACCAGACCATTATCAATCTGCCTCCCAGACTCCGTATGGCAGCGGTGTATGCAGTGAGCCAGAGTATGAACGGCCGTGTGGCCAATACCTGTAATCTGTCTGAGGATTGGGTGGGATATTCCACCAGATACGGCGACAGCGTGGGAGATTTCAGCCCTCTGTCCAGACTTACCGTAACCGAAGTAAAGGAAATGGGAAGAGTATTGGGATTGCCTGAGGATTTGGTAGAGAAGGTGCCCATCGACGGACTCAGCGGCAAAACCGATGAGGATAATCTGGGCTTTACCTATGAGATGCTGGATAAATATATCCGTGAGGGTGTTTGTGAGGATCCGGTTAAAAAGGCACTCATCGATGATAAGCACAAGAAGAATTTGTTTAAGCTGGAGCTGATGCCCTGCTTCGAACCCTAAGAGGAATGTTTATGAGTTTGTATGTAATGAGTGAGGAGGAAAGGGCGTATTTGGCCGGCTACGACATAGCCCGGTTTGAGCGCCCCTCTCTTGCTACGGATATTGCGATTTTCTCCATTATGGAGGATGGGGAGCGGGAGAATTACAAAAAGCTTCCAAAGAAGGCTTTAAAGCTGTTATTAATCAAGCGTGCCACCTACCCTTTTAAGGACTTGTGGGCACTGCCCGGCGGCTTTTGCAGACCGGATGAGGATGTGCAGGAAACGGCCCTGCGGGAGCTTTATGAGGAGACCCATGTGAAGGCGGCCTATCTGCAGCTGGCAGGCACTTTCGGTGAAGTGGGCAGAGACCCCAGAGGGTGGATTATTTCCAATACCTTTTTGTCCCTGGTGGATGGGGAGACCTGCAAACCCAGAGGCGGCTCGGATGCCTGGGAAGCCAAGTGGTTTTCTGTGGAGCTGACAGTGAAAGAGGAGAAACGTAAGCTGCAGGAAGAGGCAGCAGAGCTGGTGACAGAGTATAACCTGACTCTTAGTCATGAGGAAAGCGGTGTGGTGTTAAAAGCTGTGATAAAGGAACAGAAGCGGTTTGTAAATTATCATGAAAAGGTGAGTTATGAAATCGTGGACAGTGAAGGACTGGCCTTCGACCATGGGAAGATTATATTGCAGACCTTGCTGTTTTTAAGAAAAAGTGTGAAGAATGATTGGAAGCTGGCCTTTGATTTGATGCCGGAATTCTTTACATTGACACAGCTTCAGAATACCTTTGAACTGGTACTGGATGAGAAGCTTTTGACACCCAACTTCCGCAGAAAGGTGGATGAGCTGGTGGTGGAAACGGAGCAGATACTGGAAGGTAACGGACACAGACCGGCGAAGTTGTTTAAAAGAAAGGTGGAAGCCTTTGCGTGAGCAATGCGCCCTGCAGGAACTGTGCAACACTTTGTGTCGCACAGTTCCGGTAGGGCGCATGATTTGTTTGCGCTTAAAACCCAATATTTGCTAAGAAAGTTCCAAGGGCATATCCTAATTGATATACAATCCATCCAGTAAATAGATAAAGAAAAGCTTTCTTGATAATAACCTCACTTTTTGTCCCAGAGTGAAACCAATCTTCGATTATCTTTTTTGCATTATTCACTTAAATTACCTCCTAAATGTTTTTTACACATAAAAGGTAACATGAATAACTTAAAAGCACTATAAAGTCAAGGTTGCATGTATGTAAACTTGAGGTTGCAGTTATAAATTCAGGTAATTTGTGATATGACCAATACCTTTCCCTATCGCGTATCCACCGCCATAGGCAAAAGCACCAATAATTGCAACAAAAATACATACCAATAAAATATATAGTACCATCAACAATTTTCGTTGCTTATCTGATAAGTTTGATACAAAGCTATTCCAAATCATCAGAAGATTCCGTGCTTTATAATTTATTGCAACTTCTTCTTTGCTTGAACCGTTCTCTTCTCCTCTCATTAGATAATCCAAAGAGACTTCAAAATAATCACTCATAAAAAGAAGTCTTGTCATTTCCGGATAAGCCTTGTCATTTTCCCATTTTGAAATGGATTGTCGGGACACATCCAATAATTCGGCCAGTTCTTCCTGTGATATATTTTTAGTTTTACGTAATTCAAATAAACGATCTCCAAAGGTCAAGACTATCCCTCCATCAACTTTAATGTTACGATGTATTTTACTATTTGGATATATACAAAAATTCCCTCTCAAAACATCCAAAAAACAGTCATTTTCCGCGCAAATCAGCTTATTTTTTGAGGTGGTTTGGACATATACGAAATTATACTTCTCAGATGTCCATGGATAGCCCCATTTTGTGGACATATTAAGTATATTATTTTCTATATGTCCAATTGGCACATGAAAAGCGGTATTTTGCTCTGATATGCCTTCCTTTTTGGACATATTAGTCAGTTTTTTGAGTATATGTCCAATCCGCGTATTTCCTAGGAAAGTAGCCTATTCACACACTCATCCAAACATTCAAAATAGTTCTCAAAGGTCTTCCGACAGCATCCCGGATTATCAATTTCTATACCCTCTGCACGCAGTCCTATCAAAGAGAAGCCCATGGCCATACGATGGTCTTCGTAGGTGTCCACCAAAGAGGGCTTGGGATTGCCGGGATAGATGGTGATAGTGGAATCCGTTTCTTCACAGCGGATACCCATCTTGCGAAGTTCGGTGACGATGGCATTCATGCGGTTGCATTCCTGGTAGCGGATGTGGCCGATGCCGCGGATGGTAGTGGGAGAGTCTGCAAAGGGTGCCAGTGCCGCTAAGGTAATGGCCTGGTCAGAGCAGGCGGACATGTCTACGTCTACGCCATGGTATTTGCCTTCTGTGGGCGGAGTCAGCAGGATGCCGTCCGCATCTTCAGTTAAAACTGCTCCCATTTTTTCTAAGATTCGTATAAATTCCACATCTCCCTGCATGGAGTCAAAGGTGATATGCGCCACCTTCACGGGAACGCCTAAAATCATACCCAATCCATAAAAATATGCAGCAGCGGAAGCGTCAGGCTCGATTTGATAGTCTAAGGCATTGTATTTCTGCCCGGCGGGAATGGTAAAGGTCCGCCCGTCAGGAGAAACTTTAGTAGATACACCAAACTGTTCCATCATTTTGCGGGTAATTTTGATATATGCCATACCGTGATCGCCTTCTACCTGAATGGTAAAATCCTTGGGGGAGAGGCAGGAAGCGATAAGGAGAGCACTTAAGAACTGGCTGCTGTGCTCAATATCCACGGTGATTTCCTGTTTGCCGAAGCCATGGCCCTTTAAGGTGAAGGGGAAATATCCTTCGGCACCTTCATAACTTACTTCGCATCCTAACTCTTGCAATGAGGTAAGCAGGGGCGCCATGGGACGTTTGCGCATTTGTTCGGAAGCATCCATATGGTAGGTGCCTTCCGAGATTCCTAAGTAAGCGGTCAGAAAACGGGCAGCGGTACCGGCACTTCCCACATATTGCCAAGCTTCTTGCTTGGGAAGGGGGCCACCCAGACCGGTAACAGTAACTGTTTTAGCATCCTCGTCCACAGTTGTTTCAAAGCCTAAGTCCTGTACACATTTTAAGAAATGTCTGGAATCGTCACTGAATAAAACTCCATGTAAAGTGGTGGTGCCTTCTGACAGAGTGGCTAAAAGCAAAGCTCTGTTGGTAATGCTTTTGGAACCCGGCACTGTTATTGAAACAGGGCCGAAAACCGACATGCCGGTAATTTTTTGATATATATTTGAAACCTTATAAACCGAATGAACCATAATATGTCTCCTTTGAAATCCATACAACATAAGTTGAGTATACGAAATTATGGGGTAGATGTCAAAAGCCAATGGATATTTTTGGAAAAAATAGCAATATTTGACGGAAAAATAACAAGGGTTAAAGAGAAAAAAAGCTTGACATGCTATATAGTAATATATATACATGTAAGCTTTTACATTTTTGCCGCGGGAAGGTTATGAAAGCGGCGGAAACGATGGAGGTATCGGAGTATGATGGAGAAGAAATATCGTAATGTATTTGCGGAAATGGGAATATCAGAAGAAGCAGTTCAGAAGCGTTTGGAAGAAGTTAAGCAGTTCTTCTTTTACGGCGGTGAGGACAAGCAGGTTTACTATCCCGTAGGCGAGGATATGGCATATATCATGGACGTGGGAAGTAATGATGTGCGTACGGAAGGTATGTCCTACGGTATGATGTTTTGTGTACAGTTGGATATGAAGGAAGAGTTTGACCGCTTGTGGAAATGGGCGAAGACTTATATGTACATGGAGGATGGTCTAAACGGTGGTTTCTTCTCATGGAGCTGTAGTACGGATGGTAGTAAAAATGATGCCGGTCCTGCATCCGATGGTGAAGAATTCTTTGCTATGTCATTGTTCTTTGCATCCCACCGTTGGGGTGATGGCGAAGGAATTTATGAATATTCAAAGCAAGCCAGAGAGATTTTGCATGACTGCTTACATAATGGTCGCGGCGGCCGCGGCGAGCTTCCTATGTGGGATTTGGACAATTACGAGATAAAGTTTGTTCCTACTTTGGACTTTACGGATCCGTCTTATTTCCTGCCTCATTTTTATGAGTTGTTTGCATTGTGGGCTAACGAAGAAGACAGAGAGTTTTGGAAGAAGGCCGCAGATGTAGGCCGTGATTTCCTGGTGAAGACCTGTCATCCGGTGACCGGCTTCAGCCCTGAATACGCAGAGTATGACGGTAGCCCCATGAGCAGGAAGTTTGAGTGGATGGGCACAAGACATGACTGGTTCTTCAGTGATTCTTATCGTACCGTAGCCAATATCGGTTTGGACTATGAGTGGTTTGGCATTGATAAAGGACAGTGTGCGGCAGCCTCTAATATACAGAAATATCTGATTGAATATGCCAGAAAAAATGAATACTATAAATGGTTTATTGACGGTAGCAAGGCGGAGGAAGAATCCATATACAATATAGCGATTCCGGCAACCGTGGCACAGTCCGTGTTGGCAGCAGGTACCGAGTTTAGTAAGGAATGGGTGGAGAAATTCTGGAACCTTCCCATGAATGAAGGAAAGTGGCGCTATTATGACAACTGTCTGTATATGTTCGCATTCTTAGCATTGAGTGGAAACTATCGCATGTGGTAACGATTCAGAGCCATGCAGATTCATGCAAAACAGACACTTCAAGCTTGCTTGAAAGTGTCTGTTTTTATGACTCTATATGGCGAGAAGCCATCCATTCGCAAAAGGAAAGCCCCGAAGAGGCGGTTTTGCGAATGGGGCTCTGAATCGTTAATAATATATTTAAAAAGCGGAGGATATTATGAGCAATCAATTACAGGGTGGCCCTAAGGCACCCAAGGATCCAACCAAGAAGCGTAAGGGCTTTTTTATTATGAGAAATAAGTCAGTGGCAGGTTCGCCCATGCCGGACGGAACAGGCACCCAGTTCATCTATTTGGACTGCGGTCGTATGATTACCGCCGCAGGTATGGTGGGTAATATTAAGGACAAAAACATTCTGGACCTTTTGACAACTGTAGAAGGCTTCCGCAAGCTGGTACATAGTATCGGTGTGACCGTGGAATGTGAGAATAAAGAGGAAACCGTAGAGTTTCATTTCCAAATGTATGGTAAGACGGACCCCTATAAATCCGGAACTACCTTAAAGCTTCCCGTGAAGGCGGATGGTATGGAGCAGATTTTGAATCTGGAGGAATGTGAATGGGGGACGGATGATAATGTACCCGGCCAGGCCAGATTTGTGTTTGAAAAGGCCGGAACACTGGCTACCGTGGCGGTGAAGTTTTATCTTTATGATGGTTATGAGGTGCCGGAAATCGAAGAGGAAAATCCGGTGGATTTCACATCCCCTTATTATCCCGAGATGCTTTCCAAAGCCATTATGCAGACCGGTAACAACTATCGTCTGAAGAAGGCCATGGAGAAGGCGAGACGGGGAGAGGATGTAACTATTGCCTTTATCGGTGGTTCCATTACCCAGGGGGCCGGTGCAGTGCCTATTAATACGGAATGTTACGCATATAAAACCTATAAAGCTTTTTGCGACGTGGTGGGCAAAACCACGGAGGAGAATGTGCACTACATTAAGGCCGGAGTGGGCGGAACGCCTTCAGAGTTCGGTATGCTTCGTTATGAAAGAGATGTATTGAATGAAGGTACCGTGGAGCCGGATGTGGTAGTGGTAGAATTTGCCGTAAATGATGAAGGGGATGAAACCAAGGGAGAATGTTACGATTCTTTGGTGCGTAAGATATTAAACAGCCCCAACAAGCCGGCAGTAATCTTACTGTTTGCCGTATTTGCTAATGATTGGAACCTTCAGGAACGTCTGGGGCCCGTAGGTGTGGCTTATGATTTGCCCATGGTCAGTACCCGCAATACGGTAGTAGAGCAGTTCTACAAAAAGCCGGGAGAAGGCAGAGTGGTAAGTAAGAACCAGTTCTTTTATGATGTATTCCACCCTACCAGTATTGGTCATACCATTATGGCAGACGGTATCAAGCACCTTCTGGAAGTAGTGGATAAACAGGAGCAGGCATCTGAGGATGTGGATATCAGCAAGATAAATCCTCCCTTGGGTGGTGAGTTTGAAAACGTGAAGCTTTTGGATGGAAAGCAAGCTTTTGAGGGAGCTAAGATAGATTGTGGAGACTTTACGGAAAGGGATGCGGAGCTTCAGGCAGTGGAACGTAATATGGATCTGACCCATACCCCCCAGCTTCCTTACAACTGGATGTATCAGGGGGCGAAGGAGGATGGTGCACATAATCCTTTCACTATGGATATTACCTGTACTGCATTGTTGCTCATTGCCAAAGACTCTGCTTCCGCGGCGGTAGGCTGTGCGGATGTGTATGTGGATGGCGAAAAGGTATTGACCTATGATCCCCACCAGGTAGGCTGGACCCACTGCAATCCTGTGATTGTGTTCCGTGGAAAAGAACGCAGAAGCTATCATGTGGAGGTGCGTATGTGCGAAGGCGATGAGAATAAGGATTTTACGATTTTAGGTTTTGGTTATGTGGAGTAAACGAAAAGGAGTTAAACGGTGAGACTTTCAGATTCTGGTAAAAAAACAGTTGTTTTTATAGAGAACGATGCCTTTGAGGGCGTAAAACGTGTGGCTGTCAAAGTGGCAACAGATGTGGAAAAGGTGACCGGTTGCAAGCCGGCGATAGTGAATTCATTGGAAGGATTGGACAGAGAAAGTACACAGGTGATTTTTTGTGCCACTGTGGGAAAGAGTGAGCTGTTGCCGGCATTGGCAGAGCAGGGACTTTCTGTATCAGCGGTAGAAGGAAAGCGAGAAGTGTATGAAATCAAGCTGTTGTCAGACTCAGAGGGCTTTGCGGAAATGCTGGTCATCTACGGAAGCGACAAGCGAGGTACTATTTATGGTATGTTTAGCCTTTCGGAATACATAGGAGTATCACCTCTTTGTTATTGGGGTGATGTGGAGCCTGTGAAGAACGAAGGTATGGTCATCGGCAAAGATATTGAAGTGATTTCGAAGGAGCCGAGTATCCGTTACAGAGGCTTTTTCATCAACGACGAGTGGCCTTGCTGCGACAATTGGGCAACCAAGCATTTTGGTGATTTCAACGCAGATATGTATGAGCACGTGTTTGAGTTTCTGCTTCGTATGAAGGGCAATTATCTATGGCCGGCCATGTGGAGTGCGTCCTTCCCTCTGGATGGACCGGGAAGCAAAAATGAAGAGCTGGCAGATATCTACGGTGTGGTGATGGGCTATTCACATCATGAGCCCTGCCTACGTGCCAGTGAGGAATGGGATAAGGTGCGCGGTCCGGAAACTGAGTACGGTAACGAGTGGAATTTCTATACCAACGAAAAGGGCCTGATAAATTATTGGAAAGATGCCCTGAAACGTAGCGGTAAGTATGAAAATCTGATTACCATCGGTATGCGTGGAGAACGTGATAGCTCTATGCTTGGTGAGGATGCCACAGTAGAAGAGAATGTAAATCTGTTAAAGGATATTATCCGTAAACAGAGACAGCTGATCAGAGAAAATGTCAATGAAAACATAGAGGAGGTACCCCAGCTTCTGGCTTTGTACAAGGAAGTGGAGGCATACTTCTACGGAGATGAGAACATCAAGGGTCTGAAGGATTGGGATGAGCTGGATGGTGTCATCTGTATGCTTTGTGAGGATAATTTCGGACATGTGCGTACTCTGCCTACGGAGGAAATGCGGGGACGAAAAGGTGGCTTCGGTATGTATTACCATTTCGACTACCACGGTGGTCCCATTTCCTATGAGTGGGTGGATTCTACCCCTATGTCTAAGACCTGGGAACAGATGTGTATGGCCTATGAGTATGGTATCAGGGATGCCTGGATTGTAAACGTGGGAGACTTGAAGTTCCATGAGGTTCCCCTGACTTATTTCATGGCTCTGGCTTATGATTATGAAAAATGGGGCTATGGCAATAAAAACAGCTATCGGGAGTATACCAAGCTGTGGGCAGAGAAGAATTTTGCAGGTGTAAGTGAGGATTTACAGAAGGCAATCGGAAAAGTCCTGACGGATTATATCGATATGAATCACTTGCGTAGACCGGAATCTTTGAATCCCGGTATTTACCATGCCTGCGAGAATCTGGAAGCAGACAAGATGCTGCAAAGAGCAGAAGAGGTAGAGACTTTGTCCGGAAAAGTTTATGAAGCTTTGGAAGGGGCTGACAAAGAAGCTTATTACAGCATGATTCATTTCTCCGCCATGGCCAGCATGAATCTCATAAAGATGCATTTGTATGCGGCAAAGAATGCACTGTATGCAAAGCAGGGCAAGACCATTGCCAATAAATACGGAGATTTGGTAAGAGAGTGTATCCGAAAAGACAGAGAGTATTATGAGGAATTTGGTGCCTTTAAGGATGGTAAGTGGGATGGTATGCAGATGGCTCAGCATATCGGCTTTACCAAGTGGAATGAGGATGATTGCAGATATCCCGTGATTATGAGTGTGGAGCCGGCCTATAAGCCCAGACTGAAGGTGAATCGTAAGGATAGTCCATGGACGGCAGTGAAGAATTACGGAGCACCCATGGCTATCAGGGTGGACGATTTCTGCTACATGGGTTGCGAGCAGGTGCTGATAGAAATCGCCAATGACGGTGTGGACAGTCTGCATTATGTGATAGAGCCTCAAACGGCGGATAAAAAACTTCCTGCATGGCTGAAAGTCAGTGCCATGGAAGGCGAGGTTCAGCAGCAGGAGGAACTGGTGCTGACCTGCGACAGAAGCAAGCTGTCCGGGGAAGAAAAGGTACGGCTGCTGATTAAGGACATAGAAACCACTGTGGCTGTGGATGTGAGTGCAAGAAGTATAGAGACGGAAGGCTTGCCGGAGAAGACCCATCTGGAAAAGAAGGGGATTATTGCCATGAATGCAGGCAACTTCTTTGAAAAGAAGGATACTCTTAAGGGTGGCTTTGAGGTGCTGGAGGGCTACGGAAAGTATGGTACCGGTGTGAAGGTATTCCCTTCTACGGCGGTGTTTGCCATGGAGGAAGAGAAGCCGTTTTTGTATTATCGTTGCCTCATAGAAGAAGCCGGTGAATACGAAGTCCAGCTAGTGACAGCACCTACCAATTCCGTGGTAAATAAGCAGAGTGTGAATGTGGCATTGAAGGTCAACGCTGGGGAGCAACAGAAGGTAGAGCTGGTGGCAGCAGATTTCAGAGCCGGCGAAAGCGGTGATCCAAGATGGGGAATGGGTGTGCTGAATCAGGAAAGAAGGATTTCCGTACCCGTGTTCCTGGAGCAGGGCATCAATACCTTGGGTATCGGAGCACTGGAAGCAGGAGTTGTATTGGAGAGAGTGATTCTCTATAACAAGAAGGTAAGAAAGCCGGAGAACTATATGGGGTCGGAAGACAGTTACATAGTTTAAGTTTGTAAGACAGTGCCGCGGGAGGAACCTGTGGCACTGAATTGTTCGGAAAATAAGGAGGAAATATATGAGCAAGCAGCCAATCAATCCCATAACAAGATTGGATTATCCTGATGTGGATGTAATCCGTGTGGAAGATACTTATTATATGGTCAGCACCACCATGCATTTTATGCCGGGATGTGAGATATTGCGTTCCTATGATTTGATAAATTGGGAGCATGCAGCATATCTTTATGATGTGTTGGACAGTACGCCCGGACAACGCTTGGAGGGAGAGGAGAATATATACGGCAGAGGCATGTGGGCAGCCACCTTGCGTTATCACAAAGGGAAATTTTATGTGATTTTTGTGGCAAACGATACCCACAAGACCTATCTTTATACCGCACCGTCCGTAGAGGGGCCTTGGGAGAAAAAGGAGATTGATGGCTTTTATCATGACTGCTCTCTTTTGTTTGATGATGACGAAAGAGTGTATCTGGTATACGGCAACCGACATATCTGGCTGACAGAGATGAAGGAGGATTTGAGCGGCCCTAAGGAGGGCGGAATCCACAGAATGATTGTCAGCGATGAGGGCAATCCCAGTCTGGGGTATGAAGGTGCACATTTTTACAAAATAAACGGAAAGTATTATGTGTTTTTTATTCATTCTTTGAGGACAGAGTGGAAGCGTGTGGAGGCTTGCTTTGTGGCGGATTCCTTAGAGGGTGAATTTGTGGGCGGCGATGTACTGAATGATGATGCGGGATATTGCAACGCAGGTGCAGCCCAGGGTGGTATCGTGGATACGCCGGATGGGGATTGGTATGCGATTTTGTTCCAGGACAGAGGCGCTGTGGGAAGAGTTCCGGTGCTGATTCCTGTTTGTTGGGAAGAGGATTATCCGGTATTCGGAGTGGACGGAAAAATCCCGGCAGAGTTTGCGGTTTCAAGCACCAGACCGGACTATGAATATGTGCCTTTGGTGCAGAGTGATGATTTCAAAGAGGGTGTTTGGCCGGCAGCAGAGGCGGCTGCTACCATGAGGACCACTACCGATGTGAATTTCGATAGCTACGGATTTAAGAGTATCTGGCAGTTTAACCATGAACCTGATATGTCTTTGGTGCACAGAGATATGGCCGAGGGCACTGTAACCGTGACTACGGATAAGCTTTGTGTGAATGTGACACAGGCCAAGAATATGTTGACTCAAAGGATGCTGTTCCCTTCCTGCGAAGGTGAAGTGACGGTAGACGGAAGCCAATTGAAGGATGGGGATTTTGCCGGACTTTGCGCTTTGCAGGGCAAATATGTCCAGGCAGCACTGACCAGAGAAAAGGGGCAGCTTTATGTGGTGTTGATGGCCAGAACGGAGGAGGGTACTACCTCCATGGGAAAGACGAAGGATATCACGGCACCGGTGCTTTTGGAAAAAATACCGGCATCTTCTGACCGGGTGAAGTTACGTATCGGAGTGGATTTCGAACAGATGAAGGATGAAGTGGTATTGCATTTTGATATGGGAGAAGGTTATCAACAATTAGGAGGTCCTCAGAAACTGTATTTCAGATTGGATCATTTCACCGGCTGTCGGTTTGGATTGTTTATCTATTCTACAGAAAAAATCGGAGGAAGGGTAACGTTTTCCAAGTTTATTTACCACAAATAATGGTGAAAAAAGCAATGATTGAAGCAAAAATAGCATAAATTAAAGAGTCAATCAGATAATTTGATTGTAAAATGATTTAGTGATTGTTAATGAATACCATGTAAAGGCAGTGAGTATAAGAGTAATGAAAAGGAAAAATTGGATCAAACAGAAGGGGCGCGTTTTTGCCCTGTTGCTGGCCGTCAGTATGCTGTCCGGCTGTTCATCCGTGGAGAATGAGGATGAGAATTTAATTTTGATAGAAAAGGAGCAGGAGTCCCTTGCTTATGAAATGGAAGCGGCTTCTGTTGCTGACGTGCGCAAAACGGAAAAGACCAGATGTACATATCAGCAGGTTTTGGATGAGAGCTTAAGCTTTAGCGTAAGTGGTAAGCGTGTGGCAAAGGTATATGTGGAGGAAGGCGATATCGTAACCAAGGGTCAGTTGCTGGCAGAACTGGATATCGGCAATGCAAAGGAACAAATCCGTGATTTGGAATACAGAATTGCCAGAAATGAGCTACAGCTTCAGTATATTGAGGTTAATGAACAGAATGATATTTCTTCCGCTTGGCTCAGATACTTGTATCAGACCGGAAAAACAGCGGCTGATGAAAAGGCCACCAAGGAGAATGTAGCGAATATTCAGCAGAGATACCGTTATTCCAGAGAGGATTGTCAGGATGCTATTGCTTTGGATCAGAAACAGCTGGAGATATTAAAGCAGGATGTAAAGCAGAGTAGTATTTATGCGGGCATGGATGGTTCTGTTTCTTCGATTAAGAAAAGACTGGAAGGTTCTACCACGGTCAGGGATGAAGAAGTTATCAAGATTATTGACAGTACGGATTGTCTCTTTGTGGTAGAAGATATCTCGTTGAAGGACTGCTTTCAGGAAGGTGTAGAGTCGGAATTGAATCTGGCTTATGGTACCGGTGCAGGTAATTATAATGTGGTACCTTACAATATGGATACCTGGACGGATAAGCTTTGGTTCAGTATTGCAGGAGATACCAGCAATGTGAATATCGAAGTGGGTGTAAGCGGTACCTTGAAATATATTACAGGCTTCCGTTCACAGGTGTTAAGTGTACCGGTGCAGGCGGTGCATCAGGCGGATGGAAAGAGCTTTGTTTACGTTTTGGGAGATAACCAGATGCGTGAAGTAAAGTGGATTGAAACAGGTTTGTTTGGAGATGACAGAGTAGAAGTGATTTCCGGACTGACAGAAGGAGAGAAGGTAATTATAAAATGATAAAGAAACAGGGAATCAGTTTGTTGTTATCTGCCATGCTGGTATTCTCTCTATGCAGTTGCGGACAGACAGAGGTAGAAACAACAGGAAAGAATATAGAATTATTGGAGCCGGTTAATGTAACCACCAATGTGGAATTGGCTGCACGTCGTACTCTTTACGACAGTGAGATTTATGCGGCTACCGTTTATCCTACCATTACGGAGTATTCCTTTAATAAGCAAATGGAAGTAGAAGGCAAGGGTGCTTTCTGGGGAGAAAGTGTAAGCAAGGGTGAGACCCTTGTTTACGGTAGTACCGAAAAGATTGATGAACAGATTGAACAAATGCAGGAACAGATTGACGAGATGGATAAAGCCATGACAAAGACTCAGGAGAAGATGAGTGAAAATCTGGCAGAACCCAAGGAAGAGCTGAAGCGAATGAAATCCATTTTGGACAATTTTGCGAAAACAAAGCCTGAGGAAAAAGTTCCGGCAAGCAGTGTCAGTGCCGGTGATTCTGATGAATTGATAGAGAATCCGGAATATCTGACATGGCAAAGAGATTCGGAAATGTGGACCGGTAAGTACAGGATACTGGAGCACAATATTAATATGCAGGAAGAAAGCTTTCGTCAGCAAAAGGAACTGTACGATTTGGACAGAGCCTATAAGGTGGAACAGCTGGAGCAGTTGAAAAAAGAGAGAAAGAATTGCGTGCTGGTGGCCAAGGAAGCCGGTCAGGTAGTGGCGAAGAAGACAACAGATGATTATGGCAATTTGGTGGCACAAAAAGAGCAGTCCGTAATTGCTGTGGGTAATATGAACGAAAAGGTGATTAAGAGTGAGTTTATTAACACCTTTAAGGCATCCCGGGCCAAGGAAATGTATGCGGTAATTGATGGTGTGCGTTATGAGGTAGAATATCATGCCATTGATAATGACGAGTATAAAAAGATTAGTGAAAGCGGTGTGAAGGTATATACGGATTTCACCTTCCTGGATGATTGCAGTCAGGTAGAGGTGGGTGATTTTGTCAGCATCTGTGTACTGTACGAGAAGGAAGTGGATGCTTTGTCGGTTCCTTCCGAAGCAGTTCATAAGGACGGCGGAATCAACTTTGTATATGTGATGAAGGATGGCGAAAGCATCATGACTACCGTTACCACCGGTTTTTCGGATGGTGTATATACCGTGATCAAATCCGGACTTAATGAAGGGGATGCGGTATTAGTAGAAGACGCCAGAGAAGTGGGGACGAAGACTGCGAAAGTGCAGTACGGCAGCTTCCATGGTACCTACAAGGAAAAGGGAAAAACAGCAGGAACTACACAGTATTATGTTTTGAATACGATTGAATATGGTACTACCTATTTTGGGGAATTCAAAGTAGACTTTTTCCAGCATGTGAACAAAGGGGATGTGATTGCGACCATACGTGTGGCCCCGGATGAACTGACCATACAGAGAAAAGAACAGCAGCTACAAAGAGCACAGGAGAGACTGGCTGATTTGAGAGCTGCGGGAGAAGAGGATAATGAGGAAGCAATCGAAGCCAAGCTGGAGGAAATCAGTGAGATTCAAGAGCTTCTGGAAGAGATACGGAAAGATGCAAGAACCACTGAAATTCGTGCAGAGAGAAGCGGTATGGTACAGGAAATTGCGGATATAGAGGCGGAAACCATTCTGTATAACGGCACTGCATTGGTAAAGATTATTGATGAATCCTCTGTATATGTGTCGGTACCGGATGCCAATGGAGTATTGGGTTACGGCACGGAAGTGGAGATTACATTTGATACCTATTTTGGAACCAGTGAGTCTTGTATCGGTGTGGTTGCCAGCATCAGTAATGCGGGTCTCAGCAAAGATTTGCAGAGTGACAGCGTGATGATTATGGTGCCGAAGGAGGATTTACCGAATATCACTATGGCAAGAGTGACGGATTGGCGTAATCCCCAGCCTTTTACCGTAGAGGCCAAGACCCGTGAGATGGACCATGTTTTGGTGGTTCCCAAGAGTGCGGTAACAGAGGTGGATGGAAAGACATATGTAAATGTTAAGGACGAACAGGGTAATGTGAAGATGTGTAGCTTTGTGGCCGGCGGCTATGATGATACAAATTACTGGATTATTGAAGGTTTGTCAGAAGGAATGGTAGTATGCTTAAAGTAATGTTTCAGAAAATATGGCATAAAAGGTGGATGGTTTTCAGCCTCTTATTGGGAAGTATATTGCTGAGTGCTACAGTAGTCAGCTTTCCCATGTATAAGAAGGCGGCCTTCGACCGTATGCTGCAGGATGAATTTTATAATTATCTGACGGAAAAGGGCGAGTGGCCCGGACTTCTGAAATTCACAATGGTGTCCAAGAAGGATGCGGAGGGAAAATCCATTCAACGTATGAAGGATTTGATGAACAGCATCTATAAGGATATGGGTGTGACGGAAAGGGAGACTTTAGCTTATTACAGTCTTGCTACCGCAGAAGTGAAGTCGGAAATGCAAAGAGATGATGTGGGTGACATCAATATTCGTCTCTCCAGTATGACCAATCTGCCGGAACATGCAGAAATGCTGGCGGGAGAGATGTTTTCAGAGGACGGTTTGAGTGATGACGGATGTATTGAGGTGGTTATCAGCCAGTCCTGTATGGTAAATACCAAGGTGTTGGTGGGTGAAAGTCTGACATTCACTGCATTAAAGCATGCAGACGGAAAGCCTATTCGAATCAAGGTAGTAGGTATCTACGATAAGAAGGAGAGTACGGATTTTTACTGGCAGGTATCTCCGGAACAGATGAACAATGTCTTTTTGATGAAGGACAACTTGTTTGAGGAATACTTCCATGGTGCCAATGCCAAAAAGTATACCATCACCTGTAATTACTTCCCTATGTTTGAGTATGAGGATTGTACCGCTAAGGCTTCCGAGAAGCTGTATGCGTATACTACAGACCTGGTAGAGAACAGTGTTTACCGAAGCACTGTAGATTTGCCCGGATATCTGGAGGTGCTGGAAAACTTCAATAAGAAGCAGGACAGAATCGAAGCAACATTGTTTATTCTGCAGATTCCGGTTTTAATCCTTCTGTGTGCGTTCCTGTTTATGATAGCATCACAGATGTATGATATGGAAAGAAATGAAATCTCCGTATTGAAAAGTAGAGGTGGCTCCGGAAGCCAGATTCTCCGCTTGTATTTTTATCAGAGTGTATTTACCACATTGATAGGTACGGTGCTTGGTTTGCAACTGGGTAAACTGTTTTGCAGTATTCTGGGTTCTGCCAGAAACTTCTTGGAGTTTAATTTGAGTACGGAACTGAATGTGGAGTTCACGGAGGAGACCTTGCAATATGCATTGGTAGCTGCAATGGTATCCATTCTGGTTATGACGTTGCCTGCATTGAAGCACAGCCGTCTTACCATCGTGAAGTTGAAACAGCAGAAGGCTGCCCGCAGCAAAGCTCTTTGGGAGAAGCTGTTCCTGGATGTAATTTGCTTGGGAGTGGCACTTTACGGATATTATTCCTTCTCCAAGAATCAGGAGCTTTTGGCAGTGGATGTGTTGAAGGGTGAGGCCCTGGATCCTTTGTTGTACTTAAGTTCTTCCCTGTTTATTGTGGGATTGGGTCTGCTGTTTTTGCGATTACAGCCTTATGTGATAAGGCTTATCTACGGTATAGGAAAGTCCTTTTGGGGACCGGCCAGCTATGCTTCTTTTATCGAGAATATTAAGAATAACAGCAAGCAGCATTTCATTATGTTGTTTATGATACTGACGGTAGCGCTTGGTATGTACCACGCTACGGTGGCAAGAACCATTTTACAGAATGCTAAGGATAATGTGGCGTATCTGGAGGGTGCGGATCTTATTGTAAAAGAAATCTGGACGGAGAACTCGGCACTGGCTTCTCAGGCAGGAGCGGGAGAGTTCCAGTATTTTGAACCGGATTATAACAAATATGCCAAGTTGGATTTTGTGGAATCCTATACAAGAGTTATTTTTGATGAGGGAGCTTACCTGAAGGGTTCGAAAAATACCAGACAGGATATCACCCTGATGGGTATCCATACGAAGGAATTCGGTGGTATCACTCATGTGGACAGTGAACTATTGGAAAAAGAGTATTATGAGTACTTAAATGAACTGGCAGTAGAGGCAAACGGTGTTTTGGTATCCCGAAACTTTGCTACCAAGCTGGATTATAAGGTGGGCGACTCTATTACCTTCTATGGTTCCCTTGGAAAGCCGGTACATGCAAAGATTATTGACTTTGTAGATTATTGGCCCGGATATGAACCGGTGACCACAACCTTGAACGCAGACGGAAGTGTAAGTTCCAAGGATAATTTCTATCTGATTGCCCATTATCAGGTGCTTCGCAAGGAATGGGGAGTGACTCCTTATGAGGTTTGGATGTCTTTGAAGGATGGAGCTTCAGCAGACCAGATTGCGCCATGGCTGGAAGAAAATGATGTTCATCTGGCGAAATACATGGATAAGGATGCGGAAATAGAGAAGGTAGTCCAGGATCCGTTGTTGCAGGGTACCAATGGTGTCCTGACCATGAGCTTTATGGTAACCCTGGTGCTTTGTGCGGCCGGATACTTAATCTATTGGATTATGTCCATCCGTTCCAGAGAAATGATTTTTGGTGTCTTAAGAGCAAGCGGTATGCATAAGGGCGAAGTATTCCATATGCTGATTAACGAGCAGATTTTCTCCGGTCTTACTTCTATTTTGGCCGGTGTGGGAATCGGTAAGCTGACATCTAAGATGTTTGTTCCTATGATTCAGTCAGCGTATGCGGCTGCGGATCAGGTATTGCCCATGAAGCTGATTACCAATCCCATGGATATGGTC
The DNA here is from genome assembly GCA_017520425.1 of Lachnospiraceae bacterium. GTDB lineage: Bacteria > Bacillota > Clostridia > Lachnospirales > Lachnospiraceae > Acetatifactor. The sequence continues at coordinate 147,891 of JAFXFO010000024.1, read as the reverse complement.
AGATTGTATGGAGTAGTAGCAGCTGTTATGGTAGTATGTCTGGCAGTGCTGATTTTGTTGGTGTTTAAGATGAATATAGCGAAAGCTTTGAAGTTAGGTGAAGAATAATGGCAGAAAATAATATTATTGTTCTGGAAGATATCAGGCGCAGCTTTCCTACAGCAGCAGGAGAGTTTCGTGCGCTGAAAGGGATAAATGCAAAGATACCGGAAGGCAGTCTGGTCATCCTGAAGGGCCGTTCCGGTTCGGGTAAAACCACGCTTCTGAATATTATCGGAGCTTTGGATAACCCCACCTCCGGAAAAGTGTACCTGGAAGACAGGGATATGGGTAAGTTTTCGGACAGGCGAAAGGAAAACTTTCGAAGAACCAAGCTGGGATATGTATTCCAGTCGGTATCGTTGATACCCACCATGAATGCATTACAAAATGTGGAGTTTTCCCTGAGACTTGCGGGGATCCGCAGGGATAGGGAAAAGCGTGCTATAGAATGTTTGAAAATGGTTGGTCTGGGCGGCAGAATCAAGCATATGCCGGCAGAAATGTCCGGTGGTGAGCAACAGCGTGTGGCGATTGCCAGAGCCATTGCTCACAGACCCAGTATTTTGTTGGCGGATGAGCCTACGGCTGAGTTGGACAGTGCTATGGCAGCAGAAGTGACGAAGCTGTTTCAGGAGATGACAAAGAAGGAAGGCGTGACCATCATTATGACCACTCACGATGTGGGTCTGATGGATGCGGGTGATATGGTGATCGAGCTGGAAGGCGGAGAACAGGTGAATGTACCAAAGGAAGCAGCGGAAGAAGAATAAGCCAAGTTGCAATATAAATAAAGCGTAATACTGCGCAGAAGGGAGAAAACATGGATAGAACCAATCCGATTATCAAAGCAGATTTTCCGGATCCTGATGTAATCAGGGTGGATGATGTTTATTATATGCTGAGTACTACCATGCATTTTCGTCCCGGCGCAGTGATTTTGCGTTCTTTTGATTTGATTCATTGGGAAATCGTGGGACATGTTTTCAATCATCTGGGAAAAACTCCGGAAGAATGTATGCAGGGCGAACGGTGTAATTACGGCAGAGGAATGTGGGCAGGAAGCCTTCGTTATCATAATGACAAATTCTATGTTTGTTTTTCGTGTTTGGATACGGATGAAACTTATATATATGAAGCGGAAAGCGTGGAAGGTCCCTGGAAGAGAAATGTTTTGAAGGAGTATCGCCACCATCCCAGTCTGTTATTTGATGAGGATGGCAGGGTGTATCTGGTATCCGGTTATGAGGAAGTTTGGATCCGTGAGCTTTTGCCGGATTGCAGTGCATACAAAAAAGGTGGTTTAGAGAGGATTCTTCTCCATAAGATGCAGGAGGATGTGTATCTTGGATATGAAGGCTCTCATATACAGAAGATTCATGGCAAGTACTACTTGTTTGTAATTTATTGGCCCAAGGTGGAACCGGCCAGAAGAACCCAGCTGTACTTTGTGGCAGAGCGTTTGGATGGTGAGTTCACCGGCGGTGAACTTTTGCGTGATGATATGGATTACCATAATCAGGGCGTGGCCCAGGGCGGTCTGGTTGAAACGCTGAATGGTAAATGGTATGCCATGCTTTATCAGGACCATGGTGCTGTGGGAAGGATTCCTGTATTGGTTCCGGTGCGCTGGGAGGGAGATGTGCCCGTGCTTGGAGCAGGAGGTAAGACCCCGAAGGCTTTGGCGCCGGTCAGCAGCAGACCTTATTATCAATACCAGCAGGTATATACTTCCGATGATTTTAAGGAAGGTGCATCGGGGATGGAAAAGCATGGTTTGAAGCCCCAATGGGAATTTAATCATGTGCCGGATGAAAAGAACTGGTGGATGCGTCCGGAAGGCGGACTGGTTATCAGAAATGCAAAGATAAGCACCAATGTGGTACATGCCACCAATATGTTGACACAGCGTATGATGTGGCCGGGATGTGCGGCAGAGGTGACGGTGGATGCCTCCGGATTAAAGGATGGTGACGTAGCCGGACTTTGCGCATTGCAAGGCTGTTACGGATTGATAGGAATTATGAAGGAATACGGTGCCTATTATTTGGTGGTAATGCAACGAAGCTGGGGGGATACTTCACTGCTGGATCGTTCGCCGGATTATCTGCCGGGAAATATTGTGGAGAAGATTCGTCTGGAAGAGAGTAGTGCGAGAATCCGACTGAATGTGAATTTTGAAGATATGCAGGATGAAGCAGAATTCTACTACCAGTACAAGAAACGCTGGAAACGTGTGGGCGAACCCCATAAATTGGTATTCCGTTTGGATCATTTCACCGGATGCCGGTTCGGTTTATTCAATTATGCTACCGGACAGGTGGGCGGAGAAGCGGTATTTAAGGAATTTCGATATATTTATGAGAATTGATTCGCGTGAAAAACGAAAAATAGAGTAGTAACAGTATGCCCCACCCCAATATATCCTAATGCAGGACTGTATGAATTCGTCGGCCCTTAGCGAGGTATAAGCCGCTTGCGGCTTCAGAGCTGAAAAGTTTGCGAAGCAAACTTGGAGAGAATTGCTTTGCAATTCTCAAAGTGCCTTGTTACGTAATTCATCCAAGCGAAAGCGTGTCCAAATAGGATATATTGGGGTGGGGCATATTGTTGCTTCTGTAAGATTTCGTCACAAGCGATTTTTTGAGCGATATTCGCTGGGAGTACAATTCTTGTGCTGCTTAAACAATCGGTTGAAGGTGGATATACTGGGGAAGCCTGCCTGCAAGGCTACTTCCGTGATGGAAAGATCCGGCATGGCCAGAAGCTCTTCCGCCACCTTTATGCGCCGATAACACAGATAATCGCAGAAGGTGAAATTGGTATATTGTTTGAAGAGTCTGGAGAAGTGGAACTTGCTGAAGCCGATGGATTCGGCGATATCCTCCAGATTCAAATCTTCCATATAATGTTCGTCTATGTAGTCCATCAGGTTGTTGAATTTCTGTACATATTCCTTTTGCTTATACAGACGCACATTGGGGAACAGGTTCTCTGTGTTGATACGGTTATATCCGAACTTCACAAAAAAGTTTAAGAGCAGGGAATAAATCACAAGCTCCCCGTATTCATTCTTATTGAAGTATTCATTGCGCATCTGAACAAGAATCTGATACACATCATCATAAATATGAGGGAAAGCTTCCTGGGTAATGTGCAGGGGCTGTGCAAACAAGGGTTGGATGCCGGAAAAACTCTTCATCTTTGTAATGGAAGAAATATCAAACATGAAAATGAAGCGCTTGCCGTTTTCGGGTGCGGACAGCATATGTACTTCTCCCGGCGGAATCACCAGGACTTCTCCGGGATTGACCCGGTATAAGGTGTCTTTGATGTAAACATCGTAATATGCCTCCACGGGCATGATGATTTCCATGGCACTGTGCCAGTGCTGTGGGTAGCTGTAATTCTGCTCGTTAAACCAGATTCTCATGGTAGAGGCATTTTGGAATTCCACTACCTCTTGCTTGTTTTTCAGCTGCCGGAAACCTGTATAATCACTATTTTTGGAATAAAAATCCAAATAATTTTCGTCAACACGTATATCAGCCATGTTTTCTCCTATAGCAAATATTGGGAAGTTGTTAAATATTGCGACATAAGTATTCTATGGGTAAAATCTCATTTTTGTTCAAAAAAGAGATAAAACTGGTATCAAAAAGCAATTTTGACCATAATTTTATAAATGGATTGTACCATTTGAATTGAAAAAAGGCAATATTGTACAAGTAAAATTCACAGATTGTAGCAAAAAATAAGCAATGTGTGGTGAATAAATAGCAAAATTTAGGAAGAATTAAGAATCGGAGTGAAGTATAATACTCTTTATAAGATACGATAATTGTATTATTTTATTAAGTGGATTCATGGAGGCAATTATGAAGAGGTCTAAAAGGTCTGGAAAAAAATTACTTATCACAGTCGCCGTGGTGGCAGTTATTGTCGGCATTGGCGCATTAATGAATCTGCGGCCGGTAGAAACTTTTGAAGAGAAGTACGCAGGAGTGGATTTGGAAGCTGACGTAGCAGGTGTACAGAGAGAGGGTACCTATGCGAAGTATTTGGCTGAACATGCAAATGCTGCAAATCCTTCTGTAACCGTGCCCGTTGATTTGTTCTCCTACACAGCAACCGATGGTGTTGAGGTGAAAGAGAATTATGAAGGCGAAGCAAAGGTTCTTTATACTGAGAACTTATCGCAGGTTACCTGGAAGGTTGATGTTCCGGAAAGCGGATTCTACAACCTGGAGATGGAGTTCTTAGCTCCTAAGTCTGCAGGTATTGCAGTAGAGCGCGGTATTTTAATAAATGGAAAGGAACCGTTTGCGGATGCACTGAATGTGAGCTTCACCAGAATCTGGACAGATGGCGGCGAGGTTACAACAGACAATCAGGGTAATGAAATCAGACCTACACAGATAGAAGTGATTGATTGGCAGACCACAAGATTCCGCGATGACCGCGGTTATGTGGCAGACCCTTATAAATTCTATTTGGAAAAAGGTGAAAACGAGATTTCCATGAAGGCGACGAATGAACCGATGGCTATTAAGAGTCTGACATTTGTGCCTGTAGAAGATTTGGATACCTATGCAGAATATTTGGCTAAGCAGCCTGCGGATACTTCCAGCCAGACTGCAAAGACATATATCGGAAGAGTGGAAGGTGAGGATTCTACCTTACGTTCAGAATCTTCCCTTTATGCAAAGTACGACCGTTCTTCACCGACCACCAGCCCTAACAGCGTTACCAAGACTGTTTTGAACTATGTGGGTGGTGAAACCTGGAAGAGTACAGGTCAGTGGATTGAATGGGATTTTGAAGTTCCTGAGGATGGTTATTACAATATTACCGTAAAGGGACGTCAGAACTATGCAAGAGGTAGCGTTTCCAACCGTATCGTTTACATTGATGGAGAGGTACCTTTTGAAGAGTTAAAGGAAGTTAGATTTGAGTACATGAATGACTGGAACAATCTGACATTATCCGATGCTAACGGTGAGGCTTACAAGTTCTATCTTACCAAGGGTAAGCATACCATCCGTATGGAAGCTTGTTTGGGCGGCGTTGGTGAAATCCTGGGACAGTTAGAAGACTCTACTTATAGATTGAATCAGATGTACAAGACTCTTTTGGTTTACACCGGTTCAAATCCTGATAAGTACAGAGATTATAAGATTCACAATACATATCCTGAAATCATGGACGCTATGGATTTGGAATCTAAGAGATTATACAAGATCGTAGATGACATGGTTGCATACAGCGGACAGAAGAGTGGTGAAATTGCTACTGCACAGACACTGGCAATTCAGTTGGAGCGTTTCTGCAAGAAACCCAACAAGATCACTCTTGAGTTTGTAAATTTCAAGGATAACATTACAGCACTTGGTACTTCAGCATTAAGTATGAGTGAAAGTAAGCTGGATATTGACTATATTACTATCAGTGGTGTAGATGCAAAGGTGAAGAAAGATAAAGCAAACTTCTTTACCAGCACATGGCATGAAATCAAATCCTTTGTGGTTTCCTTCTTTATTGATTACAATACAGTCGGTGACGTATATGATGAAAACGATGAAGTAATCAAGGTTTGGGTAACCACCGGTCGTGACCAGGGTACCATTTTGAAGTCCATGATTGATGATGACTTTACACCCAACAGCGGCATTAAGGTTAACGTGGAAATCGTTGGTGCGGATGCACTTTTGAATGCGGTTATTGCAGGTCGAGGACCTAACGTGGCATTGTCAGTTGGCGCTGATCAGCCTGTTAACTACGCACTCCGTGGCGCGGCTGAAGATATCACCCAGTTTGAGGGATATGAAGAAGTGCTGAGTCATTATGCAAGCGGTTCTTATGAGCAGTATCGTTTGGAAGACGGTATTTACGGTGTTCCCGAGACCATGACCTTCAATGTAATGTTCTATCGTAAGGACATATTAGAAGAATTGGGATTAGACATCCCTAAGACTTGGGATGAATTGATTGAAATGTTACCTACCATCCAGGGTAAGAACTTGTCAGTAGGTATTCCTTCCGCAGCAGGAAGTAGTACCAATGCAAGTGGTGGTGCACCCGCATCCGGTGACCTTGGTATGTACTTCGCTCTGTTATATCAGAACGGCGGTGACATGTATAACGAAAGAGGTACTAAGACTACCGTAGATGATGAAGCCGGCATGAAGGCGTTTGAGGATTATGTAAGATACTTCAATGACTATGGTCTTCCTCAGATTTATGACTTTGCCAGCCGTTTCCGTTCCGGCGAAATGCCCATCGGTATTCAGCCTTATTCTATGTACAATACCTTGATGGTATCTGCACCGGAAATCAGAGGTCTTTGGGACTTTACCGTACTTCCCGGTACCGTACGTGTGGATGAGAATGGAAATGAATACATCAATAACGACAGCTTTATCGTAGGTGGTGCTACCATGATGATTGCAACAGAGGATGAAAGCATCAAGCAGAAATCCTGGGAGTTCATGAAGTGGTGGGCAAAAGCAGATACACAGGTTCGTTTCGGTAGAGAAATCGAAGCATTACTTGGTTCTTCTGCAAGATATGCTACTGCAAACAGAGATGCATTCGTACAGTTGTCCTGGAGTGCTGAAAACCTGGCGGTATTGAATGAACAGTGGGATAACACCTTCGGTATCCGAGAGGTACCCGGCGGTTACTTCACCGGACGTCATATCAGTAATGCAATCCGTATGGTATTGTTCTTTAAGGATGACCCTCGTGAGACCATTATTGACTACTCTGTGAAGATTGATGAAGAAATTGTAAAGAAACGTAAAGAGTTCAATTTACCGTTAGAATAGGGGAGTGAAGAATGAAAGAGTATTTTAATAAATATATAACCCTTCGTAAGCACAATGCGAAGGTGGCTTGGAAAAAAGCCAAAAGAAGTAAAATGTGCTATGCGTTCCTGGCGCCCTATGCGTTAATCTTCTTTTTGTTCTATGTGGCACCTGTAGTAGTATCCATTTTCTATGGTTTTACGTATTATAATGTTTTGGAGAGTCCCAGATTCCTGGGACCCCAGAACTACATCAGCTTGATTCTGGACGATGATATTTTCCTGACCAGTATCAAGAATACTATGTTGATAGCGGTTATTACCGGACCTTTGGGATATATAGCGGCATTCCTGTTCGCGTGGTTAATCAATGAATTGCCTCGTTGGATTCGAAGCGTTGCGGTTATCATATTCTATGTACCGTCCATTACCGGTTTTGCATGTCTGGCCATCTTCAGAGATATCCTTTTCAAGGGAGATGCTTATGGTTTGATTAACTCCTGGGGAATGGAACTTGGTTTAATCGACACACCGATTTTGTGGCTGGTAAATCCTCAGTATATGTTACCTATCTGTATGATTGCTATTTTGTGGCAGAGTTTAGGTAGTGGTTTCCTTTCCTTCGTAGCAGGTCTTCAGGGCGTGGACAGATCCATGTATGAAGCAGGTTACATGGATGGTATTAAGAACAGATGGCAGGAGCTTTGGTTTATTACCTTGCCTTCCATGAAGCCTATGTTGATGTTCGGTGCGGTTATGTCCATCACCGGTGCATTCAGCCAGAGCCAGGTGTTGATGCAGCTGTGCGGATTCCCCAGTACGGATTATGCGGCAAGAACCATTGTAACCCATCTTTATGATTATGGTTTCATTCGTTTTGAAATGGGTTATGCATCTGCAATTGCAACCGTATTGTTCTTAATGATGATATTATGTAACAAGGCAATTCAAAGTCTGATTGGAAGAGTAGGAACCTGATATGAGCAAGAAGATAAAAGAAAAGAATGTAGAAATAGAATATCGCAAAAAGCTGATCAAAAAAAGGAAACCGAATCGTTCCGTAGGTGGGGATATTGGCTTGTACATATTCCTTACGGTAATGGCGTGGCTGATGGTTGTGCCGCTTATTTACCAGGTTAACAACGCAATGAAGCCTCTGGATGAGTTGTTCAAGTATCCGCCCAGAATGATTGCGTTGAACCCTACTTTTGACAACTTTTTTGACTTATTTGTAACAATGGGTAAGTCTTGGGTATCCTTTACCAGATACCTGTTTAATACACTGCTTGTAACCATACTTGGTACAGCAGGACATTTGTTAATCGCATCCATGGGTGCATTCGTACTTGCAAAGTACCAGTTCCCCGGATCACAGACCTTCTTTAAGTTGGTAACAGTTTCCATGATGTTCGTAGCACAGGTAACCATGATTCCCAACTACTTGATTTTAAATGGTTTGAATATGATTGATACTTATTGGGCAATCATTATTCCTGCATTTGCTTCACCTACAGGATTCTTCCTTATGAAGCAGTTTATGGAAGGACTTCCCAGTTCATTGATTGAAGCGGCTAAGATTGACGGTGCAAGCGAATGGAGAGTATTCTCAAAAATCGTTATGCCTAACGTAAAGCCTGCATTAATGACCATGATTATCTTCTCCGTACAGGCACTGTGGAACAACCCCGCATCCATGTACATCTATTCTGAAGAGAAGAAGACCTTAGTGTTTGCGATGAGCCAGATTCAGGGCGGTGGTATCGCAAGAACCGGTCAGGCAGCTGCGGTAGCGGTTGTACTTATGATTGTACCGATAGCAACATTTATTATTTCCGAAAGTCAGATTTTGGAAACCATGGCAAGCTCAGGCTTGAAGGACTAATGTAAGTGAGGTGGCATATGAAAAGAATAATTACTGGAATCGCCGCATTTGCATTGGCGATAAGCGTGTTTGCAGGAAGTACCATTTCGGTATGTGCAAAGGATAAGAGCTACACTTATAATTATGATTACTGGGGAGATGTACAGGATTCGCCGGACTTCTACATGGTTCAGGATTCTTTCACCTCCGGTGCTTTGGGATTAGATGTTCCCATGAAGAGCCCTCAGGGACTTTTCGCAAAGGATAATCTTCTTTATATTGTAGATACCGGTAACAACCGTATCATCGAGATGGAGAAGAATGCAGAGGATGGAAGCTTTAAGGTTCTCAGATATATTACAGAGTTTAAGGGCGGAGATTTAGAGGTGAAGACCTTTGCAACCCCTACCGATGTATCTGTGGATGATGATGGCAACTTCTACATTGCAGATAAGGATAATTCAAGAATCTTAAAACTTGATAACGATTTAAACTACATTATGCAGTTTACAATCCCCGTAGATCCTTCCTTGGATGAAAAGACAAATTTCCAGCCCAATAAGCTGGCAGTTGATACTGCAGGTCGTGTTTATTGTATCGCAACCGGTATTAACAAGGGTCTTATTAAGTATGAAAGCAATGGTGACTTTGCAAGCTTCGTAGGTGCAACCCCTGTTTCTTACAACTTCTTTGATTATTTGAAGAAGAAATTTGCAACACAGGCACAGAGAGAAAAGATGATTTCTTTCGTTCCTACTGAGTACGAAAATATTTTCATGGATCATGAAGGTTTCGTATATGCTTGTATCGCCAGTGTGAAGGAAGAGGACCTGAAAGCAGGTACCGTACATGCAGTCAGAAAGCTGAACCTGCTGGGTGATGATATTCTGGTACGTAATGGTGAGTTCCCTGTTTACGGTGATATTTATATGGGTACCGGTGGTGGTATCTCCGGTCCTTCCAGATTTACTGATGTGACCTGTATGGACAATGATGTGTATGTTTGTCTGGATAGAAACCGTGGCCGTCTGTTCGGTTATGATGATCAGGGTAATCTGGTATTTGCATTCGGTGGTAACGGTAACCGTGACGGTTACTTCAGACAGCCTTCCGCAATTGTTAATATGGGAAGAGATTTATATGTACTTGACAGCTTGGATTGCTGTATTACTACTTTTGTTACCACAGAGTTTGGCGATGTAGTTTTTGATGCGATGGAGCAGTTCGACAGAGGTGAGTACGATGCGTCTGAAGCATCCTGGATTCATGCAAAGGACCTGAATGGTAACTATGACCTGGCTTATATCGGAATCGGTCGTGCGTTACTTCGTCAGGAAAAGTACAAAGAAGCAATGGAATATTTCGAAGTTAAGTATGATGCGGACAACTATTCCAAGGCATATAAGCAGTATCGTAAGGTATGGATAGAAGAAAATATCGGTTTGGTAGTGGCAGCACTTATTGTGATTGTCGTGGTTCCCTTGGCTATTGGTAAGATTAGAAGAATCAAGCGCGAAATCGATATGGCTGATATCTTTAGAATCTAATGGAGGAGGCAGATATGATAGCGGCATTAAAAAACAAATCTAAATGGCAGCGTTATTTCAAATCGCTGAAGTTTGCTTTATACTGTTTGACTCATCCGTTGGACGGTTTCTGGGATTTAACCCATGAAAAACGCGGTACCTACGCTGCAGCAAACACAATCCTGATTCTGACATTACTTGCCAGAGTTATGGGATTAAGATTTACAAGCTTTGTAATTAAACCCCTTTACTGGGAAGAATTAAATATGTTTACCTATATTGCCAGTATTTTATTCCCCTTGGCATTGTGGGTAATAGGTAACTGGGCATTAACAACCTTGTTTGACGGTAAGGGCCGTCTGGGACAGGTATATATGGCTACCTGTTATGCCATTGCACCTTATCCGTTGATTCAGTTCCCGTTAATGATTTTTAGCAACTTTGTAACTGTGGACGAGGTGGGATTCTACAACATGGTCAATGTGGTTTCCCTAGTGTGGGCGGTATTCCTCATTATCTTTGCAATGCAGCAGATACATGAGTTTGGCCCCGGCAAGAATATTCTGTTTACCATAGCAAGTATTTTTGCAATGTTAGTCATCTTATTCATCCTGATGCTTTTCTTCAGTATGATTTCACAGGGTATTGCATACTTTATCTCATTAGGCAGGGAATTATTGTTCCGCCTATAGTGCGACGGATACAATAATCAAATGGTTAATTAGAGGACAGGAGAAACAATGAAAAAGGAAAAATCAGTAAAAACAAAAAAGTCAAATAAAGTAATGACTTCCATTTTAAATCTGGTTAAGCGTTGGGCATTCCCCGTGATTCTGTGTGCAATTATCGGTGCTGGTATCTTTTATGTAGTAAATCATAAAGATGCAGTAGAAGAGGAAGCAATCACAGAAGTAAAGGGATATGACGGAGATGGCCAGCCCATCGTTTTGGAAAACGATGCATTAAAGCTGACTCTGGATACCACAACTACTCAGTTTCAGCTGTTAGTAAAGGACAGCGGAAAGATTTGGTATTCCAATCCCGTAAACGCAGCCAATGACCCTATGGCATTGGGAACAGATAAAGAGTTATTACAGTCCACCTTGAATGTAACACATAGTGTACAGTCAGGTTTGGAAACAGTTTACAATAACTACAGATATAGTATCAGAAACGGACTTTACGAGATTCAGTATGAGCCCGGAAGCAATTCAGTAAGAATTGATTATTCTCTCGGTGATATCGAGAGAGAATATATCGTTCCTCCCGTTTTGACTGTTGCCGAGTATGACGAATGGTGCAGCAAAATGGAAAAGAAAGACACCAGATTGATGGATGAATACTTCAAAAAGTATGATATCAACAAGCTGGGTAAGAAGGATAACAAGGAAGAACTTTTAGCAAACTACCCTATGTTAGAGACAGAGGTATGTTACGTACTTCGTGAAACCACAAAGGGTAAGGTTCGTGTAACACTTGAGGAAGTTTTTGCTTCTATCGGTTACACCCTGGAAGATTATGCAGAGCATAAGACACGTTCCAATGCAACCAATACCTCCGATAAGCCTATCTTCGGTGCAAGTATTATTTACAGCCTGGTAGGAAATGAACTGGTAGTAGAGGTACCTGTTGATAGCTTGACTTACAAGAAGGATACTCCTATTACAGCAGTAACTCCCCTTCCTTATTTCGGAGCAGGCGGTTCTGAGGACGAAGGCTTCCTGTTTATTCCGGAAGGCGGCGGTAGCCTTATCCATTTCAATAATGGTAAGGTGGCACAGCCCAATTATGCAGCAAATGTATACGGCTGGGATTATGGTTTGTTCCGTGATTCAGTTGTACATAATACAAAGACTTATTTCAATACCTATGGTATTGCAAACGGAGAGGATTCCTTCCTCTGTATTTTGGATGACGGTGCAGCTTACGCATCCATCCAGGCAGATATCGGCGGAAAGACCCATTCCTACAACTTTGTAAACTCTAAGTACGCAGTAGCTACCAGAGAAAAGTATGATGTAGGTCAGATTGCAAATACAGATATCTATGTATATCTGGAAGATTTGCCGGATGAAGTTTTCACCCAGAGATATCGTTTTATCAATTCCAACAGCTATGTAGATATGGCTAAGGAATATCAGAACTATTTATTCGAAGAGTACGGTGATGCACTTACCAAGAATACTGACACCTCTACACCTGTTGCATTCGAGATCGTCGGTGCGGTAGATAAGGTCCGTCAGGTATTAGGTGTTCCTGTTTCAAGACCTTTGAAGCTGACTACTTACAAAGAAGCAGCTGAGATGATCAAGGAATTGAAGGCAGACGGTATTGACAATATGTCAGTGAAATATACCGGATGGTGTAACGGTGGTGTACAGCAGGAATACTTAGAGAAGGTTAAGCTTATTTCAGCACTTGGTAACAAGAAGGATATGCAGAATCTTTCCGAAACCGCAAGTCAGCTGGGTGTAGACCTTTACTTGAATGGTGTTACACAGTATGCATATAACAGCAATCTTTTAGATGGTTTCTTCTCTTACTCTGATGCAGCTAAGTTCATCAGTAAGGAAAGAGCTGAATTATATGAATACAGTGCAGTAACTTATGCAGCAAGAGAAGGCGGTAAGTCATTCTATCTGTTGCATACAGATATCGCACATCAGATGATGGATAATCTGGTAGCTGAAGCAAACAAATATAAGACCGGCGTATCCTTCCAGGAAGTTGGTAAGGAGCTGGCATCTGACTTCTACAAGAAAGACATCAGCTACAGACAGGATGTTATGGAGGAGCAGGTAGAGAAGCTGAAAAACATTAAGGCTTCCGGCACCAAGGTTATGATTAATCTTGGTAACAGCTATGCAGCACCTTACAGTGATATGATTACCAATATGGATTTGAAGGGTAGTAAGGATACCTTAATTGATGAAGCAGTACCTTTCTATCAGTTAGCAATCCATGGATTTGTTAACTATACCGGATACCCTATCAATATTTCCGGCAACGAAGTAGATGAAGTTTTACTGGCTGCTGAGTATGGTGCAGGCTTATCCTTCACATTCATGAAGGAATCAGCATTTGCACTGCAGAAAACATTGTATACCGAGTATTATGGTTCTGAATATGCTGCTTGGCATGACAGAATGCTTGATATTTACAATCGATACAATTCCGAGCTTAAGCATACCTTTAATCAACAGATGGTCGACCATGACAATATAACGGTAGAGTTATCCTGCACAACCTATGAAGATGGCACCAAGGTTTATGTAAACTACGGACATGAGGATGCAAAAACTGAAGATGGCATTGTGGTTCCTGCAAAGGATTTCAAGGTAATTCGTTAATTTGTTATTGTAGAATATTTCATTAGAAAGGGTTATTGTTATGAAGAAGCAAAAGAATAAATTAGCTGGTCTTCAAAAGCGTAAAGCAATTTCGGGATACCTGTTCATATCACCGTTCATAATCGGTTTCCTTGTATTTATGGTGAAGCCTCTGGCACAGTCATTATACATGAGCTTTTGTGAAGTGTTATTGGGTCCCGGCCAGTTTGAACCGGTCTATAAAGGTTTGGCGAACTATAAGCAGGCATTTTTGGTTGATCCTGATTTCAACTCCATGCTGCTTACCGAATTAGGAAGAATGTTTGTGTACTCCCTGGCTATCATGGTATTCAGTTTCTTTGTTGCCTTGATACTGAATCAGGAATTTAAGGGACGTGCATTGGTACGTGCGATTTTCTTCCTTCCCGTTATTCTTTCCTCCGGTGTTATCATCGGTCTGGAAGAGAATAACTCCCTGATGTCACAGTTGGCAGATACTATTGAAATGTCAACTTCCGGCGTGAGCGTGACTGCAGTTTTGGAAGAATTACTGAGAACCGCAAATGTTGGTATCAAAGTATTCGAAAAGGTGTTTGAAGTTATTGACAATATTTATGATGTGGCAATTATGTCCGGTATCCAGATTATTATCTTCCTTTCCGGCTTACAGACCATATCTTCCAGTATGTACGAAGCAGCCAGCATCGAAGGCTGTACCAAGTGGGAAAGCCTTTGGAAGATTACCTTCCCTATGGTTAGCTCCCTGCTCCTGGTAAACTGGGTATATACCATTATCGACTTCTGTATGAGAACCGATAATCAGGTAATTAAGAAAATATCCACAGAAATGGTTACAAAACAGCAGTACGGTTTTGCGTCAGCGCTGTCGTGGGTATATTTCCTGGTTGTAATACTGTATGTAGGTATTACTTCTCTTATCATTTCTAAGGGGGTATACTATTATGACTAAGACAAAAGTTAAGAGTGCAGATAACTTCTGGGAAAGAAACCGAAAGTCAGAAGGATATTTATTAAAGAGAACCATGTTAAACTGGGGTATCAGCATCTGCCGATTCATCCTTCTCTTTGGTATGTGCTTCCTGATTTTGCAACCTATACTGAATAAGATTTCTGTCAGCTTCATGACAGAATCTGACCTTTACAATCCGATTGTTATTAACATTCCGGAAAACTTCACCACAGGAAACTACCAGATGGCGGCTACTTTGATGAAGTACGGGGAAGCTTTAAAGAACTCCATGATTATTTCCGTAACGATTGCTTTATTACAGATTGCAGTATGTACTCTGGTAGGTTACGGATTTGCAAGATTTGAATTCCCTTTAAAGAAATTCTGGTTTGCATGTGTAATGATGGTTATTTTGGTTCCCCCTCAGACCATTTCCAACTCCCTTCACTTACACTTCAGATACTTTGATGTGTTCGGTATTTTTGAAGCAGTTAAGGGTCAGGCAATCAACCTGAGAGGTTCTAAGATTCCTTACTACCTGATGAGTGCAGGTTGTATGGGTCTTAAGAATGGTTTGTATATTTACATGATTCGTCAGTTCTTCCGTACCATTCCTAAGGATTTGGAAGAAGCAGCATACGTAGACGGATGCGGTACCTTAAAGACCTTCGTACGTATCATGCTTCCGGAAGGAAAGCCGATTTTAACCTCTTGTTTCCTGTTTGCATTTGTATGGCAGTGGACAGATGGTTTCTACTCCAGATTGTTCCTTGGAAATACTCAGCTGGTAAGTACCGGTTTGTCACGTATCGTAGACAGCTTGGGTGCATTCCTGATGAAGGAGCTGGGTGTTAAGACTACGGTTTCCGTGGCTTATTCCAACTGTATTTTGGCTACCGGTACTTTGATGATTATCTTACCTTTGATCATCATTTACCTCTTCGCACAGCGTGCGTTTGTGGAAAGTATCAGTAGTTCCGGTATTAAAATGTAATATCTTGTGGCGAAATGTACAAAAATTACTACATTTTGTAATTGTACATTTCGCAAACATGTGTTATAATGTACATGATATGAATTACGAAAGCGTTTCGGAGTAACCCGGAAAATGATCTCCGAAAGGATGGCGAGTAGTAGATTTATATATTTTAAGGAGGAAAAAAAATGAAAAGTAAGATGTTTAAGAAACTGATGGCAGCTTCTTTAGCAGCAGTTATGACTGTTAGCTTTGCCGGATGTGGCGAGAAGACTGAACCTACTGACGGCTCAAGCTCAGCAGCTCCTACCGACAGCTCAGCAGCTCCTGTTGATGGTAGCTCATCTGCACCTGTTGAAGAAGATTTGGGCGCTTATACCATTATCAACGATCCTGCAACCGGCAAGCCTTATGACTTGGGCGGTATGGAAATCATCATCCGTGACTGGTGGTCTCCTGAAGAAGCAGCAGAACCTAATGGTGCTTTCGAAGAAGCAAGAGCAGAATATCGTGAATGGATCCAGGAAACCTATAACTTCAAGATCAGAGAACTTGGTATGGGTGACTGGGGCTCTAACCCTCAGGACTTCGTAGATTACGTTACCACCGATGGTGATGATGTTAACTATGTATTTACTCTTCGTGCTGACCCGGCTATTACTTCAGCTATGGGTAACAACTTAATGTATGACTGGTCTTCACTTGATTGTATCGACCTTTCTGAATCTAAGTGGCAGAAGAATAAGCTTCATGAGAAGTATACCTTCAACGGCAAGGTAGCAGCTGTTAACGCTGGTTATCCTGAACCTCGTTGTGGTATCTACTTCAACAAGAGATTATTAACTGACGCTGGTATCGATCCTGAAAGTCTTTATGATTTACAGGCATCTGGCGACTGGACATGGTCTGCATGGACTGACATGATGGCTAAGGTTCAGCGTGATATCAACAACGATGGTCAGATCGACGTTTACGGTTTCGACGCTAACTATGGTATCCCTGTATCTGCAGCAGTTGCATCTAACAACTCTGAGTACGTTGGATCAAACGGCGGTGAGTTTGTTTACAAGTTCGAAGATCCTGCTACCGTAGAAGCACTTGAGTGGATGGTAGAAAACTTCAAGAACTATGCACTTGTTAGACCTGCTGATGCTCAGTGGGATTACTACAAGGAAGCATTCAAGAACGGTCAGGTTGCATTCATGCCTGATGAAGCATACTGTGGCGGCCCTAACGGCTTCTTAATGGATATGGTTGACGAAATCGGTTTCGTTGCATTCCCTAAGGGACCTCAGGCTTCTGATTACACCAACTGGTGGAATGATAACCTTAAGGCTATCCCTGCTTGCTACGATGAAGACAGAGCATGGAAGATCGCATTCGCTTACAACCTGTGGACAGAAGATACACCTGGTTATGAAGATGAATTAGACCTTTCACCTTACAGAAACTACAACTTCGACTCTAGAGCAGTTGATGAGACCATCGTTATGATGTCTTCTAAGGGTTCTATTACATATCATGATTCTATTCCGGATCTTGATATGGGTGCTCCTTTCCTTTGGAACTTCGGTTCTTGGACTGTAGTATCTGAAGTACTTGATGGTGTAAGAGATTCTTACAAGGCGTACATTGACGCAGCTAACGGCAAGTAATTCATTTTTCAAACTTAATATTTGATAAAAGTAATTAGGGGTGGTGTTTTCCGGGCGCCATCCCTATTTATCTTAATTCATGTATTGGGTCAGAGTTTTTTTGATGTTTTTAATCTACTTTAAAGGCATGAGAAATACTTTGAATATAATATATGACGGAGGAAAAAATATGTCTATTTATGCAAAAAATCCAATTATGCCGGGCTTTTATCCGGACCCTTCCATTTGTGCGGTGGGAGAAGATTATTACCTGATTAATTCAACCTTTGCTTATTTTCCGGGCTTGTCCCTGATGCATAGCAAGGATTTAGTACATTGGGAGCAGATTGGTAATGTTATGGACCGTAATTCCCAGCTGCCTTTGATGAAAGCGGGTCATTCGCAGGGATTGTTCGCGCCTACCATCCGTTATCATGAGGGTGTATTCTATGTGATTTGTACCAATGTATCCCATGGAGGCAACTATATCGTAACGGCCACCAATCCGGAAGGCCCCTGGTCTGAGCCTTATTACTTACAGGGTGCAGATGGTATTGACCCCAGTTTGTTCTTTGATGATGACGGCAGATGCTATTACATCGGTACTCATCCCAATCCGGACGGTGTTAAGTACAACGGCGACTGGTATATCTATATCCAGGAAGTGGATATTAAGAATATGAAGCTTATCGGCGAGCACAAGAATGTTTGGAATGGTGCCATGAAGGGTGTTCATTGGCCGGAAGGACCTCATATTTACAAGAAAGACGATTATTATTACATTATGCATGCAGAAGGCGGTACAGGCCCTGAGCATGCGGTAACTATCTGCAGAAGTAAGGATATCTGGGGCCCCTATGAGAACAATTTCTGCAACCCCATTCTGACTCACAGACATTTGGGATTTGATTATCCTATCAAATATGTGGGACATGCTGACTTGATTGAAACACCTGCAGGCGAATGGTTTATGACCATGTTGGCAGTACGCCCCATCGAAGGTTTTACCACCATGGGACGTGAGACTTTCTTGGCAAAGGTGACCTGGGAAAACGGTTGGCCCGTTGTAAATCCGGGCGTAGGAATCCTTACAGATACCGTGGAAATCAACCTGCCTGAGTGGAAGCCGGAAGAAGACCCGGATTCTTATACCAGCCGTACCAAGCAGAAGACTTGTGTACCCGGTAGTAACAGAACCTATGACTTTACCAAGATGGAAGTATTGGGCGATGAGTTCCTGATGCTTCGTAATCCTAAGGATGATATGTATTCTTTGGCAAATGCCGAAGGATTAGCCCTTAAGTTTGATACCGTAACCTTAAAGGAATTGGATAGTCCTTCCTTTGTAGGTATCAGACAGCAACATCACAAGTTTACTGTAACCGCTGATGTATCTACCGGTGAATTGACAGCCGGCAAATATGCAGGCTTGGTGTTGCTTCAGAGCAATGAATATCATCTGAAGGCAGAGGTATCAGGGGGCAAGGCATCCGTTATTCTTTGTGAAAACAATGTGGATGCAGTACTTGGTTCTGCAAATGTAGAAGGCGTAAAGGTGACCTTGAAGCTGAAGGTTGATGATTTAAATGCTTCTGTAAGCGTAATTGATGGTGAAAAGGAAACTGTTTTGGCAGATACCATTGATGTACGTAAGCTTTCTACAGAAGTGGCAGGCGGTTTTGTTGGCTGTTGTATCGGTATGTATGCAGTCGCAGAAGGCGTGGCAGAAGGTGCGGCAGTGTTTACCGGACTTTCTTATAACGCAAATTAAGGAATAGGAAAGGTATGTAATTATGGAAGTAAATTTTCATTTGCCGGGTTTAAGGCAAAATTATCCGTTAAATATGCTGGTATTAAGCTTGTTGGAGCAGAAGCCTGAGGTTTTCAGAGAAGGGATTAAGATTGCATCCTTCTTTGGTGAATTCCCTTCCTCTCTTTGGAATGGCGGAAGACCTTCTAATTATGACCAGTGTGATGCCGGTTATATCAGAAATGTTATTAAAAATATTAATGCGAAAGGTATTCCGGTACGTTACACCTATACCAATATGCTTCTGAATGAAGAGGACTGCAAGGATCCTTATTGTAACTTCTGTATGAAGGAAGCGGACAATGGTATGAATGAGGTAATGATTTTCTCCCCTGTTCTGGAGAAATATATCCGCGAGAACTATCCAAGTTTCAAGTTGAACAGCTCTACCTGTAAGGAAATCAGGGATATTGATTTGGTAAATGAGGAGTTGAAGAAGCCTTATTATCTGGTAGTATTGGATTACAATTTCAATAACAAATTTGAAGAGCTGGAGAAAATCGAGGATAAGGGAAGATGTGAGCTTTTGGTAAACACCCTCTGTATCCCCAACTGCCCCAGACGTGGCAAGCATTATGAAAACATTGCCAAGAATCAGCGTATTATGCAGAAGAATCGTAAGATGCCTGCAGACAAGCAGATTCCTTTGGAGCACTGGTGGTGTGATTACGGCGAGTATAATTGTGTTCATACCATTCAGGGTTACAGCACTTATATTGCCCCTCAGGATATCTGGGATAAATATGTGCCCATGGGCTTCCATCATTTCAAGATAGAGGGAAGAACAGCAAACTTATTCTCTTTGATTGATACCTATTGTCATTATTTGATTAAGCCGGAACATCAGGGTGAGATGCGTCTTTTGCTCATTAACAATCTGGTGGCAAATAAGATTATCACCGTAAATAAGCCTAGACCATCTCATTGGCCGTAAAATAGTATAAAAACACCCCCATTTTCGATAAAGCGATTTGGGGGTGTTTGATAAGTTTTGAAAGAGGAGCAATGCTTTATGGAAAATAAGAAAGAAATATACTGGCATCTGCCGGGATTATGTTCTCTCAGATATTTGAATATTGTGTGGTTGGGACTGATGAAGCAATATCCGGAGAAATTCCGTGAGGGATATAAGATTGCCTCAGTGTACGGTACTTTCCCCGGTGCTATTTGGAACGGCGGAAGAAGTGTATTCGGTAGTATCTCTGAAGGAGATGTGGACAAAATCATAAAGGCATACAATGCCAATGGTGTGCCGGTACGTTTTACCTGGACCAATTCCTTGCTGGAAGAGAAGCACATGGAAAATGCTTTTTGTAATAAGATTATGGAGATGGCCAATAATGGCTTCAATCAGGTGTTGGTAAATCGTGACTGCCTGGAGGAGCATATCCGTAAGAACTATCCGGAATATCCCATCATTTCCTCTACCACAAAGCGTATGACGGATTTGCAGGGTATTAAGGAGGAGCTGGAAAAGGATTATCATCTGGTGGTATTGGATTATGATTTGAACCATGATGAGGAAGTGCTGAAGGAGCTGGAACCTTATGCAGGCAAGCTGGAGATATTGGTAAATGAAATTTGTTATCCACACTGTCCCATGCGTAGCCAGCATTATCGGGATGAGTCCAGAGCACAGCTTCAGATGGATACCCTGAGCCGTTTTAATTGTCCCAATAAATCCACTCCCAGAGTTTTCGAAGAGTCTAAGAAGCGTCCTGCATTTATTTCCAATGAGGAAATCGGAAGCTATATTGAGAGAGGCTATGTGAACTTTAAGATAGTGGGAAGAGGTCTGCCGCCTCAGTTTGTATTGGATTCCTATTTGTACTTTTTGGTAAAGGATGAGGAAAGAGATTTTATTGAAAAACAGATTAAGACGGTATTGGCGCCCATGTTTAAGTAGTGAGATTATGGAGGGAGAGGAAAATGAAAAAACGCGTCATTGCAACCATGTTGATTTGCGGCCTGTGTGTAGGCATGCTCAGCGGATGCGGGGAGGAAGAAGAAAGTTCATCCCGCAGAGAGAAAAAGAGTGACAAAAGCAAAACCGAGTCCACCAAAGAATTAAGCGATGTTTTGGGTGAGTTGTTTGGAAAAGAAGAGAAGGCGGATGAGGTCATAACACTTGATCCGGAAACCATACCTTCCGCTACGGAAGAAATAGTATGGACGGATGAATGGCCGGATGAGGAGTCGGCTGAACCGACAGAACCGGTAGCAGATTACTACCCGGAAGAGGAAGACTGGGAAGTATATGAACCCACAGAAGTCACCCCGGATGAGGAAATAGAAGAATGTTTCGGCCCAACGTATATTATTGATCCTTGGACCGGAAAACCCTATGATCTGGGCGGCATGGAAATCATTATCCGTGATTGGTGGTCATATGAAGAACCGAGGGAACCACAGACGGACTATGAGGAGGCCAGAGCAGCTTATCTGGAATGGATTCAGGAAACTTACAACTTTACCATTAAAGAAATGGCTATCGGTGACTGGGGCTCTGTTCCCGAGGATTTTGTGGATTATGTTAGTATGGGCGGCGATGATAACAATTACATATTTACCCTTCGGGATAATCCGGCAGTAACTGCAGCTATGGCTCAGGGAATGATGTACGACCTTTCTATGTTAGATTGTCTGGATTTTGAAGAATACAAGTATAGTACAAACAAGGTACATGAATTGTACGCCAAGGATGGTAGTATTTATGCCATGAGTGCCGGTTATGCGGAGCCTCGTGTTGGTATGTGGTTTAATAAGAGAGTACTGGAAGAAGCCGGCATCGATCCGGAATCCATCTATGATATGCAGGCTGCCGGTACCTGGACCTGGGATGCATGGATGGATATCATGGAAGTTGTTCAGCGTGATGTGAACGGTGATGGTGTGGATGATATCTATGGTATGGATGCCAACTACAGCACGGCGGTATTGCAGGCGGTATATTCTAACGATGCTGAACTGGTGGGTTTGGATGAATATGGTGACTATGTATATAAATTTGAAGACCCTGCAACGTTGGAGGCCCTCAACTGGATTACAGAGATATTCGAGACCTATGGGGTGGACAGACCGGCAGATGCTTCTTGGAATTACTATACAGAGGCATTCCTGAATGGTTATGTGGCTTTCTGTCCGGAAGAAGCTGATTTGGGACTTTCCGGGCGGGCGTTTGCGGATAGCGTGGATGAGCTTGGTTTTGTCATGTTCCCCAAGGGACCTAATGCGGACGATTATACCAATTGCTGGAGTGAATATCCCTTAGCCATTCCTGCATGCTATGATGATGAGAAAGCGTGGAAAATTGCTTTTGCGTGGAATTTGTATTCGGAGGAAGTTCCCGGCTATGAAGGTTACATTGACCTTGGTCTGTACCGTGCAGGCAACTTTGATTCCAGAGCGGTGGATGAGACAATCATGCTTATGATGGAGAAGGGTATGGTAGCATATCACAACATGATTCCGAATCTGGATATTAATAGTTCTTTCCTGTATCGGTTTGGACGTGGGGCGAATACGGTAGTCGAGGAAGTGCATGATACAGTAAGAGATACCTATATGTATTATATTGATGAAGCCAACAGATGATTTTGATTAATGAATAACCGATAAGCGAATAAAAGGCAGGGGCGGGAAGCTCTTGCCTTTTTCTGTAATTTAGCAAAAAATAGTAAAATTTTCGCATAATTTGATAAGCATAAAACGTTTTACCATGTTATGATAGAGGAGTAATCAGGAAGGAGAATCTTAAGATGCAAAGAAAAAGATATCGAATCAGACTGATGATGGTTTGTGTGCTTGGAGTGTTGGTTCTGAGCGCTTGCGGTAAGACGGATGAACCGCAGCAGGGGAGTACGGAAGCAACCAATATTCAGGAGACGGATGCAAGCGGACAAACAGAGAATGTGGAAACGGAGGGCGAAGAAATGAAGAAAGAAATGACAACCGCAGATTTTGAAGAAATGTTTAAGGGTGTAAGAACCAGCATTCCTGCAAAGGGAATGAATGATACAAACCCGATTATGACCCAGAAATACGGTGCAGACCCCTATGCCATGGTATATGGGGATACAGTGTATTTCTACATGACTGCAGATGCTTATGAGTATGATGCAGCAGGCAATATTATTGAAAATTCCTATCAGAAGATTAAGACCTTAAATGTGGTATCCACCAAGGATATGATTAACTTTGAGGATCATGGTGAGGTACAGGTAACCAAGAGTGCGAAATGGGCCAATAATTCCTGGGCACCTGCAGCAGCTTGGAAGAATATTGACGGCAAGGATAAATTCTTCTTATACTTTGCAGATGCAGGCGGCGGAATCGGCGTATTATCTGCAGACAGCCCCTTAGGACCTTTCACGGATCCTATCGGAAAGGGTCTTATCCGCAGAGATATGCCTAATTGCGGCAATGTGCTTTGGTTATTCGACCCTGCAGTGCTGGTGGATGATGACGGCAAGGCTTATATCTATTTCGGTGGCGGTGTACCTGAGGACAAGATTTCCGATCCCGGTACCGGCAGAGTGGCACAGCTTGGGGATGATATGATCAGTATCGTAGGAGAGGCTGTACGAATTGACGTTCCTTATTTGTTTGAGGATTCCGGTATTCATAAGTTTAATAACAAATATTATTATACTTACTGTACCAACTGGCAGGTAGACCAGGCAGGAACCGATAAATACGGCTTCCACAATGCAGAAATCGCATGTCTGGAAAGTGACAGTCCCATGGGACCTTTTACTTATAAGGAGACTATTTTGGACAATCCCGGTAAGTATATTGGCTGGTACGGCAACAATCATCACTGTGTATTTACCTTTAAGGGCAGATGGTACATGACCTATCACAGCCGTGTGCTGGAGAAGAAATTGGGCATAGAGCACGGTTATCGTATCACCAATATCAATGAATTTGTACCTCAGGAGGATGGCACCATCGGTAAGATCAGTCAGTTATTAATCGGACGTGAGCAGCTGGAATGGGTGAATCCTTATGAAGAAAACAATGCTACCAAGGTGGCCCTTATGAGTGGCTTAAATACCGTGGCTGCAGATGAGCAGGCGATTAACACCGGTTGTGGTACCTATGCACTTGGAGAAGTGAAGTCCGGCGCTTTTGTAAAGGTACAGGGTGTGGATTTTGGTGAGACTGCACCGAAGAAGTTTATTGCACGCATTAAGAATAGCAATGCAGAAATGGGTGCCATTGCCCTGCGTAGCGACCAGCTGTCAGCAGATGCATTTGGCTATTTGGCAGTAGATGAAACTACTGGTGAAGAATTCGTAGAATTTACTGCGGAATTGATTGCAGATGTTACCGGAGTGCAGGATTTATTCCTGGTATTTAGCGGCGAAGGCTTTGAAGTATTGTCTTGGCGCTTCGAATAGTTCTAAAAATATGTCACCGGCGTCCGATTACGGCGCCGGTGATGGTGTATACAAGGAGAAAGTATTATGGCTTATTTATTGAGTTATACCAGATTGCCCATTGATAACATATTGTACGACCCCAGACTGGCATACAGTATGCATCTGGCACTTAGTGAGGATGGCAAAGGCTATCAGGCATTGAATCACAATTCCGGCGTACTGTTTGTGAAGGCGACGGACAATGAGGATGGTTCCGTAACCCCCTGGAGTCTTGTGGAGCCGGTGATGTTTGCTACGGAAGATGGCTATGGTGTACTTGCAAAGCGTATCGGTAGCGAAGGGGATGAGGACCCTGAGAGTGCAGGAAAGCGCCTGTACTTTACTACAAAGGATTTTCTGGAATATACGGAAGTGGGCTTTGTGACTGAGGCAGAGGCAGAAAAAATGTTAAACGGTGCACTCAAGCTTCCCGTACCGAAGGCAGAAGAGTTGGATATTTTAGGTGCAGTACCTTCCCATGTAATTGAGATACCTGAGGCAGTGGCGGACAGACTCCGTAAGAAGCTGATTACCCCCGTAAACTGTGGAGTAGAATTCCCTGCGCAGGTGAAAGTTGCTTCCCCGGAAGAGTTGGCGCAGTACAAGGCGTCTTCTCTGTTTACCGACGGCACCAAGGTGGAGCGCAAGGTGGACTGGGACTTGTCCACCGTGGATTTCAGTACTCCCGGCACTTATACAGTAAAGGGACGCATCCATCAGGAGCATTTTGAATTCCCGGTAGCATTCAATCGTGCGGATCCTTGTGTGGGTAAGTGGAACGGAAAGTACTATTTCATAGCTACAAATGATGCGGACGGCAATCATACTTTATATATCAGAGAAGCAGACACCCTGCCGGAACTGGTGGATGCAGAGGAAATTCTTCTGTTAGATTCCACCACTTATGAAGGTATCGGTGGACTACTTTGGGCACCGGAATTCCATGAAATAGATGGCAGGTGGTATATCTTCCATGCAGCCACTCCCGGTGAATTTTATTGGGAGGAGAGCCATGTAATGGCCCTTCGTGAAGGGGGCAATCCGGTGAATCGTGCAGACTGGTCCGCGCCCAAACGAGTGGTGAAGGCTGATGGCAGTGATATCTGCGAAGCAGGAAAAGAAATCACTCTGGATATGACGGTGTTTGATTGGGAGGGCGAATATTATGCCATCTGGTCCCAGAGACAGTTTTTGCCCAAGGATTTAGGAGCTTGGTTATATATTGCAAAAATCAATCCCAAGGAGCCCTGGAAGCTGGCCAGCGAGCCGGTGGTGCTTTTGAAGCCGGATTATGGTTGGTCCAATAACCACACCTTCGTGGTAGAAGGTCCCTTTGCATTGCCTAAGGAGGATATCCTGTATATCACCTTCTCCGGCGCAGCAGTGGATACCTCCTATGTGGTAGGTCTTTTAAGCATCCCTAAGGGAAAGGATTTATTGGATCCTAAGAACTGGAAGCAGGGCAATTATCCCATCCTTACCGCCAGAAGCGTGGAGGGTGAATACGGTACAGGTCACAACGCTTATGTAACCGACGAAGAAGGTACCATCTGGAATACCTACCATGCCCGTCCCGGTGTGGAAGGTGTACGAAGCAGCGGTATCCGAAGAGTGCATTTTGATATCGACGGAGCACCTATGCTGGACGTGACGGAAGAGCTGGATTTGTTGGAAGAATATGCATGGGTAGAGACGCAGGTTGAAGTATTTTAGAAAAAAGAAAGGATTTGCTAACAAGGTGTTAGCAAATCCTTTTATGTTGCAAGGAATTAGTTTTTCCAAAGACCGTGCAGATTGCAATATTCATAAGCAGCTACGAATGTTTCGCCTTCTGCCAGACAAAATACTGCTTTCGGCTTATCGGTGTATTCCAGTTTCACTCTCTGGCTGCCCTTTGTGGTTTCGATGGCAATCCACTGGATGTAGTGAGCTTCCACCATGGGATGCTCCACAGAGCCTACTTCCACGGTGACTTTACATCCGTCTATAGTAACAACAGGCACATGCTTTTCGAGTGCTCCGTCACTGGTTCCTGGTACCAGCTCCGTCATTTTCTGACCGCAACACATCACGGGAACACCGCTTTCCTTTACGTATTCAATGATATTTCCGCAATGCTCGCAAATAAAATACTTCATGTTTAAACCCTCCAATGCTTTATAAATTATATGTGAGGATATACTTTTACATCCCTAATTATTATAACACTTTTACAGTCTTTTTTAAAGCAATACTTGATAGAAACATAGCATAAAGTGAGAAGCAATAAAAAACGTTCTTTGATAAAATGAGTATAAAAATGAAGTACTATGTTCGACACGAACAAACCATAATTTCAAGGAGGAAATTTGTAATGAATCGTGAGATTGCGAAACAAAGAGCAAAAGAATTAGTGGCGCAGATGACTCTGGAGGAAAAGGCTTGTCAGCTTCGCTATGATGCACCTGCCATTCCCAGATTGAATGTGCCTGCATACAACTGGTGGAACGAAGGTTTGCACGGTGTGGCACGTGCCGGTGTGGCAACCAGCTTCCCTCAGGCAATCGGTATGGCGGCTACCTTTGACAAGGAGCTTTTGGGTGATGTGGCTAACGTAATCGGTGTGGAAGGCCGTGCAAAGTACAATGCGTATGCAGCAGAAGAGGATAGAGATATTTACAAGGGTCTGACCTTCTGGTCACCGAATGTAAATATTTTCCGTGATCCCAGATGGGGAAGAGGTCATGAGACCTATGGTGAAGACCCTTATCTGACCGGAGAATTAGGAGAGGCATTTGTAAAGGGCTTGCAGGGCGACGGCGAATATATGCAGGCAGCAGCTTGTGCAAAGCACTTTGCAGTACATTCCGGTCCGGAAGCGCTTCGTCATTCCTTTGACGCTGTAGCAAATGACAAGGATTTGTGGGAAACTTATTTACCTGCATTTGAAAAGCTGGTAAAGAAGGCTGACGTAGAGGCAGTGATGGGTGCTTACAACCGTACTAACGGTGAACCCTGCTGCGGTAGTAAGGCATTGATGGAAGATATTTTACGTGGTCAGTGGGAATTCCAGGGGCACTATGTATCTGACTGCTGGGCAGTGAGAGACTTCCATACCAACCATATGGTGACCGCTACCGCTGAGGAATCAGCAGCATTGGCATTAAAGACCGGTTGTGATGTAAACTGCGGTAATACTTACTTACATATGATGTCTGCTTATGAGCAGGGACTGGTAACCGAAGCGGACATCACCCTTGCAGCTGAGAGACTGTTTACTACCCGTTTCCTATTAGGTTTATTTGATGAAACCGAGTATGATAAGATCGGTTTTGATAAGATTGAATGCAAGGAGCATTTAGAGCTGGCTGATAAGGCTACTGCAGAAGGCGTAGTACTTTTGAAGAACAATGGTATCTTACCTTTGAAGAAGGATGAAATCAAGTCCATCGGTGTGGTAGGACCTAACGCAAACAGCCGTGTAGCCCTGATTGGTAACTATCACGGTACCTCTTCCAGATACATCACCGTATTGGAAGGTATCCAGGATGCAGTGAACGAAGACACCAGAGTATACTTCTCTGAAGGCTGTCACTTATTCCGTGACAAGGTAGAGCATCTGGGCTGGAGACAGGACAGAGTTTCCGAGGCTGTTGCAGTAGCAAAGAATAGTGATGTAGTAGTTCTTTGCGTCGGTTTGGATGAGACCCTGGAAGGCGAAGAAGGAGATACCGGTAACAGCTATGCTTCCGGTGATAAGGTGGATTTACTCCTTCCTGAAGTACAGAGAGAATTGATCGAAGCAGTGATGAAGGTGGGCAAGCCTACCATCGTGCTGAATATGACCGGTAGTGCTATGGACTTACGTTTCGAGCAGGAGCATGCAGATGCGATTATGCAGGTATGGTATCCCGGTGCAAGAGGTGGTAAGGTTATCGCAGATATGCTCTTTGGTAAGCTTTCTCCTTCCGGTAAGCTGCCCATTACCTTCTACAACGATACCGCAGATTTGCCTGATTTCGAGGATTACTCCATGAAGGGCAGAACCTACAAGTATCTCACCGCTACTCCTTTATATCCTTTTGGATATGGTTTGAGCTATGGCGATGCAGACGTTACCGCTGTGGAAGTAAACGGTCAGGCAGTGGCAGCAGGTGCTAAGGTAGCCTATGCAGAAGATATGAAGGTTTGCGTGGAAGTGACCAACAAGAGTGATATGGCACTAGGTGAAGTAGTACAGATTTATATCAAGGATAAGGACTCTGCTTTTGCACCTACCAACGGTAAGCTTTGCGGCTTTGCAAGAGTAAACATGAAGGCAGGCGAAACCGTAAAGGTTTGCGTACCTGTGGATGAAGATGCATTTACTGTAATCAATGATGCAGGTAAGAAAGTGAAGGACGGCAAGAACTTTACCGTAAGTGTAGGCTTTGGTCAGGCAGATGCACGTACCAAAGAATTAACCGGTAAGGAAGCTTTTTGTTTTACCGTAGAGGGTTAATAATATAACTTGGGTTTGAAGTGATTTGATAGGATAAGAGGATAAGCGTATGGCTGAAAAAATACTATATAATCAGGATTGGACCTTCTTAAAGACAGCTCTGGAAACAGGGCTGTCTGATATTAAGGAGAGAAAAACAGAATTTAAAGCAGTGGATATCCCCCATGACTGGCTGATTTATCAGGTGGGTGATTTGTATGAAAATAGTACCGGCTGGTACCGGAAGGTGATTACGAAAAGTAGCCTGAAGTTGGAAGAAGGCGGCAGAGCCATCCTCCGTTTCGATGGAGTGTATATGGATTCCACCCTGTATGTGAATGAACAAAAGGTGGGCGACTGGAAATACGGCTATTCCGCCTTTTCATTTGATATTACGGACTACTTGCAGGAAGGGGAGAATGAACTGCTTCTGCAGGTGCGTTTTCAGTCTCCTAACAGCCGCTGGTATTCCGGAGCCGGTATTTATCGTCATGTGTGGCTGAAGATTTGTCCGCCTGTTTATTTGCCTTTGGATGGTACTTATGTGCATACGGAATATGCAGGGGATGGCAAGTATCTTTTGGATGTTGAAACGGAATGTGCGGGAGCGGTGAGCCCGGATACGGCATGTACTTTCAAACTATATTACAAAGGAGAGTTTTATCAAAGCTTTCCGGCAATACGGACCCGGGAAGCACTCTTTTCTTTAGAAACAGAGCTGGAAGCGCCGAAAGAGTGGAGCCTGGAAGAACCTAACTGCTATGAGCTGGTAGTAGAGCTGTCTATGGGCGACCGAACAGTAGATACAGACCGCATGACCATAGGGTTCCGCAGCCTGCATTTTGACCCGGACAAAGGGTTCTTCTTAAATGAAAAGTATGTGAAAATAAACGGTGTCTGCGAGCATCACGATTTCGGATGCTTAGGTGCAGCCTTCCATAAGGAGGCCATGAGACGTAAATTTGAGATATTGCGGAACATGGGTGTCAATGCTTTGCGTACCAGTCACAATATGCCGGCCAAAGAGGTCATGGAGCTGGCGGATGAGATGGGCTTTTTGGTCTTAAGCGAAGCCTTTGATATGTGGGAGAGACCGAAGACGGATTATGATTACGGACGATTTTTCAAAGAATGGGCAGAAAAGGACGTTCGTTCCTGGATTCGCAGAGACCGCAATCATCCCAGTTTATTTCTTTGGTCCATCGGTAATGAAATCTACGATACCCATGCGGATGAGCATGGGCAGGAGATTACCCGAAGGCTGATGAGCTTTGTGCAGGAACATGACCCTAAGGGCAATGCGGGGATTACCATCGGTTCAAACTATATGCCTTGGGAGAATGCACAAGCCTGTGCGGACATTGTGAAGCTGGCGGGCTATAATTACGGCGAAAAATGCTATCCCGAGCATCATAAGGCGCATCCGGACTGGGTGATTTACGGAAGTGAGACAGCTTCTTTGGTACATAGCCGTGGGGTCTATAAATTTCCTTTAACCCAGCCCATGCTTTCCGATGAGGATGAGCAGTGCTCAGCCTTGGGCAATTCCAATACCAGCTGGGGTGCTAAAAGTCTGGAGGCCTGCATATGTATAGACAGGGACACAAAATTCAGCTTCGGGCAGTTTTTGTGGACCGGCTTTGATTATATCGGGGAGCCGACCCCCTATCATACCAAGAATTCCTACTTTGGTCAGCTGGATACTGCAGGCTTTCCCAAGGATTCCTACTATGTGTTCCGGTCTGCCTGGACGGATGCAAATGACGCCCCCATGGTGCATGTGTATCCTTATTGGGACTTTAATGAAGGACAGGTAGTGGATGTGAGAGCCTGTACCAACGGATGTGCCATAGAGCTATTTGTAAACGGTGTATCAAAGGGCAGGCAGAAGGTTGACACCAGGCATGGTCAGAACATTCAAGGCACCTGGCAGGTGGCTTATGGACCCGGCGAGATTACCGCAGTGGCTTATGATGAAAGCGGGGCGGAAATTGCACGAGAAACCCGTTATTCCTTTGGGGACGGTGTGAAGCTTTGCATACAGGCGAACAAGCAGGTGCTTCGTGCAGATGGTGAGGATTTGGTATTCTTAGAAATCGGTGTAACGGATAAAGAAAACCGTCCCGTAGAGAATGCCATGAATTATGCGGAGGTGCTGGTGGAAGGAGCCGGCAGACTCTTAGGCTTGGACAACGGTGACAGTACAGACTATGAAGAATACAAGGGCAATGTAAGGAAGCTCTTTAACGGTAAACTTTTGGCAGTGGTGGCCGCCAAGGCAGAAGCGGGAGAGATTGCCGTGACGGTAAACAGCAAGGGGCTGGAATCTGCCCATATGTTTCTACGGGCTGAAGAAGCACCGGTGCGACCGGGAAGTTGTGCGACCGAGAATCTGATGGATGCACCTATGGAACTGCCGGATAGGGTTCCGGTGCGTAGGATTGCGATTCAGGCTTTGGAAGGAACACTTTTAAGCAAGGACAAAAGTAGTATGATACTGGAGGCAAAGGTGCTTCCGGCAAATGCAACTGACAAGGATGTCACATGGAAGGCGGTAAATGACAACGGTATCGAAATCTCTTTTGCCAAGCTGGAGGTTTTGGAAAACAAGGACGGTGTCTGCCGCGCCCGGCTTACGGCTTTGGGCGATGGGGCATTTCAGGTCAGATGTTTCTCAAAGAGCGGTACGGATAAGGTGAAGATTATTTCCCAGCTTGGATTTGTGGCAGAAGGACTGGGACAGGCATTTATAAGTCCGTATGAATTTGTATCCGGCGGATTATTTGCTAAAACCATGGGTGATGTGGGGAACGGCAATGAAAAAGGCTTTTCCACCGCCAGAGAAGGCTTCAGCGGTGCAGTTTTTGAGAATCTGGACTTTGGAGATTTTGGTTCGGATGAAATCACCATACCGGTATTTGCTCTGGACAGTGCAGAATATAGGATAGAACTTTGGGAAGGTGACCCCTTACAGGGCGGAGAACTTTTGGATATACTGCATTATCAGAAGCCGAGCATTTGGAATGTGTATCAGGAAGAAACCTGGAAGCTGCCAAGGCGCTTAAAGGGAGTGACAACTTTGACCATTGCCTTACGTGACAGGAAGGTACATATCAAGGGATTTTCCTTTAGAAAGCAGGAAAAAGCGTTCTCTACTCTTTGGGCCGCAGAGTGTAACAATGTCTACGGAGATACCTTCACAAGAGAGGCAGAAGCGATTGTGGGAATCGGAAACAATGTAACTCTGGTTTTCGAGGATATGAATTTTGGTGAAAAGGGAGCCGCCGGGGTGGAAATTTGCAGTCGAAGTCCTCTGAAAGGCAATACGGTACATATCCAATTTACCACCAAAGAAGGAACGGTCTTACGTAGAGTTTTAGAGATTCCGGGTACGCCGAAGTATCAAAATCAGTATTTTGAACTGGAACCTTTGACAGGGGAAGGAAAAATCGAATTTATCTTCCTTCCGGGCACAAATTTTGACATGAAAAGTTGCAGATTTTGTTGATTTTTATGCCAATAACCAATATAATTATATTGGTGTTATTTTTGGTAGAAAACTAAAAACGTACATACGTAAAAATATTTTTCAGGAGGTATAACAGATGTTATATGTAGGTATCGATTTAGGTACATCAGCAGTAAAGTTACTTCTGATGGACGGCGAGGGTAACATTAAGAACATTGTTTCCAAGGAATACCCTCTTTACTTCCCGAATCCCGGCTGGTCTGAGCAGAAGCCTGAGGATTGGTATGAGCAGTCTATGGCTGGTATGAAGGAGCTTTTGGATGGTTTTGACAAGAGTCAGGTAGCCGGTATCAGCTTCGGTGGCCAGATGCATGGACTGGTTATTTTGGACAAGGATGACAATGTAATCCGTCCTGCACTTCTTTGGAACGATGGCCGTACCTTTGAAGAGTGTGACTATTTGAACAACGTAATCGGTAAGGAGAAGCTTTCTGAGTACACAGCAAACATTTCCTTCACCGGATTTACCGCTCCTAAGATTTTGTGGATTAAGAACAAGGAGCCTGAGAACTTTGCAAAGATTGCAAAGATTATGCTTCCTAAGGATTACATCGCATATAAATTGACAGGTGTACATTGTACAGACGTTTCCGATGCTTCCGGTATGCTTATCTTTGATGTTAAGAACCGTAAGTGGTCTAAGGAAATGTGTGATATCTGCGGTATTACCGAGGATCAGCTTGCTACCTGCTACGAATCATACGAAGCGGTAGGCACCGTACTTCCTGAAATCGCAGCAGAGCTGGGTATTCCTGAGACCGTTAAGGTAGCAGCAGGTGCAGGCGATAATGCGGCGGCAGCAGTAGGTACCGGTACCGTAGGTGACGGTATGTGTAATATTTCCCTGGGTACCAGCGGAACCATCTTTATCTCTTCCAAGAACTTTGGTGTAGATAAGTACAATGCACTTCACTCCTTTGCACATGCTGACGGAAGCTATCATCTCATGGGATGTATGCTCAGTGCAGCAAGCTGTAACAAGTGGTGGATGGATGAAATCATCGGAACCAAGGATTACGCAGCAGAGCAGAAGGCTATTGATAAGCTTGGTGAGAACCATGTTTACTTCCTGCCTTACCTGATGGGTGAGCGTTCTCCTCACAACAACCCTAATGCAAGAGGTACCTTCATCGGTATGACCATGGATACTACCAGAGCAGATATGACTCAGGCAGTTTTGGAAGGTGTTGCATTTGCACTTCGTGATTCCTTTGAAGTAGCTAAGAGCCTTGGCATCAAGATTGAACGTACCAAGATTTGCGGTGGCGGTGCAAAGAGTCCTCTTTGGAAGAAGATGATTGCGAATATCTTAAACGTTAAGGTAGATGTTATCGAAAGTGAAGAAGGTCCTGCACTCGGTGGTGCTATGTTAGCAGCAGTTGCATGCGGCGAATATGCAAATGTAGAAGAAGTAGCAGCTAAGATTGTTAAGGTAATCGATACCGTAGAGCCTGAAGCAGAATTGGTAGCTAAGTACGAAGAACGTTACAACCAGTTCAAGGAAATCTATCCTGCTTGCAAGCCGTTATACGAAATCATCAAATAAGTAATTGGAGGAAAAACACATGAAAGTATTATCAGTTAAAGACCCTGCTTTTAAGAAGTACGGCAAAGTAGTTGATAACGTTGACTTTACCGAATTGGTAGAGGCACTTAAGAAGACTCCCCTTCCTGAAGGCGTTGTTTATGAACCCAGCGTAGCTGAGTTGGAAGCAACCTCTGCTATGGAAGCACTGACCACTGTAACCTACGGTGAAATGCCCATCCAGATCGGTTACTGCAACGGTCACAACTGCATGTTAAATGCACTTGAGTACCACAGAGATTCCGAAATCAACGTAGCTGCAACCGACGCTATCCTGATGTTAGGTACTCTGGCAGATGTAGAAGATGACTTTACATACGACACCGCAAAGGTTGAAGCATTCTTACTTCCTGCAGGTATGGCTGTAGAAGTATATGCTACTACTCTTCATTATGCTCCTTGCAGCGTAGATGGCGCAGGCTTCCAGGTAGGTATCGTACTTCCTAAGGGAACCAACTATCCTTTGAAGACCAAGCACACTGCTGTAGCAGCTGACGGAACCGCACCTAATGAGGACGCTTTAATCACTGCTGTAAACAAGTGGTTAATCGGTCATGCAGAAGGTGGTCTTGACGAAGGCAGCTTCCTTGGCTTAAAGGGTAAAAATTTAAATATTAATGAATAATTTATTTTACGAATCGAAAGATTTGTAGTATAATCAAATTGTTGATAAAAAATGTCAATAGTAGAAAAAATTCTACAAAAATAGAGGAGGAAAAACCAATGAACAATATTCCAAAAGCGAAAATTGGTATTGTAGCAGTATCTCGTGACTGCTTCCCGGAGAGCTTATCCGTAAACAGAAGAAAGGCATTAGTTAAGGCTTACGCTGACAAGTATGGTATGGATGACATTTATGAATGTCCTATCTGTATCGTAGAAAGCGAAGTACAGGCTGTTCAGGCAGCAAAGGATTTGAAGGAGCAGGGATGTAACGCAATGTGCGTATATCTTGGAAACTTCGGTCCTGAAATTTCTGAGACCTTATTGGTTCAGATTTTCGATGGTCCTGCAATGATTTGTGCAGCAGCAGAAGAGAGCCAGGGAGACCTTATGGATGGCCGTGGCGATGCTTACTGTGGCGTTTTGAACGCAAGCTATGCTATGAAGTTACGTAATGTAAAGGCATATATTCCTGAGTACCCTGTAGGTACTGCAGAGGAATGTGCAGATATGATTCATGAGTTCGTTCCTATGGCAAGAGCACTTGCTGCATTAAAGAGCTTAAAGATCATTTCTTTCGGTCCCAGACCTTCCAACTTCCTTGCTTGTAACGCACCTATTAAGCAGCTTTACAACCTTGGTGTTGAAATCGAAGAAAACTCAGAATTAGACCTGTTCGAAGCATTCAAGAACCATGCAGGCGATGAAAGAATTCCTGCTAAGGTTAAGGAAATGGAAGCTGAACTTGGCGCAGGCAACAAGAAGCCTGAAGTATTAGAAAGACTTGCTCAGTATGAATTAACCTTACTTGACTGGGTAGAAGCTCACAAGGGTTGCAAGGAATATGTTGCTATCGCCGGTAAGTGCTGGCCTGCATTCCAGACACAGTTCGGTTTCGTACCTTGCTACGTAAACAGCCGTTTAACCGGTATGGGTATCCCTGTATCTTGTGAAGTAGATATCTACGGTGCATTGTCCGAGTTCATCGGTACCTGCGTAACCCAGGATGCTGTTACCTTGCTTGATATCAACAACTCTGTACCTGCTGATATGTA
This sequence comes from Lachnospiraceae bacterium, assembly GCA_017520425.1. GTDB lineage: Bacteria > Bacillota > Clostridia > Lachnospirales > Lachnospiraceae > Acetatifactor. The sequence goes on along the minus strand of JAFXFO010000024.1, from coordinate 112,227 downwards.
CAAGGAAGCTATCGAAGGCAAGTACAACTATACTCACAAGGATACCTTCATGGGCTTCCATTGTGGTAACACCTGCTCTTCTAAGTTAGCATTCTGTGAAATGAGATATCAGAAGATTATGGCTAGAAACCTTCCTGAAGAAGTTACCCAGGGTACTTTGGAAGGCGATATCGCACCTGGCGACATCACATTCTATCGTTTACAGTCTACTGCAGATTGCAAGCTTCGTGCTTACATCGCAGAAGGTGAAGTACTTAACGTAGCTACCAAGTCATTCGGTGCAATCGGTGTATTTGCTATTCCTGAGATGGGCAGATTCTATCGTCACGTATTGATCGAGAAGAACTATCCTCATCACGGTGCAGTTGCATTCGGTCACTATGGAAAGACCTTATTTGAAATCTTCAAATTCTTAGGTGTTCCTGTAGAAGACTTGAACTACAACCAGCCTAAGAGCTTACCTTATCCTACCGAGAATCCTTGGGCATAGGCGCGATAAGAAAATCAAGCGACGCAGGATGCGGCATTTGATTTTCAACGCGGCATGAGCGAACCGTCTGCGTAGCAGACAATAAGCACGAAGTGCGTGTTTGCGAATGGATAACAATAAACATATACGGCGCGGTCTTTATGACCGCGCTGTTTTTCTAAAGAGGATTTAGAAAGGTGGGTTTTTCTATGAAGCGATTTTGGAGATATTCCCTATTGCTTATATTTTGTGCTTGTATGCTTAGTGCATGCGGTGAAAAAGAATCAGAAGGGAGTGAGCTGCCGAAGCAGGAGAATGTTGCGGCCGCTAATTTGCCGGTGATTTCCATAGAAACTGTGAATCAGGGCAGCGATAAGATGGACTTTGTAACCAAGCCGGTGGCAAAGCATGTGGCAGAAAGTATTGCATCCTGGACCCCGGATTATGAAATGCCTCCTGAGCCCTATTACGAGGATTGTACCATTACTTTGATGGATGGTGATGAGAAAGTGATTTTAGATAAGGTGGAGGCAGAGGTGAAGGTTCGCGGTAATTGGACCACCTCCTATGACAAAAAGCCCCTTCGTATTAAATTCAAGAAGAAACAGTCCATGCTTGGACTAAACGAAGGACAGGCTTATAAGAGCTGGGTACTTCTGGCAGAATACAAGGATGCCTCCATGCTTCGAAACAAAACAGCACTTGCCATTGCCCGGGAGATTTTAGGAACAGATGGTCTCTATGCTTCCGATGCTGAGCTGGTGGAAGTACGGATAAACGGAGAATACTGGGGTGTATATTTACTGGCAGAACAGCAGCAGATTAATGAAGGCAGAATTGATATTACGGAAGCTGAGGATGATTATACCGGTACGGATATCGGTTATTTCCTGGAATTTGATGGTTATTTTTGGTCGGAGGACCCCTTGCAGCAGTTTCAGATTTCTTATGCGGACAATGCGGCTTTGGTGCCCTTTGACGGTAATGGTGGCAGCGGCAGAACCATGAAATGCCTAACTGACCCGGTGTATGGATATAAGCAGGAAATCGGTATCACCATTAAGAGTGATATTTACTCCCCGGCACAGAAATCATTTATATCTTCTTATCTGGATAATGTTTATAAAATTATGTATTATGCGGCCTATCGACAGGAGGCATATGTGTTTAATGAGGAGTATACGGCTATTTCCAAGACGGATCAGCTGACGCCCAAAGAGGCTGTGGAGCAGGTGATTGACGTACAGTCGCTGGTGGACGTGTATATCATTAATGAATTGTTCTGCGATGCGGATGTGTATTATTCCAGCTTCTTTATGACTGTAGATTTTGGTGAGGAAGGAGATAAGAAGCTCAGATTTGAAGCACCTTGGGATTTTGACTCCGGATTAGGTAATAAAAACCGCTGTCTGGACGGTACCGGTTTCTATGCAGCTAACATCGTACCGGATGTAAACGGCGGCCCGGAGGGCGGCGGTGAGTATGAAACCATCAATCCCTGGCTGGCGGTATTGATTTATGAGGACTGGATGCAGGAATCCATTAAAAAGACCTGGACCAAGGCCTATGATGCGGGTGTTTTCGACCGTGCTTTTGCAATGATTGCAGAGGATAAAGTCAAGTATCATGAGGCTTTTACCAGAAACTACAGTAAATGGAACAATATTATTTACAATGCACCTTTTGTGAACGAATTATCTCCTTTGGCAGCTGCCTGTACCAACCAGGAGGAGGCAGCAGATTTCCTTCTGGAGTGGTTGCAAAGCAGGGTAGAGTTCCTGAATGGGGAATGGCATGAATAAAGATTATGGGTGTAATGTGTGAGATTGATTGTAAGCTGGCTATATTTAAGATATCGGAGCAGGGTGTGAGGGAGTAGAGCCCATGCCGGAGCTCATGATTTGGTAGGAAAGTATCTGTATTAAGTGAATTGATAAAAAAGTATCTCTTTTTGAAAGAAAAGGGATACTTTTTTATTAGAAGCAGCGATATAGATACGAGAGGGGCAGATCTAGGCCTTCAAATCGTGGAAAAGATGTCTAAAAAGGATACAAAATAAATGAAAAAGCTTGTATAGACCGAGTGATGCAATTGGGATGTAGAAAATATGCGACTTATTTCTGTTGACAATTATGCATTAATGGGGTTAATATTAATAAAAAGCGACTATGCCGTCGCAAATATAAAAGCATAGAGGTATATATGGGCACAAAGGGTGAGAATACAAAGCAGAAAATCTGTCAGGCAGCATCCATGCTTTTTTCCAAGAAGGGGTACAAGGATGTATCCATGCAGGATATTTGTAACGCTACAGGCTTAAGCAAGGGTGGTTTATACAGGCATTTTGGTAGTAAAGAGGAAATCCTTTTTCAGTTAATCAGCAAGGAAAAAAGAGTTTTTGAAGATATCGAGCAGGGGAAGAGCGCTGTGGATGTTTTGGAGAATTTGCTGAAGGTCTATCGGGCGGATTTGGAGCCGGATGTGGAGTCCATGGCCTATGCTTTGTTTGAGTATGCCTCCATGGGAAACGGTCAGGTACCGGATAGTAGTAATTCAGAGGATAAGCAATATTGGCATAAGTTGGTGGAGTATGGGGTATCCACCGGAGAGTTTAATGATGTAGACCCGGATGTGGTTATGGATTCCTTTCTTTATGCTTTCCGAGGGGCTGCTATGTGGAGAAGGGTGCTGACCTTTCAGCCTGAGACCTTTGATCATCTGATGGAAGCGGTACGCTACTTATTGATTAAGGATTATGGGAAGGAGAAACAATGAGTGTATATGAATGGGTACAGCAGGCTCTTAAGGAAGCCAAAACAAAAGGCGGAAAAAACGGTCTGAACTGTATTGCAGAATTGGATATGACGGCAGTAGAACAGGCAAAAGAACTTGATGCCTGCAGAAAGACGGAAATAGGAGATTTTTGGGGAACTCCTATCTTGGTAAAAGATAATATTGATGTGAAAGGATTACATACAACGGCAGGAAGTCTGGCGCTGGAGGATAATATTGCCAAGAAGGATGCACCGGTTATTCGGAATTTGCGTAAAAACGGAGCTGTCATTCTCGGGAAAACCAATATGACAGAGTTTGCAAATTATACTACAAACGGCATGCCGGGAGGTTACAGTTCCCGTGGCGGACAGGTGATTCATGCGGTGGATCCGAGATTAAGTCCTTCCGGTTCGTCCAGTGGTTCGGCGGTTGCGGTTGCAGCCGGGATGGTTGCCGGTGCAGTAGGAACGGATACTTCGTTTTCGATTATTTTGTGCGCACTGGATAACGGTATCTGCGGTTTGAAGCCTCCGGTTGGGGCATTGTCATCGGAGGGAATTATACCGATTGCAAAGACTCTCGATAGTGCCGGAGCCATGGCCAGGGATTTTACAACCACATTATGGTTGTATTCTGCAATGAGAGAAGAACCATTGCCAAAGTTGCAGGCGGCGGAATATAATGCACTGAAGATAGCCATCAATACTGCGAACCACAAAATGATGTCCTTGGGACAAAATAAGTTCCGAAGACATGTAACAAGATTGCTCAAAAGGCGTGGTGCAAGCATCCGGAAAATCGAGCAGATGCCTACACCACTTCAAGGGACGATTATGAAGTATGAATTTAAGGCACATTTGGAGGAGTATCTTGGTACCTCTGCAGCATCAAGGAAAACTCTTAAGGAAATTGTGGAATATTACGAAGCCAATCCGGATACTATGATGAAATATGGAAATACACTTTTGAAAGCGGCATTGGAAGAAACACCCGGAGGACTACGGAGTGAGGAATATCTGAGAGCTATGGAAGAACGCAGTAAAATGATGCGGGAAGTACGGGAAGAACTGGCTGATTATGATGCAGTCATAGTGTGCGGGCCCACAAATATTATGCATTTTTGCGGATTGCCTTCGGTTACCATTGTAGGAAGTCAGAAGAATGCGTTTGGCGTACGACAAGGAGTGATGCTGTATGGTGTGGATGAATATCGCTTGTATCGGGCTGCACTTGCCATAGAAAAATTAATTAGGGATGAAAGGTGATATTATGAAGGACCTAATTGTACCAAGAAAGATTCGGAAAGGGGATACCGTGGCCTTTATTTCCCTGTCCGGGGGAAGAGCCGGGGATGCGGACATGCTGGAGCGTTATGAGACAGGTAAGAAGCGTTTTCAGGAGATTTTCGGTGTGAAGGTGGTGGAAACGCCCCATGCCTTGAAAGGCAGCCAGTATATCTATGAACATCCGGAAAAAAGAGCGGAAGATTTGATGTGGGCATTGCAAAATCAGGAAGTCAGTGCGATTATCTGTAACATGGGCGGAGATGACTCCTATAGAGTATTGCCCTATATTGATACGCAGATAATTCATGACAATCCCAAGGTATTTATGGGATATTCTGACATCGCTACCTGGATGGCCATATTTGCCTATGCAGGAGTGCGGGCTTACTACGGTCCCAATGTGCTGACACCTATCGCACAACCGGGTTCTTTGGATGTTTATACGGAAGACGCTATCCGGCGGACTTTATTTGAAACAGATGTTATAGGCGAAGTAAAGTGCAGTGAGGCTTATACTCCTATTGAGTGGAGGGATATTAAGCTCAAGAAGATTAAATGGACGAAAAATACCGGGTACAGTGTAACCCAAGGCCAAGGTGTAAAGCAAGGCAGACTATTCCCTATGTGCGGAGGACCTCTGCAGCAGATTATGGGGACGAAGTATTTCCCGGTTGTGGATTTCTTTGAAGGGTCTTTCATAGCTCTTGAGCACGGACCTGCCTATGGCAGCCAATTGGCAGGATTGCACAGTCTGAGAGCCTTTGCGGCTGCAGGTTTATTTGACAAAGCGGCAGCTATTATCACAGGCAAGCTGGATGAGGAGGCCAGAAATATTCTGCGTAAGGTGATAAATCAGGAAGTGCATCGTGAGGATATGATTTTATTTGAGAATGTGGATTTTGTACATCATACTCCTATGACTATATTGCCAGTGGGGGTAATGTGCGAGATTGATTGTGAGAAGGCGACCTTTAAGATATTAGAGAGCGGAGTGAGGGAGTAGGTTGTTGTGCTTCATAGCTATGTTTGAGTGCCTGGTTTGGTAGGAAAGTATCTGTATTAAGTGATTTGATAAAAAAGTATCTCTTTTTGAAAGAAAAGAGATACTTTTTCTGCGTAAAGAGTGGTATATATACGTAGGGATGAAAAATTAGCCTAAAAGACATGCTAAACCAACTTAAAAGGATACCAAAAGAGTAAAAATACTTATATAGACCGAAGAGGCGCTATTTATGAAAAAAAGGTATGATTTGACATTGACAATGTACAAGAAAGTGGCCTATTATATCTATTAGGCAAATGTAGAAGGAAAGGTGAATGCATATGAAACGATTACCTGATTCGGAACTGGAGATTATGATGATTATCTGGGAGCTGGACAAGCCGGTGACCCGAATGGAAATAGAAAGAAATATGGAAGGCGATAAAAAGCTTTCGCCTACTACCATACTGTCCTTTTTGTCCCGCTTGGAGGAAAAGGGCTTTGTGGCAGTGGAAAAGGAAGGCAAGAATAACGTGTATATTGCCATGGTGGATAAGGAGATTTATGTCCAGAAGGAAAGCTGGAATATTCTGAAGCGCCTGTATCAAAACTCCATTAAGAATTTCCTGACAGCCCTGTTTGACAGCAGGGAGCTGTCGGACAGAGAGCTTTTGGAGCTGGAAGAATTTGTGAGAGAAAAGCGTTTGGAACAGCGCAGGTAGGATGTGACAGAATATGAATATACTGACAGTAGAGAATATTACAAAAGCATATGGCGAGCGTAAGCTTTTTGACAAGGCGGGCTTCTTTTTACAGGAGGGAGAAAAGGCCGGTATCATCGGTATCAATGGTACAGGGAAGAGTACCCTGCTTAAGATGATAGCCGGATTGGAGGAGCCGGACGAAGGTAAGATCGTCATGGCTAATCATGTGGTGGTAGCTTATTTGCCCCAGAATCCAATATTTGATGCAGAGAAGACTGCGATTTCGGCAGTTGTAGAAAAGGCCCAGGAGGCCAAATTGCAAAAGAATCAGCAGTTATCAGAGGAAGAGGAAGCGACCCTGGCTGCAGAAGCCAAAAGTATGCTGACCAAGCTGGGAGTCTATGATTTTGAACAGAAATGCGGGGAACTGTCCGGCGGACAGAAGAAACGATTGGCACTGGTGGCAGTACTTTTGAGCCCTGCAGATTTGCTGGTACTGGATGAACCTACCAACCATTTGGATAACGAGATGTCGGACTGGCTGGAGGAAACATTAAAAAAACATCGCAGTGCCATTGTGATGATTACCCATGACCGTTATTTCCTGGACAGCGTGTCCAACCGTATTGTTGAAATTGATAAGGGACATATTTACAGCTATAGTACCAATTATTCCGGCTTTCTGGAGCTGAAGGCCCAGAGAGAGGAGATGGAGGAGGCTTCCCAGAGGAAAAGAGACGCAATCCTGCGTGTGGAGCTGGAATGGGTGAAGCGTGGAGCCAGAGCCCGTAGTACTAAACAAAAAGCCAGACTGGAGCGATATGAGGAACTGAAAAATACCAAGGCACCGGAAAAAGATGGTGTGGTGGAAATCTCTTCTGTGGCATCCCGTTTAGGTAAGACCACGGTTGAGTTGGAAAATATCAGTAAGGCTTACGGCGAGAAGACGCTGATTCAGGACTTTACCTATTTGTTTTTAAAGAATGACAGAGTGGGTTTCATTGGCAAAAATGGCTGTGGCAAGTCTACCTTGATGAAGATTATCATGGGACTGGAGGAGCCGGACAGTGGCACCATAACCATTGGTCAGACCGTGAAGCTTGGGTATTATGCCCAGGAAATTGGCGAGGATACCATGAAACCTAGCCAGAGAGTCATCGACTATATTAGGGATACGGCAGAGTATATCGAAACAGCGGAAGGACGTATTACGGCTACCCGATTGCTGGAAAGATTCCTTTTCTCGGGGGAGGATCAGTATGGTCTCATAGGCAAGCTGTCCGGAGGAGAAAGGCGCAGACTTTATTTGTGTAAGGTGCTAATGGAGGCACCAAATGTGCTGATATTGGACGAACCTACCAATGATATGGATATTGCCACCTTGCGTATCTTAGAGAACTATCTGGATACCTTCCCGGGAATCGTGATTGTGGTATCCCATGACAGATATTTCCTGGACAGAACCGTAAGGCGAATCTTCTCCTTTGAGGAGGATGGCAGCTTGTTGCAGTCCGAGGGCGGATACACGGATTATGTAAACCGTAAGCGGGAACGTGAAGCGGCCGACGGATATGCTTCGGATTCCGTCTTTGCAGCTGGCAAGAGTAGCGTAAATAACGCTGTTGAAGCATCTTCGGCAGATGCCAAAACAGACCGTAATAACTGGAATGCAGGCCGTAAGAAGAAACTGAAATTCACCTATCAGGAGCAGAAGGATTATGAAAGCATCGAAGGAGAAATCGCTGCACTGGAAGAAAAAATAGAAAAGCTGGAGGCAGAAATCCCTAAGTTTGCCCGTGATTTTATAAAGCTGAATGAGCTGACCAAGGAAAAAGAGGTTACGGAAGCCGCACTGGAAGAAAAGATGGAACGGTGGATGTATCTGGAGGATTTGGCGGCCAGAATCGAAGCAGGAGAAGAAATATAATCTTCTGCAAATGTAGCACGAATGAAAAGGAAAGAGGACTTCAAGAAAACTTGAAGTTCTTTTTTTTATGGTCTTGACAAGCCGGGGTTATGGTTGTATAGTATGCGTAAATCGATTTTATCTTTCGTCATTCAGACGAATCAATTTTTTCAATTTTTAGGATTCCTAAATCTGCTTCAGACGAAGCAACATATTTCCCTAAGAAATAATGTATAACAGAAGGGTGGTGCAGAGGATTCTTGAAGTGTTTCAAGATTTGGTAAAATGACAGAGTATTTGAAAAAGATGGTGGAGGATTATTCTACCAAAAAACAACCCTCCCTCATTCAAATGAAGAAGGGTGTATTAAGCAGGGAGGCCTTTTTAAAGGAGGCGGGGGACTATGCTGAGCTGTCTTATGGGCTTACCGGGGAACAGGCAAAGGAGCTGGTGAAGCTGTTTGAACAGTATATTTTCGGCTATTCCCGGATTTCTCCTTTGATTGATGATGAGGAGATTTCGGATATCCGGATTATCTGCTATGACAATATCCGCATCAAAAGAAAGGGAAGGCGTATGGCAGCCCCGGTTACTTTTGAGTCGGAAAAGGAGTATCGGCAGTTTGTGGATTATGTGGCCACTAAGAATCAGGTGAATATCTCCAATCTGAATGCGATACAGAGATTTACGGATGGATTCCCATCCGGATTTTATCTTACGGTTTACCATCTCCATGCCTTTGGTAAATACCTATGGGGAACCCTATTTGTGTATCCGGAAGGTACCCAGAAATTTTCCGGATATTCATGAATTGATCCGTAGAAAAATGTTGGACAGAGAGCTGGCAGAAATTCTAATCCAGCGATTTCGTACCGGCTCCACGCTAATCTGCGGAGGTAATTCCTCCGGAAAAACGACACTTCTTAATGCGCTAAAGGAGACCTTGCCGGATGATATGGCTATCCTGGTAGCCCAGCAGGCGGATGAACTTACCACGAAGAGGCACCCGGATATGATGTTTATGCATTCCTTGCCGGGAAGCGGAGAAAGTCAGGTGAATTATGATTTGAAAAATATCAGTATCGCGGGCTTAACAATGGATGTGGATTTTTTCATCATAGGAGAGGTGAAGGGTGATGAAGCCCTGTATCTTTTGAATGCAGCATACACCGGACAGCTCTGTGCAGCTACCATCCATGCACCTGCTGCCAATAAGGCTACGGACAAGCTGGTGGATTATGCTATGTACAGCAGTAGGTATTCCAGGGATGAATTGATGAAAATGATGGAATGTTTTACTACCACCGTTTTTATGGAGCATTATAAGGTGAAGCAGGTGTTTATCAACAGAGGCTGGGACGCTAAGCGCAAAGAACTGGTGTATGAAAGAGTTTTCGGGTAGGTGAGTGATGGTAGAAAAAATAATTTTGTGTATGGAACTGTTTCTTTCCTTTTTCTTGCTCTTTCGTTGGATTCAAAAGGAAAGTATTATTCACAATGTGATACATAAGGCCTATGTAAATTTGGAGCAGGCAGCAGAACGGCGTACTGCGGATAACCGAAAGGGGATGATGCTGCTTGGAAATCGTAAGGGACTGTTGTACCGTTTAGAAAAGCAATTGCTTTATAGCGGTATGACCGGAAGATTCCAAAGTCTGACTCCGGAGCTGTGGATTGTTTTTCATCTGATTGTATGTGCCTTGTTGTATGCGGTAGCCGCCATTGGAATCGGTACATGGTGGATTGGTTTGATTTTCGTTGCCTTGTTTGAAGGTTCTGTTTCTCTTTTAATAAATCTATTGATATCCCAAAACTATAATGCAGTGGATAGAGAGTTGTTGAAGTTCTTGGATTTTCTGGGAAATTACAGCATTACATCCGGAGAGGTGACACAGATACTGAGTCAAGTCAGTTCCTATCTGGAGGAGCCCTTAAAAACGGTATTGGAGGAGTGTTACTATGAAGCACAGACCTCAGGAGATGCCAGCCTGGCGCTTTTAAGCATGGGAGAAAAGGTACAGCATCCTAAGTTTAAGGAGCTGGTTCGAAATATGGAAATCAGTATGCGATATTCGGCTGATTTTACTGTTTTGGTAAGTCAAAGCAGAAAGTCCATACGGGAGCATATGCGTATGAGGCAGGAGCAAAAAGCCCTGGCAGGTGAGGCATGGGTCAATATACTGATTTTAGGTGCCATGACAGTGGTCATTTTGAAAACGGTGGAAGTATTAATCGGGGTGCCTATCCGGGATATATTGTTCGGCACTTGGATCGGACAAGGGTGTCTCGGCGGTATCGCAGCAATCCTTTTCTCATTTTATAAGAAAATCAGAAAGTTAGACAGCTAGGAGGATATTATGGATGAATTGAGCAGAATTCAACTCTTTTTGAGTATAAGCAAAGCGGTTATTTCTCTTTTTGTCTTTGGATTATTGTTAAGAATATATAAGGGAAAAAAGCCGGGAGAAGTGGTTTTACGGGCTTATGAAAATATTTGCATGCAGGCGAAGAAATCTTCATACAGCTTCTTTGATTATGAACGATGGGAAGAGTATCTGCGGGTGCACGGAGCCGGCTATTTCTACGGGCGCTGGATAAATCCGGTTAGCTATTTGGCTCTTTGTATTACAACAGGCGGAATCGGACTTTTGCTTGGATATTCCTTCGGGTTGCTGGGTGCAATGGTTTGCGGTCTGACAGGATGCCTGTTGCCGGGAATATTGCTTCAATATCTGGATAAAAGGGATAACGAGAAAATGCTGGTTGAATTAGATATGGTTTACAGTGCATTGTCCATACAGATACGGGCAGGTGTATATATTACAGATGCGCTGGCAGAATGTTACGGTAGCGTGACTCATGAGAGATTACGTGATGCGTTGCAAAGTTTGTCTGTAGATATCGTAATGAAGGGTGACCTGGACCTGGCTCTGGAGAAGCTACAGGGGCAGTTTCAAAACCGCTATATTGACAGCTTGTGTATCACCATTTTGCAAGCAATGGAATCCGGGCAGGCGGTGGAACTTTTGGGTGATATTTCAGAGCAGATTAAAGATATGGAGATTACTTTGCAGCATAAAAAGAAGGAACAACTGAATAGAAGTGTTACATTTTATCAATTGGGAATCTTTGCATTGATACTGGTATTGGTACTGTATGCCTGCGTGGTGCATATGTTTTCTACGTCTATGTTTTTTAGTTAAAAGAAAGGAAGAAAAATATGAAAAATAAAGTAAAAAAATTATTGATTAAGAAAAGTGAAGGAATTGACGGATTATTAGTTACCGTGGGGTTATGCATTATTGCACTGCTGCTTTGTGTGGTGATGAAGGACAGTTTGACCGCATTTATCACCCAGATTATTACCGCATTGCAGACCAAAGCAATGGGTATTTTGGGATAAGGGCAGAAGTATGAAAAAGAAAAGCCCGGCAAACGTTATGAATCTGGTAACCATAGGCATGGCTATATTGGCGATTAGTATAGTGGTTATGGTGTATTTACAGTGTACAGAACTGATGCTCTTAAAGCTGGAGGTAAGTCAAGTATCCCGAAAGTATATTTTAAAGATGGAGTCGGAAGGATACCTGACACCGGAGAATCAGAACGGATTGTTGATAGAGCTGAAGGAGTTGGGAATAAAAAATGTGGAACTGACCGGTACCACTTTATCCCCGGTAGCTTATGGGGATACCATTGCACTTCGGATAAGAGGTAATATTCAGGCAAATATGCTGAAGCAAGGAGCAATATGGAATGGTGAAACAGATGTCCGGTTGTTGGAGCTGGAAGAAAAAAGAATGTCAACTGCAAAGAATTAGCGGAGGAGTTTTGATTAAAAAGAACGCAGCCAATGTGGATTTGATATCAGGTATGATGTTCTTTTGTATCCTGATTTTAACCATATTCTTTGGCTTCCGAATAACGCAATATATGGTTACCTCTGCTATTGCGGAGGATGCATTGGCTGCGTCTAATTTGGCTTCTGCAGTGATTGATGTGGAGGAATACGGAAGGACTCACAGATTATGGATTGCGGACGGCAAAAGAGCATTTGAAATATACAAAGATGCCCTGCAGAGCAATATGAAACTTGATACACAACTGTATTCTTCAAACAATGATCTGATACTGGGGCAGGTACAGATAAAAGAATACATCGTATACAACGTGAATGGTCAGGACATTGAGATAGAGGTTTATGACGGAAACGGTACACTGACCTTTGCGGGTATGGGAAGAGAAGGGGATGTATTCACGCCGGACGGAATTTGTGTGGAAAACACTACCATATACAGCAAAATCGGTTTTGAGGTAGTGGGCTTGGCCGGTCAATCCTTTGCAGGAGAAAAAGAAAAAAGTATTGATATAGCGAGGTGGAATAGTGAATAATCGGGAAAAAGAAAAAAAGAATATTTGGCCGGGGATAATATTGATGGCATTTCTGGCATCCATAGCTACTTTTTTCCTATTACTGAATATGGAAAAAAATGCTTTGGAGGCCTATGAAAAGGTGACAGTTTGGACGACTAATTGTGAATTGGCAAAGGGACTGGAACTGACAGAAAGCGGCTTGAATCAATGCCTGGTGCAGGTAGAGATGGATAAAACCAAGGTGCCGGAACATTTAATTGAAACACCGGAAACGCTGGTGGGTAAGCAGACACTTTATGCGATTCCCAAGGGGACGATTCTGACTTCCTCTATGTTTACACAGGAAGAGGCGTATCGGAAAGGCTTGAAGCAACCTGTTATTGCAGGTTGTAAGGGGGATGATTTGTTTCAGCTGGTCAGCGGAGTGCTTCGAAAAGGAGATTTGGTGAATGTTTATACGGTAAATAAAGAGGTGGAGGAAACCTATATGCTGTGGGAAAATGTCATGGTATATCAAGTGTTTGATGCTTCCGGAAATGTGATTTCACCGGAGGATACTGCTACACCTGCTGCCAGGGTCAATTTATTATTGGAGGAAGGATGCACCGAGTTACTTTATAATGAACTGGATGCCGGATCGCTAAGGTTAGTAAAGGTATGGAAATAAGAAAAAGAGGAATAGGAATCTTATGTGGTGTGTTTTTGTGTATTATGTTGGCCTTAGTGTTGTTTAAGGATAAGAAAGCGGAGGAAACCAAAGAAAGTAAGGTGACGGAGAGTGTTGAGGAACAGGCGGTTTTGAAGAATCATACACCAATACCGAATAGCACGAAAATTCCTTTAGCGGAAGAGTCTGAGGAAGCGGCGGAAAAGGAAGAAAAAACAGAGCCGCTGCCGGAGATTACAAATACTCCGGTACCCATAATTACACCATCTCCCATACCTGAAGTGGTTGAAACGGAGACACCTAAAGTGGTACTTACCCAAACTCCTACGCCGGTTCCCACATCGGTGCCAACCTCGGCTCCTACGCCGGTGCCTACATCGGTGCCAACCTCGGCCCCTACGCCGGTTCCCACATCGGTGCCAACCTCGGCTCCTACGCCGGTGCCTACATCGGTGCCAACCTCGGCCCCTACGCCGATTCCCACACCGGCTCCGGTTGTATCCTCCACACCGCTTCCGGAAGTTCCTGAAATAAAAGAGGAGCATGTCCACGAGTTTAAAATGTCTGTGTGGGAGTTGCCTACCTGTCAAAAGAGCGGATACTACAATAATGTATGTGAGTCATGTGGTGTGGTGGAATGTATTACCCAGGAACCGATTCCCCATGAGGTGGAGGATATAATAATACAAGAAGGTAATTGTATGGAAGATACGGTAATACGGCATATTTGTAAAATGTGTGAACAACAGGTAAAGAGTGATACCAGATATACGGTTTATGATAAGCATTTGTGGGTAAAGGAATGGGTAGATGGTGTGGAGATAGAGTATTGTGAGTGGTGCGGAGTGGCGAAGTAGCAAAAAATGGGAGGAAATAAGGAATGAAGAAAAAAAGCCTAATATGGATGTCATTCCTGCTGATATGGTGGATGTGTACATTACCGGTGAAGGCTGATTCCATGGAAGGAGCTATCATAACACGAAGCCCGGATGGTATGGCATTTACCACAAATGCAGGAGAGAAGCAGACACAAAGCTACAGAATAGATTATGAGGTGTCGACAGGAGTGGAAGGGACATTGAGAAGTCCGGAAGAAGGAGAGCATTTGTATGATGTGATAAGAAGAGATTCAGTTCCTATAAAAACATGGAAAGTATCATGGAAACAGGGAGTGTGTCAACACCACTCCTATCCGGAAGGAAATCAGTATCATGGCATTTGGTTTAACAGGGCACCTTGTTATAAGTCTTATTATTCGGGCTGGCTTGCTTATTGTGCGGATTGCGGAGAACTGGTGTCTGACAGATTGTTTTATATGAATGATGAAGTGGCAAAAAGTATCGGGTATTTGGATATGTCTAAAAGTTATTACTATAAATGTCCTCATTGTGACAATCTGGAGCAGGCAGTAGCATTAGTATCTCATACCTGCAAGGCGGTTTCGCCAAACATGTATTATGTAAGGTATCATGCCAATTTCGGAACTGGTTATATGGAGAAAAGTGCGCATATGGTAAATAATGCCACGGAGTATGAAGGCCGTGACATAACACCGCAAACCACGTTGAACTTAAATACATATACCAGAGTAGGATATGAATTCACAGGATGGAACACGAAGAAGGATGGTTCGGGAACTGCCTATGAGGATGGTGCTCGGATTTTTAACCTTAGTATGGAAGAAAATGCAAGTGTTGTCTTATATGCCCAGTGGAAAAAGAGAGAGTCTGTATTGGAAATAGACCCTAATGGGGGATATTATGAAGGAAGTACTACAGTCAAAAGGATTACCGGAGAGTATCAGTCGGAGATAACTTTGGGCGAAGGGACATTAACACCCCCAAAAGGTCATCGGGTACAGTTTGACGCTATGGGAGGAGCGGCTCCGGACAGTATTTCCGGAACAATGAGTTTTGTGGGATGGGAGTGCATACAGCCATTTCAGGGTACCCTTTCCCAAGGAATTTATTGCTTTATGGGTAAAAACGGAGCGGTAGACCATATTAAGGCGCTTTACCAACCCAATGCCATAATACTGCCGGAAGCTGTCAGAGAGGGATACTCCTTCGGAGGGTGGTATGCGGATAAGGATGCACAGATTCCCATTGGAATGTCCGGTGATTCTTATTTGCCGGCAAAAGATATTACCCTTTATGCCTCATGGGTAGATCTAAAGCTGACAGCCGAGGATAATTATACCGCTCATGCCGGCACCGGAGCTGTTAATTTGTCTTGGATGCAAAAGGATAACAGGGACAAATTATACGAAGTATATCAGAAAAGTGAAGATACGGAATGGCAAAAGTTGGAATCCTTTGAAGTTACAAACAGCAATGAGCAGATGAGTAAAACTATTTACTTTACAGGTACTTCAGCTGAGTATACGGTACCATTTGACGGATACTATACTTTGAAGCTGACCGGTGCATCCGGGGAGGATTATGCCAATTACAAAGGAGGAAGAGGAGGAGAAGTAACTGCTACCGTATATTTAAAAAAGGGAGAAAAATTGCAGTATCAGTTGGGCGGCCAAAATGGATATCCGGATGGAGGGAGTGGAAGTCTCTACGGAAATGGTGGAGGTGGAAGCTGTGTTTCTACCCAAAGGATGGGCACATTATTGGTGGCTGGCGGCGGTGGCGGAGCCTCTCTGGCAGCAGATGGTGGTGCGGGTGGCCGGAGGGAGCATCTTACATCATCACCGGATGGAGAAAATGGTGAATGTGGTGGCGGAGGTGGTGTTCAAGGAGGTGTAAGTGGAGATATTCAGTTTCACGAGCATGCTGAAGAATGCAGACATTTACATATAGGGAGTCCGGAGTTGAGCGGAGGATGTTATACCATTCCCGTAAGATGCGGTAGTACAGACATAAAGTATGAAGCAAAACAGACCGGCTTTTATTATGGAAATATAGCAGATGACGGAAGTCATATTTATTGTGTGAGATGCGGAAGTTATGAATGCCCGGGGCATATTTTGGTCAAGGCAGAATATACCTGTCAGAAGTGTTTTCAGCAGTCGAAGTATCCTGTTACCCAGTGTTCTGCCATAACAGGTTATGCATTATCCTGCGAGAGAGATGAGTCGTATGTTTGCGGATGCGAAGATGATGAGATATTACAGATAAAGGTTGCAACAGGCGGTTCAAACTATGTGAATGGTGAAGCCTGTATTGATTGGTGTGAAAAATCAGGCGTGCATAATGGAGACGGAGAACTGTACATTACTGGGAAAGGTATAGGATTTTTGCGGGAAAAGGAATGGAAAGGTGTACAGGCGTCAGATATGGAGGCTCCCAATGTTATTGAAAAAGAAAGCATACAGATAACAGCTGTAGGTGAAGATGAAATAAGAATATCATGGAAATGTCCGAAGGATAATGGTACCGAATACTATCATCAGGTAAAATCCTACGACATCTATACCATGGAGCCCCTGTGTTGCTCCAATATTACTACCAATACATTAACCAGTGGAATTTACGGATATCGGTATATTATTGATACCTTAAAGGATACGGAGATAACAGAATGTCATTCGTTTTTAAGTGATAGAAGTACAAAACCTTTTATGATAGCAAAAGTGAATGATAAAGAGGAATATTTACACATAGCGCCACAGGATAAGGCGGGAAATATTGGTCCCACTATTCATATTCCCATTTCAAAGCAGGAGCTGATATATTGGCCTATTCGTACAGAAAGGTTGGAACTGAAAGATGATGTGAATGTGGTGCAAGCGGATGAACCGGATACCTATTATGTCAGAGCGGATGGGAATACGCCTATACAGATTACGTTAAAGGGTGAAATGCTGGGAACAGCTGGCGAAAACTATCAGATTGATGAGGCTACTTATCAGATTGCGTTAGAGCAGTCCCGGGAGCCGGGAGAATGGAGTCTGTTGGTGCCCAAGTGTTGGCCGCTGACAGCAGGAAGCTACACATATCAGAATGAAGAAGTCAGAAAAAGACAAATGGGTGAAATGTATTTGCAGGATGCTTCTTTTACATGGATACAAAGATATAACTCCTGTAGAAGTTTGCAGGTGAAGCAGCAATTTCTGGTACCGGAAAGTCTTGATGGTGAGGTGCTTTGTATTACGCCAGGGGTGGCGGTGCAGAGTGAAGAAAAAATATATTCAGACCCTAATCAGGACAAGGAGAATAGCATCCGTTTGATAGGAGACGGAGCGGGTCCGAATATAGAAGGAACTGAGCAGTTGAATAATTTGGAATACATAGATTTCAGGGAATGCGAGAGCCTGGAATTGGAATTTAGAGCCACTGATTATGGAAGCGGACTGGTACGGTTTTATGTTGAGGTGAAAAATCCGGATAATGGTGCGAGTGCAGTTTACGAGGATACACATTTGACAGGGAAGATTAAGCTGAACATCCGAAAGGGGGAGTCTTTGTTTGATGGGGAATTTCGGATTATAGTTTATGCAAAGGACAGAGTGGGCAATGAAAGCACATTCATCAATCAAAGTGTGGGGGTATCATTGGATGCTTATATAACCCGGGTGTTGGAGCCGCATACAGCTATATTTAAGAAGGGGGAAAGCGGTGTTTTACATGTTTCTGCCTGGGGGTATGTGGATAAAGTGGAGATTTTGTTTCCGCAATCCTTTGATATAGCAGAGAGAATAATATATTATGAGATTCCGGGTGCCCTAAAACAGGAAGAAATCCCCTTTATAGTGCCGTTGACAGCTTCAGAGGGGCAGATGACAATTCAGGTCAAAGCCTATAAGAATGGTGTCTGTTTGGAGGAGGATACCGGTCTTGTGACCATAGAAGTGACAGGGAGTGTGCTAAATGAATTTCGGACCCGTCTTCGCTAGATTATTATTGGCAATGGGGATATATGCCGGTGCTGCCGGTCTGCTCAGATTGTTTTATGGGATGGATGAGGAGTTGAAAAATTGCGGTAGGAACTGTATCGTAAGAAAGTGGTTTATTTACAGTACTCTGGTGTGTGCACTACCTGTTATGGAAAAAAATGTATTATCTCCGGCTGTTTGGATTAGTATATGCTTGTTGGGAATTTATTTTGCGGTGGCTTCTGTCACGGATACCTTAATCTTTCAGGTTTACGATGTGTTGCAGTATGTGGGAGTCCTAGGCGGCGGAATATGGATATGGTACTATAATCCAACCGTTGAAAAGGGAATCGCGCTTTTGCTGTTTGTTCTTATGCAATATGGAGTGTTTATGCGTATGTATGGGAAGGCGGATGGCATGGGCTATTGTGTCTGTTCTCTGTATTTAGCCGGAACGGGCTTGGGATTAGAGGGATTTCTATATCAAATGCTGGCCGGTTTTCTGTTGCTGACCTTGGTACAGCTGTTTCGCCGCAATATCAGCATAAAAGGGCAACTAAAACAGCCCAAAGCCCTATTTCCCTATATTCTTGGGGGATTTATGATACTTTGGTACAGTAAATGAATAGATAAGATATAGTAAAGCCTTCAAAAAAAACGGATAATGGTTGTGCCATCATCCGTTTTTTGGTATTATTACATTATTATGGAAAACTGTGCCAATTAGTAACAGGAGGATGTCGTGATTACCATTAGCTTATGCATGATTGTGAAGAATGAGGAAGCCATTCTGTCCAGATGTTTGGATACGGTGGCAGATTTGGTGGATGAGATTGTAATCGTGGACACCGGTTCTACGGACAAAACCAAGGAAATTGCTTCCGGATATACGGATAAGATTTATGATTTTCAGTGGATAGATGATTTCAGCGCTGCCAGAAATTTTGCCTTTTCCAAGGCTACCAAGGAGTATATTTATACCGCAGATGCGGATGAAGTGATTTCTCCTGAAAACAGGCAGAAATTCCTGCAATTAAAGGAAAATTTGCTTCCGGAGATAGAGATTGTCCAGATGATATACGGCAACCAGCTGCAGTTCGGTACGGTTTATAATTATGATGAGGAGTATCGCCCCAAGCTGTTTAAACGGTTAAGGGAGTTTGTGTGGCAGGAAGCCATCCATGAGATGGTGCGTTTGGAACCGGTGATTTATGACAGTGATATTGTGATTACCCATATGCCCACCTCCCCTCACGGAGCCAGAGATTTGAAGAATTTCAGAAAGCAGACGGTCGAAGGAAAGAAGCTTAGCAAACGTCTGCAAAATATGTATGCCAAGGAACTGCTTTTGGTAGGAGACCCATCGGATCTGGCTTTGGCAGCAGAGTATTTTGAGGAAGCGGCAGCAGACCCTGAGCGGGATTCGGAGGAAATCATGGAAGCCTGCTGTGTTCTGGCCCGGAGCTATCGGATGAGCGGGCATATGTTGAAGTTCTTTAAGTTTGCCAATAAGGTGTTGGCAGGAGCGGTAAACTCTGAAATTTGTTTGGAGATGGGGCTGTTTTATGAAGAAAATCAGGACCCGGAGGAGGCTGCTATTTGGTTTTACAATGCAGTTTACGAGACGCAGCCCATTCTTTCCTTGGAAAGCGGAAGACGACACAGCCTGCAGGGGCTGGTACGTTGTTATGAAAAAATGGGTATTACAGAGCAGGCAGATATTTACCGGGAAGAGTTGAAACACCTGGAAGAATAGCTGGACGTTAAGCGGATTAAGTGCTAGAATTTAAGATTGGATATTAACTTGATTGGCAAATATATATTGATAGAAAGGCATAGATTATGAAGTGGGAAGATAATGTAAGAAAGGTTGTCCCCTATGTAGCAGGAGAACAACCCAACAAAGCAAATATGATAAAACTAAATACCAATGAATGTCCTTATCCTCCGGCACCGGGAGTCCGGAAGCTGGCAGAGGAAATGGACTATGACAAACTGAGATTGTATCCGGATACGGATAGTACCATATTGGTAAAGGAATTGGCAGATTACTATGGAGTAAAGCCCTCACAGGTGTTTGTAGGTGTAGGCTCGGATGATGTATTGGCTACCGCTTTCGTGACCTTTTTCGATTCCGGCAGACCCATTCTATTTCCGGATATTACCTATTCCTTCTATGATGTTTGGGCAGATTTGTATCGTATCCCTTATATCAAATGTGCTTTAAAGGATGACTGGCACTTGGATGTGGAAGCTTTCAAGCAGCCTAACGGTGGTGTGATTTTCCCCAATCCCAATGCGCCTACCGGTCTTTTTGAGGAATTAAGTACGGTAGAAGAAATCCTGGAAGCAAATCGTGATGTGGTGGTTATTGTAGATGAAGCCTATGTGGATTTTGGCGGTGAAAGCTGCCTGCCGCTTTTGGAAAAGTATGACAATCTGCTGGTGGTACAGACATTCTCAAAGTCCCGCTCCATGGCAGGACTTCGTATCGGTTTCTGTATCGGTAGTGAGAAGATGATTAAGTATTTGAATGATGTGAAGTTTTCCATCAATTCTTATACCATGAATATGCCTTCCCAGGTGATGGCTGTGGAAGCGGTACGTGACGATGCATATTTTAAGAGCGTTACGGCAAAAATTATTGCCACAAGGGAACGTGTGAAAAAGGAAATGGAAGAGCTGGGATTTACCTTCCCTGACTCTAAAACCAATTTTATCTTTGCTTCCCACAAAACTGTACCGGCAAAGGAAATATTTGAGGCACTGAGAGAGCAGGATATTTATGTGCGTTTCTGGAATAAGGAACGTATCAATAATTGTCTTCGTATTACCATTGGTACGGATGAGGAAATGGATACTATGTTAGGATTCCTTAGAACTTATTTGAAAGACCGTTAAGTGAAAGTGAGGATAAGAAAATGATCAAAGATATATTAAAAGGTATTGTAATCGGGCTTGCTAATATTATCCCCGGTGTCAGCGGCGGAACCATGATGGTGGCTATGGGTATATATGATAAACTGATTCATTGTATTACCCACTTATTTAAAGAGCTTAAGAAAAGTATTATGTTTTTGATTCCTATTGTAATTGGTATGGGTATTGCTTTGGTTGGTGGTTCCTTTACCATTGAGAAGCTGTTTGAGGTGTTCCCCTTCCAGACCAGCTTATGCTTTATTGGTTTGGTTGTAGGCGGTCTTCCTGCTATGTGGCAAAATGTAAAGGGAAAAAGTATCAGACCCGGCCATATTATTGCCTTTGTGGCTTTCTTTGCAGTGGTAGTAGTAATGGCACTGATGGGTGAAACAGAAGGAAATGCAGCCGATATGAGTTTTAATCTGGTGAATGTACTTAAGTTGTTCGGCGTAGGTGTGATAGCAGCAGCTACCATGGTTATCCCCGGTGTCAGCGGCTCCATGATGCTTTTGTTACTTGGTTACTATAAGCCTATTTTGTCTGCAATTACAGACTTTTTCAGCGCATTAAAGGCTTTCGATATGGATGGACTTCTGAAGGGATTTGGTATTTTATTCCCCTTCGGTTTGGGTGTGTTGATTGGTATTTTTGCAATTGCAAAATTAGTTGAAATTATTTTTGAAAAGTTCCCTTTATATGCATATTGGGCGATTATCGGTCTGATTGTAGCATCCCCTATTGCCATTATAGCCATGGGTGAATTTACAACTATTGGTGTCTTGACTGTAATCGGCGGTATTGTGGCGTTGGTTGCCGGCTTTATTGTAGCCATGAAGCTGGGCGAATAAGACGAAAGACCTTGGAGGAAATCCCATGGAAGCATATCAGGATTTTGCCTATGTATATGATACCTTTATGGATGCCACTCCTTATGAGGAATGGTGCGAAAGAATTTGCAGGTTGATAACAAAATACGGTGTATCCAAGCCGGAAAGAGATGCGGAGGATGTACTGGATTCAGAGAAGAATTTGGTGGTAGATTTGGGCTGCGGAACCGGTACCCTTACATCGGCCTTGTATCAAAAGGGATACGATATGATTGGTGTGGACAATTCAGAGTCCATGCTAGGCATTGCCATGGAAAAAAGGATGGAAAGCGGAGAGGAGATTCTCTATCTTTTGCAGGATATGCGGGAGCTGGAACTTTACAGCACCGTAGGTACCGTGGTCAGTGTTTGTGATTGTGTGAATTATGTTTTGGAAGAAGAGGAACTTTTGGAAGTGTTCTCTTTGGTGAATAATTATCTATATCCCGGCGGTATTTTTATATTTGATTTTAACACGGATTATAAATATCGAGAAGTGATTGGAGATACCACCATCGCAGAAAACAGGGATGATTGCAGTTTTATCTGGGAAAATTATTATGATGAGGAATCTTGCATCAATCAATATGATGTGACTGTTTTCGTGCAGGAAGAAGAGGATTTGTTCCGACGCTTCACGGAAACACATTTTCAGAGGGGCTATACCTGTCAGCAGATAAGTAGGCTGTTGGAAAAAGCCGGTTTGACCACGGTGGAGCTGATGGATGCAGATACGGAACAACCTGTTTGTGATACCACTCAGAGAGTATTGGTAGTAGCAAGAGAGCAGGGAAAAACGGTTCAGTAGAATTACGGATAGGAAGAAGTGAAAATTATGACAGATTATATGGTAAGAGCAACAGCTGCAAATGCTCAAATCAGAGCATTTGCCTGTACCACAAGAGAAATGGTGGAAACCGCCAGAGCAGCCCATAATACCAGCCCGGTAATGACTGCGGCTTTGGGTAGATTGTTGTCGGCAGGTGCCATGATGGGTAGCATGTTAAAGGGCGAGAAGGATTTGCTGACCCTTCAAATCAGAGGAGACGGACCGGGAAAAGGTCTGGTGGTAACAGCAGATGCAGAGGGCAATGTAAAGGGATACCCATTGGTGGGTGATGTCATCATTCCGGCAAATGCAAAAGGGAAGCTGGATGTGTCCGGTGCTTTGGGCAGCGGTACGTTAAGTATCATTCGGGATATGGGCTTGAAGGAGCCCTATGTAGGACAGGTAGAGCTGCAAACAGGTGAAATTGCAGAAGATTTGACCTATTATTTTGCTACTTCGGAGCAGATTCCTTCTTGTGTAGGTCTGGGCGTATTGATGGAGAGAGATAATACCGTAAAGCAGGCAGGAGGATTTATTATCCAGCTGATGCCTTTTACGGAGGATGCGGTGATTGAAAGACTGGAGCAGAACCTGTCACAGGTGGCATCTGTAACCAGCATGCTGGAGGAAGGCAAGTCACCGGAGGATATTCTTAAGACTTTGTTGGATGGTTTTGACTTAGAGATTGTGGAAAACCGTCAGCCCCGTTTTTTCTGCAATTGCGGAAAAGAACGTATAGAGAAGGCACTTATCAGTGTTGGTAAAAAGGAATTGCAGGAAATGATTGAGGATGGAGAAACGATTGAGGTCAAGTGTCATTTCTGTAATGCTGGTTATGAATTTACGGTAGAAGAACTGGAAGAAATTTGCAGGAAAGCGTAAAGAGTAATTACAATAGGGACGGAGCAGTAACGGATACGCACCGTCCCATATTATGATATTCAGGGTTGAGCCTTTTCCAGAGATTTGCGGATAGCCTCCAACAGAACCAAGGAAGTGTACTTGTGCTCGGAGGCATAAGATATGTTTTCAATGGACTGGGTCTCATATATTTGCTCTGCGATGGAGTCAAAGGTGGGCTCTAAAAGAGGATACATGGTAGTGATGGCTTCGCTTAGGTTCACCAGCTTTACAGAGGTGATTTCTGACTGATTGACAATAACCTCTACATTGATGGCTTGGTCATTTAGGATAAGTTCCGTATTATAGAGACCGGGTATGTAAAGAGAACCGCTGCTGACGGATACATCAGAGGAAGAATTCATTTCTTCGCTTTGAGTAGAGGTAGTGTCAGAAGAAGAGGAAGTGTCATCCCCGGGTACAAATAATATGAGCAAAAAGATAATGAGCAGGATACCAAGCAATACAAAGATACCGGTATAGACTAATTCTTTCATGTGGAGTACAACTATTTTTGTTTTTGAACTCATAAAGCAACCTCGTTTTCATAATACTTTATATAATCTATGAGAAGAATCCGGGGTTTATGCAGAGGAGAGCAGGGGAATGAGTGAAATTTTGCGATTGGAAAAAATTCATAAGACCTTTGACGATACGGAAGTATTGAAGGGGATAGATTTATCCGTGGCACAGGGAGAGTTTATCACTTTACTGGGGGCCTCCGGGTGCGGAAAGACCACAACCCTTCGTATCATCGCGGGATTGGAGATGGCGGATGAGGGTAAGGTGTGGTTGGATGGACGGGATATTACTGAGATGGTGCCCAATAAAAGAAATGTCAATACGGTTTTCCAAAACTATGCTCTGTTTCCTCATATGTCAGTGGAGGAAAATATCGGTTACGGTATGCGCCTTCGAGGTGTGGCCAAGTCTGAAATCAAAGAGCAAGTGGAACAGATGCTTCAGCTGGTGCAATTGGAAGGATTTGAAAAGAGAAGGCCGGACCAGCTTTCAGGAGGACAAAGGCAACGCGTGGCCATAGCCAGAGCGGTTATCAATCAACCCAGAGTACTTTTGCTGGATGAACCTTTAGGTGCATTGGACTTAAAGCTGCGCAGACAGATGCAGTTGGAATTAAAGAAGCTTCAGAAACAGTTGGGTATGACTTTCATCTATATCACCCATGACCAGGAAGAGGCCATCAATATGTCGGATCGGATTGCGGTTATGAGGGAAGGCAGATTTGAGCAAATCGGAACACCCAATGAGATTTATTATGAACCGAAAACCTCCTATGTGGCAAGCTTTGTGGGAGATGCTAACATTTATCGCGAGTCAGGCAAGGCTTATGCCGTGCGGGCGGAAAATGTGTTGATGGATGGAGAAGCAGTTTGTATCCATGAGGCAAAGGTGGTAGAAAAGAGCTTTGCCGGCGGGCAGCTTCGTATTGTATTTGAACTGACGGATGGTCAGCGGATTACTGCTAACCGTTACGGTATCGATGCGGACAGAAGTGTAGGCGAGGAGATAAAAATAGGCTGGAAACCGGAGGCGGCAGTAGAAGTGGCGGACGAAAAGGAGGAGTACCATGGCGAAACAGAGTCAAGGTAGGAAGGTCAAGGAAGCAAAAGGTAACCGCCTGCTGGTACTGCCAATTTATATCTTTACCCTGTTATTTGTAGGTCTGCCTTTTGTATATTTATTTTTGCTGAGTTTCTTAAAGAGAGCGGAAGTATGGGGGGTGGATTTTACATTTACCCTGGAGAATTATAAAAGAATATTCAGTCCCATGTATTTGGGGAATTTTGCGGATTCCCTGAAGTTGGCCTTTACCTCTACTATATGTATTACCTTGTTGGGCTATCCTTACGGATATATCATGGCTCGTATGAATAAGCAGTGGAAGAAAAGGATGCTTTTGCTGATTCTGATTCCGTTTTTTACCAGTGCTATTATCCGTTTATACGGTTGGATTATTGTTTTTCGAAGCAATGGTGTGTTGGATAAGATATTGATGGGATTGGGGCTGACAGAAAAGCCGCTGAAGCTTTTGTATACCTATCCGGCGGTGGTGGTGGGTATGATTTATGCCCTGCTTCCTTTTATGATTTTAGCGGTATATTCCAGTGCGGAAAAATTGGATTACCGTTTGGTGGAAGCGTCCAGGGATTTGGGGGCATCTTCCTGGAAAGCCTTTTGGACCGTAAGCTTTCCGCTGACCCTTCCCGGACTTTTGTCCGGTGTGGTACTTACCTTTGTACCCTCCATGGGATTGTTTTTTATAGCGGATTTGTTGGGGGGTAATAAAATCGTACTGGTGGGAAATGTAATACAGGAACAGATGACCAAGGGAAGGAATCAACCCTTTGCGGCAGCCTTGTCGGTGGTACTTTTGATTCTTACCTGGCTGATACTGAAATTGTACCGGAATATTGCAGGGACTTCGGAATTGGAAGGAATTTTTTAGCAGATTATGAAAAAAACTTTTGGGCATAAGCTTACAATTGTATATGTGGCGATACTGACAGTGCTTACCTATGTGCCGATCTTGTTGACAGTGATTTATTCCTTTAATGAATCGAAGCTGTCTACGGTTTGGAATGGATTTTCCCTGAAATGGTATCGGGAGCTGTTTCGGGATTCGGACCTTTGGGAAGCCCTGTTAAACAGTTTGATTTTGGCAGGCAGCAGTTGTCTTTTGGCTATTGTCATCGGGACCACGGGAGCATTGGGAATGCACGGAAGAAAAAGTAAGGCGGACAAAGCAGTAGCCGGTTTAAGTCTGATGCCTATTATGATACCGGAGATTATCCTGGGTATGGTATTTCTGGCAGTGTTTTCCTTTATGAATTTGCCCTTCGGTATGCTGACATTGATTATTGCCCATACCACCTTTTGCGTGCCCTATGTATATTCCATGGTAAAGGCGCGTCTGGTGGGAATGGATAAAGCATATGCGGAGGCTGCATTGGACTTAGGGGCCACTCCGGTAAGAGTCTTTTTTGATATTACCTTACCTTTGATACTGCCAGCCATTCTTTCCGGAGCCATGCTGTCCTTTGCCATGTCCTTTGATGATGTGGTAATCAGCATTTTTGTGACAGGACCCAAGGTGAATACATTGCCTATCAAGATATATACCAAGGTAAAAACCGGCGTCACACCGGAAATCAATGCCTTGGCAACCATTATGCTGGTGATAACGGCACTGCTTTTGGTAGGAGCCGCGTTCATAAATAAGATTGGTGTAAAAGAGAAAAGTGAAAAAGGAGAAAGAAAATGAAGAAATCATTACTGATTCTGTTGGTGTTGTTGTTATTCCTGACTTTTGTAACAGGCTGCGGCAACAAAGAGCAGGAAAAAGGCGAATTAAATCTTTATACCTGGGATGGTATGTTCCCGCCGGAGATACTGGAGGGATTTGAAAAGGAGACCGGTTATAAGATTAACTTCTCACATTTTGATTATGATGAGGATATGCTGGCAAAGCTGGAAGAGACCGAGGGCGGAGATTATGACCTGGTTATCGCAGATGATTATATCATTGAAGTGGTAATCGCAGAGGGCTTAAGCCAGAAACTGGACACTTCTAAGCTTAAGAATTATGAGCAGTACAATCCGGTATTCATGTCACAGTTTTATGATCCCAAGAATGAGTATACCGTGCCCTATGCAGCCGGTATTCCTTTGATTGTGTACAATCCGGCAGCTACGGATGTGGAAATCAAGGGCTATGAAGATTTGTGGAATCCCGGACTGGAGGACAATGTGGCATTGATTGCCAATTACAGAGTAATTAACGGTATCACCTTAAAGACCTTGGGGGAATCTTTCAACACAGAGAATTTGGATACCATTAAAAAGGCAGGGGAGAAGCTTCTTCAGCTGGCACCCAATGTAAGAGTCATCAATGACAGTAATACCCAGGATTTCATTTTAAGTGGTGAAGTGGCAGCAGGCTTTTTCTACTCTTCACAGGTAGTAGCGGCAAAGATGGCTAATGCGGATTTGAAGATTGTATATCCCGAGGAAGGTCTGGGCTTTGGTATTATGGCTTCCTTTATTCCGTCCAAGGCACCTAATGCAGAGGCGGCATATGCTTTCCTTGACTATATTAATAAGCCGGAAAATGCAGCAAAATGCTATGAGTATGTAGGTTATTACTGTGCAAACAAAGGGGCAGAGGATTTGATTTCAGCAGAGATGAAGGATTTCCTGGTACTGCCGGCAGATGCGGCAGCAGGAGAGATTATTCAGAATGTTTCCGCAGAGGCAGAGCAGTTGCATTCCGAAGTCTGGAGTCAGTTCAGAAATGCTTGTGAATAGGTGAAATGAAAAAACGGACATCGTCGGGATGTCCGTTTTTATTGTCGCCGTCGGGCGATAATTTATTCTTTAAAAATATAGTCAATAAACTGAAGGGATGTTTCGGCATGCTTACAACCGGCCGGGATACCGAAAATGGTCTTGGTATCCTTGAAGACAAACATCTTTGAAAGACTGGGGCTGTCCTGGATACATAATCCTACTAAAATGGGTTTTTCCATGCTTTCAGGATCCTGATGGTCATATTCCTTAGGTGTATAGGCGATAGCATCATCAGAGTTCATACGCTTTTCTGCTTCCGCACCATCTATATAATAGAAGTAGGGGGCAAGCTTTTCCTTTTGTTCTGCTGTCAGCATGTTAGATAAATCATGGAAGGTATTTTGTGTGGCATAATGCTCAAATACCGCAGGGTCGGCAGCCAGAAAGTCCAATTCGCCCACAGACAGACTGGCAATAATGCGGTTGATGGTGGCAAGAGAGCCTTCGTCATAATTATCAACTACCATACTGAGGGAGGAATCCAGTTCTATTTGGTAGTTTTCCGTATCCAACTGATATTCCTCGGCAAAGCCTGCCATATATTCTTCAATGGTCTCCGTCGGTGAGTAGGAGTTTAGAAATAAACCGTAGAAAATATAGTCCTTTGCGTTTATAATATCCTTTACAATGGAAATGATAATGGGGATGGCTATTAATACACCGATAATAACCCATTTATAGTAATCCCAGATATATTTTAATTTGTAGGAAAGACTACCGTTCTTTATAGCTTCGCGTTCCTCGCGAAATTCATCCATAACAGGCATGTGTATTCTCCTTTATATGAGTTTCTTAAAATATAATAAAGTCTTTTTCGGACACTGTCAATGAATGATTCCTTATATGAATCTAAAAAAATCATAAAAAGACAAAATCAGACATTCTGATGCTTGAAAGTTTTCTTTATCTGTTATATCATCTTTTTAAGAGATTTGAGAAAAGGAATGGTGTGTTATGAGTGATACTTATGTAGAATGTCTGGTACAGGCAAAGCAATCTGTGTTATTAAAGTTTTTTCAGGTTTTTTTGATTATATTGGCAGTAATACTTACCTTTTTCGGTATTTACTTCTTCTGGCCCGCACTTTTAGGTGCGGTGGGTGCAGGTGTGGGTGCCTATTTCTGCTATATGAATTCCGATATTGAATATGAATATCTGTATTTAGACAGGGAGCTGACCATAGACAAGGTAATGGCCAAGTCCAAGAGAAAGCGTGTGGCAGTATTTACGGTAGAGCGTATGGAAATATTTGCCCCCATCCGTTCTTATCATTTGGACAGCTACAAGAACCGTAATGTAGTAGTAAGGGATTTTAGTGCAGGTGAAGAGCAACCGGATTTAAGATATGCCCTTTATTACGAAGGTGGTACCAAGGTGATTCTGACTCCTTCCGAAGGATTGGTGAAGGCTCTTAAGAGCGTGGCACCCAGGAAGGTGTTTACGGACTAAAAAAGAATTAAAAAAAGATAAATTTCGTGTTGACATCCCACGACAAGTTTGATAAACTCAACAACAATATTATAAATTTCAAACACTAATTTTTCACATGGGAGGAAAGATAATGGGACAGATTATTGGTGAAGGCATTACCTTTGATGACGTGTTGTTAGTACCTGCTTATTCGCAGGTGGTACCTAATCAGGTAGATTTATCAACATGGCTGACAAAAAAAATCAAGCTGAACATTCCGATGATGAGTGCAGGTATGGATACTGTTACAGAACATCGTATGGCGATTGCAATGGCTCGTCAGGGTGGTATCGGTATTATTCATAAGAATATGTCGATAGAAGCACAGGCAGAAGAGGTAGATAAGGTAAAACGTTCAGAAAACGGAGTTATTACGGATCCATTTTCACTGAGTCCGGAACATACATTGGCGGACGCAGATGCGTTGATGGCTAAATTCCGTATTTCAGGTGTTCCGATTACAGAGGGACGCAAACTGGTTGGTATCTTAACCAATCGTGATTTAAAATTTGAAACAGATTTCACCAAGAAGATAAAAGAGTCCATGACTTCCGAAGGTTTGGTTACTGCAGAAGAAGGAATCACACTGGATGAAGCAAAGAAGATTCTGGGACAAGCCAGAAAAGAAAAATTACCCATTGTTGATAAGGATTATAATTTAAAGGGATTAATTACCATCAAGGATATTGAAAAAGCAATCAAGTATCCTTTGGCAGCAAAGGATTCACAGGGAAGACTTCTCTGTGGTGCTGCAGTTGGTATTACAGCTAATGTTTTGGAACGTGTGGAAGCACTCGTTAAGGCAAAGGTTGACGTAATTGTTTTAGACAGTGCACATGGTCATTCAGAGAATGTACTTCGTTGCATTCGTATGATTAAAGAGAATTACCCTGACTTACAGGTTATTGCAGGTAATGTGGCAACCGGACAGGGTACCAGAGATTTGATTGAAGCAGGTGCTGACGCAGTTAAGGTTGGTATCGGACCCGGATCCATCTGTACCACCCGTGTGGTTGCAGGTATCGGTGTTCCGCAGATTTCAGCTATTATGGATGCTTACTCTGTTGCAAAGGAATATGGTATTCCGATTATTGCGGACGGTGGTATTAAGTACTCCGGTGATATTACCAAGGCTATTGCAGCCGGCGGTAATGTCTGCATGATGGGTAGCATGTTTGCAGGATGTGATGAAAGCCCGGGACAGTTTGAATTATTCCAGGGAAGAAAGTATAAAGTATATCGTGGAATGGGTTCTATCTCCGCTATGGAAAGCGGCAGTAAGGATCGTTACTTCCAGGAAAATGCTAAGAAGCTGGTACCCGAAGGTGTTGAAGGTCGTGTGGCATACAAGGGTCTTGTGGAAGATACCGTATTCCAGTTGTTAGGCGGTTTACGTTCCGGTATGGGTTACTGTGGTGCGAAGGATATTGAGACTTTAAAGGAAACCGGTAAATTCGTAAAGATTTCAGCAGCATCCTTGAAGGAAAGTCATCCTCATGATATTCAGATTACAAAAGAAGCACCGAACTATAGTGTAGATATTTAATGAACGAAAACTAGAGATGTTTAGGCATCTCTAGTTTTTATGTAAAAGGATAAGGAAAATGATATTTAATTCTGTTGATTTTTTGGTTTTCTTTCCAATTGTTATTTTGTTATATTTTCTGGTACCCCGAAAAATGCGCTATATTTGGCTTCTGGCGGCAAGCATCTGTTTTTACATGTGTTGGAATGTGAAGTACGTTATTTTGCTTCTGGTATCTATTCTTACCACATGGCTTGCCGGATTTTTGATTCAGAAGTATAAGAATACAGCGGTACGAAAGTGGATATTGGCTACGTGCCTGATTGTAAATATAGGCATTTTGTTCTTTTTTAAATATTTTGACTTCTTTTTGGATTCCCTTAATAAGGTTTTGGGTAAGGTGGGAATTCAAACAGTGGAGAGTTCCTTTAGTGTTTTGCTACCGGTAGGTATTTCTTTTTATACTTTCCAGGCGTTGGGATATATTATAGATGTGTATAAAGGTAAAATAGATGCGGAGAAGAATCCTTTACGTTACGCATTGTTTGTGTCTTTCTTTCCGCAGCTGGTGGCAGGCCCCATCGAACGTTCCGAAAACTTGCTGAAGCAGGTTCGCAATGTGGACAAGATGAAGATATATAACTATGAAAATGTTACAAACGGCCTTACTCTTATGGTATGGGGACTCTTTATTAAGATGGTCATTGCAGACAGAGTAGCTATATTGGTAAATACTGTATTTGACGGTGTGTATCTGTACGGTACAGTGGCATTGGTTGCAGGTGCCGTTGGATTTGCACTACAGATTTATTGTGATTTTATGGGATATTCTACGATCGCAGTAGGTGCTGCCAGAGTGATGGGATTTACCTTGATGGAGAATTTTGAGACCCCATATCTGGCAACTTCCATAAGTGATTTCTGGAGAAGATGGCATATCTCATTGAGTACATGGTTCCGTGATTATGTGTATATCCCTTTGGGCGGAAACAGATGCTCCAGAATCCGGAAATACTTTAATCTAATGGTAACCTTCTGTGTCAGCGGTTTGTGGCATGGTGCCAATTGGACATATGTTTTTTGGGGATTTTTACACGGCATATACCAGGTGATTGGCGATATTACGAAGCCTTTTCGCAAAATTCTTTGTGAAAAAACGCAGGCGAAGACGGAAAGCTTCAGTTTTAAGTTGGCTCAGGTGGTCGGAACTTTTGTGCTCGTAGACATTGCGTGGATTTTCTTTCGGGCAAATTCTTTAAAAGTGGCAGTGGACTATTGTATCAGAATGTTTACCAAGTGGGATCCATGGTCCCTGTTTAACGGGGAATTGTATAATCTGGGATTAGACCGGTTTGAGTTTAATATTTTGATGGTATCAACAATCGTTCTCGTTTTAGCAGATTTAATCCGTTATTGTAAAAAACAGCTTATTACAGAGTTTTTGGGTGAACAGTGTATCTGGTTCCGCTGGGCAGTGATATTTTTGCTGATATTTGGAACTATTATATATGGAATGTATGGAATTCAATTCGAATCATCCCAATTTATTTATTTTCAATTCTAGGGCATAAGATAAAGGTGATAAGATGAAGATGAAAAATATTGCAAAAATAATTGTTTTTTGCATGATCTTTATATTTTTATTAAATCGAATATATGATATTTTCTCCTGGAAGGATACAGCAGGCGACTATACTTCGTCTATGGAATCTTTTTACGACTTGGAAGAGAATGTGGTTGATGTGCTGTTTTTGGGAAGCAGTCATAGCTATTGTTCTACCATTCCGGCTCAGTTGTGGGAAGATTATGGTATGGCAAGCTTCAATATGGCTATTTCCGGTCAGGATTTGGTCAGCTCCTATTATAATTTCGTAGAAGCGCTAAAAACCCAGGATTTAAAAGTGGTATGCGTGGAGATGTTTGGCTGTGCCTTTAGCGGATATATTATAGAGGGTAATTTGTATAGAAATACTTTGTCCAGAAAGCTGTCTTTATCTTCTATAGAAGCAGTAAATGCTATGGTGGAAACAGATAATAAGTCTGATTTTATTTTAAGATGGCCGATTATCCATACAAGATATAGAGAATTAAAGAAGCAGGATTTTGCAACAACAAGACCGGTATATTTGGGATATAGATCGGAGTATGTTGCATATGGAGCAAATAAGTTAGAGTTTGGGAACGTTGAGCCCAAGCCCATGGGTGAGACAGAACAGGAATACCTTATTAAGATGATAGAGTTAGCACAGGAAAGCGGCACGGAATTGGTGTTTGTTCTTGCCCCTTATGAGATTCCGTTGAAGGAGCAGGAGTTGATTGCTTATGCAAAGGAGATTATATCTGAATATAATGTTCCGGTTCTGGATTTTGTGGAATTGTCCGATGAAATAGGCTTGGATTGGGAGAAGGATATGATTGACTACGGACATACCAATTATTGGGGCGCACAGAAGGTGACGGCATATCTGGGAGAGTATTTAAAGAGTCATTATGAGTTGGCAGACCATCGTGGTGAGACTGAATATGCACTGTGGGATTTGGATTTAAAGGCTCGCCAACATGAGTGGACCAATTATGTCTTAACCCGGATTTGTGACAGACAGACTTATTTTGAAGAGTTAAGTCGTTTGGAAGATTATACCATCGTAGTTTCTACCACCGGTGAGTATATATCCGGAGAAGCGGAAATAGATGAGTGTCTGCAAATGCTTGGAGGATTTCATGAGTTCTATAACGGAAGTAATGTATGGGTATTCGACAATGGAGAAAATATCTATACAGCGAATGCTAATAACACGTTGAAGACTATGCCACTGACTTTCGGGGAGTTGCTTGTAAGTGTTAGCGACCAAAGTACAAATATAATGGTGGATAGAGTTGCGTATCAAAAATCTACGAATGGTGTGAATGTTTTAGTATATGATAATATACTTGGCATTGTTGTGGATAGTGTAGGTTTTGAGGCAATGTATGCCTATGGAATGGTACGTTGATGAATTGAGATTGCCGGAGGATATTTATGTGCAAGAAATCTCTTAAGATTATATTGTTGCTTCTTGTAATAGTGCTGTCTCTATGTGGATGCGGTGATACAAAACAATTAAGAATAGATGATTACAAAATACATAAGATGAACGGACTTGTAAGTGACGAATGCATCGCATATTGTCAGGAGGTTGCAAAGAGCAGATTTGATGTTAAGCTTGGAAAGACGGACGGAACAAACGAAAGGTCTCTTTTCCTGGTAAGTGATACAAAGTATGCCGCTGATTTGGGATATTCGCTGGAAAATATGCGGGAAGGTGCATTTGTGATTGTAAATATCAATAATGGTATTTATTGTATTGCTCCAACGGAAGATGGTGTAAAACGTGCATTCTCTTATTTTGTGAAGAATTTGGTGGAACAGGATGGTATCATCGTACTTAACGCCGGTCAGGATTATATAAATATAGGAACGAAGCAGAAGACAAGTATAAAAGTTGGAGAAACAGAACTGTCGGAGTATGTGATTGCATACGAATCAAAAGAGGCCAAGGAAGCAGGAGAATTATTGCAGTATTATATACAACAGACATCCGGGGCCCGTTTGGAGCTTTCAGAGCATAAAAAGGCAGATTCAAAAAGGATTTTTCTTCAATTGGATGCAAAGATATCTCCACAAGAAAGATATACCGAAATAACGGATGGAAATATTACTATTACAGCAGGAAGTGAAGAGGCATTAGAGACAGAGGTTTGTATTTTTGCCAATGTATATTTGGGATGGATGCATGCGGGGACTGAAAAAGAAAAAATCAGTGCTGTTGCCTCCGAACTCCATATTCCGGAAAATGTGGTAAAGAAAGAAGCGTGGATAGAGGAAAGAGAGGCAATAGTGACTCTTTGGAATCTGAATCATGCCAGAGGAACCTATCTGGATTCGGATGTATCGACGAAGACCAATATATTGGATTTTACCGAAGAACAGATTTACGAATATGTGAAAATGCTAAAATATTGCGGATTTACCGGAGTGCAGGCCACTGAGATGTGCTCTACATGGGCTGCTACCGACGGCTATGAGGCCGGTCACGAAAAGCTCCGCATGATGGCAGATGCGGCACATTCTATGGATATGAAGTTTACCATGTGGGTGTGGGGAGCGGAGTTTGCGGATTGTGGCTGGATAGACGATGATGTATTACAAGCTTTTTACGGCTCCGGACAACTTGCACGCAATGATTCTGATGCAATGGCAATGTTTGAGAAGTATTACAATATCTACTCTGAATTGGCGGATTGTTGTGATAGAGTTATCGGACATTTTCATGATCCCGGCAACTTGCACGATGCCGGAGATATTGCCTATTACGCCGGCATGTTAAGAGACAAATGCCTGGCTGTGAATCCGGACATTGATTTTGGTATCAGCTGTTGGGTAGATATTTATGACAAGGCCACATTTGTTCAGGAACTGGGAAATGACATAACCCTGTACGAATGCGGATGGCGGGCAAATCCGGAGACTTATACAGCATTCCGTACCCAAGTGAAAAACTTGGGATGTCGTTTAGGTACCTGGGCGTGGAATACCTGCGAAATGGAAACCGATCAGCTGGCACAGATGAATTTCAATTTGGAGATTATCCGCTCCGTATATCAGACTGCAAGACAATATGATGCGGTGATGAAGCCTTCCTATTGGAGTGAAATGGATGCTAATCATGTGATAAATGTATTTTCGCTTTATTGTGCCGGTCAGTTATTAATTGATCCGGATACACCTTCGGAGGATATTTATACACAAATATCTACGGCGACAGTAGGGCCTGAGTATGCGGAAGCTTTTGCAGAGATACTCAGTATCATACAGGATGCCAGATCCGGATATACTTATGATACCTACACTTGGAGTAGCGAAAATTATATTTTAAAGAGTGATGCATATCCGGCAGAATCTATTTTGAAAAGATGTGAGACAGTACTTCCCATATTGGATGAGATGATTGAGAAGGATATCGAAAGCTATTCCTTGCCTTTGCCGATTTCCTTAAATGATTTGTTGCAGTTAATCAGGCCGCATCTTATGCAGGTTCAGGATTTTGCACAGTTTAGACTGGATTTGGACAAGCTGGAGAAGGATTATGCGTCAGGTGTGGGTGCGCAGGTGTTAAGCGAACGCTTGTATGAGGCTTCGGAGCCGGTGAAAAACTACAATACCGTAATCGGTGCATGGGGCCAGATTGAAGCAAGGGCACAGTATGAGATGGTGATGGAGTTCTGTGAGAAAACAGGTTTGGAAGTACCTATGCATGCAGCATTCCAAAAAGAAAGAAAAGACAGAATACTTGCATACATTATCGAACGCCAGATGGAGCATGATGAACCGTACTTGCTAGAGGCACCATACTATCAATTGGGTCTTGCTTACGGACCGGAAGAAACGGCACGGCTGGTACAGGAGCTGGTAGATGAGGGCTTACTGGTACGTGCAGAGGATGATAAAGTGTATTTGGAGAATTGGGAGAATTATTTGTACCATTTTGATTAATTTGTCTATAATGAATAAAAAACAGCTCTGAAGGATTACTTCGGAGCTGTTTTTAGTTAACTTTAGCAATAGTTGAGGAATAAATGACAATATTTTGCAAGAATTGAAGAAATGAATAGTATATAATGCACATATATGCATAAAAATAAAATGGAGGTATTTTGAAATGCGTAAGAGATTACGGAGGGGCTTTGCCGGAATGCTGGCACTGCTCATGGTAGTAACGAATTTTCAGATGAACGATTTAAAAGTGAATGCTGAAGAAACGACTACCGAGGAAAAAACTTACACCATGGCAGAGATGGGTAATCCTACAATGGCATGGGATGTAGTAGCGGAAGATATTGCAGATGGCGGGAAGAAATTATCTTTTGCTGCAAACTACAAGTCTATTTTCTATGCCGTACCGGCAGAATTGGCTGATGCAGATATTACTCAGATTAAGTTTAACGTAAAGAGTGTATCCGGTATCGAAGGAGCCGAGGTTTGGTGGTTCGGATACAAGATGTATACGGAAGAAGGGTATACAAGCGATGCCAGCGGCAATGGAATCGGAGAAGGCTATTCTATGTATGGCAATCCGACCCGCGAAGTACCGGCCGACTTAGAAACTCCCATTAAGTATTTGGCTATTACTTCGGCAAATGAGGGCATTACCGGTCCCATTGATATGGAGATTACCGGAATCACCTTCACTGTAAAGAAGGTTGTGGCAGATGACAGTGTATCAGATAATAACGGAAGTACCGGTGATGATGCAGATGATGACGCACAGATTACAGATGGTGATTATACTTACACCATGGCAGAGATGGGTAATTCCACAATGGCATGGGATGTGGTTGCAGAAGATATTGCTGATGGCGGCAAGAAATTAACTTTTGCTGCAAACTACAAATCCATTTTCTATGCCGTACCGGCAGAATTGGCTGATGTAGATATTACTCAGATTAAGTTTAATGTAAAGAGTGTATCCGGCATCGAAGGAGCAGAAGTTTGGTGGTTCGGATATAAGATGTATACGGAAGAAGGGTATACAAGCGATGCCAGCGGCAATGGAATCGGAGAAGGTTATTCCATGTATGGCAATCCTACCCGTGAAGTACCGGCCGACTTAGAAGCACCCATTAAGTATCTGGCTATTACTTCAGCAAACGAAGGTATTACCGGTCCTATTGATATGGAGATTACCGGAATTACCTTTACTGTTAAGGCAAAAGAGGCAACAGAAGGTGGAGAAGGTGGTACAGACACTCCTGTTGTACCCGATACCCCTGCTGAAGATGATGGAATCTATGATTTCAATGAACTTACAAAGATTAACTCATATGGAGTTACATTAACTGTTGATGAGAATGGTGTGCTTACTGCAGACTATGCAGATGTATATCAGGAAAGCTTTTATGCATTGCCTGAGGATATTAATCCCAACAAGGTGCAGAAGGTAGAACTTTTGCTTGCAGAAGGCGAAGGTGTAACCGTTAAGCTTTATGAAAGTGCGGATGGAACCGGAGATTCAGAGTGTAATTATACTACATCTATGACACCGGCAAATCCTGTGGGTTCATTTGGTATTATGAACCTGGTGGAAGGAACGAACTCTGTAAAGATTACCGGAGTGAAGTTTACAATTGATACCTCTGCTGATTCTGATGTGCCTGCAGAGAAAAATGTAGTAACTTATAACTTTGTGGATTTGGGTGCACCTGCGAATTCCTACGGAGTGAATCTGACTGTAGGTGCAGGCGGTGAACTTACCGCTGATTACCAGGGTCAGTATCAGGAAACATTCTATAATTTGCCCGCAAATATTGATTCTACTAAGGTTAAGAAGATTGAATTAGTACTTTCAAGCGGTAATAATGTATGCCTTAAGCTTTATGCGAATGCAGGTGGTACGGGTGATTCACTGTCTAATTACGGTGTTTCATATTCACCTACAGCAGCATTTGGTTCATTCGGTATTATGAACCTGGTAAACGGAACAAACACTGTGAAAATCAGTGGAGTGAAGTTGACCATTGAGGATGCTCTTGAGAATGTTGAAATTAACAAGACATATACTTTCAATGATTTGACAGTTGATAATAAGGCTGGTATTTCTGCATCTATGGATAGTGCTACAGGAGCAGTGACTTACGCATATACCGGTCAGTATCAGGAAATATTTTATTCCATTCCTAAGGAAATCGACCCCGCAAAGGTACATAAGGTAACCTTTAATGTATCTTCTGATAATGCAGGTGCAGTAGCTTATAAGTTCTATACAGAGGAAAACTATGGCGGTAACTGGCCGAGTGCTCCCGATTCTCAATTGACATACGGTAATCCGGTTGTTGAATTGGCGAACGGATTTGAAGGTATTGAGCATTTCGGTATTATGTCATTGGGCACAGATGCGTATAATGTAGTAGTAGACAGCGTAACCTTCCATACTACGGGCTGGGGCTACAGCGAAGGCGGTAGTGCCGACGGTGGAGAGAACCAGGAACCTGACAATTTAATCGGCGAAAACATTATCCTCAACGGTAATTTTGCAGATGCAGATGTGTCTATGTGGAAAGCTGCACAGGGTGCAAACTCTGTGATTTCTGCAGAAACAGCAAGTGAAGCGATTTTTGGAGATGTGACAACTTACGGTAAGATTTCCAGAGACCCTGCTACAGCAGGCACCGGAGATTGTTTCCAGCAGGATGTTACCGATCGTGTTGTAAAGGGTGCAGAGTATTATATTGAATACTATGCAATGTTATCTGATGAGTATGCAAATGCTCCTGACAATCAGAAGAAGGTTGAGTTTGGACCTTTCTTTGTATTGGATGGTTCCAACAACTATTTAGGTACTGCATATTCTTCTGAATTGAGCGGATTTAATACGCAGGCCGCAAAGGTGGGCGAATGGACCAAGTATTCCGGTTATATCACCATTTCCTGCAGAGGCGAAGAGGACAAAATTGTTCTTAGATTTATTGAGCAGGGTACCGATTACGGTAGCGGTGATTGTGTAAAGGGTGATTACTATATTACCGGTGTTTCTATGAGGCAGACAGACAAGCCCGTTCCTGAGATTCCTGAAATCGAACAGGATATTCCGGATTGGAGAGATACTATCGTAGGCGATTTGGGTGCAGGTACTATCGCAGGTACCGCAGTTACCTACAGCGAAATGAGAGATGAGACTCTTTGGGAGCTGGTTACCAAGCATTTCAATGCAGTTACTTTTGGTAATGAATTGAAATTGGATGCCATGATTGGCAATGCAAAGGGTCAGACAGAGCATGTTACTTTTAATGGTGTGGATTTAGAGGTTCCGGTATTGAATCATGGTACTACTACAGCTATGCTGGATAAGATTTTAGCATGGAATACTGCTAATCCGGACAAGCAGATTAAAGTTAGAGGTCATGTATTGGTATGGCACTCACAGGCACCTACCTGGTTCTTTAAGGAGAACTATGATGCAGATGCTGCTTATGTAAGCAAAGAGGTAATGGATTTACGTCTGGAATGGTACATTAAGACCATGATGGAGTATTATGTAGGCCCCAATAGTAAGTATAAAGATTTATTCTATGGTTGGGATGTTGTAAACGAAGCAATCAATGATAGTACGGCTACTTATCGTGGTGCGGATGAATCAAACTGGGCAGCTGTTTACGGCGACAAGAGTAACGAATATATTATTAAGGCATTCCGGTGGGCAAATAAATATGCTCCTGCAAGTTTGGAACTTTATTACAATGATTATAATGATTGTGTACCCAGTAAGGTAGAAGGTATTGTGAAGCTGTTAAATGCTGTAAAGGCAGCAGAAGGTACCAGAATCGATGGTATGGGTATGCAGGCACACCACAATATTGATTCACCCAGTGTGGAACAGGTGGATGCAGCTGTACGTGCTTACTGTGCAGTGGTTGGAAAAGTACAGTGGACAGAGTTAGATATTAAGGCAAGCAGTTCTTATGATGGCACGGATGCGACCCGTGAGGAAGAGTACAATAAGATGGCTTACCGTTACAAAGCTTATTATGATGTATTGAAGAAGCTGGATGCGGAAGACGGTATTGAAGTTTCCGGTATCATTTTCTGGGGTACAGTAGATAAATACTCCTGGTTACAGACCTCCAACAGTGTAGGTGGCTCTTCCAGCGGCGGAAAGCAGTGTCCTTTACTGTTTGATGATAACTATAAGGCTAAGCCTGCATATTGGGCATTTGTAGATCCCAGTAAGCTGACTCCTGAAGTAAAGGATATCATTATTGCTCAGAAGGTAGATGATGAATATACATCAGGCTCAGAATACAGCATGGAAAAGGGAGCTACCAAGGCAACCGTAATTCCTATGTGGGATAATACCGGATTAAAGGTAGTGGTTAAGGTACAGGATGCAACCGTGGATGCAACCGATGCTGTAACCGTATATGTGGATCCTGCTATGAGCGCAGGTGCAACCACTCCTGTGAAAGCAACTGTAAAGCGTGCAGATGCGAAGGCAGTAAGTGGTGGATATGAGGCAGAAATAGCTGTAGCTTTAGACTCTGTAGGAGCATTAAAGAAAGTGGCTATGGATGTAGTGGTAGTGAATGGTACGGACAAGATTGCATTTAACGATACCACATTATCACAGGAAACAAGCAGCAAGTATTATTCCATCGGTCTTATGAAGGTTGGTACCACTGTGGAAAGCGGAACTATCGTAGTAGACGGTGAAATCGATGAACGTTGGGCAACCGTAGAGGAGATTCCTCTTTCTCTCGGTTCCGTAGATGCGGATCCTACCTTTAAGGTATTGTGGGACAAGGATTATCTCTATGTTTTGGCTGATGTTAAGGATACTGTACTGAATAAGGATCATGCAGATGCATGGATGCAGGATTCTATCGAAGTATTCATCGACGAAAATAACAAAAAGACCACAGGCTATGATGATGACGACAAACAGTATCGTATCAACTATGCTAACGAACAGTCCTTTAACGGTCAGAAGTGTAAGGCTGAAAATGTGATCTCTGCTACAAAGACTGTAGACGGTGGCTATGTGATTGAAGCTGCATTTAAGTGGACTGATATTACTCCTGTAAACGGTTCAAATGTTGGTTTCGAATTACAGCTTAACGATGCAGTAAGCAGCAGTGTTCGTAACAAGATTAACTGGGCTGATGATACAGATAAGGGTTGGTCAGGTTCTAATGTATTTGGTACTATTACATTGGTTGGTGCAGCAACCTTACCTGAGTTAGTAGAAGATTTAGATAAGTTGGTTGATGAAAATGCTACTTTGGCAGAAAAGACGGAAGCAGCAAAAGATATCATTGCTGAAGTAAAGGGATTAGTGGAAGCAGGTAGATTAGACGAAGTCCTGGAAGCTAATGTGGAAGAGATTGAAGCACTGTTCAAGGAATCTATCAATAGAGTATTGAA
This sequence comes from Lachnospiraceae bacterium, assembly GCA_017520425.1. Taxonomy (GTDB): domain Bacteria; phylum Bacillota; class Clostridia; order Lachnospirales; family Lachnospiraceae; genus Acetatifactor. The sequence goes on along the minus strand of JAFXFO010000024.1, from coordinate 70,408 downwards.
TATTGAGAAAGAAAATACGGTTCCGGAAATCAAGGCGGTTATCGGTGCAATCATCGGTATGGATTTGGACAAGGAAGCAAAGATGGTATTTGAATCAGTATCAGCTCCTTCCTTAGATTCTAAGTATAAGAATGCATTTGCATTAGATATCAAGCTCTTTGCAGATGATGCCAAGGTTCAGCCTTTGGTACCTGTTACCATTCGTATGGCAGTTCCCGCATCTATTGACCAGAGTAAGAAGGTAGTAGTATTGCACTATGCAGATGGTGCAACCACTCCTGAAAAGCTGAATGCAAGTATTACCGGTGGATTCTTAGAGTTTACCACAACTTCTTTCAGTACCTTTGTGGTGGCAAACGAAGTTGAAAACCAGAATGCCGGTAGCGGAAGTACAAGCGGTAGTACTACTACTTCTACCCCTGTTACTCCTTCCACACCTTCAACCGGTACAACTACTGTAGTGGCACCTCTTACCGGAGATAATGCATATCCTATGGTGATCTTTGGAATTATGATGGTTATGGCATGTGTAGCAGTTCTTATCGGGAAAAAGAAAGAGGAAGAAAAATAAAGTAAGCTTTTTGAGAAAAGGGCTTGCAAATGGCAAAAAAAACATGTAAGATAATTGCATGAGCTACACGACTGGCGGAAAACAGTTTATACTGTGGTGGGACTACCCACAGGGAGTGTAGAATAGTGAAAAAGCCGACCGCCTGGGCACCTAACAGAAGGATGCTCAGGCGGTATAATTTTACCCTTAGAGCGAACATTTCAAAAAACGGAGGAAAAAGAAATGAAGATGCTATCATTGGAGCAGGAACTGAAGGAAAACGCTTATCCCGGCAGAGGTATTGTCATCGGTAAGTCAGCAAACGGTAAATATGCAGTAACCGCATATTTCATCATGGGCAGAAGCTCAAACAGTCGTAACCGTGTATTCGTAGAAGACGGACAGGGTATCCGTACCCAGGCTTTTGATCCTTCTAAGCTGGAAGATCCCAGCCTGATTATTTACGCACCGGTACGTGTACTTGGCAATAAGACTATCGTAACCAACGGTGACCAGACCGATACCATTTACGAAGGTATGGACAAGCAGCTTACCTTTGAGCAGTCATTAAGAAGTCGTGAGTTTGAGCCCGATGGCCCCAACTACACCCCTCGTATTTCCGGTATTATGCACATCGAAAACGGTACCTACAACTATGCAATGTCTATTTTAAAGAGCAACAACGGTAATCCGGATGCTTGCAACCGTTATACCTATGCTTATGAAAACCCTGTAGCTGGTGAAGGACACTTCATCCATACCTATATGCATGACGGCAATCCTTTACCCAGTTTCGAAGGCGAGCCTAAGTGGGTAAGCATTCCCGATGATATGGATGCATTTACCGATATGCTTTGGAACAGCTTAAACGAAGAAAATAAAGTGTCTTTGTTTGTAAGATATATCGATATCGCTACAGGCAAATACGAGACCAAGATTGTAAATAAAAACCAGTAAGCGGAGGAAAGTACGATGAACGAAATGGAATTAAAATATGGTTGTAACCCGAACCAGAAGCCTTCCCGTATTTACATGGAAGACGGTAGTGATTTACCGGTAGTAGTATTAAACGGTAAACCCGGATATATTAACTTTTTGGATGCTTTCAACGGCTGGCAGCTGGTAAAGGAATTAAAGCAGGCAACAGGACTTCCTGCAGCTACTTCTTTTAAGCATGTATCTCCCGCAGGTGCAGCAGTAGGTCTTCCCTTGGATGAAACCTTGGCTAAGATTTACTGGGTGGACGATTTGGGCGAGTTATCTCCTTTAGCTTGTGCATATGCAAGAGCAAGAGGTGCAGACAGAATGTCTTCTTTCGGTGATTTCATTGCATTGTCCGACGTTTGCGACGTGGATACTGCAAAGCTTATTAAGAGAGAGGTTTCTGACGGTGTAATCGCTCCCGGCTATACCGAGGAAGCTTTGGAAATCTTAAAGGCAAAGAAAAAGGGCGGATACAACGTTATTCAGATTGATGAAAACTACGTTCCTGCAGAGCTGGAGAAGAAGCAGGTATATGGTATCACCTTTGAGCAGGGCAGAAATGAATTGGATATCAATGGTGATTTGTTATCCAATATCGTTACTGAGAACAAGGATATCCCTGAGTCTGCATTAATCGATATGAAGATTGCACTCATTACCTTGAAGTATACTCAGTCAAACTCTGTATGCTTCGTAAAGGGAGGTCAGGCAATCGGTATCGGTGCAGGTCAGCAGTCCCGTGTACATTGTACCAGATTAGCCGGTATGAAGGCTGATAACTGGTATTTACGCCAAGCACCTCAGGTGCTGGGACTTCAGTTCCTTGACAGTGTAGGACGTGCAGACAGAGACAATGCTATCGACAATTACATTGGTGAGGAATATATGGATGTGCTTTCCGAAGGTGCATGGCAAAAAGTATTTAAGGTAAAGCCTGAAGTATTTACCCGCGAAGAAAAGCGTGCATGGCTGGATGGTATGCAGGACGTAACCTTAGGTTCTGATGCATTCTTCCCCTTCTCAGACAATATTGAAAGAGCACGTAAGAGTGGCGTGAAGTATATTGCGCAGCCCGGTGGTTCCGTAAGAGATGACCTGGTAATCGAATGTGCAAATAAGTACAACATGGCAATGGCCTTCACAGGAATCAGATTGTTCCATCATTAATAACAACAAATCAGACAACTCGGACAAAAAAGTCCGAGTTGTTTTTAAATATATATAGATAAATATTCCTTTATACGCTATAATAGATATAATTATTACATTCATAGGAGGACATATAGATGGCGGCATTTGAAACAAAGGAATATCGTAATATTTTTGCAGAAATTGGTAAGAGTAAGGAAGAGATTGACAAGAAAATCAAGGATGCAGTAAATGTATTCTTTTTTGGTAGTGAAGAGGAACGTATTTATCATCCGGCAGGGGAAGATATGGGGTATCTGGAGGATACCGGTAATCATGATGCCAGAACAGAGGGTATGTCCTATGGAATGATGATGTGTGTCCAGCTTAATATGAAGGAAGAGTTTGATCGTATCTGGAAATGGTCCAAGACCTATATGTTTATGAATGAAGGCTGGGGAGAGGGCTATTTTGCATGGAGCTGCGCTTTAAATGGTGACAGAAATGCAAACGGTCCTGCACCGGACGGAGAAGAATTCTATGCCATGGCACTTTTCTTTGCGTCTCACAGATGGGGAGACGGAGAAGGTATCTTCAACTATTCTCAGGAAGCGAGAAATATTTTGAGTGCATGTATTCACAAGGGTGAGGAAGGTCGTATCGGTCATCCTATGTGGAACCGTGAGAATAAGCAGATTTTGTTTGTGCCCGGTTCAGAATACACAGATCCTTCTTATCATTTGCCTCATTTCTATGAGCTGTTTGCACTTTGGGCGAATGAAGAGGATAGAGAATTTTGGAAGGAGGCAGCACAGGCCAGCCGTGATTATCTGACCAAGGCTTGTCACCCGGTGACCGGTATGAATCCTGAGTATGGCAATTTTGACGGAAGTCCTATGGATAAGGAATTGCCTTGGGGCGGTAAGCATGATAAGTTCTACAGCGATGCTTACAGAACTGCAGCTAACATTGGTCTGGATGCACTGTGGTTTGGTAAGGATGCAGGACATTATGCAGCACCTGTACGTTTGATGAAGTTCTTAAAAACCGATTTGGAAGCGGCAAGATGCGTATATGAAGTGGATGGTACACCGGTTGAAATGACAGTGCTTCATCCTCTGGGACTTTTAGCTACCACTGCACAGAGTGCCTTGGCAGTGGAGAAGGACAGTGCTGATTGGGAAGTGGCTAAGCAATGGGTGGAATGGTTCTGGAACCAGCCCTTGCGTGAAGGCGACAGAAGATATTATGATAACTGCCTGTATATGTTTGCTATACTGGCGCTTAGCGGCAATTATCGGATTTATGAATAAAATGACATGACCGGATGAAACAAATCCGGGCAGGAGGAAGAAACCGTGATGGAAAGAGGCTCTGAAGTTAATAATAAAATAAGAGCATTAATTGATAATGTGGAAAAGGTGATTGTGGGAAAGCGTGGCACCATAGAGCTGATTGTATCGGCTATGCTGGCAGGCGGTCATGTACTGATAGAGGACGTGCCGGGCGTGGGAAAAACCCAGCTGGTATCTGCTTTGGCCAAGTCCTGTCAGGGAGAATTCGGGCGTATTCAGATGACACCGGATGTAATGCCTACGGATGTAACCGGCTTTACCATGATTGATACGAAGACGCATGAAAGCAGTTTTCGAAAGGGCGCAGTATTTTGTAATTTCCTATTGGCGGATGAAATCAATCGTTCCTCACCGAAGTCCCAGTCAGCTTTGCTGGAGACCATGGAGGAAAGACAGGTAAGTATTGATTCCGTAACCTATGAACTGCCCAAACCGTTTATGGTACTGGCTACGCAGAATTCTGTGGAAACCTATGGTACCTATCATTTGCCGGAAGCCCAGATGGACAGGTTTATTATGAAGCTCAGTATTGGCTATCCGGATAAAACGGCAGAGATGGACATCCTGCTTCGTAATGAAAACAATGTATCCTCTAAGAATCTGAGCCATGTGATTACCTGTCAGGAGATACAGGAGCTGATGGAAGATATCAAGAAGATTTATTGCTCGGATGCTGTGAGAGATTATATTGTGGAGATTGTGGAAGCCACCAGAAGTGCGGACTTCATCAAGCTGGGAGCAAGTCCCAGAGGTAGTATAGCACTGTACCGGATGGCCAAGGCTTATGCCTTTGTAAAGGGCAGAAACTTTGTGGTGCCGGATGACATTAAGGATTTGGCACCCTATGTGCTTTCCCACAGAATCATATTGACTCCTAAGGGCAAGTCCATGGTTTCGGATAATGAGGAAGCAATCCGAAGACTTTTGCAAAATATTAAAGTTCCTTTAGAGTAAGGGACGGACAGAATAAAAGATGGAAAGACGGATGAAAAAGACGGCAATTATAAAAGGGATAATCAATTATATATTTGCAATGTTTTTTGCCATTATATTTGGCTTGTTTTTAGATGCAAATGTAGGATGGTTTATTTTGGTTACTCTTGTTTTTGCTCCTTTGTTGTCTGTCTTTTTTGCATGGGCAGCTGCGCGTACCGTTACTATTTCCTGTGAAATGGAAGAAGCATTGCTTTCAAAGGGAGATACCTGTAATATGGTTATCCGGGTGGCAAATCGCTTTATTTTCCCGACTCCGCCCATCGCAATAGGTTTAACCAATGAAGCGGGAGTGCGTAGTGAGAATAAGGATATTCTGGTGTCTGTGCTACCCGGGGGGAGTCAGACCTTTGAGGTGAAGTTTAAGGCTAAAATATGCGGCTGCTCCATGGTGGGAATTGAAAACATTAAGGTGACAGATTACCTGGGGCTGTTCAGCATAGGGGTAAAAGGTCTAAACTATGAGTCCCTGCGTAAAAAAGTGGCAGTGATACCGGATATTGCGGAACTATCCGCCAGAGATGACAATCTGTTAAAGGTTATGCAGACCTCTCTTCATATGGACGACGGAGAGGATACCATGGATTCCCATGGTTTCGCCTTTGGAGGATTCCCGGGATATGACAACAGAGAATATGTGCCGGGAGATCCCCTTAAAAGAATTAACTGGAAGCAGTCTGCCAAACGCAACAAATTATTGGTGCGACTGGATGATGAGATGGCAGCCAGAGCCATACATGTGGTGCTGGACAGCGTATTTGAGAAGCACAAGGTGAATGTGGAACAGGCAGCTCGGATGCATCAGTACAGGGATTTGGCAGAAGATGAAATACTTCCAAAGATAGCAGAGGATGCGGTGGAGAATGCACTGGGAATGATGCAGGTGCTGATTCGTCATGATTATTCGGTGAATTTCTATGTCCGGATGGGGCAGGAATTTCAGTGTTTCGATATACAGGATGAAGTGGATTTAGAGGAAGTGCGATTGGAGCTGGCTCATTATAGCTTTTCTTCCGGTGCGGGAGTGCCGAGAATTCCTGAGGAAGCAGGATTTGCGGAGAAGGTAGGACTATTTTCTACACCCAATTCTTATGAAGAAACTTGCAGAGTATTGGAAGCGGCTGATATGACCGGATATACCACTGTATACGCGGTATTGGAGGAAGCCGGTAAACTCAATCAGGGTGAGGGCAGTATCTCCCTGAGAATAGAGACGGAGAAGATTGAGAAGACAACGGTTAAAGGATTTTTGACTAATTTGATAAAGGGCGCAGCAGTGCCTTATTTGTTAGGTTTGCTGTTAAGTACCATTGTATTTTCTATTTTTGGAATTCCGCTTGTGTCTTCTTGGACAGTGGGGCAGATTCTGGTATGTGCAATTGTGGTAATTTATTGTGAGGCGGTTAAGGACCATAAGCTAATCGCCACTTTAGCAACTACGTTGATTGTGTTGGTGCTGTTGGGATGGTTTGCAAGGCTTGCTTTGGGGCAAGGGGCCATGGAATATATGCACTGGTTTATGTCTGCGGGAGATTCCGTAGAAACCACCACATCCTACTTGATGTCCCTTCTGGTGGTGTTCACACCTTTTTTTGCAACTTGTAGCTTTTATTTTGCCAGAGTACTGTATCGAACCTCCTTTTTGATGTTGCTGAGCCTGATTCCTTTTGTGCTCTATGTGAAGGTGATGTTGCCTTTCAAATTACCCCAGCTGGTGTTTGTTACGGTATTGAATATTGCAGCCTTTCTGGTGCATTACAGAACCATTCGGGATAAGGGAAAACGTATCGTAGGTTATACGGTGGGAATGCTTTCTTTAGGAATCTATGCCACGATTTTCGTATTGGTGGGATTGGCAGTTCCGGAAGCGGAGACCAAGTATTACTACATGTTTGAGAATGCTTTTCTGGGTGGAAATATTACCGAAAAAGTGCCCGAGGAATTTTCAGAAATGAGTGAGCATTCCGGTAATGCGGACGGTTTTAATGAGTTAAATAACAGGAAACTGTATGTCATTAAGTTGGCAGAACCCGGTGAGGATTTATACTTCAACAGGCAGACCTTTGATTTCTATGATTTTGATAAGGATTATTGGTATCCCGGCGAGTACTATTCCCAGCCGGTTTATACCAGAAAGCAATGGATGCAGAATCAGAGACATGTAAGCTTGAGTAATCTGATTCAAGCATTGAACCTGGCAGAGAACTATGAGCCGGGGCTGTTGGAATCCTTTGGATTGAAGAATTTGCCAAAACCGGAGGGGGATTATCGGAAGCTGTATACAGTGGAAACCAGTAACTTCCCCAGTGCAGGCTACGTGACGCCTCCGGGAACCATGGATTTGGCGGTGATAGAAAACGGGGAAGAGGATGAATTATTTACCTTTGTGACCAGAGCGGGTATTTATCAAAGAAATACGGGACTTTTGGATCCATTCCTGAAGTATTCGGTGGAGTATTATGAGGAAAGTACACTGCGGAATCGCTTTTTGGCAGCCGGTGGCGCTAACTTCAGCCGTGAGGAGTCTATGGCAATGTTGGAAGAAGCACGGAGAATTTTAACAGAGGCAGGAGAAAATGAGGCGGCTGAAAAGATGCAGCTTTTCCTGGAGCAGGCAACGGATGCTACGGTGTATCAGATGGTATGTGCGGACAATACCCGTGAGATACCGGAAAAGGTGAAGGAGCTGGCACAGGAAATTACAAAGGACTGTACCTATGACTGGCAAAAGGCAGCGGCTTTGCAGAGTTACTTTATACAAAATGACTTTGTATATGATCTTTCCTACAAGGCGCCGGATGACAGTGTGGAATATTTCTTGTTTGAAGGAAAAACCGGTACCTGTTCGGATTATGCATCTGCGTATGTGCTGATGGCCAGAGCGGTGGGATTGACGGTACGCTATGTGGAGGGCTTTGTGCCCAAGATGGAGTATAACGGTGACTATGTAATCCGTACGGATTGCGGACATGCCTATCCGGAGGTGTATATAGAGAATGTGGGTTATGTGGTTTATGAAGCAACCATTCCCGCCACCTATAATACGGGTTACAGACAAAGAAGCGGTCTGATTGCTTATCTGCTGGCGGTGGCAGTACGGATTGCCGGCGTATTTGCGGCGGTATCTGCGGTGTTGATTGTGATATTATTTACCCATAAGATTGCCGCACCTTATGTAAAGGAACGAGTATTCCTGATTCGGGTAAAGCGGGCTAAGCCCAAGCAGGCGGTGGTAATGCTGTATCGCAGACTGCAGACTGTTTATACTAAAGAGCAGATTCAGGATGCAGTATATTGTACCCCTTATGAATACGGCGAAGAGCTGGAAAAGGCCTATAAACAGGAGGATTCTGACTTAAGTCTTCTGGTGGAGAAAGTGGCCTATACAGCGGAAGAAACCACGGCAAAGGATAAGGAAAAAGCACTTCAAATCTACCAAAGAATCCTGGTTGAATTGAAGCAGTGGAAAAAGAATCAGAAGAAAAAATAAAAAAATTAAAGATATGTGTTGACAAAGGTGTGTATCTGCTGTATATATGTATATATACGGTAGATGCACACCTTATTAAGTTGGAGGAAAAGTGATGAGAATAGAATTTCAGGAAGTAAAAAAGAATTTAGACAAATTTACTATGGGCCCCATAAACTTTGATATACCGGCGGGCTACATCATCGGTCTGGTAGGACCCAATGGTGCGGGAAAGACTACTTTACTGAATCTGCTGATGGGACTGTATCAACCTACAGGGGGGGAGATTAGACTGGACGGCATATCGGTAAAAGCAGCAGAGAAGGAGCTGCTGGAACGTATGGGTGTAGTGCTGGTAGAGGATATGTCGGAGGGCTTTTTGTTTGAAGGAAGCCGGACTCTACTGCAAAACGGCAACGATTTTGGCAGATACTACAGTCACTACAAGGAAGAAAAACTGAAGGAGTATCTGAAACGTTTTGATTTGGAGGAGCAGAGACTTTACAGGAAACTGTCAAAGGGACAAAGGTTAAAATATCAGCTGGCCTTCGCATTGGCTCACGATCCCAAGCTATTGATTCTGGATGAGCCCACCGGTAATTTTGACCCTACCTTCCGTGAAGAGTTCTTCCGAATCTTGAAAGAATTTATGGCGGACGGAGAGAAAAGCGTAATCCTGGCCACCCATATTACAGAGGATTTGGACCGGATAGCGGATTACCTGATTTATCTGGAAAAGGGGCAGACCGTATTTACCAAAGATGTGGAAACCCTTCGGGAAAGCTACCGTATGGTAGTTGGTGAAACCTATAAAATCAAGCTTTTGGCACCGGAGAAAATCATCCATATGGAGGAAGGTACATACGGTACCAAGGCACTGGTGAAGCATACACGCAGAAGCTTATATGACAAGGAACTGACGGTGATGGTTCCCACCATTGAAGAATTGATGTATTTTACAACCAAGAGGAGGAAATAGAAATGTGGAGATGGGTTGTTAAGGATTATTTTTCAGCGTTTGGCTGGTATAGAATCAGTGCATTAATGAAAGCTGGTAATTGGTTTTGGGTGATTTATTGGTTTGCAATGTTGCCGGCTATGTTTAAATCGTTCGGAAGTTGGGAAGATACATTAACCTTTTATTTGATGATGATACCGATTTTTTTCTGTCTGACATCTGAAATATTTCACCGTAACAGATTGCCAAAGATTTTCTATATCTGTCCTATGGAAAAGGAAATACGCAAGGCGTATATAAAACGTAAATTTTTGTTTTCCATATTGTTTCCTTCCTTAATCGGAGGTGTGGCGGCAGTTGCTCTTTGGGGATTTAAACTATGTCATCCGTTGACAGCAGTACTATATTTCTTTGATGTGCTGGTAATATCTATTTTTATCGGAGGAATCTTTAAACAAACAGTGCAGATACCGGAGAATAGCGCTATTCGATTAGAATCTGTTGAAACGAATGGTGTAATAGAAGGAGCGGCATATATACTCAGTTTGATTGCTGCATTTGGAATGTATATGATGCTGGAGTTTGGACCTTCCATAGAGGTTTGGTGCAAATGGATTTTTGTGGGTTTTGCAGTAGTGCTGCAGCTACCCCTTGCCATCAAAGGCCTGACCGGTTGGAATGCCGCCGTAGAAAGGGCACTTAGCTATGAGGTGGTTAAGATTAAGCCAAAAAGGATAGGAGGATGATGATGAAGATAATTATACAGCCGCAAGGCACATTAGCCATATATGAGCAGATTGTGAATCAGCTAAAAAACGCCATTGTCACAGGTGAACTAAAGGCGGGAGAGGCATTGCCCTCCATCCGAGCTTTGGCAGGAGATTTGGGAGTCAGCGTGATTACTACCAAGAGAGCTTACGAGGAGCTGGAAAAGGAAGGGCTTATCCGTTCTGTGGCAGGCAAGGGCTTTTATGCCTGCGAATACAATACGGATTACCTGATGGAAAAGCAGTTAGTGATGATTGAGAAGAGGCTGACGGAAGTGATTACGGAGGCCAAGCAGGCGGGACTGAGTTGTGAAGAAGTAAAAGAAATGGTGGATGCATTATTCCAATAGGGGGAGAGTGGAAATAGATGGAAGAGATGATTTTAGAGTTTACAAATGTGACGGGAAGTAAGGGCAAGTTTCGCCTGCAGGATTTAAACTTTGGGCTACCGGCAGGGTATATGATGGGTCTCATGGGCGCCAACGGTGCCGGTAAGAGTACCCTCATGTCCTATATCATGCGGGAGGATGCCAAATATACAGGAAGTATCAAAATCTGCGGACAGGATATCAGAGAGAATCATGCTTACTTAAGAAATTACATCGGCTTTGTATCAGAGGATAATGGTTTCTTCGAAAGCTTAAGTCCCATGGATAATGTGAATTTAATGGCGAAATTTTACGAAACCTTCGATAAGGAGCTGTTTCAGGAGACCATGAAGGAGATGGGTGTTTCCCTAAGTACCATGTACTACAAACTTTCCCGTGGAGAAAAGCTAAAATTCCAGATGGCCTTTGCTATGGCTCATCATCCCAAGCTGTATCTTTTGGACGAGGTGACGGTAGGAATGGACCCGGTATTTCGCCTGGATTTCTTTAAGATATTGCATAAGGTGATTGAAACCGGAGAAGCCAGTGTGCTGATGACCAGTCATATTGAGTCGGAGATGAAGCAGAGAACCGACTTTTTGGGAATCATGGATGAGGGGAAATTGACCTGGTTTGGAGAAAGCTTGGATTACAGACAGGAAGCATAGGACATAGAGGGAGAGGATAGAGATTATGGATAAAAAAGAATGTGCAAAGAAGGATATGAAGGTTTTGGACGATTTTTATAAAGAGTATTTTAGTAAGAGTCGTATACAGCAGGGATATTGGGTTACTACCGGGCTGTTTACCTTTTTCCTGGTTTTTAGCAGCTGGTTTCACTATCAGACTTTTTGGGAGGAAGACGGAAAGGTTTTTATAATCATATTGGTTATGGGTATGTACGGAACGGTATCCTATGTATTAGCCTACCAACATGCCTTTGATAAAAAGGGCACGATTGTGAAGATTGCACCGTACCTTCGATATCTGCCCATATCCGTAAAGGCACGAAAGAAATATCAGTTCAGAAAGCTTTTGAAGTTTCAGTGGAAGGTTTACGCAGTGGCTCAGGTGGGGCAGATTTTATTCAGCCTTTTGGACGGACAAGGGCTGAATTGGGGGAATTTTGTGTATCCTTTTTTAGCAGCATTTTTGGTTCCGGTTGCATTATCTGCATTGTCCATAGCGTGGAGTAAGTAAAGGTCAAAAAAAGTAGGAAGAAATCATGCAGAATTTGGCAAAAAAGATAGACAAAATAAGGGAAAAACGGTTATAATAATATTAACTATGGAATGATGGAGATATTATGAAAATTGTGTTAGGCGCAGTGCTTTCCGTAGCGCTGATTATTACCGGTATTTACCTTTGGAAAACTTCAAGAAAGAACCATAGAATGGCGCCCAGCGTAAGCAGAATACTCTGGGCCGGCTTTTCTATGGTGTTTTTTTATATTTTCGCTTTGATGGTAGAGATAGAGTGGTTGGCATTGTTGGCTTATTCGGCATACTATGTTTCTGTTGCATGGTTATTGTTCTTCCTGCTTTATTTCTCTTTGGAATATACGGGGAACTTCCTGGAAGACTTTGTGCGCAAGGATTTCATGATGGTGCTTCTGGTAATCGATTCCCTGGTGCTGGTGTGGAATTTCTTTTCCCGAAAGCTGTTTGACATCAGATGGGAGCAGGCCCTTGGGGCAGAAAGCTTGTATAAGCCCGTATTAAAGGAACTGTTTTATGTGCATTATACCTTTATGGTGCTGATTGCCGTTATTTTCCTGGTGGGAATGATTTGCCGTTTCTTTAAAGCACCTGCATTCTATCGCGGGAAATATTTGATTATAGCTATAATTTTCAGTGGTATGATGATATTAAATGTAAGAGGCTTTGAGGATCCTATTGATTTTTCCATCATAGGTTATGTGGCGGAGATTATCTGTATCTATTATTGTGCGTTTGTATATACACCTCAGAGATTGTTGCCCAAGACATTAACAGAGGTGACGAGCAATATGTCCGTCGGTGTGCTGGCTCTCGATTTGGAGGACAGAATCATTTACAACAACCGTATTGTAGATGGATATTTGGATATTGAGAAGCCGCTATATGATGATAATGATACGGATTTGGAGACCTGGTGCAGGGAGCAGGCCAGAAAGAAAACCGGGGATTGGGAGACGGAAGTTACCTTCTGGAGAGGGAAGGAGCCTGTATTCTTTAAGATACAGATGCAGCGAATCATGGATAACAAGAGACAGCTGCAGGGATGTTATTTTATCATTCAGGACAGAACGGAAGAAATTAAGGAGCTGAGGAAGAAGCAGCATCTGGCAACCCATGACCGTTTGACGGATTTGTATATCAAAGAGCATTTTTATGAGCAGGCCGAGAAATATATTAAGTCCCATCCGGAGGAAGAACTTTATATCATCTGTACGGACATCAAGGATTTCAAGATGATTAATGATTTCTTTGGTTCCCGTGTGGGAGATGCGGTACTTCAGAATTATGCGGACAAGATCAGAGAAGCAGAAGACAAAATGATTGCATACGGACGTCTGGGTAATGATAATTTTGCAGTGCTGATGAAAAAGGAAGACTTCAAAGAAAGTTATTTTGATTTGAATTCCAAGGAAGCTTTTGCGGGATCTACTTTTTCGGAGGTGTCTTTCCAGGTGATTGCTTATGCGGGTGTATATCAAATTGTGGAAAGAGACCTATTGGTATCCGTTATGTGCGGCCGTGCGAAAATGGCGCTGAGTACGGTAAAGGGAGATCGGACACGTAAGGTAGCGTATTATGATAATGTGCTGCGAGATAATATTCTGTATGAGCAGGAGTTGAGCAAGGAGCTGGAGGAGGCGATTGCGAAAGAGCATTTACAGATGTATCTGCAGCCCCAAACTACGGCGGATGAAAAGGTGATTGGTGCGGAAGCCCTGATTCGCTGGAACCATCCTGAGAGAGGAACTTTAGGACCTGACGTATTTATACCGATTTTTGAAAGAAACGGTCTGATTACGGAAGTGGACAAGTATATGTGGGAGGCTGCCTGCAAACAGCTTCGTAAATGGACAGATGAAGGAAGAAGAGAGGTTTACATATCTGTTAATATTTCGCCCAAGGACTTCTACTTCGTTGATGTATACCAGACTTTTGTAGGACTTCTGGATAAGTATCGCATAGAACCCAGACAGTTGAAGCTGGAGATTACAGAATCTGCTGTGATGAGAGACTTTGAAACCCAAAAAGAATTGATTAATAAACTGAGAAGCTTGGGTTTTGTGGTAGAGATGGATGATTTCGGAAGCGCTTATTCTTCTTTGAATATGCTGAAGGACATTGATGTGGATGTGATAAAGCTGGATATGGGCTTCTTACAGCAGAGTGTGAATTCGGAGAAGGGCAAGAGCATCCTGCGTATGGTTGTGGGATTGTCCAAACAGTTGGGAATCCCGGTTATTTCGGAGGGTGTGGAAACCAGAGAGCAGTTGCAGTTTTTACAGGAATTGGGATGTGAAATGTTCCAGGGCTTCTATTTAGGCAGACCCATGGATGTACAACAGTTTGAAATCATATACTTATAGGGAAACACAGGTGATTGTGCTGATAAAGCATGGTCACCTGTTTTGTGGTAGGAAAATCTTAAAAACACGCTAAAGAAAAAGAAAAACTGTCCGATAAAAATAGTAAGAAGCAGGAAATGAAAGCCTAAAACCCAAGGAAGGAGGGGTATTTATGAGAATACAGGCATACACTCAGGTGCAACAGCTGTACCAGTCGCAGAAAGTGAATAAGGCACAGAAAACAGGCAAGGCATATCCCGTAGACCAGTTACAGATCAGTAGCCGTGGCAGGGATTTCCAGATTGCGAAAGCAGCTGTGCAGGCCAGCCCTGACATTAGGGAAGAGTTGACAGCACCAATTAAGGAAAGAGTACAGAACGGTACCTATTCCGTAGAAACAGCTACCTTTGCAGAGAAGCTGTTGCAGAAATATGAAGAAATGAGGTAATTTCAGTGGCGAGTCTTATGGAGAACCTGATAGAGGTACTGAACGCAGAATGCAGTGAATATGAGGGACTGCTGAAATTATCTCAGGAAAAGAAAGCCTTTATAGTAAAAGGTGATTTAGAAAATATACAGAGAATCACGGATGAAGAACAGGTATGGGTCGGACGCCTGAACCGCTTGGAAAAGCAGAGGGTTGAGGTGACGGCTGACATTGCCAATGTGCTTAACAAGGATGTTACCACTTTAAAATTAACAAATTTGATACAACTACTGAATGCAAGACCGGCAGAGCAACAGATGCTGTCTGACGTTGTTGACAGATTGCAAAGTACAGTCAGACAGATGCAGATTGTTAATGAACAGAACAGGGAACTGATTCAGCATTCGCTGGAATTGGTAGAGTTCGATTTGAATCTGCTACAGTCAATGAAGGCTTCACCTCAGACGGCAAACTATAACAGAGGTGCTTATAATGCAGGCAATACCATTAGTTCGGGCTATAGCGGGTTTGATGCAAAGCAGTAGTGTAAGAGGTAATGATTATGCCATTGATGGGAAGTTTATATGTCGGTTCCTCCGGATTACAAACGAGTCAAAATGCGCTGAATACCACAGCGCATAATTTGTCTAATGTGGAAACCGTGGGCTATACCAGACAACAGGTACAACAGTCTGCAAAGTCCTACAATACATTATCCATTAACCCGGAAGGAGTTGCTAATCAGCAAATCGGTCTGGGCGTTACGTATTCCAGAGTAAAACAGGTAAGAGACATATTTTTAGATACAACATATCGTAAAGAGTCGGGTCGATGCTCCTTCTATCAGACCACCACAGAGACCATGGAAGAAGCGGAAAGTTTGCTTGGTGAGTTGAACGGAGAAGCCTTTCAGACCAATATGAATGATTTGTGGACCGCGGTACAGGAGTTGGTGAAAGATCCTTCCAGTTCCATTGTACAGGGACTTTTGGTGCAGAGAGCCGGAGAGTTCGTAGAACGTGCCGTAAACATTTATGAAGGAATGACTTTTTACCAGAATAATCTGAATCTTCAGATTAAGCAAACCGTAGAGAAGATTAATGACTACGGAAATCAGATATTAAGATTGAATGAACAAATCCGATGCGTGGAAGCCGGTGGAGTGGAACGCGCAAACGATTATAGAGATGCCAGAAACCGGATTTTAGATGAATTGGGTTCACTGGTGAATATATCGGTCAAGGAAGGCGATTTCGGTGAAGTGTCCGTACGGATTGAGAATGTGGATTTTATAAAGGGTGAAACCTGTTATGAGATTGCCCTGGACCAGGATGAAACCACAGGTTTTTATACGCCTTACTGGCCACAGAATGCGAGCTATGTAATTGCTGAAAACGGAGCCCGTATCTACAATAAAGCGGGTGCCGAAGTTTTCAATCTGAAGAAAGAAATTTCTTCTGACAAGAATACGGATATCGGCGGATTAAAGGCTATGCTTCTGGCAAGAGGCGACCATCAGGCAGATTATACGGATATCGAAAAGGATTATTCCTCTGTATCGGAATCCGTGATTATGAATATTCAGGCAGAATTTGACCAGTTGGTACACAATATCGCAACCAAGGTAAACAGCATCCTGGCTGAGGCAGCAGGCGTGGTGCAGGGAGATTTGACACTGGCAGACGGTACGGTGCTTAGTGATGTAAGCTATTGTGAGACGGAAGTCGGCGGCTATATGCGAAAGGAAGACGGCAGTCCCATACAGATGTTTGCAAAGGTGACCACGGAGGGCTATACCAAGGTGACCGGTGCGGATGGAAAAGAGTACTGGGTATACAACGAGGAAGACTTTTCGCAGCAGGATTTCTTATATACTTTGAAAAATATCCGCATCGATGAGGAACTGCAGCAGAAGCCGGCCAGCTTGAGCTTCATGATGAGGGATGGTTCGGTGGATACGGAAACTGCGGAGAAATTAAAAGATGCCTTTACGGAAGAGATTTATACTTTGAATCCGGAAGTAAAGAAAACAACCACGTTTTTAGATTATTACAATGACTTAATATCTCAGGTGGCCAATTCCGGTGCGGTGTATCGTAGTATTTACACCAACCAGGAAGATACCGTGGAGGCTACGGAAAATGCCAGACAGCAAATCATCGGTGTTTCTTCCGATGAAGAGCTTTCCAATATGATACGTTTCCAGAATGCCTTCAATGCATCCAGCAGATATGTTAATGCAATCAGCGAAATGCTGGCACATTTGATCAATACGCTGGGTGTGTAAGTATACGAAGATAAGTAAGGGGTGAGACAGATGGCTTCACAGTTTTTTGGATTAAATATTGCATATACCGGTTTGCTGGCGAACAATGCATCGCTAAACACCACCTCCAATAATATTGCAAATGTACATACGGAGGGTTTTAGCAGACAACAAGTGGTACGTCAGGCCAGTGAGGCTATCCGAATATTCCAGACCTATGGTTCTGCAGGAGCCGGTGTGGATACCTTGGCCATCGAAAGAGTTCGTGATGAGTTCTATGATACCAAGTACTGGAACAACAATGAAAAGGTCGGCGAATATGGTGCCAAGGAATACTATATGAAGCAGATTGAGACCTATTTTGCGGATGACGGTATTGCTACCGGTTTTAAAACCATATTTGATAAGATGATGGTAAACGGTCTGCAGGAGCTGATGAAGGATCCCAGCAGTGATTCGGCAAAGGCGCAGTTTGTGGGTACTGCAAGTGCATTGACCGAATACTTCCGTAATCTGTCCGGTAATCTGCAGGAACTGCAGAAGGATGTAAATAAGGAAATTAAGCTGAAAGTGGATGAGATTAATTCTCTGGCAGGAGAGATTGCCACTTTAAATACACAGATTAATGTGGTGGAGCTGTCCGGCAGTAACGCCAATGAACTTCGGGATAGAAGAAATGTTCTTTTGGACCAGCTTTCGCAGATAGTGGATATCCACGTGACGGAAACTCCTATTGTGGATGCCAACGACCCTACCAGAGAGACAGGAGCACATCGGTTTATGGTGAAAATCGGTGGCGAGCAGTTACTGGTGGATACCGGAGAATTCTTCGGACTGGAATGTGTGGCTAAGTCAGGATATGAAAAGATGCATCAGACAGATATTGACGGTCTCTATGATGTATATTGGGAAAACGGACAGAAGTTTAGTTTATATAACGTAGCCATGGGCGGTACCTTACAGGGACTGATCCAGATGCGTGACGGTACCAATGGAGAGTATTTCCATGGACAGGTGACAGAGATTGGTACCACACAGGATGGCCGTCAGGATACCGTAACCGTTCAGGTAAAGGAAGGCTATCTACAGGATTTGAACAAGAGCAATCTTTCCGAACAGGGTGGTATCATCAGTTTGGGCAATCGGGAGTTCTACTATGATTCCTGGTCTTATACAAAGACCTTTGATGAACAAGGCAACCAGGTTTGCACCTATACCTTTACCCTGTCGGATGGCAATAAAAACGAACAGAGACTGACCAACGACCGTGTGGGAAAAGAAGCTTCCATCGGTAAGGGGCTTTCTTATCAGGGTATCCCTTATTACATGAGTCAGATGAATGAGTGGATCCGTAATTTCTCCCAACATGTGAATGACATTATCAGAAGCGGTTATGATACCGCAGGTAATCCGGGCTCTAATTTCTTCACGGGTAATTATGCTTCTGACAGTATGCAATATGAACTGCCGGATGAGTACAGATATGATTTGTTTGATTACGAAGCTTATCTGGAACAGGTGGATGAACTGGTGACAGGCGGCATGACGGAAGAAGAAGCCAAGAAAGCTGCGGGAATCAAGGTGGATGTGACCAGTGACAGTTACTATCAGTTGCAAGCCAAGAACTTCGATGTGGTATATTTGCTGGAGGCGGATGCGTCCTCATTGGCTACCAGGCGGGAGGCGTCAGACGGTGTGGAACAAACAGACCTTTTGGAGAGTCTGAAAGCCATGGCTTATGACGAAAAGAAGATGAGCTTCAGAGGCAGCAATGCATCAGAATTTTTGCAGTGTGTTATGAGTGATATTGCATTGAATGCCAGCAGAGCCAATATTTTCAGCCAAAACTTTACTGATATTGCCGGTGTAATCGACAACCAGCGAATCTCCATATCCGGTGTGGATGAGGATGAAGAAGCTTTGAATCTGATTAAATTCCAGAATGGATACAATCTGGCATCCAAGATGATACAGACTTTTACAGAGATTTATGACAGACTGATTCTGGAGACCGGAGTATAAAAGACAAAAGAGCGATTCTTTGAGGAGGAGCTTTATGAGAGTTACCAATAAAATCATACAAAATAATAATCTGGCGAACATCAATACCAATAAGGTGTATCAGGATACTTTGAGTACCCAGATGTCTACACAGAAGAAAATCAGCCGTCCTTCGGATGATCCGGTAGTGGCAATTCGTGCGTTGAGACTGCGAAGCAATGTGACGGAGCTGACTCAGTATTACAGCAAGAATATTCCGGATGCGGAGAGCTGGCTGGATGTGACAGAGGATTCTCTGAATAATCTGACAGAAGTCATTACCAAGATGATAGAACAGTGTACCAAGGGAGCCAACGGAGAGTTAACAGCATCCGACAGAGAGATTATACTGGAACAGTTAAATTCTTTGGCGGAAGAGGTATATACCACAGGTGATGCGGATTATGCGGGACGATATGTGTTTACCGGATATCGTACGGATACTTCCTTAAGCTTCAGTACGGAAGAAAAGATGACGTATCGTATTACGGAGCAGTTAGGCAAGAATTCGCTGGATATATTGACTGTGGTGGATACGGAAACAGAAGGCGGAGTGAATCTGAAGGATATGACCCAGTCCAATTATAAGGATTTGGATGTGGGAGCCATCAATATCACTAAGACAGATGTACATCGTATTCGTTTGGCTTATGAAAGCTGTGCAGATACGGCACCGGTACTTTCTTATCCGGTGGCAACAAGAAATCAGGACGGTTCCTTAGATGTTACTTGGGAGGAAATTTCCACCTCGGTAGTGCATGATTACGAGAATCCCAGTCCTGCAGAGATGATTCAGAGAGCTTCGGAAAATGGTGAGGAGACAGGTATCTTTATTCCGGAAACAGGAGAGCTTCTTTTATCAGATGCGGCTTATGAAAAGCTTATGAGTCTGAAGGACGACTCCACTACGGCAGCATTTGATGAAAGCGAAATCCGTGTTACCTATGAAAAGAAGGAATGGGTAAAGGGTGATTTAAGACCGGAACATTATTTTGCATGTACTTCTTATCCGGAAGGGGAAGACCCTATCGAATACAATGCCAAGTACTTGGCGGGTATCGTAGAACGTCAGGATATCGAATATGATGTAGGATTTAATCAGACCATAAGAGTGAATTCTACGGCGGATGAATGCTTTGATCATGGCATCGGCCGTACGGTGGATGATTTGAAGCAGGCTATGCAGGATGTCATCGATATGCAAAAGATAAAGAATGAGCTGACTGCATTGAAAGATAAGGTGAGCGAGGATGAACTGCCGACTTTGGAAAGCAAGATTGAGGCGGTGACCAAGGCTTATGATATGATGAAGGATAAGTCTCAGAGAATGTTTGAGGCGGCTATCACAAGTATGCAGGGCTACCTGGATGCGGCCAACCTGTGTATCACGGAGTGCGGTACCAGAAGCAGTAAGCTGGATCTTATCAATGCCCGTACCCAGACGCAGAAGACCACCTTCGAAACCCTGAAGAGTGAGAATGAGGACGTGGATATCACGGAAATCGCGATTCAGTTAAGTAGTGCGAAATTGACTTATGAGGCTGCTTTGATGGCTACCGGTAAAGTAACCCAGACCAGCTTGTTGAATTACATTTAAGACCTGAAGAAGGCAGAAAGAGGGAAGATATGAGAGTGAATACCAGATTGTTCGGGGAAATCGAAATCGCAGATGAAAAGATTATTACTTTTCCTAACGGTATCATCGGTTTTGCTGATATGACCAGATTTACATTGATTTTTGATGAGGAACAGGGAAGCAATGCAGGAATTCGTTGGTTGCAGTCTTTGGACGAGCCCGGCTTCGCTATGCCGGTGATGGACCCCTTGACCGTAAAAGAGGATTATAATCCGGAAGTGGATGATGAGCTTTTAAAGAATATCGGCAATGTGACTGCAGATAATATCCTGGTACTGGTAACTGTGACTGTTCCTAGTGATTTGACCAAGATGAGTGTGAACTTGCAGGGTCCCATCATCATCAATGTGGACGAATGTAAAGCATGTCAGGTAATCGTGGACAATGAGGAATGTCCTGTGAAGTATCCTATCTACGATATCCTGCAGGCAAGAAAGGCGGGTGAATAAGATGTTAGCATTATCCAGAAAGAAAAATGAAGCCATCATTATCAATAATAACATCGAAATCACTATTTTAGAAATAAAGGGTGATCAGGTAAAAATCGGTGTATCCGCACCCAAGGAAGTGCCGGTATATCGTAAAGAAGTATATGTGCAGATTCAGGAAGCAAACAAGGAAGCAACCAATGCAGAAGGTTTGGAAGCACTGAAGAATCTGTTAGGGTGATTTGTTTATTTGTACAAATGTGTGGAGGTGGAGCCAATTGGGAACATTATATCCTACTGCGGGACGTTCTCACTTCGTGAAAAACGTAGCGGCACTAGGCTCGAAAACACCTCGCCAAGGGCCGACGTTTTTCAAGACCACGCTGTAGAATACAATGTCCCCAATTGGCAGGCACAGTTGTCAATGAGTACAAATAAACAAAATCTGATTTGATTGATCAAAAAAGCTTCCTGTTGAGGAAGCTTTTTGTGTTTGCCCTCTAAATTTTATTGGGTGAGCATCCGATAAAAATAATAAGATAAGCGTTAATGGATGACGCGTGTAACTTAAGTTAAGTTTATGCATGCCAGCTCGATTTACGTCGCAAGCGACTCACCGCTACTGACGTAGCTACAAATCTCGCTGATGGCTGAACGCCATATGTTTCAGTAAACATAGTCTCCTTAGTGAGCAAGCTCCCACGGAGCCTATATTTACAGAAACGCATGCCTAAACAGTTGTATCACATGGAGGTGGAAGACAATGGCATTAGGAAGTATCATGAGCATACAGGCTCAATCAGCTGTACAAACGAAGCCGGTAGTACAGGTGGAAAGAAGCACCGGCGAAAACAATCCTTCTGTCACAGTACAGGAGGCACAGAAAATCGACAAATCCCTGAATGTAGTGCAGGACTCTCAGCAGAAGAGTAATTTCGCTGCAGACCAGGGCAACAAGGAACAACAGCAGCCCACGAATGAACAGATTAAGAAGGCTGTGGAGCAGATGAACAGAAATATGTTCAACTCTGAAGCTGTTTTTGGTATTCACGAGGGAACCAACCGTGTAACCATCAAGATCGTAGACAAGGATACTAAGGAAGTAATTAAGGAATTGCCTCCCGAAAAGACCTTAGACATGATTGCTAAAGTATGGGAAATGGCCGGTATCCTGGTGGATGAGAGACGATAGGAGGCGTAAGCTATGGCAATGAGATTAACCGGTCTGATGTCCGGTATGGACACAGACAGCTTAATACAGGAACTGGTATCGGCTAGGAAGACGAAGGTGGATAAGGAAGTTAAGGCTCAGACCAAGCTGGAATGGAAGCAGGATGCCTGGAAGGACTTGAATAAAAAGTTAAAGAACCTTCAGAATAAGTTTGTTGGAAATATGCGTTTTGTATCTTCTTATAGTAAAAAGACGACAAAGGTATCTAACAGTAGTGCTGTCAGTGTGATTACCGGCGAAGGCGCTGTAAATGGTGTGCAGGAGCTGAAGGTGAAGAAATTGGCTAAGACCGCTTATCTGACCGGTGCGAAGGTGGCTAAACTGGATGGAGAAAAGGCCACAGCATTGACGAAGATTAGTGAACTGGGTAATATTGATGCGAATGCGAATATTACACTAAACGGTGAAGCACTTTTTGCAGAAGGCGAGTTGACAGCAGATACTACCATTTCTGACGTTTTGACAAAGCTAAAAGAAAAAGGATTGAATGCAAGCTTTGATGAGAACAATCAGAGACTTTTTGTAAGTGCAAAAGAATCCGGAGCAGAGAACGACTTCACATTAAGCGGTACCGGTATGGCGTTAACGGCATTAGGACTGTCTGTAAAGAATAATGGTGCTACTAAAATCGCAGGTCAGGATGCAGAGATCGAGTTAAATGGTGCGACCTTTACCAGTAGTACCAATACCTTTAATATCAATGGATTAACATTCACAGCACTGAGCAAGACAGCGGAGAATGAAGTGGTAACCGTAACCACTCAGGATGATACCGATGGTATCTATGATATGATAAAGGACTTCTTAAAGGAGTATAACTCTATCATTAATGAGATGGATAAGCTCTATAATGCAGATTCGGCTAAGGGTTATGAACCTTTGACGGATGAAGAGAAGGAAGCATTGTCAGAGTCAGAAGTGGAGAAGTATGAAGAGAAGATTAAGAATGCGCTTCTTAGACGCGACAGTAACCTTTCTTCTATCAGTTCCGCATTGAAGCAGGCTATGTCCGGTGGTGTGGAAGTAAACGGAAAGATGATGTACTTGTCTGATTTCGGAATCAATACCATGGGCTATTTCAATGCACCAGACAATGAGAAGAACGCTTACCATATCGATGGAGATCCGGATGACGAAAATACATCCGGTAATGCGGATAAATTAAAATCCATGATTAGTAATGACCCCAGTACAGTAATCAGCTTCTTCTCTAAATTATCACAGAATATTTACGAAGAAATGTCAAATCAGTCTAAATCCGTAGATGGTTATCGTAGTTTTGGAAACTTCTATGATGATAAGAAGATGAAGTCAGACTATGACAGCTATAAGTCAAAGATTGCGGATCTGGAACAAAAGCTGGCAGATTATGAAGATAAATGGTATAAAAAGTTTGCAGCCATGGAAAAAGCGATGGCAGAGATGCAGTCTAATACCAATGCAGTAACATCACTACTTGGAGGAATGTAATATGGCTTTACCCAATGCGTATTCACAATATAATAACAACAAGGTTTTGACAGCGTCTCCGGCAGAATTGACATTGATGCTTTATGAAGGTGCTATTAAGTTCTGCAATATTGCTGAGACGGCAATAGAGCAAAATGATATTCAGAAAGCACATACTAATATTGTGAAGGCGCAGAGAATTATCGATTATTTGCGACAGACTTTGGATATGAAGTATCCGGTGGCACAGGACTTTGAAAGAATGTATGTGTATCTTTCGGAACGTCTGGTAACTGCAAATATGAAAAAGGATAAAGAGATATTAGTAGAAGTAAATACCCATTTGCATTCTATACGTGATACCTGGAAGGAAGTCATGAGGCTGAATAGAGAAAAGGGGAACCAGGGATGAAAAATTATCTGGGAGTATTAGAAGATTCCTTATACAAGAAGCTGAAGCTGTTGGATAAGATTCAGACATATAATGAAGCACAGTACCAAGTGTTTTCCGGAGACAATGTGCAAATCGAGAAATTTGATGAGTATATCGAGGAAAAAGGAGTACTCATAGAACAAGTGCTAAAGCTGGATGAAGGCTTTGAAGCCTTGTATGCGAATGTAGCTGAGGAACTAAAAGGGAATCGGGAAAGATATGCTAGTGAAATTCGTATCTTACAGGAACTGATTCGCCAGGTGACGGAAAAGAGTGTAGCAGTGCAGGCCCAGGAGGCTAGAAACAAAGCTTTGATAGAGTCCTATTTTGCAAAGGAAAAGGAACAGATTGGGCAGGGACGCAGGAGCTCAGCAGTGGCATATAATTACTATGCTAATGTGAATAAAGCAGTGCAGGCACAACCGCAATTCATGGATAGCAGGCAGTAAAAAATATTTGAAAAATTTTAAAAAAAGGTATTAAGTATCCGGAGAACTCTCCGATATATAATACAAGTAAAACAAATTACTTAACAACCAACGTAGTACTTAAGACAGAGCGTACGGCTGACGGACAGTATTACAGCACAATGAGTGGCAAGGATGCCACCATAAATTCAAGGAGGAAAAATATATGGTAGTACAGCACAATTTAAGAGCAATGAACTCAAACAGAATGTTAGGATTAACCCAGTCTACTCAGGCGAAGTCTACAGAGAAGTTGTCTTCAGGTTACAAGGTAAACCGTGCAGCTGATGATGCAGCAGGTTTGGCTATTTCCGAAAAGATGAGACGTCAGATTAGAGGTCTTACACAGGCTTCTTTGAACGCTCAGGATGGTATCTCTGCAGTACAGACTGCTGAAGGTGCATTGAATGAAGTTCACGATATGCTTCAGAGAATGAACGAATTAGCAGTTAAGGCAGCTAATGGTACTAATCAGACTGAAGATCAGAGCTATATCCAGAAGGAAGTTGACCAGTTGGTAAGTGAAATCGACCGTGTTGCTTCTACTACAACCTTTAATGAGGCTAATTTGTTGGATGGTTCTTGGTCCGCTGGTAAGGCACTTCAGGTTGGTGCAGAAGGCACAACAAATAACAGAATTTCTGTATCCATTAAGTCTATGAATGCAGCAGGTATTTCTGTAAATACACTTAGTACATCAGGTGTAGCTAGCCAGTCAGCAGCGCAGAATTCTATCAGTACTATTAAGGCAGCTATTAAGACTATCAATGAGCAGAGAGCAGATCTCGGTGCTATTCAGAATCGTTTAGAGCATACCATTAACAACTTAGACAACGTAGTTGAGAATACTACTGCAGCTGAGAGCCAGATTCGTGATACCGATATGGCAACTGAAATGGTTAAGTACTCTAATAACAATATCTTGGCACAGGCAGGTCAGGCTATGTTGGCTCAGTCTAATCAGGCTAACCAGGGCGTACTTTCATTACTTCAGTAACATTTAAGTAAGCTACCAATAGAAGAGGGATGACTTAGGTCATCCCTCTTTTTCATAGAGGGATATATGAGAATAGAACAGAGATATAATGAATTATTAAAATTGAGAATAGAAATAAATGAGAAGTTAAAGATATTGAACTTTGAGAAAATCAAAGAGTTGATTTTGGAACTGAAAAAGTCAGTAGTATTTCAAAAGTTGAAAAAAGAAGACAATCAACTGAGTATGTTGGATTGCTTTTTTGATATTTGGATAGAAGAAAAAAAAGAATTGGAAAGTGTGGGAATTCATGAGGATATCTTTTGGGGGATTCATTCACTGGAGGAAGTGGAGCAACGATATCTGGCAATTAAATTTTGCATACTTAGAATAGAAAATAAAGTGCCGCTACAACTGTGCGAGGAGTCGGTGAAGGAATTGGTTGGGTATCGTGTAAGTGGTATTGCTATAGGAAAAATTCTTATCATTGAAAGCTGTAAAAGAGCAGAAAATGCAGTAGTATTAGCGCATTTGCTGAAAATGCGGGGAGAAATGATTCGAGCGATTTATTTGTTGCAGAAAGTGAACAAGGAATATCCAAACAACACAGATATATTAACGAGTTTAGCAGAGTGCTGGATAGAAGGACAACAGTGGCGACAAGCATATGAATGTTTGAAACAAATCGAAAAACCAGATGAAGGTATCCGGGGACTGATACAGGAACTGGAAAAGGTAATGTTGAATGAAGCAGCTGAATGATAAGAAGATATGTTTTGTCATTTGTACCAATGATGAGAGACAATTGCAAGAATGTATAATGTATTTGGAATTATTGGAGATACCAGAAGGCTATGAGATAGAAATAATCACTATTACAGAGGCTAAATCCATGACATCCGGATATAATGAGGGAATGAATGCTACAGATGCGAAGTATAAGGTATACCTACACCAGGATACCTTTATTGTTGAACAAAAATTTATTGAGAAAATAATTAAAATATTTAAAAAAGATAGAAAAATAGGTATGATAGGTTTCATGGGTGCGGAGAAGTTGTCAAAAGACGGTATCATGTGGCATGAACAAAGGTGTGGTAATTTCTATCATTTAGATGAGTGGATTGCAGAAGGTGAGGATAGCATTACTCTTATAAAGAATGGGATGAAAGAAGTAGAAGCTATTGATGGTTTTTTGATGGCGACGCAATATGATATACCTTGGCGTGAAGATATTCTGAAGGGATGGGATTTTTATGATGTTTCTCAGTGTTTGGAATTTCGACGTGCAGGGTACAAAATTGTGGTACCGGGGCAGAAAAGTAACTGGGTGATTCATGCCTGTGGAGCACCTGCTTTTTGGAACTATGAACAAAACCGGCAAATCTTACTTCAAGAGTATCCGGAAATATATGAAGGAAAAGAATATTTGCGTGTATTGTTTGTGCACAGCCAGCAGATAGTGATGATGGGGCTACCATACAGTTTAGTGAAAATGGGGCATACAGTGGATATATGCACTTATCATGTGAATATTTTTGCAGATTATCCACATGAGGTGGAACGGATCGAGGAAGAATTAGAGGATGGTAATTATGATTTGGTAATGACCTATGATTTTGTACCATCTGTATCAATTGCTTGTGAAAATAGCAAAGTAAAATATTATGCTTGGGTATATGATTCGCCTTTGTTGGAACTTTATCGCAAGGAAGCACAGAATGAGTATACCTATATAAGTGTGTTTGATAAAAAACAGTTGGAACGATTAAACGCATTAAAGCGGATAAAACATATATATCATGTATCATTGGCAACGGAGGTAGATGTATTTGGTACGGTAAGTATCAAGAAAAAGGATGAAAAGAAATATCAGGCAGATATTTCTTTTGTAGGTCGACTTTATGATAATAGAGGCTATGAGCAATTGTTTGATGATAATAATGTCGAAATGCAGAACGAGGCAGATATGGTAATAGATGCTTGTAACTGTGTTTGGGATGGAAAAATCAACTTATTTGATAAAGCATCTAAACAGTTGATAGAATATATTAGTTCAAAGATTGAGCAGGAAGTATGGGGTATCTATGATATAGATAAACGTTATTATTGTGAAAGCATGAAGCTGGTGCGTAGATGTAATGAGGTGGAAAGAGTTAGAATCTTAAATAAATTAGCAGAAAAACATCGGGTAGTTCTTTACGCTGATCAAGTGGCAACGAAAGCATTGAGCAATAATATCGAGGTGCGCCCATGGGTGGATTATTGGGCAGAGATGCCGAAGGTATTCTATTTAAGTAAGATCAATATTAATATTACATCACGAAGTATTGAAAGTGGTATACCGCAAAGAGTATGGGATATTATGGCTGTTGGTGGCTTCTGCTTGACTAATTATCAGTCTGAATTGGAGGATTATTTTGAGATTGGTAAAGATTTAGAAGTGTATCATACGTTGGATGAATTACAAGAAAAAGTTAATTATTATCTTGAACATGAAGAAGAACGAGTGAGAATTGCTATCAATGGTTATAAAAAGGTTAGAAAACAACATAATTATGAAGATAGGTTGGAAGGTGTTTTAAAAAAGATATTTAGTTGTTAAACATGCAATTTGATGGTACATTGATTGCTGAATGATGTAGATGAAGTGTTATTAGATGTATTTTTTACAGATGGAAGCATTTCAACCTCGGTTTTGGAACATGTAGAAGCAAAGTGTTATATTATTGCGCGTTACAAAAAATACTTAATGCAGTATAATTTGTTTGATTTGGTTGTAAGTGAATTGTTGCAAGAATCTGCAAAGGTGGGAATGCTAAATGAGGTTAAGGAGATGTTGGCTGTATATATTGCATAAATTTGAATGCTGATTGAGTGTTAAAAAGGAGATAATCATAATGGAACATAATATAGCATTTTGTGTGCCTACATATAATCATCCTGATACAATGGATGAGGTGCTGGGAATAACATTAGAAATGTATAATAAGTATGGAATTGATGTATATGTATATGATTCAAGTGAAACAAGTGATACTAGAAGAGTTGTAGATAAGTATATTCAGGATGGGCATCAGAATTTATTTTATATTGATTATGGTCCCAATTTTGATACGCATATAAAAGGGCTTGATGTATTATCAGGATATGGTCTTGAAAAAGAATACGAATATATGTTTAACGTAAAAGATAGAACATATTTTGATGAAAGTACTATTAAAAAAATATATGAAGCTAGTTTGGAAGGGTATGATGTAATTTTTTTGCCGGTAGCACATTGGCCGTTGGATCCTAATCCACAACCAAGGACAGAGGTATATACAGATGCTTTGAGTTTTTTCCGGGATTACGGAAAAATGACACCTAATTTAGAAACTACCATTATTAGATGGGATACGATGTTGAAAGAATTTGATAAAGTAGAGTTTTTTCAAAGGTACTATGCAGGGATAGCAGGTTCGTTTGACCATTTTAATATTTTATTTGAACAACTTTTAAAAGTTAAAGCTCTTAAAATAATGGTATTGAGAGAGGATGAGGTTATAAGATATGTTTCAGAACGTAGTAATTCGATGTGGGTGAAACGAATATTTGAGGTTTGGATAGAAGAGTGGTCAAGAGCTGTAGAAGTGTTGCCTGAATATTACGAACCATATAAGGCGGTTGTAAAAAAAGAAGAGACTATGCAACCTGTATTATTTGGTAGTATCTATAATTTAATACAGTTAAGAGAAAATAAATTGTTGACACAAGAGACAGTAGATAAATATAGAGATGTGTGGAATGAGGTATCAGATATTTCAATAGAGTGTGTTGAATGCTTGGTGCAGAGGCAACAACATAAAGTAGTACAGATGCTTTTGGAAAAATGGATAGGGCATTTGTATCATCAAGAAATAGCAGATGCATATCATATGTTCTATACAAATTATTGGTTAGAAGATGTGCTTGGAAAGTATGAGTATGCTGTAATGAAAAGGTGTTTTGAGATTTATAAATTAGAACTTGAAAATGGAACATCAAACACAATATTTTACAATACTCATTCTTATAAGGAAGTTGTAGATAGGTATCAAACATTGAAATATCTTTTAAGAAGACTGGAGTTTGATTGTGCTAACGAAATTATGAATGATATTGTTCCATATTTTTATGAACAGCAGTTGTCTGTGCAATCTTTATCGTATATTATATATAATGAATGTATAAATCGAGAAAAGGTTATTGCATGTTGGGAGTTGTTAAGTGATATGTATTATAGGGGGGAGAAGTGTGAATAAAAAAATATGTTTTATCATTAGAGGTGAAAATGATTTCTTGTGTCAAGAAGTTTTACATTATATATCATATCTAACAGTGCCTGAGGGATACGAAATAGAGTATACTATCAAGCAGGGAAAAGTAGGACAAGCATATGATGCAGGAATGAAAGAAACGGATGCGATAATTAAGGTTTATTTGGATGAAAATATTTTTTTGGTGGATAAAGAGTTATTGCTGGATGTTGTTGATATTTTTGAGCAGAACAAATATATAGAAATACTTGGTGCCTTAGGATATAAAATAGCACGGAATAATGATAAAGAAGAGTATCTGAGTGTGGGAAATTGTTATAAATTGGGACTTCAAAAAGGAAATGAGAATTATGATAGTTCTAAAATTACAAGAATAGAGGAAGTAGATGCGCTTGATGTTAGATGCTTGTTTACCTGTAAGGACTTGAAGTGGCAGGAGATTGAAGATGTTGTTGTTAATAAAAAACAATTAAATAACAGTAAAGAAACAATGGCTGTGATTTTGAATAAAAAAGAACCTTGGTGCTTATTTGATAATGAATAAAATGTAGATTTGTTTTAGAAAAGAATGTGGGAGACAGAAGGATGAAAGTTGTAATTTTAGCAGGCGGAATGGGAACTAGGATAAGTGAGGAGTCTCATCTAAGACCAAAACCGATGATTGAAATAGGTGGATATCCAATTTTGTGGCATATAATGAAAATTTATAGTTATTATGGATTTAATGATTTTATTATATGTTGCGGTTATAAAGGACATATGATAAAGGAATATTTTATGGATTACTATATGCATGCATCAGATGTTACAATTGATTTGAAGGATAATACGGTAGTAGTACATGAAAATGTCTCTGAACCATGGAAGGTTACATTGGTAAATACAGGATTACATACACCTACAGCTGGGAGAATATTGAAGATTAAAAAGTATGTTCAAGATGAACCATTTATGCTTACTTATGGAGATGGCGTATCTGATGTGAATTTAATTGATTTGGTAAAATTCCATAAGAATCACGGAAAAGTTGCGACAATTACAGCTGCAAAGCCTACGGGAAGATGGGGTGTGATTCAAATTGATGATGAAGAAAATTTGGTGAGTTCATTCAAAGAGAAAGATAAGGAAGAACAGGCATGGGTAAATGCAGGATTTGCAATTTTTAATAAGGAGATATTCCAATATCTTGAAGAGGATAAGATGCTAGAGACTACTCCTTATGAAAAGCTATCATTGGCAGGAGAAATGGTTGCTTATAGGCATAATGGTTTTTGGGCCCCAATGGATACAGTGCGTGATAGAGCTTTTTTAGAGGAACAATGGGCATCAGAACAAGCTCCGTGGAAATTATGGTAAATTGATTAGGTGACAATAGTATGAAAATAGTTAATACAACTGCGGAAAAGTTTCCGGGCATATATAATGGGAAAAAGGTTATTTGTTTTGGAGCAGGAATTACAGGAAAAATCATATGTGAAGGATTTCAAGAGGAAGGGCTTTTGGATTCGATTGATTATTTTGTGGACAATGATGCATCGAAATGGGGAACGATGTTCAAAGTTGGAACTAAAGAATTTAGGATTCTCGCGCCAGAGTGTTTAAAAGAGGAATATTTTGAAAATAAGATTATCTTTATTACAAGTCGGTTTTGGGATCAGATGGTGGAGCAGTTGAGGAGCTACAAGATTTCGGATAAAGTGGAATGTTTTATTTACATTCTCTTCCGTTTGCATACCAGTACAGTGCGTAAGGAACTTTTACCTGCAAAGCAGGAGATGATGATTCCTAAAATTATACATTACTGTTGGTTTGGTGGGGGAGAACTGCCACTATTTGTGCAGGAATGCATACAAAGCTGGAAAAAGTTTTGTCCGGATTACCAGATTATAAGATGGGATGAATCAAATTACAATTATTCGAAGTTTGATTTCACTAGAGAAGCGTACAAACAAAAAAAATGGGCATTTGTTTCGGATGTTGCAAGATTGGATGTGATTTATCAATACGGTGGTATTTATTTGGATACG
This sequence comes from Lachnospiraceae bacterium, assembly GCA_017520425.1. Classification (GTDB taxonomy): domain Bacteria; phylum Bacillota; class Clostridia; order Lachnospirales; family Lachnospiraceae; genus Acetatifactor. The sequence goes on along the minus strand of JAFXFO010000024.1, from coordinate 38,596 downwards.
GATGTGGAGATTGTTAGAAGTATTGATGAGATTCTATATCAAGATTCTTTTATGGGCTTTGAGGTATCCAATTATGTTAATACCGGTCATGGATTTGGGGGTAGGAAGGATAATCCTTTGTTTGCCGAAAATATAGAAAATTATGAAAGGATAGCTTTTTATAATGAACGTGGTGAGTTTTGCTATAGAACCACACCATTAGTTACCACGGAGATGTTAGTAAGTCATGGATTGGTGTTGGATGGTTCTATGCAAAAAATTGGTGAGACGTTGATATATCCGAATGATTATTTTGACCCAGCACTGCAAATTCCAGTTGAGACGTCTTATTCAGTGCATAGGTATAGTTCTCTTTGGAGCTTTAGTGGGAAGGATATGCAGAGTCTTTGGCAGAGGCAAAGAGAGTATTATTGGTTGCTGCTAGAAGAGAATGCAATAGAAGAACGTTAAACTGCGTTAGGGTTTAGGGAACTAGAAGAACCAAATCTTTTGTAAAAAATGTTAATATACAACTTAATAGTCAAGGTTAAATTTTATCAAGAAGATAATATCTTGAAGCGGATAAGATGCTAGAAATTACTCCTTATGAAAAGTTATCAGTTGCGGGAGAAATGGTAGCTTATAAACATAATGGTTTTGTGACCCCAATGGATACATTGCGTGATAGAACTTTTTAGGGGAGCAATAGGCATCAGGAGAAGCCCCATGGAAATATGGGATCTTGCATTAAATGGTATGTAAAGTGATTATAAATAAAAGAGAGGACTGTATTTGTGAAAATTAGATTGGCAGATTATGTAGCAGATTTTCTTGTTGCTCATGGAGTGAAGGATGTTTTTTCTGTTGTGGGAGGAGGTGCAATGCATTTAAATGATGCATTGGGACATCATAGGGGGCTGAAAGTAACTTATAATCATCATGAACAAGCATGTGCGATAGCTGCAGAAGCTTACGCACGATTGGATAATAGGATAGCGGCAGTTTGTGTGACTACAGGACCAGGAGGAACAAATGCTCTAACAGGAGTTTTGGGTGGCTGGCTTGATTCGATTCCTATGTTTATCATTAGTGGACAAGTAAGATACGATACCACTGCTCGCTATGCATTATCGTATACTGGAATATCACTTCGTTCTCTTGGTGATCAAGAGTATGATATTGTTAAGTCAGTTGAACCTATGACAAAATATGCAACGATGATAGAAGAAGCAAAACAGATAAGGTATGCTCTGGAAAAGGGCTGGCATCTTGCGACAACTGGACGTCCAGGACCAGTTTGGATCGATATTCCAGTTAATTATCAGGGATGCTATATAGAAACAGATGAACTAGAAGGATATAATTCAAATACTGAAGAGGATTTTGTACCACCTGAAGTAGAAGAAGACATAATTCAACAAGTGTTGACAAAAATAAGAAAAGCGAAGCGTCCAGTTTTTTATGCGGGGTACGGAATAAGATTATCTGGTGCTTATGAACATTTTCGTTCTGTTATAAAAAAGCTTAATATTCCAATTGTTACTTACTGGAATGCAATTGACTTAATAGAAGATGAAAATACATTATATTGTGGACGTGCAGGGAATATGGGAGATCGTCCAGGGAATTGGGCGATTCAAAATGCAGATTTGATATTGGCTGTAGGAACCCGAATCTCTATTCGACAAGTGGGATATAATTGGAAAACGTGGGCACGTGAAGCAGAAGTTATTATGGTTGATGTAGACAAGGCGGAACTAAAAAAACCTACTATACATGTTGAGATGCCCATATGGGCAGATGCGAAGGATTTTTTAAGTAAGCTTGACAAGATGGCGGAGGTAAAGATTGATGTTAAAACAGTGTGGAATGAAACTTGTCAAAGATGGAAAAAAGAGTATCCTGTAGTAATGCCTCATCAGGAAGATATAAGTAGAGATAGGACCAATGTTTATGCATTTATTCGTTATATGAGTAGTAAACTTCCGAAGAATAGTTTGACAGCAGTATCTAATGGCGCGTGTTGCGTTGTGGGAAGTCAAGCTTATGTTATACAAGAAGGCAGTCGTTTTACAAATAATAATGCTGTTGCGAGTATGGGGTATGGATTGCCGGCGGCAATTGGTACTTGTATTGGTAGCGGAGGAAGGGAGACTATTTGTCTGGAGGGAGATGGTAGCATCATGATGAATCTACAGGAACTTCAGACGATTATAACAAATAAGTTGCCAATAAAAATTTTTTTGATTAACAATGGTGGATATCATTCTATACGTATAACACAAACGAATTTATTTGACAAAAAATTTGTGGGAATTGGTCGAGATTCAGGTGATTTATCATTTCCTTGTTATCGAAAAATAGCGGAAGCTTTTGGATTTTCGTATTATTGTGCACACAATAATTCTGAAATGCAAGAAGTTGTTGATGCGGTGTTGAAATTAGATGGAATGGTTTTTTGTGAGATTTTTACAGATATAGAGCAGGTATGGGAACCAAAGAGTAGCACAAAAAGATTGCAAGATGGCACATTGATAAGTCCACCATTAGAAGACTTAGCTCCTTTTTTGCCAAAAGAAGAACTAGAGGCTCAAATGTTTATTCCATTAATTGAGTGACATGAATGAGCTGTAAATTAATTTAGGAGGGATTTGTTTGAGTCGAGCAATTATTACAGGTGCGACAGGTGCTATAGGAGTAGCATTGATAAAGGAACTGGTTGCAAACGGAGTAGAAGTTTTGGTATTGTGTAGAGAAAAATCTACTAGAAATCGAAATATCATTGAACATCCTTTAGTTACAAAGAAATTATGTTCGTTGGAGCAATTGGCAAATATTGAAAATGATACGGGAAAAATCTATGATTTTTTTTTCCATCTTGCGTGGGAAGGAACAGTAGGTAATGCACGAAATAATATGTACATACAAAATAAAAATGTACAATATGTGTTGGAAGCAATAGATGTTGCAGTTAGATTTGGGTGCAGCAAGTTTATTGGTATAGGTTCGCAGGCTGAGTATGGAAAAGTGGATGGTGTGATTAATATGAATACACCTACGAATCCGATAACAGGCTATGGTATGGCTAAACTTTGTGCAGGATTAATGGCGAAAGAGTATGCTAGTCAGAGAGGAATACAATTTAATTGGATAAGAGTGCTGAGTGTGTATGGACCTTGTGATTATGAAAAAAGTATGATAATGACTGTGATTAGTAAGTTGAAGAAAAATGAAGAACCTATGTTGACACTAGGCGAGCAATTATGGGATTATCTTTATAGTGAAGATGCAGCACGGGCAATTTATGGAGTGGCTTTGAGAGGAAAAAAGGGAAAAACATATGTGTTAGGTGGAGGAGAAGTAAGAACTATTTCAAGTTATGTTGATGTGATTCACGAGCGAGTTAATCCTACATGTGGGATTGCATTAGGCGCGATTCCCTACTCGGACAATCAAATCATGCATTTGCAAGCTGATATTACAGAATTGATTTCTGATATATCATGGAAACCAATGATAGGTTTTGAAGAAGGTATAGAAAGAGTGCTTCATTATATGGAAGAGGTACAAGATTAATGTGAAAGGAAAAGATGTGTATAAAGATATGCAAAAAGAAGAAGTTAAAGCTGAAATACTAAAGTTAGTAAAGGAATACTGCAACAAATTTCATACACAAAAAGAGTATGAAAAAGGTGACCGCATACCTTATGCCAGGCGTATATATGATGAACATGAAATGGTAAATCTGGTTGACAGTGCCTTAGAGTTTTGGCTTACATCAGGTCGTTATACAGAACAGTTTGAAAAGGAATTTGCAGCATATTTGAATGTTCGTTTCTGCAGTGTTGTAAATTCGGGTTCCTCCGCTAATCTGTTGGCGTTTATGGCATTAACCTCTCCGTTGCTGGGAGAACGCCGTATACAGCCGGGAGATGAAGTAATTACCGTGGCAGCAGGTTTTCCTACCACTGTGACTCCTATGTTACAATATGGTGCGATTCCTGTATTTGTGGATGTTACAATTCCACAATACAATATTAATGTAGAAATGTTGGAAGAGGCATGGTCAGATAAGACAAAGGCAGTTATGATTGCACATACTTTGGGAAATCCTTTTGATTTGCAAGCTGTAAAGCAATTTTGTGATAAGCATAACTTGTGGTTGGTAGAAGACAATTGTGATGCATTGGGAAGCCAATATGAGATGGAAGGTGTATGGAAGTATACCGGTACAATTGGTGATATTGGTACATCTAGCTTTTATCCCCCACACCATATGACGATGGGCGAGGGTGGAGCAGTATATACGAATAATCCATTATTGAACAGAATTATTCGTTCCTTCCGTGACTGGGGACGTGATTGTGTATGTTCTTCCGGAATGGATAATATGTGTGGGCATAGGTTTGATAGACAGTATGGTGAGCTTCCGCTTGGCTATGATCACAAATATGTCTATTCGCATTTTGGTTATAATCTGAAGATAACAGATATGCAGGCAGCAGTTGGTTGTGCTCAGTTAAAGAAGCTCCCGGGTTTTGTAGAAGCCAGAAAGAGAAACTTTGCATATTTATCCGAAAAATTAAAGGATACCACACAATGGCTTGTTTTGCCGGAGGCATGTCCAAATTCACAACCCAGTTGGTTTGGCTATTTAATTACATGCAAAGAGGGTGTTAGCAAGAATGCTATAGTACAGTATTTGGAAGAAAACGGAGTACAAACACGTATGCTCTTTGCAGGTAATCTGATTAAACAACCTTGTTTTGATGAAATGAGGAGAAGTGGAACCGGTTATCGTGTGGTAGGAGAGTTGACTGCAACCGATAAGATTATGCAGGACAGCTTTTGGATTGGTGTATACCCTGGTATGACAGAAGCTATGTTGGATTACATGGCTGACAAGATTGTTGAAGCATTGGAAAGGATGTAATAAGTGATGCTGAAAGAGTTCTATAAAGGCAAAAAAGTCCTTATAACAGGTCATACGGGTTTTAAAGGGGCTTGGATGTGCAGTGTGTTACATAGGCTTGGGGCTGAGGTAATAGGATATGCTATGGAACCACCGACAAATCCCAGTTTGTATGATTTATCATGTGTTGATAGTTATATTACTTCCGTCATTGGTGATATACGTGACTTGGATAAATTACAGAGTGTGTTTAATGAATATCAACCTGAAATCGTAATACATATGGCTGCACAGCCTATTGTCCGAGAATCCTATAAGAATCCGGTGTATACCTATGATGTGAATGTGATGGGAACGGTGAATGTACTGGAATGTGTGCGAAATTGTAAGTCTGTAAAATCATTTTTGAACGTTACTACTGACAAGGTTTATAAAAATCGTGAGTGGGAGTGGGGATATCGTGAGAACGAGGAATTAAATGGTTTTGAGCCCTATTCTAACAGTAAGTCATGCTCGGAGCTTGTGACGGAAAGTTATAAGAATTCCTTTTTCGCAGATGGAAAAGTTGCTGTTTCTACTGCCAGAGCGGGAAATGTAATAGGTGGTGGAGACTTTGCAGTTGATAGGATTATTCCTGATTGTATGCGGGCTGTGATATCTGGAAAGGATATTGTTGTGCGTAATCCGCACTCGGTGAGACCTTATCAGCATGTTTTGGAACCTGTTTTTGCGTATTTATTAATTGCGAAAGAGCAGTATGAAGAGATAGTTAAGGCGGGTAATTATAATATAGGACCGGACGAGGTTTCTTGTGTAACAACTGGAGAAATTGTCGGCACTTTTTGTCGAAAGTGGAATGCTTCAACACAAAGCGAGATATTCTGGAGAATCGAGGGTGATGGTGGACCGCATGAAGCAAATTTCTTGAAGTTAGATTGTTCAAAAATGAAACAGCAGTTTGGATGGAGACCGGTTTGGAATTATGAACAGGCTATAGAAAAAACTGTAGAGTGGGTAAAGACATACATAAGTGGAGGAGATATAGCACTTATAATGCGGGAACAAATTGAGGAATATACGAGTAAGTGTTGACAATATAAGTTAACAGATATGGAGTTTGTAAAAGTAATATAGTGGAATTTGATATAGTACTTTATAGAGGTGTAACATGTACAGTGAATGGATAAAAAACTTAGCTCCCAAACCATATATGAACTTAACATGGTATCAAGGGAAGGATACATATTCCGAAGGAAATATAGAGGATACAGTAGTACGTATAATCGCAGAGAATGAGCCGGAGAAATATGTGCAGGCCATTGCTGACAATTATAACTGGTCCACTTTTTATCATCTGACACATATTCGAAAGAATATCCTAAATTGGTATCCTTTCAAAGAGGATGCCTCTGTGCTGGAAATCGGTTGTGGAATGGGTGCTATAACAGGCTTGCTTTGTGATAGGTGTGCTCATGTAACAGCAGTGGAGCTTTCCAAGAGAAGAGCCACAGGAACTCTTCTGCGTTGCAGGGAAAAGGACAATTTGGAAATCATCGTTGGAAACCTGAATGATATTGAGTTTGCGGAGAAATTTGACTATATTACCCTCATTGGTGTGTTGGAATATCAAGGCAGTTATACTCATTCGAAGAATCCTTATTTGGACTTTTTGAAGAAGGTGAAGGAACTCTTAAAGCCGGATGGGAAGCTATTGATTGCCATAGAAAATCAGTATGGCTTGAAATATTGGTGTGGGGCCAGAGAAGACCATACGGGTTTGCCCTTTGAGGGGATGAACCAGTATACCTTATCTAAGAAGAAGGTGAGAACCTTTTCCAAGGCAGCTTTGGATGAACTGGTAAAGGCAAGTGGTTTTGGAAAGACTTACTTTTATTATCCTATGCCGGATTACAAGATGCCGTCAGTAGTATACTCACAGGATTATCTGCCTAAACAAACAAATATGATGGATATGCAGTATTACTATGTGCCGGATATGCATACATTGATAGCCCAAGAGAGTAAAATATATGCAGATGTGATTCAGAATGGTGTGTTTGAATTTTTTGCCAACTCCTTTTTGGTAGAGTGCTCTGTAGAGGGTGACCTGGGAGAAGTACCTTTTGCAACTTTAAGCAGTATGCGTTACCCGGAATATCAGATTGGTACCAGATTTTGGAAGCAGGAGAGGGTAGAGAAATTTCCCCTTTATCCACAGGAATGTATACCGCATTTGGAGCAGATACTGGCAAATGAGCAGGCATTGCTGGATAGAGGATTGAAGGTATGGAACAGTGAAGCCGGTGAGATTTCATTGTATACGAAGTTTTCACAGCTGCAAACATTGGAAGAGGTATTATTGGAAGCATATAGGACAGGGGATACGGACAAAGTATATGCTCTGTTTGACAGCTTGTATGCGCAGATTTTGCACTCCTCTGAAAGAGCATCCTGGGAAGAGAATATAATGTACACCTTTGATTTAGATATTGAACCAAATGAGGAGAAGTTTGGTGTGATTTTGAAGACGGGTTATTTAGATATGATTCCCAGGAATGCATTTTGGCATGATGGTGAGATTTGTTGGTTTGACCAGGAATGGACTTTGGAGAATGTGCCTGCAAGGTTTGTTTTTTATCGTGCATTGTTACGGTTTTACAATTCCTACGAAGAGGTGAACCGTGTTATTTCTATTTCAGCCATGGTTCAGAGATATGATTTGCTGAAAGGCTGGAAGGACTTCCAAAAATTAGAGGATTTGTTCAGTGGTGTGGTTAATGATTCTTTGCATATGCTGGAGTGGAATGGCTTCCGGGATAAGGAGGGTACTGCTCATATAACCACGTTAAACCGATTGTTAGAGAAGTAAGAAGGTATTGGTACTAATGCAAATGTTACTGGTGTAATATAAGGGGATTCGTATTTATGAGTGATGAAATCTTAGAGCAGTTAAAAGCGGAAAATCAGGAGTACAGACAGTGTTTGAATGAATTGATTGAGATGAATAATGCTCTTGTGGATGAAGTGAATCGATTGAATGATGTGCAGAACAATCTGTGCCAGACTGTGAATGAGGTGGTTAAGCTGGTTTCCCAGATGGATACCAGAATACTTGGGAATACGAGAAATAATAATGCATTATATAATCGATTAAGGAATCTGCCCTATGAGATATTAGATGAGCGGTTTGCGGACAAGTATAAGCTGCCGCAGATTATGACGGAAGAAGAGACCATAGATGAGATTGTGAATAATCGAAAGTCTATAGCTAGGTTCGGAGACGGAGAGTTTGGCATCATGTTCGGTGTGTCCAGGTGGCGTTTCCAAAAGAAGGATGAAAGATTGGCAGAGCGACTTCGGGAAGTGGTGACTTCTGACAATGAAAATATCTTGATTGGTTTAAATAATTTTTATGGAGATTTGTCCCATCGAACAGAAAACGATGCAGATGGTATTCGGGCTTATATTACCCCTGAGGTAAGGGCACAGCATATGGAATTATTACGCCTGGATAAGAAGTATGCCCACGCTTGTATTTCCAGAGCAGTAAACTGGGATATGGTCAGGATGCAGAAGCGTATCTGGGATGGAAGGGATTGTGTTTTCATAGAAGGAGATAAAACCCGAATGGGTGTTGGTAATGATTTGTTTGATAATGCAAAGTCTATCCAACGTATTCTCTGTCCGGCAGAGAGTGCTTTTGATAAATACGAAGATATTTTGTCAGAGGCAAGGAAGCTTCCATTAAATAAAACGATTTTGATAGCACTTGGACCTACAGCCAGTGTACTGGCCTATGATTTGGCAAAACTGGGATATCATGCCATCGATATCGGGCATGTGGATATTTCCTACGAGTGGCTACTCAAGAATAATGGCATAAAGGCGGCAGTAAAGAATAAATACAATAATGAATGGCCGGAAGGATATATTGTAGAAGATATTGTTGATGAAGTGTATGAGTCGCAGATTATTGCAAATCTTGCATAAGGATGAACGATGCTTTTGATATAAAGAGGAAGATTATGAAGTTTATATATTTAAAGGACAAGAGTAATGATGAGAAGCTGATAAGGGCGGTTGCAGAGTTGCTGGAAAAGAAATATAGACGTCCCATTGAGATCTGTGCTTACAAAGACAGTAGAGAACTTGCATTAGTGGATTTGAAAGGTAACCCTACCGATTTAATCGTAACCTTCAACCTAGCCGGCTTCGACATCAGCACCCTTACAGATGGCCTGTCCTACAATTTGGTAGATAGCAAATTCATTCACTTTTTGCTCCACGAAAATCTGCCCAACGAAAAGTACCTTTCCAAGCAACTTAGCATCTCCATGTTCTTTTATTGCGTGGGAAATGAGTATTGTGACTATTTATGGAAGACCTACCCTGAGATTCCATGGTTAAAGGAATTGACCGGTTGGAATGCAGAAGAAACTCAAAATACAGAGTCGAATGTAGCGTGTATAGTTTCAGCCATAGAGGAAGTAATTAGAGAGTGTCGATTATAAGTCGACACTCTCTAATATTTTCTGTATACAAGCCGGATACGTAAAAATCTCTTTTACCTTCCGGTAGCCATTCATCGCAATCTGCTTTCTCAGTTCATCGTTTCTTAAGTAAAAATCGGACTTATCCACTGCTTCTTCCATACTGCTGTACATGATTACATCTGTGCCATCTTCAAAATATTCAGCCAGCTCCGGTTGGTAATTGGACAATAGCACACCCTTAGAGCCCATGATATCCAGTGCCCGGAGAGGGATACCGGATTGGATACTTTTCAGTGTGGGATTCAGATTCAGTTTGCTGTGACGGAAGACACAGGGCATTTCGTCATGGTATTTTACCGGTCCCATGGAGTGGATTTGTTCACTGAGCTGGTGGGGCTTGGAGGTGTAGAAATGGGTGTGAAACAGTTCGCCCATTTGTTCTAACAGGAAGCAACGTTCCAAATGGGTTATTTCCGAGGCGATAGCAAAGGAAAGCCCGCGATGGTTCAGTGTGAGGTTTGTTTGGCCGATTTTTTGGAAGGAACTGTTAATGGAAGCCAATAGCTCGTCCGTAACCAGTTCATCAATAAAGTAGCAACCATAAATCCGTAATTGTGCCTGAAGGATACCTTCCACATATCCCTTGATATAGTTGTCTGTAGAATAAAGCAATATCTCCAAAGGGGATTCGTATAAATGTCCGATGAAGGAAATGTCGCAGCTGTGTTTTTGAATCCAAGAGGAAGGGAATTGAAGCTTGTCCAGGCGGTTTGTATTTACAGCTAAAGGTAAATGGTAAATCTGCGAAAATCCGGCAGAACGATAGCGTTCGGTCTCTAAGCGGTCAAAGAGAAAGATGCGATTGGTTTCATAGTGGAAGTATTCTTCCAAACGTTCTTCCAGAGGGCTGTCATAGCACCAGGATATATAAGGAATCCGGTGGTCATAACATAGTTTGGCAACCAAAGGGAAAAAGTTGATGCTCATGACAACATCATAATGAGCCTGTTGTAAAAGAGTTTCCAGTCGGTTGCAGAAAAAGTCATCTTCAAATTTATCCGGGAAGTGATAATAGACTGTTTTGCAGGTATGGCCCATTTCTTTCAGGTAATAGAGCATATCCTGGTAGGTATAGCTTCCCATATCATAAAAAAGGATGTTCATAAGGTTTGTCTCCTTTTATTTCAGTATTTCGGAATAATGTTTGCCCAGATAGTGACCATAGCTTTCGATAAAGAGTTTGCGATATTTATTGTAATTGGTCATATTAAGTACTACACCATCATCATGCATACACCATGGATGCAACTGATTTGGAACTGCAATTTTGTATCCACGGTCTAAAAAGTACATACTATGAAATGCATCATAAAAATCCCAACCAGTGATTTCTTCTGTATTCCAAGGAATATCATAAGCAGTAGCCATTAAAAAACCGTCAATTTCGGCGGCAAATGAATAGCTTTCTTTCTGAATGGAGTAGTGATATTCTGAAAGTGGAGTATATGGGGTGTCCGGTTTTTTCTTGTATAAATCACCGACACGTTTGCCATGCCACATCAACCCATCTGCCGAAACATTCTCATAACCCACCATACCAATCATGCCGATTTGTTTATCCGATTGGAAAATCTGCAGAATATCGCCTAAAAAATTTCGATTCAGGATGAAAACGTCCTGATGCATATAGATTTTATATTTGGCATCTGTTTGATTCATGGCCTGATTATAGCCCTGGGTCATACAGGGAGCGTCCTGAATAGTGAGCAAATCTATTTCATACCCTTCCGGAATGTTCAGGTGTTGTAAATAGTGAATGCATTCACTCAGATAGAGGTCATTGTTGGTACATATGATGAAACAAAATTTATGGTCGTTCATAGTCTCAATCCTTTAAGTCTATTGTTGAATCAGTAATGAAAATTGTTGCATATCTGCAGGAGACCAATAGGGGGCATGGATATCTGCCAGTGTTTCCCAAAAGCTCCTTGTGGGTGTAAGCAACTCTTCGGAAGCCAGTATATAAACTCCAAAGGGAGAAAGGGGATTGGCTTGCAAATATTGTGTGGCTTCATTAACGGAGTCTTCGGATAACTCAAATAATAAACGGCGGAAAGCAAAAAGGGTCAGAAAATACTTTGCCATTAATTCATCCTTGGAAAAGCATTCTGTGGCAAAGGTTCCGTCACAATATTTTAGTTCCAGGGAAATAATATTCAGAATCCGCAAGATGCGACGGCTCTCTCCTATGTGTTCAAAGGCCAGATGCCCTTCCCCTGTAGTGATATAAGGAATCAGGGATAAAAGCTTCTCAAAATCCAGCTTGGCAAGTCCTTCGTCTAAGGTGTTACATATATGCTGATAACAGATATCCAGAACTTCTTTATTGTCTGCCAGAGTCTTAAAATATTCTTCTGCTTCTTGGTTAATATAAGGTGTGTTCATACATGCCCTCCTGTAAACTGATTATACTACTTTTAGGCTATGAACTCAATGGAAAGTAATGTGATGGTTTTAGAATTTTTGATAGAAAAGTTGTCTGTTGACAATTTTTTGAGTATAATGAAGTTATAGAAAAGAGTATGTAAATGTAGGGGTGCAGAATGAACATTTTTTACTTGGAATGGGATAGTTATTGTAATGAAGATGTTTTTCAGGTTCTTGATGAATTAGGGCATAATGTGATCAAAATATCATACAAGGAAAAGAAGTTGCGAAAAGAGCAGGCGATGGAACGGTTGCAGAAAGCACTGCTACAAAGTAATTGTGATTTTGTGTTCTCTTTTAATTATTTTCCGGAAGTATCGGAGTGTTGTAAAGACTTAGGATTAAAGTATGTAGCTTGGGTATATGACAGTCCACATATACAAGTATATTCATATACAGTTATTAATCCGTGCAATTATATATTCTTATTTGATTATGGTATGTATGATGAACTGAAGCGAGCAGGAATAGAAACAGTGTATTATTTGCCGTTGGCAGTTAATGAAAAGCGAATGAAAGCTCTGGATGAATGTGTGAAAAATATAGGGAGATATGCTTCAGACATTTCGTTTGTAGGTTCGCTGTATTCAGAGAAGAAGCATCGAATTTATGATAAGTTTCAAGGGGTGGATAGCTTTACAAAAGGTTATCTGGATGGTATCATTCAGGCACAAAAGAGAGTTCATGGATATAATTTTATACAGGAATTGCTGATACCTGAAATTGTGGCGGAAATGCAAAAAGCTTACCCCACAGATCCTAATGCTACTACAGTATTGTCCCCAGAGGCAATATATGCTGAGTATGTATTAAATCGTCAGGTGACAGCTTTGGAGCGAAGAGAAGTCTTGGAACTACTGGGGGAACGCTTTGGAATGATGCTATATACCAATGATAGGGGAGTGTCAATTTCTGGTGTTGTAAATAGAGGACCGGTGGATTATTACGAGGGGATGCCGTATGTATTTAGACAGTCTAAAATAAATCTTAATATTACGCTCAGGAGCATTAAAACAGGTATTCCATTACGAGTATGGGATATTCTGGGAAATGAAGGATTTTTACTAACCAATTATCAACCGGAAATGTTTGAATATTTTGTACCAGATGAGGATTTTGTGTATTATACAGACTATGAGGATATGGTGAGGAAGGTGGAGTACTATTTAGAACACGAGGAGAAGAGACGTAGAATCGCTCGAAGCGGATGTGTAAAGGTACGTGAGGAACACACCTTTCAAAAGCGGTTTGAGACTATTTTAGAAGTGGTGAGTACATATAGGGATTAGGAAGTTCGGTGCTCAAATATTAGTGACATAATGCTTGGTTTATATTTAAAGCATATTTTCTTATTGTTCTAAGTTTCTTAACTTTCTATATTTCGGAAAATCTATGCTTTTATTTCAAGATGTAAAAATAGCAGGGATTTTTTGGGGAATACCTTGCGGAATATGGAGGTTACATGACAGATGTAAAGAGAGAGGAACCGGTGCTTCAGTGGCATCCGGCATTTTTTGCAAGCTTGCAGATTGAGCTGTGCGAAGAGGGAGATAAGGTGAACTTTGAAAGTGAGCACCAGTTGGGGACGAGGCCTATGATGATTGATGTATTGATTATTAAAAAGAATTCAGATGAAACAACGGAAAAGAATATAGCGCGGATATACAGCATCTGAGGGAAGTGCGTCATTTCGAAGTAGAGGCAGTGGAAGCCGGTATCTACTACATAAAGGGTGATATTTTAACGATGCAGCTAATCGTTACATCGCAATTGTCGGGGGAAGAGAATTTCTGGTTGAAAAATCTTACCGATGATTTGCCGGATAGGATGGCAGTAGATGTATTGGCAAGGGAGTATCATGAGCATCGTAAGAATACTCTGTACCGTTCGGTGATGAATGTGATCGTCCGGGCGAATGAGGAATTGTTTAAGGAGGAGAGCAACGTGTGTGAAGCAATCATAGATTTGTTTAGAGATGAGTATGATAAGGGCGTAGAGGAAGCCCAGCAGATGGGCGTGCAACAGGGTATGCAGCAGGTCATGTTGCAGAGCGTGGAAAATCTGATGAAGTCATTGGCCATAAGTTTGGAAAAGGCTTGTGAGTTGCTGGGGAGTTCGCAGGAAGACTATGAGGTATTACGTTAAACTATAAATACACATTAATTTATCCGTGGAGGAGTTTGGCAGAAAGATGTGAGTGCTCTTTTTCTCCTTGCCAATCCTCATCACCTATGCTAAACTTACCTCAAAGCAATATTCTGTTTATCTACGAATTCTAATTTCTAACATTTCAGAAAAATCTTGCTTTAAAAATCATATTTTATATTGAGGCAGGGGCTTTCTGTGATGTGGTTCCTGCCTGAAAAGGAGGAACAGAAGATGGGACGTAAAGATGCAGTAACAAAGCGTTTTTGCAGTGACAGGGTCAGATTTGCTGACCTGGTGAACGGAGTGTATTTTGACGGAAGGAGTGTGATACACTCAGAGGATTTGACGGTGAGCGGTGAAAGCTATACTCAGCCGTTGGAGTATACCGGACAGGAGGAGAAGCGGCAATATCAGGAGCGCGTGAGGGATATTAAAATGCTCCACAAGTATGGCAGTACGATTCGGATACTGGCCATAGAGCATCAGAGCTACATTGACTATGGGATGCCGGTGCGTTGCATGGAGTATGATGTCCTGGAGTATCGGAAGCAGATGGAGGAGCTGAAAGCACAGAACCTTCAGGAGAAGAGGCTTTCCACATCACATGAGCGGCTTTGTGGGATGAGGAAGACGGACCGCCTGTGGCCCACATATACGCTTTGTTTGTATCTGGGCGAGGAACCTTGGGATGGTCCCAGAAGCCTGCAGGATATGATGGATTTCGGAGAGGATGCGGGGGATATGAAGGAGCTGTTTGCGGATTATCCCTTCCGGCTGTATTGTGTAAATGAGGAGCATGACTTTTCCATGTTTCATACGCAGTTAAGATGCGTGTTTGAGCTTTTGCCGCTGCGGAAGGACAAGAAGCGACTACTGGAAAAGCTGACAGGAGATGAGGCATATTCCCATATGGATGAGGACAGTCTGGAGTTTTTGTCGGTGGTGATGGATAATCCGGCTATCTGGAAGAAGCGTCATAAATTTAAGAAGAGTGAAAAGGAAACGGAAGATACAGGTAAGAATAAAGAGGAGGAATATGATATGTGTCAGGCGATTAGGGAGTTAATAGAGGATGGCAAGCAGGAAGGCCTTAGTGAAGGAATCAAGGTTGGACGAAGCGAAGGAATTAAGGAGGGCCGTCTGGATGCTTTAAAGCAGAGCGTAGAAAATCTTATGAAGTCATTATCCATAAGCTTGGAAAAAGCGTGTGAGCTGTTGGGAAGTTCACAGGAAGACTATGAAGTATTGCGTCAAATCGTGAATAGATAGAGATTTCCCGCCCATACTAATACCACGCCCATCAGGCAGCCCACTGCCCGGCGGGCGTTTATTATTTTGGCCGGCGGTGATAAAAGTGAGCATTTTTCAGATAGAACCTTTACGAAAGAGGAGCAGGAGGTTTCGTAGTGTAATATATCTTACGACCCTGACCCTCTTTCTTTTTGTATATAGTTGGACCATGGAAGCGATTCCCCAGGCACATATCAGTCCTCAATCAGAGCCGCAAGATATCCTTCCAATACTGGAGCAAACTCAAATCACAGACAATCAATTGAACATTTTATCCGGACAAACCGGATTGCATCCCGGCACCATTCAAAAATTTCTAAACCAAGGAAAAACTCAATTGCTCCTTCAACTTCAGCAGTGCTACTTTGCCCCTATCCGTATCGCGACCCATAGCTCCACACCCCTTACCATCAGTGAGCATCTGGTGGATGAAGAGGGACGCAGAATCACGGGTATGCCCCTGGTGGATCTGCAGGATGGAGATATCCTGATTACCAAGAATTCACGCTTTCTTGGCTGGCGCAACGGTCATGCAGCGTTGGTGGTGGATGCGGAAAAAGGGATATTGTTGGAGGCGGTGATGTTGGGGACAGCCACCAGACTCAATACGGTTGAGAAATGGTCTGCGTATCCTTCTTTTCAAGTATTAAGACTGAGGGATGAATATGCCCAAAAAGAAGCGGAAACACAAAACACAGTTAATGGTGCCAAGTCACTACCTCAAAAAATCGCCGCCTACGCTACAAAGAACCTGACGGAGGTACCCTACCATTTGCATGCGGGCATTTGGGAAAGACTCTCGCCCACTAAAATAAAAACCGTGCAGGCAGCAGACTCCGGAGAGATTCACGTGTCTGCCTTAAAAGGCACCCACTGTGCACATCTGGTTTGGTATGCTTATAAGCAGTTCGGCATAGATTTAGACAGCGACGGTGGATTGATTGTAACACCCTGCGATATACAAAACAGTGACTATCTGGAAGTGATTCAGTCATATGGTTATTAGTAATAGAAATAAAAAACGATTTCCATTATTTCATATAGAAAAATGTGGGAAAAAGTAAATATTTGCCTTGCAAAGCGGAAAAGAATGGAGTATAGTGAATACACAAGATATGCGTTTTGTGAAAAACGGAGGGGATTAGGATGACAAAAGCGGAGATTTTGAAAAGTGAGATTTTGCGTCAGTATCGTAGTATCAGACAGTTCGCCATGGATATGGAGATACCCTACAGTACTTTGGTAACAGCATTGGAGCGTGGTATCGAAGGTATGGCCTATGGTACCGTGATTAAGATGTGTGATAAGCTGAGTTTGAATCCGGTGGACTTCACCTCTTTGGAGCGTGATGCCTCTTTGGGTGCACAGCTGCTTGAGAATCGTGTGATGCAAAACTATATGAAGCTGAACTCCATAGGCAGGGAAAAAGTCCTGGAACTGATGGATGATTTTGCGGAGATTGAGAAATACAAGGCATAAGAAGGATTTGGCATGAATTATGATTATTTAATTGTGGGTACCGGTTTGTTTGGAGCGGTATTTGCCCATGAAATGAAGAAAGCAGGAAAGACCTGTCTGGCCATCGACAAGCGAGAGCATGTGGGTGGCAATATTTTTACCCGGGAAGAAAATGGGATACAGGTGCACAAGTATGGTGCGCATATTTTCCATACCTCCAATCGTAAGATTTGGGATTATGTGAATGGTTTTGCGGAGTTTAATCACTATATCAACTCACCGGTGGCAGTGTATAAGGATGAGCTTTACAATATGCCCTTTAATATGAATACCTTTAGTAAAATGTGGGGCATCAAGACACCTGCGGAGGCCAAGGAAATCATTGCGGCCCAGAAAAGAGATGCTTATGTGGAAGAACCTCAGAATTTAGAGGAGCAGGCACTGAATCTGATTGGCCGTGATGTTTATGAAAAGCTGGTGAAGGGCTACACGGAGAAGCAGTGGGGCAGAAGCTGCACGGAGTTGCCGGCCTTTATCATTAAACGTTTGCCGGTTCGCTTTACCTATGATAATAATTATTTTACCGACCCTTATCAGGGCATCCCTAAAGGTGGATATACGCAGATTGTGGAGAAGCTTTTTGGGGATACTCCCATACAGCTGGGGGTTACTTACAAAGAGTTCTTGCAGCAGAATGAGGAAAAAGGTGAAGACAAGGATACCTTCTCAAAGGTGCTCTATACCGGTATGATTGATGAGTATTTCGACTATCAGTTGGGTGAGTTGCAGTACCGTTCCCTTCGTTTTGAAGAGGAGACGATAGAAGGCTGTGACAACTATCAGGGCAATGCGGTGGTTAACTATACGGAAAGAGAGATTCCCTACACCCGCATCATCGAACACAAGCATTTTGAATTTGGTACCCAGCCTGATACCATCATTACCAGAGAGTATCCGGCCACCTGGGCAAAGGGCGACGAACCCTACTATCCAATCAATGATGACCGCAACAATACCCTGTTTGCACGGTATAAGGAACTGGCTGACAAGGAGACGAATGTGCTCTTCGGCGGACGTCTGGGCCAGTATAAATACTATGATATGGACAAAGTAATTGAAGCTGCCCTGGATATGGTGGCTGCCGAAAACAAATAAGAACGAAAGTGAGAGCCTTATTGGCTCTCACTTTCGTTCTTGCTATATCTATTAACAATATCCGTTGAACATCATGCCGCTGTATGCACTGGTTACATAGGGATTGGCGAAGCTGCGTCCCGGATTCTTGTAGGCTACGATTTTTTTCTCTACGTAGTTCATGGGATTTAGGGAAATCTCTTCACTTTTTTGGATCAGGTGATTGGAGAATTCCTTCAGGGTGCCGAAAGTATCGGCAATATCCTCGTCGCTGGCGATACTCTTGCCCAGGTCGGACATATTGATCTCGATGGTGCCATCCTGCGTCAGGTTTACGCCCATGCTTTGGAAGGCTGTCTGATAGCGGGTAGCGATGCTGCTGATTTCCTGTATCGCATGCTTGCTGCGGGGCTGTGTGTTTATGTACTCGGAGGTAGCTTTGATAAACTCATTGTAACCGTTAGCCAGTTGCAGTACATTGTCCGTCAGAGACTCGATATCGTTCTTAAGTCCGATGGTCACCGGTATGCCCAAAGGATTGGTACTGTGTAAGGTCACATCAAACATTTTACCGACTGTAAATTGATTGGAGGTAGAGGTGCGCTCGTCACCATTCACATCAAAGCGTGCATTGGAGGCACTGTGGCTTACATAGTCCAATCCGAAATATTCCACAGCACCTTTTGCCTTGCTGGTATGTTCGTCACTGATATTGAAAATATATTTTTGCTGCTCTGACAAACCGGTGGATTCGGAGCGGATGGTCAGCGAAGTCCGTCCGTCTGTTTCCAGCACCTTGCCTTTCAGTCCCACACCTGAGGTACTGATCAGACGAGCCAAACGCTCCTGAATGGATTGGTTGGTATCTGTTTCGGAGATGGAGAACTGGAATTCGTAGTTCATATCGTTGATGGCCACATCAAAGGAATAGGTGCCGGCAGGCAGGGAAACCTTTCCCTTGTCTAAGAAACGTCCCATATTCTCCTGAGGAGTCGCCAGTTCTTTAATATCCATGGTAAAGGTGGGAGAAGGCATGCCCGGTGTATAGTTGCCCACAAAGGTAGCTGATACAATTTCTTCGTCCGAGGTGTATGCGGTCTTTTTGCTGAGTAGCTGGGAATCATCCAAACCACCAAGGGACGCAATGGTATTGTGGAGATTGCGCGCATTTTCCTTCAGGTCGATGGCATAATGCTGGACCTCTTTGCCGGTAGCGGGAAGATACCATGGAGACTCTTTATTTAATTTGACAATGGAATCGTATATGCCCTTCAGGTCGCTCTTCTTATGAGCATCATAGCGGGTAGTACCCTTGGGCGCATATGTAGTCAGATAATGATTATAGACAGTAGATAATGCAGCGTTCATTGCCCAGCCTCCTTTCTTCCGTGAGTTCAGCCGGCGGTCTTGATATTTGTGTTAAACTATGATACAATCAAATTCCCTTTTGACGGTATCAAATAATCAAAGTTACCCACTTTTATAAGTTAATTGTAGCACAAATATTAGTAAGAAACAAGTGTGTCGGCGTGAAAAAACGTAAAATACAAGAAAAGTACAAAAAAGTGATTGACGTGTGAATCTATCTATGCTATATTAATTGAGCGAGATTGATTTTAGGTCTTTTTTTTATGCTTAAATTTCAAAATGACTTGAAATTACGTAAAAGACAAAGAAGATAGAGATTGCCCTTTACGGCAGTGGAATGGAGGACATTATGCGTACAAAGATTACTTTAGCATGTACAGAGTGCAAACAGCGTAACTACAATACTACCAAGGATAAGAAGACTCATCCTGACAGAATGGAAACCAAGAAGTATTGTAGATTCTGTAAGAAGCATACAAACCATAAGGAAACCAAATAATCGTTCTGGTGTATAGAACAATCGCACTGGCCGAATAAAAGGCAGAATGGAGAGAATAATGGGAGATTCCGCAGAAAAGAAGCCCGTAGCTAAAAAAGCTAAGAAACCAAGCTTTTTCAAGGGCGTTAAATCCGAGTTCAAGAAGATTACATGGCCGGATAAGAATTCCACATTTAAGCAATCCGTAGCAGTTGTTTCCATATCCATAGTTGCAGGCTTAATCATTGCTGTTTTGGATTTCTTGATTCAGCACGGCGTAAATTTCATTACACAATTGTAGGAGCGAGGGTGAAATTATGGCAGAGGCAAAGTGGTATGTAGTTCATACGTATTCAGGATATGAAAATAAGGTCAAAGCCAATATTGAGAAAACAATTGAGAACAATAAGCATCTTGCAGAACAGATCCTTGAGGTACGAGTACCCATGGAGGAAGTAGTTGAGATTAAGAATGGTGTGAAGAAGACCGTTCAGAGAAAGTTGTTCCCTGGTTATGTGCTTCTTAATATGGATATGAATGACGACACCTGGTATGTTGTTCGCAACACACGTGGTGTTACAGGATTTGTTGGACCGGGAAGTAAACCGGTACCTCTTACAGAAGCTGAGATGAAGCCTCTCGGTATTAAGACTGAGAACGTTTCGGTTGATTTCGTAGAAGGAGACAGTATTGCAGTAGTAGCAGGTGTTTGGAAGGATACCGTTGGTGTGGTTCAGAAGATTGACCACGGCAAGCAGGCTGTAACCATCAATGTGGAATTGTTTGGTAGAGAGACTCCGGTTGAAATCAGCTTTGCAGAAGTAAGAAAGCTTTAAATCGATATTTCGCTGAGTTTTCAGTGTAAATATATTGTCGACGGTTTTACGACTGACGGCATGGCAACAAGATAAGGGACGATATGTCCCAGTGGGAGCGAGACACGTTCATACAGATGTCTTGCGCCGAATTACCACATTATAGGAGGTGCCACAATGGCAAAGAAAGTAACAGGTTATATCAAATTACAGATTCCTGCCGGAAAAGCAACACCGGCTCCACCGGTTGGTCCTGCACTTGGACAGCATGGTGTAAACATCGTTGAATTCACAAAGCAGTTCAACGCAAGAACAGCAGATAAGGGTGACTTAATCATTCCTGTTGTTATTACTGTATATGCAGACAGAAGCTTTAGTTTCATTACAAAGACTCCCCCTGCAGCAGTACTTTTAAAGAAGGCTTGTAACATCAAGTCCGGTTCAGGCGTTCCTAACAAGACTAAGGTAGCTACCATTTCTAAGGCTAAGCTTCAGGAAATCGCAGAAACCAAGATGCCTGACTTAAATGCAGCTAGTCTGGAAGCAGCTATGAGCATGATCGCAGGTACAGCCAGAAGTATGGGTATTGTAGTAGAAGACTAATATTAATTTGTTTTGGGAGACAATCCCAGGAGATTGTCGTTAGAACCTAGGAGGTATAATAATGAAACATGGTAAGAAATATGCTGAAGTTGCTAAATTAGTAGATAAAGCAGCTTTATATGATCCCAGCGAAGCAATCGCTCTTGTAAAGAAGACTGCTGTAGCTAAGTTTGATGAAACCGTAGAAGCGCACATCAGAACCGGTTGTGACGGACGTCACGCAGACCAGCAGATTCGTGGTGCAGTAGTTCTTCCTAACGGAACCGGTAAGACTGTAAAGGTTTTGGTTTTCGCTAAGGGACCTAAGGTAGACGAAGCATTGGCAGCAGGTGCTGATTATGCAGGCGGTGAGGAATTAATTCCTAAGATTCAGAATGATGGTTGGTTAGATTTCGACGTAGTAGTAGCTACCCCTGATATGATGGGTGTAGTTGGTCGTTTGGGTAAGGTTCTCGGACCTAAGGGCTTAATGCCTAACCCTAAGGCTGGTACCGTTACTATGGACGTTACCAAGGCTATCGCTGATATCAAGGCTGGTAAGATTGAGTACCGTCTTGACAAGACCAACATCGTACACGTTCCTCTTGGAAAGGCTTCTTTCTCTGAGGAAGCATTGGAAGAGAACTTCAAGGCTCTCATGGATGCTATCATGAAGGCTAAGCCCAGCGCAGTTAAGGGTGCTTACTTAAAGAGCATCACCTTGACCTCAACCATGGGCCCCGGTGTGAAGGTTGCTACTTCTAAGTTTGTATAAGATATAGCGAACAATAATGATAAGAAAGTCGTTCCGAAAGGAACGACTTTTTTCTTACAAAAATGTAAGACGGATTGTCACGAATCTGTAAGTCTTGATGGGTATAATCAAAGTCAGAGAAATGGGGAAAGGATGAACGAATGTGAAGGACTTAAAAGAATTAGCCGGAAGATATCTGGCATTTAACAAAAAGAGAACGATACTAACCATCCTGGGGGTGGCACTTTCTGCTATGGTTTTGTTTGTTTTGATGAATACCATCTTGAGCTTCTATGTTACGGCCAGAAATGACACCAGAGAAAAGGTGAAATATGAAATGGTATTTCTTTGCGATTCCAAGGAGACGGCCAATGAGCTGGCAAAAGAAAACTGTATCATAGCTTCTCAAATCGTGGAAAAAGAATTGCCGAAGGATAAAGGTGGCGTAAAATATGAGGTATATGCCAATATGGAACATCCTTATTTGATGAAGGGGGATATTGAGGAGCTCACAGCGAAGTATTCCGTGGAGTGTCAGGTCACCGCACTGGGAGGATACTATTATACGGAAGAAGGTTCTTTATTGGTGGTTTTGGCAGCATTGGCATTATTGATTGCTTATATTTTTGCAACCTTTGGGGTGGCGGTAGTAAGAAATTCCATTCAACTGATGACCTTGGAACAGATACGGGATTACGGAATGTTGCGTTGTATGGGTTCCACAAAGAAGCAGCTTAAGGAAATGGTTTTTAAGATGGGGTTCTTACTGGAAATCAGTGGTATTGCCATAGGGATTGTGCTGGGATTTCTGGTATATCTGCCCATTGCCTTAACGGCAAAGATGGAGATTGGTTTCCATGTGGTTAGTGTACTATTAATTGTGGCGGCATTTGTGTTTGATTTGTACTTTGTCATGCAGGAGAATTGTAAGTTTGTAAACAAGCTGACTCCTATAGCAGCGGTTCGGGGAGAATTTAAGATTAAGACCCGTAAGATTAAGGCAAGACGTAAGAGCCTGGCCGGTGTGCTGTTTGGAATCGAGGGGGATTATGCTTCCAAGAATTTGAAGAGGAATCCTGCCAGAATGTGGAAGTCGGTAGGAGCTATGTCCATGGGAATCGCCATGTCCATAGTGGCAATATCAATGTGTGGTATTTTGTATAGTTATGCTACGGATGATACCAGGCAGTACGGCAAGTATCAGGTTGAGGACAGAGGACCCTATATGCCGGGCTTTGAGCAGGGGTGGACTGAGTTAATGATGATGCCTGAGGAGTATGCGGAACAATTAGAAGCCAGTAAGTATGTGTCAGCATCTAAGGATGTTTATGAGGCTTATCTGTATACCTCCGATTTTATGGAATTGCCAGACCATTATACCCATGAGTTCATGTATGAATCGGACTACGGAAGATACAAACGGAGCGGTATCGATTGGTTAGAAAAAAATAAAGATAATGATAAAAATGAATGGACCAAAGGGTTACATGAATTGGATTTGGCAGAATGTAGTCTGATTGGTTATGACAATGAAGATTATGCGGATTTGGAAGAGGCACTAATCGAAGGCACCATGGATTTGAGTGAGAATGGAATCCTTCTGGTGAATGGAAGTTGTACCATGGAAGTAAGTAATGAGTATATCAATGAAGTCTGGCGGGAGTATGCCATGACGAATTATAGGGTGGGGGATACTGTAAAGATTGTGGACTATCAAAAGCTGGATGCATGGATTAGAACACGGATAAATGGTATTGAACTCCAAGCAGAGGATGGGGAATTTGATTATGAACTGTTTTATAATATTTTCTATGAAGGTTATCAGGAGATGATAAGGCAGGGGGCTACCCGGACTTATGTAATTGAAGGCATCGTGAATCGTGATGTGAATCGGGCGATTCTTTTTGACGGACCCAGATTTGTATTGCCTTTGGACAAATTCTTTAATGCGACAGGGTTGAATGAGAAAGATACAGCCGGGAAAATGTATCATTTGAAAGGGATGCAATTAGACAAACCTTTAAAGAAAGCGCTGGAAGGACTACGTCAGTATGGAGCATACGAACAGTTCCGGTATCTGGATACGTTATATATGATGAGCACGATTATAAAGGTTGTGATTGGTGCGGGCTGCTTTGTACTGTTTGTGGTAGTGGTGAATATGTTGAATGTAATCAATACCACGGCCAGTGATTTGCATCTTAGACGGAAAGAATTTGCCCAGCTTCGGGTACTGGGAATGTCTAAGAAGAAGCTTACCTTTACAGTATTGCTGGAGGGATTGATAGCGGCTTTCTTCTCCGGTATTATCGGTGTGGCTTTAGGGTATTTGATTGTAATGCTTTTGATGAATGCTGTAAATTATGGGTACTATGTAGAGTTTTCCTTCTCCTGGGGATGGAGTGTGGTACTGGTAGGTATCAGTACTTTGATATTGTGCCTGACCGTATATTTGCCTATTCGAGGTATGAAGTTGAATATGGCAGAGGAACTGACAGCCGGTGGAGAGTAGGGAATTGGAGGATAAAAATGGAAATGATTAAACTGGAGAATGTAAGTAAAATATATGGAAGCGGCGAGAATGAACTGAAAGCTCTTGACCGGATCAATATAACCATCCATAAGGGAGAAGCAGTGGCTGTGGTGGGACCGTCCGGTTGTGGAAAGTCCACCATGCTGCATATTATAGGTGGGGTGGATGAACCCTCGGAAGGAAAGGTATACATAGAAGGGAAGGATATTACAGGACTGAATGATGAGGAAATGTCCATATTCCGCCGTAGAAAAATAGGGTTCGTATTCCAGTCCTACCATTTGATACCGGTACTTACAGTGGAAGAAAATATGCAGATGCCGGTGCTTTTGGATCATCGTAAGCCGGATAAGGAGTATACAGAATATGTGCTGGAAATGCTGGGGCTGAAGGACAGAAAAAAGAGTTTGCCCAGCCAGTTGTCCGGCGGACAGCAACAGCGTGTGGCCATTGCCAGAGCTTTGGCAAACAGACCTTCCATTTTGTTGGCAGATGAACCTACCGGTGCATTGGACAGTAAGAATGGAGA
The DNA here is from genome assembly GCA_017520425.1 of Lachnospiraceae bacterium. GTDB lineage: Bacteria > Bacillota > Clostridia > Lachnospirales > Lachnospiraceae > Acetatifactor. The sequence continues at coordinate 13,636 of JAFXFO010000024.1, read as the reverse complement.
AGAGGTAATGGCTCTTTTGCAGCATTCGGTGAAGGAGTTGAACCAGACGCTGGTACTGATTACTCATAATGTGGATTTGGCAAGAGAGGCGGATCGAATTATAAAGCTTTCGGATGGTATGGTGATTAGTGATTAGGCGTAATGGATAAAAGAATATTGCGTGCGGTGGGGAGATAGGATATACTGATAGAGAAATAGGCATTAGGAAAAGAGGTGGAGGTACATTGCATCGGATTTTGTTGGTGGAGGATGATTTTGCGTTGGCTATGGGGACGGAATATGCTTTGCAAAGTGAGGGGTATGAAGTGGTCCGTGCAGAGAATGTGAAAAGAGCAAGAGAACTTTTGGATGCAAGCTTAAGCCTGATTTTGCTGGATGTGATGTTGCCGGACGGAAACGGTTATGAGTTTTGCAAAGAGGTGCGGGCTAAGGGATGGAAAATGCCTGTCATTTTCCTGACGGCTGTATCCGAGGAAGCTAATATCGTGCAGGGGCTGGAGTTGGGAGCAGATGATTATGTGACAAAGCCCTATCGGGTGAAGGAACTGCTTTCCCGTATTGCAGCCAATATCCGACGTAACGAGATGATTTCAGCAAATAGTGTAAAGGAATATTGTTTTGGAAAACACCGCTTTTTGCCGGAGGAATTTCGTCTTTTATGTGACGGAAAAACAGTGGAATGCACCTCCAGTGAGCTAAGACTCCTAAAAGAACTGGTGCAACATGAGGGAATGGTACTATCCAGAAATACTTTGCTGGAACGCCTCTATGATACAGACGGAAGTTTTATCGATGACAATACCCTTTCGGTGTATTTGAAGCGACTGCGGGATAAGCTGGGAGAGGACGCCGGATATATTGAGACGGTCAGAGGGGTAGGATACCGCTTTGCGAGAGATATGTTGAGTGTCGAGGAAACAAATGCGTAGAGGTGATACGTGAAGGATAACTATGAGCTGAAACAATTGAAAAAGCATTTGGCAGTATGTATGGCTGTTTCTCTGCCGTTAATTTGGCTGGTGAGCTGGTGCTTTTGTGAATTTCATATAGGAAGGGCTTTCCTGATAACCGGATTGGCTGCCGGCCCGGCAGTTGCAATAGGATGGATTGCTTATAGTAAGCTACGGAGACTGTATCAGGATGTGGAAGATATTTCTGAACTCATGGTAGAAGTGGTAGACGGAAATGTGACCTGTGATGGCGAAGTGTATAAACAGGGTACCATGGGTCTGCTTTACACCAATTATTACAAAATGGTGACCGCCCTTCGGGAAAGCCGTATGAAGGAAGGCAGGGAAAAGGAGTTCTTAAGGGATACCATATCGGATATCTCCCATCAGTTGAAAACACCTTTGGCATCCTTGAAGGTTTTTGTGGAGCTTCTTTACGATGATAAAATCAAGGAAGAGGAGGAGCGAAAAAAAGTACTCCGTGAGGCGGGAAATCAGCTGAATCGTATGGAGTGGATGGTGCTTGCCATGCTGAAACTGGCACGTATTGAAGCGGGAAGCGTACAGTTTGAAAAAAGAAGATGTGATGTTCGGGAGATACTATATACCGCAATGGAAGCAGTGGATTATTTGTTGGAAAAGCGGCATCAGAGAATTGAGCTTGTTCTTTCGGAAGCATTGGAAGAGGAAAGTACGATAAGCTTGCTTTGTGATAAGGAGTGGCTTACGGAAGCCATTATAAATCTTCTGAAGAATGCATCGGATTATTCGCCAAAGGATACTGCGATAAAGGTTTTCATAGAGGAGAATAATCTGTTTACTGCTATACATATTGAAGATGAGGGTGTGGGGATTCCGGAGGAAGCACTTCATCATATTTTCAAGCGGTTTTACCGGGTAAGCAATGAGGTGAATCCGGGGAGTGTGGGAATCGGTTTGTCTCTGACCAAATCCATCGTGGAAGGTATGGGAGGACGGATTGCGGTACGTAGTGAAGTAGGGAAATATACCCGATTTACCATTCGTTTCATGAAATAGAGACAGAATAAGAAAAAATATAGAAAAGTGGGTTGACAGAAATAAATAAGTATGTTAATCTATCAAAGGTTATTGAACCGGCCGAAGACAGTAGGTGGATGTGAAAGCAACCGTAAATCCTACCGAGGAGAGTGAGTTAATTGTGAAATGACGATACCTTCCTGTCTTTGACTAGGGAGGTTTTTTATATTAAAAAACTCCTTTCGGCACAAAATCTAAAAAGGAGGAAATAAAATGGCAAAGATCGAAATCAAACAGCCTATCGTAGAAGAGATTTCTGCCGGTATCAAGGACGCACAGTCAGTTGTTTTGGTTGACTACCGCGGACTTACTGTAGAAGAGGATACCGAATTACGTAAGCAGTTACGTGCAGCAGGAGTTGTCTACAAGGTTTACAAGAACACCATGATGAACTTTGCTTTCAAGGGAACTGATTTTGAAGGACTTGCTCCTTACTTAAACGGTCCCAGCGCTATGGCTTACTCTACTACAGATGCTACTGCACCTGCAAGAGTAATCGCTGAATTCGCTAAGAAAGCTAAGGCTTTGGAAATCAAGGCCGGCGTTGTAGAAGGTAATGTATACGACGCAAAGGGAATGGAAGCAATCGCAAGCATTCCTTCAAGAGACGTACTTATTTCCAGATTGCTGGGAAGTATGCAGTCTCCTATGGCTAACTTCGCTCGCGTAATCAACCAGATCGCAGAGAAGAATGCATAGATTTAACTATTAACAAATTAACAAACGAAAACAAAAATTTATTTAAAATGGAGGATATTAAAATGGCTAAGTTATCAGCTCAGGAATTAATCGATGCTATCAAAGAGTTAACTGTATTAGAATTAAATGATTTAGTAAAGGCTTGTGAGGAAGAGTTCGGCGTATCTGCAGCAGCAGGTGTTGTTGTAGCAGCAGCTGGCCCTGCAGCAGAAGTTGAAGAAAAGACCGAGTTCGACGTTGAATTAACCGAAGTAGGTGCTGAAAAGGTTAAGGTTATCAAGGTTGTTCGTGAAGTAACCGGTTTAGGCTTAAAGGAAGCTAAGGACGCTGTAGATGGCGCTCCTAAGGTTCTTAAGGAAGCTGTTTCTAAGGAAGAAGCTGAAGATATCAAGAAGAAACTTGAAGAAGTTGGCGCTAAGGTTACTCTTAAGTAATAAACTTGCTGAAAGCTCAAGGCCTCGTCTGCGGACGAGGCCTTTTCTATCAAAAATCAATAATTTATTCTACTGTTCAAATATTTCCCAAAATTTACAAAATGCGGCTTGACTCATTGACTCCTTTGTGTTATTATGGTAAATGCACTATTGTGGTGTGTTATGCTTATTCGTATGGTTTTATGAATTTTTAACCAACGAAAATCAGCTGAAATCAGAAAGAACGGGGTGAAATGTCAATGGAAAAAAACAGAATACGTCCTATTGCAAACAGCAAGAACATGCGTATGAGTTATTCGAGACAAAAAGAGGTTTTAGAGATGCCCAATCTGATTGAAGTCCAGAAGGATTCCTATCAGTGGTTTTTAGACGAAGGCTTAAAGGAAGTTTTCGACGATATCTCTCCTATTGCAGACTACAGCGGCTCTTTAAGTCTTGAGTTTGTAGACTTCGAATTATGTGAAAACGAAGTGAAATATTCTATTGAAGAATGTAAGGAAAGAGATGCTACTTATGCAGCACCTCTGAAGGTAAAGGTGCGTCTTTACAACAAGGAAAAGGAAGAAATCAGTGAGCATGAGATTTTCATGGGTGAGCCTCCTCTTATGACCGCTACCGGTACATTCGTTATTAATGGTGCAGAACGTGTAATTGTAAGCCAGTTAGTTCGTTCTCCCGGTATCTACTATGCTATCGGTCATGACAAAATCGGTAAGAGACTGTTCTCCAGTACCGTAATTCCTAACCGTGGTGCATGGTTAGAGTATGAAACAGATTCCAATGACGTGTTCTACGTTCGTGTGGATAGAACCAGAAAGGTACCGATTACCGTGTTGATTCGTGCACTGGGTATCGGAACCAATGATGAAATCAGAGAAGTATTCGGTGATGAGCCGAAGATTGAAGCAAGCTTCGGAAAGGACACTGCTGAGAATTATCAGGAGGGTCTGTTAGAGTTGTACAAAAAAATCCGCCCGGGTGAGCCGCTCAGCGTAGAAAGTGCGGAAAGCCTGATTACTGCCATGTTCTTCGATCCCCGTAGATATGATTTGGCAAAGGTTGGTAGATATAAATTTAATAAGAAGTTAGCTTTCAGAAACAGAATCAGACATCAGATTCTGGCTGCTGACGTAGTGGATCCCGCTACCGGCGAAGTATTGGCAGAAGCAGGCACCAAGGTGACCGCAGAGTTGGCTGATACCATCCAGAATGCAGCAGTGCCTTTTGTATATATCCAGACTGAGGAAAGAAATGTAAAGGTTCTTTCCAATATGATGGTTGACATTAAGAACTTTGTTGATTGCAATCCCAGAGAGCTTGGTATTACAGAGTTGGTATACTATCCTGTACTTGCTCAGATTTTGGAGGAGTTCTCTGCTGATCCGGAAGCTTTGGCAGAAGCAATCAAGAAGAATGCTTATGAATTGGTTCCCAAGCATATTACCAAGGAAGATATTTTTGCTTCCATCAACTACAATATGCATTTGGAATATGGCCTTGGTAATGATGACGATATCGACCATTTGGGTAACAGACGTATCCGTGCGGTAGGTGAGCTTTTGCAGAATCAGTACCGTATCGGTCTTTCCCGTATGGAGAGAGTGGTAAGAGAGCGTATGACCACTCATGATGCAGAGGATATTTCACCTCAGTCATTGATCAATATCAAGCCCGTAACCGCAGCAGTGAAGGAATTCTTTGGTTCTTCACAGTTGTCACAGTTCATGGACCAGAACAACCCTCTGGGTGAGTTAACACATAAGAGACGTTTGTCAGCACTTGGTCCCGGCGGTTTGTCAAGAGACCGTGCCGGATTCGAGGTTCGAGACGTACATTACTCACATTACGGAAGAATGTGTCCTATTGAGACTCCCGAAGGTCCTAACATCGGTTTGATTAACTCTCTTGCAAGTTATGCAAGAATTAATGAATATGGTTTTGTGGAAGCACCTTATCGTGTGATTGATAAGAGTGATGCTGCAAATCCCCGTGTCACCGAGGAAGTAGTTTATATGACTGCTGACGAGGAAGATAATTATCATGTAGCACAGGCGAACGAGGCTCTGGATGAGAAGGGTTACTTTATCCGTAACTCTGTATCCGGTCGTTACCGTGAAGAAACCCAAGAATATCCTAAGGCTATGTTCGACTACATGGACGTATCTCCTAAGATGGTATTCTCTGTGGCAACCGCACTCATTCCTTTCTTGGAGAATGACGATGCGAACCGTGCGCTGATGGGTTCCAACATGCAGCGTCAGGCGGTACCGCTTCTGTTTACCGATGCACCTGTAGTAGGTACCGGTATGGAAGTAAAGGCAGCAGTAGACTCAGGTGTCTGCGTAGTAGCACCTAAGGCAGGTACTGTTGATTATGTATCTTCTAACCTCATTAAGATGACCTATGATGATGGGGAAAGAGGAGAAATTCATTTGGCGAAGTTCACCAGAAGTAACCAGTCCAACTGTTACAACCAGAAGCCCATTGTATTCAAGGGTGACCACGTTGAGAAGGGACAGGTTATCGCAGACGGTCCTTCTACCTGCGAAGGTGAATTGGCTCTTGGTAAGAACCCTCTGATCGGTTTCATGACCTGGGAAGGATATAACTACGAGGATGCGGTTCTGTTAAGTGAAAGATTGGTTCAGGAGGATGTATATACCTCCATTCATATTGAGGAATACGAAGCAGAAGCACGTGATACCAAGCTGGGACCTGAAGAGATTACCCGCGATGTTCCCGGTGTTGGTGATGATGCCCTGAAGGATTTGGATGAAAGAGGTATTATTCGTATCGGTGCTGAGGTTCGTGCCGGCGATATCTTGGTTGGTAAGGTTACCCCTAAGGGAGAAACCGAATTGACTGCAGAAGAAAGATTACTTCGTGCCATCTTTGGTGAGAAGGCAAGAGAAGTAAGAGATACTTCCCTGAAGGTTCCTCACGGTGAATACGGTATCGTTGTAGATGCAAAGGTATTTACCAGAGAAAACAGTGATGAATTATCACCCGGTGTAAACCAGGCAGTTCGTATTTATATTGCGCAGAAGAGAAAGATTTCCGTAGGTGACAAGATGGCTGGTCGTCACGGTAACAAGGGTGTTGTTTCCCGCGTATTACCTGTAGAAGATATGCCTTACCTGCCTAATGGACGTCCTCTTGATATCGTATTGAATCCTCTGGGTGTACCTTCCCGTATGAATATCGGACAGGTACTTGAGATTCACTTGTCTTTGGCTTCCAAGGCTCTGGGCTTCAATGTGGCAACACCGGTATTCGATGGTGCTAACGAGCAGGATATTATGGACACCTTGGATTTGGCGAATGACTATGTAAACTTAGAATGGGAAGAGTTTGAAGCTAAGCATGGCGAAGAATTGCTTCCTGAGGTACTGCAGTATTTATCAGAGAACAGAGACCACAGAGAATTGTGGAAGGGTGTTCCTATTTCCAGAGATGGTAAGGTACGCTTACGTGACGGTAGAACCGGTGAGTATTTCGACAGCCCGGTAACCATCGGACACATGCATTATCTGAAGCTGCATCACCTGGTAGATGATAAGATCCACGCACGTTCAACCGGACCGTACTCCCTGGTTACCCAGCAGCCTCTGGGTGGTAAAGCACAGTTTGGTGGACAGCGTTTCGGTGAAATGGAAGTTTGGGCATTGGAGGCATATGGTGCATCCTATACCCTTCAGGAAATCTTAACCGTGAAGTCCGATGATGTAGTAGGACGTGTAAAGACCTACGAAGCAATCATCAAGGGCGATAACATCCCTGAACCCAGTATTCCCGAATCCTTCAAGGTATTACTGAAGGAATTACAGGCACTTGGTCTGGATGTCAGAGTGCTTCGCGAAGACCGTACCGAAGTAGAAATCATGGAAACCATCGATTATGCTGAAACCGACTATCGTTATGAGATGGAAGGCGACCGCAAGTATGATGATGATTATGACAGTGCTTCTCTCGGTGCAATGGGTTATCAGTCACAGGAATTCAACGCAGAAGGGGAACTGGAAGCGACAGAAGACGATTACTATGCTGATGACGACTTCAGCGATGAAGGAATGGACGAAGCAGACGAGTTCTAAGAAGTTATGATAATATAGTGGAAGGGAGTACCATTACTAATGTCAGAAACAAGAAATAATGAAGCAAGTTATCAGCCCATGACATTTGATGCCATCAAGATTGGTTTGGCTTCTCCGGAAAAAATCCGTGAGTGGTCCCATGGTGAGGTTACCAAGCCTGAGACCATCAACTACAGAACCTTAAAGCCGGAAAGAGACGGTTTGTTCTGTGAAAAGATTTTCGGACCCAACAAGGATTGGGAGTGTCATTGTGGTAAATATAAGAAAATCAGATATAAAGGTGTTGTCTGCGACCGTTGTGGTGTTGAAGTAACCAAGGCTACCGTTCGTAGAGAGCGTATGGGACATATCGAGCTGGCAGCTCCTGTGTCTCATATCTGGTACTTCAAGGGTATCCCCAGTCGTATGGGATTAATCCTTGACCTTTCTCCCAGAGTGTTGGAGAAGGTATTATATTTCGCTTCCTACATCGTATTGGATGCAGGCGAAAGTAACCTGGAGTACAAGCAGGTATTGTCTGAGAAGGAATATCAGGATGCCAGAGAAACATGGGGCAATAAGTTCCGTGTAGGTATGGGTGCTGAAGCAATCAAGGAGCTTTTGCAGGCTATCGATTTGGAAGGTGAATCCGTAGAACTGAAGGAAGAGCTTAAGGATTCTTCCGGACAGAAGCGTGCGCGTATCATCAAGAGATTGGAAGTAGTAGAAGCATTCCGCGGTTCAGGCAATAAGCCTGAGTGGATGGTAATGGATACCATTCCCGTAATTCCTCCGGATCTGCGTCCTATGGTACAGTTGGATGGTGGCCGTTTTGCAACCTCCGATTTGAATGATTTATATCGTAGAATTATCAATAGAAATAACCGTTTGAAGAGACTCTTAGAGTTGGGTGCGCCTGATATTATCGTACGTAACGAAAAGAGAATGCTTCAGGAAGCGGTTGACGCATTGATTGACAACGGTAGACGTGGCCGTCCCGTAACAGGCCCCGGTAACAGAGCATTAAAGTCTCTGTCCGATATGTTAAAAGGTAAGACAGGACGTTTCCGTCAGAACTTACTTGGTAAGCGTGTAGACTATTCCGGACGTTCCGTTATCGTAGTAGGTCCCGAACTGAAGATTTATCAGTGTGGTTTACCTAAGGAAATGGCTATCGAATTGTTCAAGCCCTTCGTTATGAAGGAGCTGGTAGCAAAGGGAATCAGCCAGAACATTAAGAATGCAAAGAAGCTTGTAGAGAGATTGGATACACAGGTTTGGGATGTACTGGAAGAGGTTATCAAAGAACATCCTGTTATGTTGAACCGTGCTCCTACTCTTCATAGATTAGGTATTCAGGCATTTGAACCCATTCTGGTAGAGGGTAAGGCGATTAAGCTTCATCCCCTGGTATGTACCGCGTTCAATGCGGACTTCGACGGTGACCAGATGGCAGTGCATCTTCCTTTGTCAGTGGAAGCACAGGCAGAGTGCAGATTCTTGCTGTTATCACCTAACAACTTATTGAAGCCTTCCGATGGTGGTCCTGTAGCCGTTCCTTCACAGGATATGGTACTTGGTATTTACTATCTGACTCAGGAAAGACCCGGAGCAGCAGGCGAAGGTAAGTTCTTTAAGAATGTAAATGAAGCTATTTTGGCATATGAGAATCAGGTTATTACCCTGCATTCCAGAATTACTGTAAGAGTGATCAAGGAAATCGCAGGTGAAGTGATTAGCGGCAACGTGGAATCTACTTTAGGTCGTTTCCTGTTCAATGAAATCCTTCCTCAGGATTTAGGCTTTGTAGAAAGAAAGAGTCCTGAAGATATGCTGAAGTTGGAAGTAGACTTCCATGTAGGCAAGAAGGGGCTGAAGCAGATTTTGGATAAGGTTATCAATACACATGGTGCTTCCAAGTCTGCAGAAGTATTGGATGACGTAAAGGCTATCGGATATAAGTATTCTACCAGAGCGGCTATGACAGTATCTATTTCTGATATGACCGTGCCTGCTAAGAAGCCGGAGATTCTGGCAAATGCACAGGCTACCGTAGATAAAATTGCAGCAAACTTCCGTCGTGGTTTAATCACAGAAGAAGAAAGATATCGTGCAGTAGTAGATACCTGGACAGAAGCAGATGAGGAGTTGACAGAAGTACTGTTGTCCGGTTTGGATAAGTACAATAACATCTACATGATGGCTGACTCCGGTGCGCGTGGTTCCAACCAGCAGATTAAGCAGCTGGCAGGTATGCGTGGTTTGATGGCTGATACAACCGGTAGAACCATTGAGCTTCCTATTAAGTCAAACTTCCGTGAAGGTTTGGACGTATTGGAGTACTTCATGTCTGCACATGGTGCTCGTAAGGGTCTGTCCGATACCGCGCTTCGTACAGCTGACTCAGGTTACCTGACCCGTCGAATGGTTGATGTATCTCAGGAACTCATCATTCGTGACGTGGATTGTTGCGAAGGCAAGGCAGAGATTCCCGGCATGGTAGTAAAAGCATTCATGGATGGTAAGGAAACCATCGAAAGCTTAAAGGACCGTATCCAGGGAAGATATGCTTGTGAAGATATTTTTGATAAAGACGGTAACAGAATCGTTAAGCGTAATCATATGATTACCCCCAGCAGAGCAGCCAAGATCATCAGCGTAGGTGTGAATGATAAGGGTGAACCTGTTGAGAAGGTAAAGATTCGTACTATTTTAACTTGTCGTTCACACAATGGTATCTGTGCAAAGTGCTATGGTGCAAACATGGCTACCGGTGAAGCAGTACAGGTGGGTGAAGCAGTTGGTATTATCGCAGCGCAGTCTATCGGTGAGCCCGGTACTCAGTTGACCATGAGAACCTTCCATACCGGTGGTGTTGCGGGTGACGATATTACACAGGGTCTTCCCCGTGTAGAAGAACTTTTTGAGGCAAGAAAGCCTAAGGGTCTTGCGATTATCGCTGAATTCGGTGGTAAAGCGGAAATCCGTGATACCAAGAAGAAGCGTGAAGTAGTAATCACCAATGATGAAACCGGTGAATCTAAGGCATATTTGATTCCTTACGGTTCCCGTGTAAAGATTGTAGATGGTCAAGTATTAGAAGCAGGTGATGAACTTACCGAAGGTAGTGTAAATCCTCACGATCTCTTAAAGATTAAGGGTATCCGTGCAGTTCAGGATTACATGCTTCGTGAAGTACAGCGTGTATACCGTTTACAGGGTGTAGATATTGCAGATAAGCATATTGAAGTGATTGTTCGTCAGATGTTGAAGAAGATTCGTATCGAGAACAACGGCGATACAGAGTTCCTGCCCGGTACTTTGGTTGATATCCTTGAGTACGAGGATATGAATGCAGAGCTTGTAGCTCAGGGTAAGGAGCCCGCAGATGGTAAGCAGGTACTTCTTGGTATTACCAAGGCTGCACTTGCAACCAATTCTTTCCTGTCAGCAGCATCCTTCCAGGAAACCACTAAGGTTCTGACAGAAGCTGCTATTAAGGGTAAGATCGATCCTCTGGTTGGTCTGAAGGAAAATGTTATCATTGGTAAGTTGATTCCTGCCGGTACCGGTATGAAGAGATATCGTACCACTATCCTGGATACTGATTTCCAAGAGGAAGAAGTAGCACAGGAATATATGGAAGAAGCAGTTGCTTATGAAGACGCTACAGAAGAGTTTGATGCAGAAGAAGCAGAAGAAGCAGAAGAAGCTTTGGTAGAAGAATAAACAGTAAGCCAATAAAAAAGGCCCGGTTCTTAGGAACCGGGCTTTCTTATTTATGCTATTGTAACTTGGAATATGTAGCAGACAGAAGACCAAAGAAGGAAGTGCAATTCTCTTTTGCATTCAGGGTGAATGCACGATTGATCTTAATGGGGAGCTGGGGATGACGTTCATTATAGAAGTGTAAACGCTTATCCAGAGCTGCATAGATTAATGACATAGTTGCTTTCGTGCAATTTTCTAAAACGATAATAAACTCATTGCCGCCGTTACGACCCACAAAACCGTACTTGGCTCCGCTTTCATCTAAGATGGTACAGAAATCATTAATCACTGCATCACCGGCTTCACGACCGGCCTTCTTATTAATCTCTTCCAGATTCTTAATGGTGAAGAGACAACAGCCCACATTTTCCAAGGATTCCGGAGTGCTGTAGGAACGCAACAATAAATCCAGACTGTGGCGGTTGTGGATACCGGATTTGTCACGGTATGCCAAATCTTCCCATTTCTTGCTGGCATTGATCAGTTGGTTCATATGTTTGATATCGTATACCAAATAAATAATGGTAAGGATACTGAAAAGAACTAAAACACAAAAACATACAATACCCCATACACTTCCGAAGAAAGTACTTAAAAGGGTATTACTTATAACTAGTGTCAGAAAGAAGAAAAACTCTAAAAGGATGAATAAACTAAGCTGAAAAATCTTCTTTCTACGAAAGGATTGGATGAGCGCATGGTCATTCATAGATTTTCCTCCATATGCAGATGTTCTTATTCCTATTATAGTATATATTGAGAAAAAATTAAAGAGTTAGTTTTATTTGATTTTTGTCTTGTGGGAGTGTATACTATAGAAAGGCAGAAATGCTGATAAAAGGAAAAGGCAGGTTGAAAAGATGAAGGTTCTGGTTACCGGTGTAAAAGGACAGTTAGGGTATGATGTAGTAAAAGAATTGGAAAAGAGAGGCATGGAAGCCGTTGGAGTAGATATAGATGAAATGGACATTACCGATGCGGTAAGTGTGAATGAAGTGATTAAGGGTGTTGCGCCGGATGCGGTGATTCACTGTGCGGCCTATACGGCAGTGGATGCAGCTGAGGACAATGTGGAGCTGTGCCGTAAGGTAAATGCAGACGGCCCTCGTAACATCGCATTGGTTTGTAAAGAATTGGATATTAAGATGATTCAGATCAGTACGGATTATGTATTCCAGGGCTTGGGAGAAAGACCTTGGGAACCGGAGGACAAAGCAGATCCCCAGAGTGTTTACGGATTGACCAAATACGAAGGTGAGCAGGCCGTTATGGAAAATCTGGACAAATACTTTATTGTACGTATTGCATGGGTATTTGGTATCAATGGTAAGAACTTTGTAAAGACCATGCTGAATTTGGGTAAGACCAGGGATAAGCTGACTGTAGTATGTGACCAGTTTGGTTCTCCTACTTATACCTATGACCTGGCTAAGCTTCTGGTAGATATGGTGCAGACTGATAAATACGGTATTTATCATGCTACCAATGAGGGCTTCTGCAACTGGTATGAATTTGCCTGTGAGATTTTCAAACAGGCAGGTATTGCCGTAGAAGTGGCACCTGTTAGCTCCGACCAGTATCCGGCTAAGGCAAAACGTCCGTTTAACAGCCGTATGAGTAAGGATAAGCTGGAAGAGAACGGTTTTGACAGACTTCCTGATTGGAAGGATGCACTGGGAAGATATTTAAAGGAACTGGGGGAATAATTCCCTAGAAATCTTGAAAATAATAAAAAAATAAGTTGACAATGCATTCGCAGACGAGTATACTGATTTAGTGTGCACGCGAATGCATTTATTTTTTGTGTGCATAAAATAATATTTTATTAAAGAAAGAGGTGAAACAGAATGCCAACATTTAACCAGTTAGTAAGAAAGGGTCGTCAGACTGCAGTTAAGAAGTCTACTGCTCCTGCTTTGCAGAAGGGTTACAACTCTTTGCACAAGAAGGCAACAGACGCTTCCGCTCCTCAGAAGAGAGGTGTGTGTACAGCTGTTAAGACTGCAACACCTAAGAAGCCTAACTCAGCTCTTAGAAAAATCGCCAGAGTTCGTCTTTCTAACGGAATCGAAGTAACCAGCTACATTCCCGGTGAAGGTCACAACCTTCAGGAGCATAGCGTAGTACTGATCCGTGGCGGTAGAGTAAAGGACTTACCTGGTACCAGATACCACATTATTCGTGGTACTTTGGATACTGCGGGAGTTGCTAACAGAAAGCAGGCTCGTTCTAAGTACGGCGCTAAGAGACCTAAAGCAGCTAAGAAGTAATTCGAATGCATTAGGGACAGCTACAATTGTAGTTAGGTTGAATTGCAAAGCAATTCACAAGAGACTTTACTAAAAGTCTCAAAGGAACCACAAAAAACGTAACTAAGAAAAGTGTTGGAATTCTGTAATACAGATATACAGCGCGAACACTTGGGGAAACACATGTGAGTACCGATGATCTATTCAAGTTTGTTTGGATAAATAATCCAAATATTACACATTAATAAGGAGGGAAGAACCGTGCCACGTAAAGGACATATTCAGAAAAGAGATGTATTGGCAGATCCTTTGTACAACAACAAAGTAGTTACCAAGCTTATCAACAACATTATGTTAGATGGTAAGAGAGGCGTAGCTCAGAAGATTGTTTACGGAGCATT